>JACRKC010000089.1 GCA_016235555.1 Verrucomicrobiota bacterium
GAGGCCGGCGGCTGCGTTTCGTCACCACCCGGCCTCGTCACCTCGGCCGCTACGGGCGCGAAGCGTTTCGCCAGATAGAGACAGCCGTCGTCCGCCGGGCCGACGCGCACGAGCTCGTGGAAACCGAGGTGCCCGTAGAACGCAATCGCGCGCGGGTTGCGCGTGCTCACGCCGAGGTGCGCCCCGGGTGAACCACGGCGGCGGAGGTTCTCCATGACCTGCTCCAGCATCCGCCGGCCCAGCCCGTGTCCCTGCGCGCGCGGCAGGAGGTCGATGTGCAGGTGCGAAGGGAACTCAGCGTAAGGTTCGGGGATGAAATTCTCCGGGTGATGATAGAGGTGATGAATCTGCTGCACGCGGGTCCATCGCGCCGGATCGCCCGACGGCGCCGGAAAACGCGCGGCCACCGCCGGCCGCCACCCGGCTTCGTAGCGCGCGAAAAACGCCTTCGAATCGAAGGCCCCGAGCGAGTAACCGCAGATGCCCTGCTCGTCCTCGAGGATCACGCCGAGCTCGGGTTCGAATTTCAGATACGGGCCAACGTAGATGCGACCCAGCGCGTCCGGATCGTCGCGGTAAAACGGTTCGCCATCGCCGCCGTTGTCGCCGGTCTTGAGACAGACGTAGTAGGCGCCGGCTTCGTCGCCGGAACGCACGGGACGCAGCGTGAATCGGCTCATGGCGGCGAGGGTGAAAACGTGCCATCGGCGCGCGGAGCCAGCAATTGCTGGAGTCGCGGCACGAAGCCGCCGCGATACGTGCCGGGCAGGTGGGAGTCGGAGGCGACCGCCGTCGCCGTCGAGGCGAGGTAGCGGTCGAGCAAATCGAGTTCTTCCCGCAATTCCCACGCGCGACGATGCAACGCGTAGAAGAGCGGCCGGTCGCGCAGCTCGGCGAGACGGGCGCAAAAAATTTTCAGACCCGCCAGCCGCGAAAGGTAAGGCCCGACCTCCGGGCGGGCCGTGGGCGGGGGCGCATCCGGACGGGCCGCCCGGAGGTCGGCCCCTACCCGCTCAGTCTTCGCTTCGATAGCAGCGTGTAGCTCGCGGAAAAACGCCTCCGCCTCCGCGCCTTCCTCATGCGGCAGGTAATAACAGTCGCAGAACAAAACGAAGTCGTCCCACGTGAGCGGCGCACCCGCAGCGGAGGTCACGGTCGCGAAGCACGGCCACCATTCGCGCAGGGCCGCGAGGTAGGCGGCGCGCGCATCCCACCGCGCTGATTCGGGCACGCCGACGAAGTTCGCGAACGTGCGCAACGGCACGAAGTTGAGCGGAAACTCGCTGTTGGGGTTTACCAACAGCCCGCGCACCTCGCCTCGCAATTCCGGCGCGCGCCCGGAATAGGGTCCAACAAAGAAGCGCCGCCCGTCGTAGTCGTTCGCGTGAAGATTGTCCCAGATCAGCGGCGGGCGACACAGCCGTTGCGCGAGATCGCGCACGTGCGCGACGGAGATCTCGCGCGAGACGATCCCCGGACCGGTCCAGAAGATGTCGATCTCCGGCGCCAGTTCGCGGCCGATCGTTTCGAGATAGCCGGCGCCCCCTACTCCACTCCGCACCATGCGACCGCAGTAAGGCGTGGGACAAAACGCGAGCGACGCCGACGCACAGCGCTCGCGCAACCAGCGGAAAACGGCGTTGGCGATCGCCGACTGCGCCACGGCGGGAGACTCGATCCGATCGGGAATATCGTCGAACAGCAGCGCGAAATGTTCGCCGCCGAGCGCGAGCAGTTGCTCGAAGCGGCGACAAATCGCCGCGGTTTCGGCCGCGTCGCCGTAACGAAAGTCAAGGCCGGGCCCGAGCGCGTAAATGAAGGCGATCCCGCCCTCGCGGCAGGCGCGGAGGTTGGCGGCGAGTTTCTCCGCCTCGTCCGCCGTGTAGGTTTCGCGCCAGAGCGCGCGGTGCTTGAGATCGTCCTTGGGCGCGTAGACGTAGGTGTTGAGACCCCATGCGTGCATCCAGCCGAAGAGCTGCGCCCGCTCCCCCTGCGACCACGGCGGACCGTAGAAACCCTCAATAATTCCGGAACGAAAGGCGTGCGGGCTCACGTTATTCATCGCGCCAAATCGCCCTGCCGCATCGTCGGCCAAGCCGGTGGGCGGGCACGTCCCCGTGCCCGCATTTCGACCGCAGTGAAGGTCGCGCCATGCGGGCGCAGGGACGCGCCCGCCCACCCGCGACCCACAACTGAAACCTCGGTCGTCATGCGCTCACTCGCCGAGGAGGAACTTGTGGTGGCGGCCGAGCCAGTAGGCCAGGAGAAACGCGCCGCCGTCGCTCTCACTGCGTCCGCCGTTGCCGCCGTCGACGACGAAGGGGTTCGCGTTCCACCGCATCACGGGGCGCTCGTCTGGCGGAAGCAGAGTGACCGCTTCGCGCCGCCCATGCCGGTCGGCCGCCCCGGTCCAGACGACGTCGGTGCGGTGGGTGTTCTTCACGTCCCATTTGATCTGGTCGATCGGCATGCGGTAGAGCGTCCACACCGCGCCGGGCAGGTCGACTTTCGCCTCGGGCCGGCCCGTGAGATAGATGAAGCTCCACAGCGGGCACAGCTCGCGCTCCATGTTCCGCCACCAGAGATCCATCGCGCGCCGGTAGCGGTCGAGCATCGCTGGATCGCGCTCGTAGCGAAACACCGTGTAAAACGGGAGCATGGCCAGCTCTTCGTCCGAGAAGTTCAGCTCCTTCCGCACTTCGAACAGCTTGAGCATCAGGTCGGCATAGCCGAGTTCGTGCGCGACCTTGCGGTATTCGGCGTCGTAGCGGGCGTCGCCGGTAAGGTGCGCGGTCACTTTCAGGAAACTGAGCAACTCGAGGGCGTTGAGCGCGGAGTCCTCGGGATCTTCCTGGAAATATTTCGGCGACCACTTGCCCCACAGCGTTGGCTTCCCGTCGACGTCGATCAGGTGGTAGCCATTGCTCACAATATGATCCATGATGCGGCGGGTGGTCGCGACTATGCGCTGTTTCAGCGCCGCGTCGGGCAACAAATCGTAGGCGATGCTGAATGCGAAGAAGTGGCCGACAATTTCGTCGGAGCTTGTGTCGCCCTTCCAGTAAATCCGCCCATCCGCGGTCCAGTGCCACTCGCCGTCGGTCGGCATGCGGTCGCCTTTGCGGATGTAGGAGCGGGCGGGGAAGCCGCGCGTGCCGGTCACTTCCTCGAGAAAGAGCAACGCCTCGACGGCCTTCCGCGCGTTGGCGAGCGAGTCGGGCGTCTTCGTCGCGGCGTAACGAAAACACTCGGCCGCGGCGTAGATCGCGGTCCACAGGCCGTTGTTGTCGTTGTCGACGTGCTGGTTGGTCGAGAGATCTCCGGGCGTGGCGAGGTGCGAATCGCCGAGCATGCCGTAGCGATCGTGACGCTGCTGGACGTTCTGCACCATGAGCACGGATTTCTGCGCGAGCGTCATCGGGCGCAGCTCGAGGTGCGCCACGCCCGCGCGGGTGCGCACCCACACGCCGCCGTCCGCATCGGGCGCGATCTGCCGCACGTCGTCGTCGGGCAGGTAGCGTTTGCCGGCGAAATACTGCCGGCGATCGCGGGCGGGCGCGCGGTCATCAAGGCGCCACAGGCCCGGCGCGCCCGCCGTCGCCTGCCACAATGCGCCATCGGTGGCACGGACGCCGGCGGACTGGTCGGCGTCTTTCCGCACCGCGGCGGGCACGACCGGATCGGTGATCGTGAAGAACGTGCGGAATTTCTGCGGGTAAGGCGCGAGCCTTACCGGGTCCGGCGCCGCGGGCGCACGGGCGGCAAACAGACAAAGCGTGAGAACAACGAGTCGCAGCGGGGTAAGGACTTTCATTCAGCGGGCACACTCGAAACCGCGCCCACGAAATCCTCCAGCGCAAACACGAAGCCGAACTCCAGCGCAACGCGCCACAGCGCCTGCTGTTTCTCGCGCTCGTCGCGCGCGGTCTCGCGGTTCTCGACGGCGGTCACCGCCTCACGGATCGTCGAGCACAGGCAGCCGTGGCGCGCCATGTCGACCATGCCGCCGGGCGACATCAGCAGGCACCAGTTGATCGCAAGGCCGGTGTAGACGAGATGATTCACGCCGTGGGCGCGGCAGAGCGCGGCGAGCTGCGCGCCATCCGCGGCGGTCCCTTCGTCGCCGACGGGGCGCGCTTCCGGTGCGAAGCCGAGGCGCGCAAAACCGGCGTCGACATCCGCGCGGTTGTGCGGGCCCACGAAGACGCGCTCGCGGCGAAACGCCTGCAACCGTTCGTAGACCGGGTCGGGCGCGACTGAGGCGTGGATGCCGGCCTCTTTTGTAGGCGTGGGTGTTTCCTGATTCTGACTGAGGCGGGACGCCTCAGCCACGTGGACGAGGCGTCCCGCCTCGTCGGTCGCGGAGCGACTCTCCGCACCAGCCGCCAACGCCACTGCGCGCCGATAACCCGGCAGGTGCGAATAATAGTCGCGCCCGCCGCCCACGACGTGAAACACCGGCAGCGGGCTCGCGCGCACGGCGGCGAGCAGCGGCGGGAACACCTCCGCGAGAATCTTCCGCGCCCGCGGGTAATACTCCACCGCGCGCCGCCAGCCGGGAAACTCCTCCGGCGCGCCGCAATCCCACGCGTGCATCACGACGAGCGCGGTGTGTGCCGGCGCGATTTCGATTTCGTCGCTCTTCCAGCCCCCGAATCCTTCCGCCGGCACGTCACGCGTGTAGTCGGCGTCGAATTGTTGATAGTAACTCGCGCGGATTTTCATGGGTGCTTAGTGAGTTAACCGCAGAGAACACAGAGAACGCAGAGCACTTCCATATCGGCCTCTTTGCGCTCACGGCATAAGATGGATCGTGACGCTTGTTATGCTACGAAGATTTCAAAGTTGCACCGCTCAGAAGTTGACCGCGGATTTCGCTGATGACGCGGATGTCGGAGGTATTCCTGTCTTGATCCGCATTATCCGCGTCATCTGCGGTCAAAAAGGTGTTGGTTCCGGGCTTGGGTTCGGGCTCCGCCGCGCTGCGTTCTTTGCGGTTCATTCAAAGCATAGCCTGCAAGCAGGCTCCTACCGGCGGGCAAATTTCCTCAAACCGAAACCCAGCGCCAGCAGCAGCGCACCGGCGATGGCATTGATACCCGCGGGCGCGATCGGTGTGCCCGGCACGAGCCAGCACGCCACCAGCACGCCGCCGAGCACGAGGCAGATCGTGCCGATCACGCCGTAGACCTGCAGGCTGCCGCCCGTGGCCACGTTGGTCTCAACCGGCACCGGCTCGCGCAAATCGGTTTCGAGCTTCTGCGCCTCGGCGCTGCGCGGATCATCGGCGCGATACCAAAACGTGGAGAGAAAAAATACGAGCGTGGCGGCGCCGGCAGCGCTGAGGACGTTGCGCGGCATCGCCTGGTCGGGCCACGCCTCGAGCGCGATGAGCGTGAACACCGTGGCGAACGCCGCGAGGCACGAGGCGATGCCGGACCACCACGGTGTCTTACGATACAGCAGCCCGAGTGCGACCGGCATCATGAAGCCCGGCCCGACGATCGAGTAGTAGTTAAGCGCGAAACTGAACGCCCCGCCGAACCGCGGAATGTAAAACGCCACCGCCACGCCGAGCACGCCGACGATCAGCATGGTGATCTGCGCGACCACGAGTTGGTGACGCTCGCTCGTCTCCGCGCGGCCTGCGCGCTGGCGCAGCGGCACGTAGACATCGCGCGTGACCGTGGCCGCGAGCCAGTTGAACGAGTCGTTGGCCTGGCCGAGCGTCGCCGACAAAATCGCCGCCACCACAAATCCGATCATGCCGTGCGGCAGCAGCAGCAGCGCGAGGCTGACAAACGACGCCTCCTCCGGCGCCTTGAACGCCGGCCACAGCGCGCCGATGTCGGGGAACAACACGCGCGCCGCCATCACCGGCAAAATCCAGAGCAGGGGCCCGATCGCCGAAAGGCCCGCGCAGAGCAGCGCCATCTTCCGCGCGCCGCGCTCGTCGGGCACGCTCTGGTAACGCTGCACCTGCCACCACGCGACGTTGTAGCCGAGCATGACGTTCACCACGTAGCCGAGCATCCACCACGGATTGGCAGCGGGACCGTTGATCCCGAGAAATCCGGCCGGCGCCTCGTGCACGAGCCGCGCAAAGCCGGCCCCGATGCCCCCGCCCTGCCCGAGGTGCAGAAACGCCACCGGAAAAATGATCAACGTCATCACCGCGATGATCACGCCTTGCACCGCATCCGAGAGCACCGCGGCCCACAACCCGCCCACCACCGTGTAGAGAATCATGACGGCTCCGGTGACGAGCATCGTGAGTTGCAGCCCGCTCAGCGTGAAACCGATCACATGAAACTCGCGCCCGCCGAACCCGAGTGCCGTCGAGACGAAGATGCACAGGATGTAGAGCCCCTGCCCGATCCCGATCACCTGCGGGATGATCGCGGTGACGGAGTAGAAATACGTCGTCGAGGGCGAGTAGCGGCGCGTGAGAAATTGCAGCGGCGAACTCAGCCGCGCGCGGCGCCACATCGGCGCGAACACAAAATAGCCGACGAGATACGCCCAGCAGGCCGTGGTGAACACCACCGCCGCGCCCGCGCCGTTTTTGTAGGTGAACCCGGCCGCCGCCACGAACATGAACGCGGAAAAGCCCGAGACCCAGTTCGACACGCCCGCGAGGAACCACGGGATCTGCCCGCCGCCCTTGAAGTAGTCGTCCGTGTCCTTGTTTTTCTTGGCCGAGTAGAAGCCGACCCAGATGACGATGCCGAAATAGAGCGCGATCAGGCCGTAATCGATCGCGTTGACGGTGTTGAAGACGGGCATGGCTGGTAGGGCGCGGCAAACGTTCTATGTAGCGGCCGAGGTAACGAGGCCGAAGCGGGTGAGTAGTCCCTCCAGCCTCGTCACCTCGGCTGCTACAAAAACCGCGGTGCTCATCTGATCGCGACAACCGGCAGACCAATACCCGACGCAGTGATCGCCACATCCACCCGCACCTTGCCGTGGGTGCCCGTCACGCGCCAGCCTCCGCCGTCGCGAGCGATCGCGAGTTCGCCATGCGGTGCGCCCTTCGGGGCCGCGGTGCAGACCGTGAGCAGCGTGTGCTCGGTCGACGATGCCGAGGTGGCCTCCACCATCGGAAAAACGCCCTCGGCTTCGGCAATGTCGAGGCGACCGGCCTTCACGGCGGGCGCGACTCCGAGCGCGGCCACCTTGGCCCGCAAGCTGGCGGTCGGACGCACAATCTCGAACGCAGCGCCATTGGCGGAACAACTCCCGCCTTCGTCGTCGTTGAAAACCTGGAAGCGCAATTGCACCGGTGCGGCGCTCTTGAGTTTCACCCGGTCGAGCACGAGCAGGACGTCGGGTTTGAGGAAAACGAGCGTGCGCTCCACGCGTTCGACGGCGGCGTTGACGAGTTCGTAGGCCTCGGCGGCGTCGCTCGTCACGCGCATCCAGCCGGGACCGGTCTGGAAATCGGTCACATGCGCCCACGCCCACGAGGCGTTGGTGCCCTCGCGGCCGTCGTGGTATTGGTGGCCCTTGCCGTCGAGGAGCACGGCGGTGTGCGCGGTCGTGAGCCGGAGCTTCCAGCGTTCCGTCGTGTAGGAGTAGCCGGCGCGAAACGGATCGTGAAACAGCCGCTCCCCATGCGCCTTGAAGATGACGCTGTTGCGGTCGGCGTGCTCGTGGTTGCCCGGACCTCCGCTGCGCAACGCGACGACACTGTCCGCGGCGGCCCAGCCGGTGCGGGAGATCACGAGGTCGTTCGTCAGCCGCACGTCGTGCAGCTCCGGGCCGGGTGGCGTGCCCTTGGCGCCGGGTTCGTGCCAGATGAGCGCGAAGGGAAACTTCGCCTCGCTGATCTCGCGCACGAACCACTGCGCGAGCGGATCGCGGTGCGTGCGCGCGACCCAGGCGGCGACGGATACGTCGGAATTGGTCAGCGAGTCGTAGAAGTTGACGACGTCGTTCCGGGTGTCGGCCCGCAGCGTGGGGACGGCGAGGTTGCGCGGGCCGCTCGGCGGCGTGAGCCCGCTGCCCACGGTCGGCATGGCGTGGGCGAGCGCGTAGCGGACGGTGCCGGGGTAGTTGATCAGGTTGCGGTCGTCGATGCCGCGCGTGCGCCAGAGTGCCTCGGCGAAGATCGCGAGGTGCATCACCGTGTAGCCCCAGTAGCTCACACCCTCGTCGTAGGCGCCATCGGCGCCGAACATCGTCGCAAACGCCTTCGCGCTCGAACGCGCGAGATCGAGCCACTGCCCGGCGCGCGGATGCTTGCCGTGCAGCGCGCACGCGGCGATGCCGAGCGCAGCGGTGGGGATGACCTTGAGATTGGTCGCGTTGAGGATCAGCGGCCAGCGGGCGAGGTTGACGCGGAACGCCTGCGGGTAGTCGTCCTCGGGGTCGAAGCCCCAGCCCTTCACGCGGTCGGGAAACTTCATGCCATAGAGCGTGGTGTAGCAGGCCGGCGCGCCTTTTTCCGCGATGCCGCGCTCGATGTCGGCGCGCTCGGCGGGCGTAAGCGCATCGCCCAGCCAGTCGAGCGCGCAACACATCGCAATCGTCGCCTCCGGCGCGCGCTGGAGGCCCATCACCTGTTTGCCGCCCTCGAGGAAGTAATCCCACTTCGGGTAATCGAGGAGCTTGCGTGCGGCCTGCTTCGCGATCGCGAGGTGCTTCGCGTCGCCGTTGACCGCATAGACGAACGCCGAGCGCTCCAGCATCTGGCGCACGCGCAGCATGTCCGCGACGTGGTTGTTGAAGCGCACCTTGTTCGCGAGGAAGTCCGCATCGTCGGCCAGGTCGGCCGTGACGAGCGATTGCCAGAAAGGAGCGAAGCGGGGGTCGGTGGTGTTGGCGCGGATCCGCGGGAGATCGTCCGCATCGAAAAACAAACCGCGGCGGACTCCCGCAGCTCCCGATGTCGCCGAAGCGCGCTCCGCGCCGGCCAGGCGCAGCTGGGCGAGCGGGACTGAGGCCGCGAGGAGCGACGAGGTCTGGAGGAACGTGCGGCGGGTGGTATTCATGGGGCGGAAAAGTAGTAGCGCGCGATGGCGACCGCGGCGCGGCTGCCGATTTGCTCGCCGAGCTGCGCCGGCACGATCGCGCAATCGCGCGCGCTGGGGCCGAGCGCCTCGCGCGCAATGACGGCGTTCATCGCCGGCGTGATGAACACGTGGCAGCGCGGAAAAATTCCGCCGATAACGATGCGCTCCGGATTGAGGAGATCGATGAAGAGCGCGATCGCCTGGCCGAGCCTCTCGCCCACCTCGCGCCAGATCGCAAGGGCCAGCGCATCTCCGGCCGCGGCGGCGACACCCACGTCGCGCGCCGAGAGTTGCTCGCGCGGGATTTGTTTCAACGCACTCGGTCCGGAAAACTCCGCCACCCGACACCGCGCGATTTGCGCAATGCCGCCGCCCGAACAAAAGCCCTCGAACGATCCCGCCTTGCCGAAGCCCACCGGTCCGTCGTCGGCGAGCCGCAAGTGTCCGACTTCGCCCGCGCTGCCGCTGATGCCTTCGTAAAGCCGGCCATCGAGCACGAGACCGCCACCCATGCCCGTGCCCATCGTCAGGAACATCATGCTTTGCACGCCACGGCCCGCGCCGGCCTGCCACTCGGCGAGCGCACAGGCGTTGGCGTCGTTCATCAGGCGCGACGGTCCGCCGAATTTTTCATTCACCCACGCGCACACCCGGATTTCGTCCCAGCCGGGTAGGTTCGGCGGCGACAAGACCGTGCCGGTGCGCGCGTCGAGTGGACCGCCGCACGAGATGCCAAACGCGCGGCGCTGCGCGGCGGGGAGTTTTTCGATTTCCGTGGCGAATCGCGCGAGCGTCTCCGCCGGGCCCGCCGTCGGAAAACGCGCCACCTCGGCGAACGTGCCGGGCGCGGTTTCCACACCGAGGGCGCACTTGGTGCCACCGATATCGAGGCCGATGAACTGCGTGTCGGACATACGCGGGGAGACGGGGAAGCAGGTTTGTGCGCCCACATCGCGTCACCTGTCAGGCTGAAACGCCATGAAAATTTCAACCCGCCCGAAGCCGCGCGCCACGAGGGAGGCGGCGCACCTCACATCCGCTCCTCCATCCGTCGCTGCCTGAAATTTTCAGAATCGTTCATTTTGACACTCACCGCGCAGCCCTGAGCTTTCGACCCTCCGTTCGCGCCACCCAGCCATGCCCGTCACCTCCCTGCCGCCCCTGAAGATCGTCCTGCACGCCGTTGATGCCACGCCCGGCGAGATCACCGCCGCGCGCGAACTCGCCCAACTGGCCGGCGCCAGCGTGCAAGCCGCCGCGGCCCCCGGTCGTGGTGTCGCCGTCGCCTTGACCTCACGCGGCTGGGCCAAGCCACCCCGCGCGCCCGACGCGCCGGCCTGGACCTGGCTCCGCCTGGCCGACGATGGCACGGGCGAGATCATCGCCACGCATGGTTCGTTCCTTTTTGCCGCCGTGCGGTTGCTCGCCAACGGCCTCTCCGATCTTTCGCGCGAAAAACTCGCCGCCGGCGTCCTGTTGCCCGCGACCTTCGGCTGGCACCGCCCGCACTGGGACGCCTGCTACACCCAATACTGGCGCAGCGCGCGCAAGTTCGACCCCGAGCGCTACGTCGCCGCGCTGGCCGAGGCCGGCTTCACGCATTGCGAGGTCAACGGCCTCCAGGCCCACATGCCGCACGAGGATCTCGTCGCCTGGGAATACTACTCGCTCTTCTACACCTACGCGCCCGGCTTCAACCACTTCGTCGACACGCCGCTGACCAAGGGCATCTGGCCCGCGCTCTACCTCGACGCCAACCTCAACCACCTGCGCCACCTCGCCGACCTCGGTCGCAAATACGGTCTGAAGCCCGGCGTGTGCATGTTCGAGCCGCGCACGATGCCGGAGCGGTTTTTCCAAAAATACCCCACGCTTCGCGGCGCCCGCGTCGACCACCCGTTCCGGTCGCGCCTGCCGCGCTACACGATGGCGCAGGACCACCCGATCGTGCAGCGGCACTACCGCGAAGCGCTCCAGAAAATCATCCGCGCCGTCCCCGACCTCAGCTACATGTCGATCTGGACCAACGACAGCGGCTCCGGCTTCGAGCACACCGCGTCGCTCTACGTCGGCCGCAACGGCGGGCCCTACATGATCCGCGAGTGGCGCAACCACGACAAAGTCGCGGAGGCCGCCGGCAAGAGCATCGTCCGTTACCTCCACAATCTCCGCAGCGCCGCGGCCGAGTTGAATCCCGACTTCGATGTCATCCTGCGCATCGAGCCGTTCAAGGTGGAGCATGACCACATCAAGGCCGGCATGGGCGGGCACGTTTCGTTCGAGGCGCCGTCGCTGCTGGTGCGCGGCTACTCGCTCCCCTACCCGCACCCGAAATACCCGGAGAACATGGGCGTGGCCGGGAGCATTTTTCACTCGTCGCTCGACGCCGCGGAGAAAACCGCGCTCACGGAGGCCCGCGCCCGCGGCATCGATCCCGTGCTGCACTACTCGGTCTCCGGCGTGATGAACCACGAGCCGCTGCTCGGCGTGCCGTTCCCGCGGATGCTCCACGCCAAACTCCTCGCAATGCGCGCAGCCGGCCTCAACCGCATCAGCGCCCTCGGCGGCCTCGCCAACGTCGCCCAGGCGCCCTACTGGCCCAACCTCCCCGCGCTCCAGGCCGCGCAGTTTTTCCCCGAAAAGAGCATCGACGACGTGCTGGGCGAATTCGCCACGCACCTCGTCGGTCCGGCCCACGCCCCGAAACTCCACGACGCCTGGCGCGACTTCGAGGACGCCCTCGTGTGGCAGCCACTCGTCGGCCTCTACTGCGTGTTCGGCTTCTGCTGGCAACGCACGTGGGACCGGCCCTTCGTGCCCGATATCGAAGCCGTGCCCGCCGCCGACCGCGACTACTACGAGCGCCACGGCTGCTTCCAGTTCAACAACCCCGGCGTGAACGATCTCGGCAAAGACGTTCTCTTCGACCTGATCACCCGCGAGTCCGGCGCCAAGATGGCCGCCGACATGGATCGCGAGCTCCTGCCGCGCGTGCGCGCTCTGATTGTGCAACTCGCCGCCCACGCTGCCGCAGCGGCGGAAGCCGAAGCCCGCAGCGTCTTCATCGACCTCCGCGATCGCGCCCGCGCCTACCTCCACTGGGCGACCTCGCTCCGCAACGTCTGCGCCTGGTGCGAATGCGTCTACGGCTACCTCGACGCAAAGTCCGACGACGCCACCAAGGCCGTGTGCCAGCAGAAGCTCCAAGCCGCCATCGACCTCGAACTCGCCAACACCCGCGGTCTCATCGAGCTGCTCGAGACGACCAAGAGCGAGGTGATCGTCACCTCCGGCGTGGGCGAGACCACCTTCTTCTACGGAGAAAACCTCATCGACCACCTGCGCACCAAGCTCCGCCTCACCGAGCAATACCGCCACCACCCGCCGCGCATCGACCAGCACATCTACTGGCGCCCCGTCCCCGGCACCGTCTGGCCGGACGGCTGGTCGGCAACTACACCATGAGGGCGCGACCACTACAGGTAGGAGCCTGCTTGCAGGCGATTTCGTGGCACGGGTCTCCTGACCCGTGTTCAGCCCCACGGGTCGGGAGACCCGTGCCACTCCGATCCATCGCCTGCAAGCAGGCTCCTACCGCCAACCTTCGGCACCTTCCCTGCCATCTCCCATCTCCTATCTTCCCCCCGTTCCCATGAGCACCGCCACCGCCCTCCCGCAGATTTATTCCTACGGCCATGCGCTCGACATGGACGACGACAAGATCGGCCTGCTCCGCGATTCGTCGGACGCCGCCGATGATGTTGCCGAACTGCGCCGCCGCCTCGCCGACGACGGCTACCTTTACATGCGCGGCTATCTCGACCGCGACGAAGTCCTCAGCGCCCGCGCCTCGCTCACCGAGCGCCTCGCCGCCGCCGGCGTGCTCGACGAACGCTTCCCGCACGTCGACGGCGTGTGCAAGCCCGGCTCCGGCTACGTCTTCAAGCCCGAGATCACGAACAACAACCCCGCCATCCAGCAACTCCTCTACACCGGCCGGCTCACGGAGTTTTACCGCCGCTTTTTCGGCGAGGAAATCAGCCACTACGATTTCACCTGGCTCCGCGCCATCGGCCCCGGCAAAGGCACCAACCCGCACTGCGACCTGCCCTACATGGGCCGCGGCACGCACGGCCACATGACCTGCTGGCTGCCCTACGGCGACATCTCGTTCGACCTCGGCGGCCTCATGATCCTCGAAGGTTCGCACAAGCGCATGGACCTCCTGAAAAACTACGTCTACCGCGACGTCGACGCCTACTGCTCCAACAAGCCCGAGCAGGTCGCCAACGCCCACAACGGCAACCAAGTCTTCGGCTGGACCTTCACCGGCACGCTCTCCCACAACCCGCCGATCGTGCGCAACAAATTCGGCGGCCGCTGGCTCACCACGGAGTTCCGTGCCGGCGATTTTCTGACGTTCGGGATGTTCACCGTGCACGCGTCCCTCGACAACCGCAGCGACAACCGCCTCCGCATCTCGAGCGACAGCCGCTACCAACGCGCCAGCGAGCCGATCGACGAACGCTGGGTCGGCGTGAATCCCCCCGGCCACACCGTCGCCGGCAAACGCGGCCGGATCTGCTGAACGAGCTCTTTCTCTTTCCTCTTTATCTTTCTCTTTCGTCAGGCCGGCTCGGCTCGACGGGGAGAGAAAGATTAAGAGAAAGAGGAAAGAGAAAGATCAAAACCCATGGTCGCACCCTCCACCACCACCTCCGCTGCAAGCGCCCCCGCCGCCAACCGCCTCGCCGCCGTGCAGGAGATGGCGCGGCTCCAGCGCATCCTCTTCGAGGTCGAGCGCGAGTTCACGCGCACCGCCACCACGCTCATCTATCGCGTCGGCGAGCCCGAGCTGAAATACCTTCTCTGCCAGCACGTCTGGGAATCCGCCGGCCATGCGCGCTTCCTCCGCGAACGCGGCCGCGAGATGAGCGGCTTCGGCAGCGGCGAGTCTGTGCGCGATTCCATCCGCCGGATTTTCAACGAAGCCGCGGCGCCCGCCGACGGCTACATCGCGCTCGCCGGTTTCTACGGCGTGCTCAAGCCCGCGCTCCTCGCCGCTTACCGCCACTACCTCGAGGCCACCCACCACCTCGCCGACTGGCCCTCGCGCAAACTCGTCGAGGAATTCGTCGCCGACGAGGAACGCCACGCGCGCGAAATCGCGCCGTATTTGGTGGGAGGGGGTTTATCCCCCGACTCATCGGGGCATAAAGCCCCTCCCACAACTCAAGCCCCTGCCAGTTGGAGCATTCACCTCTCCACCATCCTCGCCGATCTCGGCGGTTTCCTGGGAGAACGCCCACGCATTCCCCTCCCCGCGGATTTCTCCTGGAAACACACGCAGCGCCCCTACACCCATCCGCCCACCTGCAACCGCGGCAAATACCCGACCTGCTCCAGCGTCTTCGGCCACGACGCCGACGAGACGCCGATCGTCCGCCCGTGGCTCGAAGATCCGAAGACCGATGCCCGCGTGATCCGTCTCATGGTTTACGTCTGGCTGATGATGGAAATGGACGCCGTCGACTACCTCGCGACCGTTTTCTACGATACGCCCACCGCGCCCTTCGACCTCCACTTCGATCTCGCCCGCCACCTCTGGGACGAGTCGCGTCACTCCGAGTTCGGCTACCGCCAGCTCCCGAAGCTCGGCGTCGATCTCATGACGCTCGAACACTCGCTCGAGCTCTACAACGTCCTCGTCCACATGACGCCGCCCGAGCGCTACGCGATGATGACGATGGAATTCGAGGCCGGCAGTTTTCCAACGAAGGCCCACGTGATGGACCGTATCCGCGAGCTCAACGATTTCGAGGCCGACACCCTCCTCGCCTTCGACCGCAACGACGAGCAGAACCACGTGCGCTACGGCCACCACTGGCTGCCCACGATCATGGGGCTCTTCGGGGAGACGCGTCCCGTCGAGGATTTCGTGAAGGCCACACAGGAGAAATTCCGCCAGCTGACCGCCATTCACGGCAACAAAACCCCGCATGCCCTCCCGCCGGAAAAGCGTCTCACGGGGAACAAAATCCTGAAACTCGCCGCCGCCCAGTAGGGCCGGTCTTCGACCGGCCCATCGCGCACCGCATAATTCAACCACGGATTACACGGATAGCACAGATTCCAATCCCCGCCGCGATGCCTTCATCCGTGCCATCCGTGTAATCCGTGGTCAAAAAATTGCTTCGCCTCGCCTCTCACGACCGCATGCCCTCCCCCGCTCCCAAAACCTACCGCGCTCTCCTCGTCGGCACCGGCGGCATCGGCGACGCCCATGTGCGCGCCGTCGAAGCCACGCGCGGCCGCGTCGAGCTCGTCGGCGCCGTCGACATCGACGCGAAGCGCGTGGCCGATTTCTGCAAACGCCACCGCCTCGCCGTCGCCCGCACCGACTACGCCGCGGCGCTCGCCGAGGTGAAGCCCGACCTCGTGCTCATCGCCGCGCCGCCGTCGCTGCACCGGCCGATGACCATCGCCGCCCTCGAGGCCGGCGCGTGGGTGTTGTGCGAAAAACCTTTCTGCGGCTCGCTCGCCGAACTCGACGACATCGCCGCCGCCGAGCAGCGCACCGGTCGCTACGCCGCGTGCATTTTCCAGATGCGCTTCGCCTCGTCGACCGCGCACCTCAAGCGCATCGCCGAGCAAGGCCAGCTCGGCCGCCCGCTCGTCGCCATTTGCAACACCCTTTGGTTCCGCGACGCCGCCTACTACGCCGTGCCGTGGCGCGGGACCTGGGCCACCGAACTCGGCGGCCCCACCATGGGCCTCGGCATCCACGCGATGGACCACCTGCTTCACCTCCTCGGCGACTGGACCGAGGTGCAGGCCCTCGCCGCCAACCTCGACCGCGCCATCGAGGTCGAGGACGTCTCGATGGCCCTCGTGCGCTTCGCGAGCGGCGCCTGCGCCTCCATCGTCAACAGCGCGCTCAGTCCGCGCCAGGAGACCTACATCCGCCTCGACTACCAGAAAGCCACCGTCGAGCTCACCCACCTCTACAGCTACACGCGCGACAACTGGCGTTTCACGCTCGCCCCCCATGCGCAGGACGAGGGCAACAGCCTCACGCAATCGTGGAACGCGTTTCCGCCCGATGTCGGCTCCACCCACGCTGCGCAACTCGAGGCGTTCCTCGCCGCCATGGATGCCGGCGTCCGCCCGACCAGCTCCGGTGACGACGCCCGCCGCACCCTCGAGTTCCTCACGGCCCTCTACAAAAGCGCCTTCACAGGCCAGATCGTCCGCCGCGGCAGCATCCGCCCCGGCGATCCCTTCTACGCCGCGCTTAACGGTGGCCATGCACTCGCGCGCTCGACGAACGGCTCCGGCGCGACTTGAGTTTCCCGCCATGAAATCCTTCCGCTCGCTCGCGCTCGGTCTGCTGCTCACGAGCGCCGCCCTCGCCCAGGATGCCTTCCCCGGCCTCGACGCCATCCTGACCCCCGAGGAGAAGAAACGCGCCGGCCTCAGCCGCCTCTCGCCCGACGAGCTGGGCGTCATCGACGCCGCGCTCATCCGCTACTACATGCGCGTCGTCACCGGCCTGCCGGGCAAACCCCCGCCGCCCGAAGCCGCCCCCACCAGCGCGCCACAACGCGAGCCCGGCTTCTGGGACCGCTTCGGCGTGACCAAACTGGCCGACGGCGACTGGAAGAACCTGGCCCCGATGACCGCCAAGGTCACCGGCTGGCAGGGCGGCAACCGCTTCGCCCTCGACAACGGCCAGGTGTGGGAAGGCCTCGAGCCCATCCCCTTCGAGCTGCCCGGCAAGTCCGTGATCATCGAAGCCCGTCCGCTCGGGAACTTCGCCCTCAAGCTCGACGCCAAAAGCGCCGCCGTCCGTGTGAAGCGGGTAAAGTGAAGTCCGATTTGATTGGCCGCAAAAATGCACAAAAATCACTCTGCCATTGAAACTCTCAAGGCGCCTATAGGCGCTCGGCCAGTTGTCGTCGGCCGGACCAAATAATTTTTGCGCCTCTTTGCGGCCATTGCTTCGGTTTCGTTTTCCCCATGCTCCGCCTCTCCAATCGCGACCTCTCGCTCGACATCCTCGACCCCAACGACGCCGCGGACAACAAACGCCAGGGCTGGCGCTACTGTCACGGCGGCTACGTCTGGCAGGTGACCGACGCCCAGCTCGGCCCGCTCCTCACCGGCCCCTCCTATCCCGCCGAACCGACGGTTTACGACGGCCAGGGTTTGCCTGAATCCTTCCGCCATACGCGCCGCGACAACAACGCCCGCCTCACTTGGAAAGGCGACGCCGGCCACGCCATCGGCGCCGGCAACATCACCGCCAACCCCGACCCGAAAGCCGGCGCCGCCGATTCCGTTCGGCTCGGCGAGCCGTGCCAGTGGACCGTCACGAAAGCCCCCGACCATCTCATCTTCCAGACGCGCCAGACCGCCGCCGGCCTCTCCTACGAACTCTCTCGCAAGATCGAACTCGCCGGCCGCACCGTCACCTCGTTCACCCAGCTCACCAACGTCGGCGATACCCCGCTCGCTCTCCAGTGGTTCCCCCACCCGTTCTGGGCGCTCACCGAACAACGGGCGCAAATCAAACTCCCCGCCGGCACGACCGTGCCCGACAACGGCGTGTTCACGATCGCCGCCGACGGCTCGCTCACTTTCAAGCGCCCCTTCGGCCCGAAACCCGACAACCAGTTCGCGCTCCTCACGCTCCCGCCGAAGACCCCGCTAGCGCTCTCGCTCAACCACCCGAAGCTGAAGCGCGTGACCTTTGAGGCGAGCTACGTGCCCTTCGACTGCCCGATCTGGGGCAACGGCCACACGATCTCCGTCGAACCCTACCTCGGCCTCACGATCCCCCCCGGCGAAACCCGCCTCTGGTTCGCGAAGCACGGGTTCGAAAAGTAACGTGGACGAGGCGTCCCGCCTCGTTTCGGAACTCGAATCGCACTCGCCAGACGAGGCGGGACGCCTCGTCCACGACTACGCTTCGCTCACTTCCTCCCCACCCGCTCCCGCTGCAATCGCGCCAGCGTTTCAACGGCCACCCGGTGTTGTTCCGTAGCCCCGATCCGCGCGATCAACTGATCAAACCGCTTGTCGGTGCGCATCGGCTCGAACATGGGATCCGTGGCCAGCGCGGGGATGAAAGTCGTCGGCGTTCGCTCGAGCAGCGACCACGCCTCCTCGTGGCGTCCAGCCGCAGCGAGCACCCACCCTCGCACGTAGCTGTCCTGTGGCAAACGCGCGAGCAACTCGGCGGCATAATCCCGCGCCTCATCCTCGAGCTGTTCGGTCCGCAACACATAGAGCGCGAAACTGTCCATCTGCCACCGCGTCGAGACCTCGCGGAGACTCCGCACTTGCCGCGCCATCTCGATCGCCTCTCGCTTACGGCCGACTTTCTGCAATGCCCGCAGGCGATGGCCGAGGTTCGGTAGATAATGGTCAGGCCGCAACGCAGCTGCCCCCTCGAGGATCTGCTCGGCCTGCCCGGGCTCTCCCAAGTTAAGGACGATCTGGCCCCAGACCTGGAGATTGATGAACCACAACGGATCGATTTCCGCCGCCCGGGCCAATTCGCGATCGGCCAAATCGAACCGGCCGACACACCAAAGCAGCAGCGCATGCCAGCACCGCGCCAGCGGCGAGTTGGGATTCAGCTCCAACGCCCGCTGAAAACTCCGCTCAGACTGATCGAATTCCCGCTGCTGCAGGTGGGCGAATCCGAGCACCGCATGTCCGTCGGCCAGCACCGAGTCCAATGCCAGTGCCCTCATCGCTTCCTGCCGACCACGCTGGATGTCTTTTGACACGTCCACCTGCCCATCCAACCCCGTGAAATTCGCCCGGGTCACGCAGACCCCCGCCAGGCCCGCATGCGCTTCGGGAAAGTCCGGTGCCAGCGCGATCGCCTTGGTGAAAGCCGTCTCCGCCCGCGCGAAGCCTTCGTTGGTCCGCTGGTTCCAGTGATAGCGCCCTTCGAGGACCAACCGCTGCGCCTCCGGATCAATCGCCTTCGCGGTGCGCGCCGCCCCGCCGAGTTTGAGCGAGAGACTCTGCGCGATGAGGCCCGCGATCTTCTCCTGTGCCGCGAAGATTTCCTTCATCTCCTCGGTGAAGCGATCCTGCCAGAGTTGCGTGCCATCGGCGGCGTTCACGAACCGGGCGACGATCTTCACCTGCGAACCGACGCGTTGCACCGAGCCGCTCACGACGTGGGTCACATTGAGTTTCTGCGCGACTTCCGTTTCCGGTCGGCCCCGCAGGGCAAACGACGAATTCTGCCCGGCCAGCCGCAGGCCCGCGACTTTCCCCAGCTGCGTGAGGATCTCCTCCGGCACGCCGTTTGAGAAAATCTCATTCTCCTTGTCGCCGCCGACATTCTCGAAGGCCAGCACCGCGACCGCCTTCTCCGCCGGCTTCGGCGCGACGGTTTGAGTCGTGGCTGAGGCGTCCCGCCTCAGTTCCGTCGGGGCCGATTTCTCTGCGGCGGGACGCCCCAGCCACAGACTGACGCCCGCAACACCGAGGAGCGCAAACACCACGGCCAGCCGGACTACCGCGGAAACGCCGGCTTTCGTGGCACGGGTCTCCTGATCCGTGTCGTCCGGGTTCACGGGTCGGGAGACCCGTGCCACCTCACCACCCACCAACCGCTTCACCAACTCCACAAACTGCGGCGTCACCTCGACCGCCAGCCCGCCCTGAGCCTGTCGAAGGGGCAGTCGCGTCCACTGCACCTCCAGAAACGCATCCGGCACATGCGCGCCCTTTTCCTTGGTGTCGTCGATGCACACGGGCATGAGGAAGCGCTTGCCCTTCGCCATCAGGTGCGAGCGTTGCTCGGCCAGCCGCCACTCCAGCCGGAAATAACCTTCGAGCCGCGCCTGCGTTATCGCTGAAATCAACGGCACGAACAACGCGCACTCGCCGATCTGGGCGCGGATCTTCTGGTCCCACGCATCGCCGCCGGTGAGTTCGTTTTCGTCGAACCACACTTCGAGGCCGGCCCCGCGCAGCGCCTCCGCGACGCGCCGGGCCGCGGCGGCATCGTCGCGGGCGTAGCTGAGGAAGATCGCCTTTGGGGCAGGGACTGACATCGGGAAGCAGGAGCGGGCGGAACACTCAACGCCCGACGCGGAACGCTCAACGCCCAAGTTCGCCCACGCGCCCCGCCGGTGCTCGCGTGCGCGGGTTGCCCGGCCACGATCCGGCACCGAGGCGGGACGCCCCGTCCGCGTCTCAATCCTTCGCGAGCTCGGTCAGCTCCATCTCGAAGACCAGCGTTTCGTTGCGCCCGATCTTCGGCGGTTGCCCGCGTGTGCCGTAGGCCAGCTCCGGCGGGATGATGACGAGGCGTTTCTCCCCCACCTTCATCTGCTGCAAAATCTGGTCCCAGCCGCGAATGACCTCGCCCCGGCCGATGCGGAGCTTGAACGCCTTGTCCCTCTCCGTCGTCTGATCGAAGATCGTGCCGTTGAGCAGGCGGCCCACGTAGAGCACCTGCGCCCGGTCGCCCGCCTTGCCCACCGGGCCGGCGCCCTCCTTCAGGACGATGTAGCGGATGCCGGTGTTGGTCTTCTTCGCCTCCGGCCACGTCTTCTCGACGAATTCAAGCGCCTCGGGCGGGATCTTCTCACGCTGCGCGCGGAGCACCGGCGCGGCGCACACGCTCAACACCACCAGACTCAGGAAAGGTTTAACCAAGGATTTCACGGAGGAACACGGATAAGGCTTTCTTGAATCCGTGCCATCCGTGTAATCCGTGGTCAAAGGATTTCTCCATGCCCCGCCCCGTCGTCGCCATCGTCTGCCCCAAGGAATTCCGCTTCACCGACGACTCGGCCGCGGTCGAGTCCCCCTTCCTCGGCGACGTGGCCGACGTGCGCACGGTGCGGCTCGACTTCAACGCCCCCGTGCCCGACGCCGTGCTCGCCGCCTCCGCCATCATCCTCTGGCACGGCCCGCTCATCGACGCGCCGCTCATCGCGCGCCTGAGGCAGTGCCGCGTGATCATCCGCAACGGCGTGGGCTACGATACCGTCGACCTCGGCGCCGCCGCGGCCGCCGGCATCCCCGTGTGCAACGTGCCCGACTACGGCACCGAGGAGGTCGCCGATCACGCCCTCGCGCTCACGCTCGCCCTCTATCGGCAGCTCTTCCCGCTCGACGCCGAGGCCAAACGCCTCGGCTGGAAGATCGAACCCCAGGCCAAAATGCGCCGCCTCAACACGCAGACCTTCGGCCTCATCGGCCTCGGCCGCATCGGCACCGCGGCCGCGCTGCGCGCAAAGGCCTTCGGTTTCCACGTGGTCTTCTACGATCCCTACGTCCCGAGCGGCACGCACAAGGCCGTGGGCGTCACCCGCGCGGGCTCGCTCGACGAACTCCTCGCCACCGCCGATCTCGTCTCGATCCACTGCCCCTCGACCGCCGAAACGCGCGGCATGATCGGCGCGCGTGAACTTGGGCTGATGAAGCCGACGGCGTTCCTGGTGAACACCGCGCGCGGCGACATCGTGCAAAAGGCCCCGCTCTTCGCCGCGCTGCGCGCAGGCCGCCTCGCCGGCGCCGGCCTCGATGTGGTCGAAAACGAACCGCTCCGCACCGCCGGGGAAGCCGCCACGCCCAATCTCATCTGCACCTGCCACGCCGCCTTTTGCTCACCCGAAGGCCTGGTCGAAATGCGGAGCACGTCCGCCCGAATCGCCCGCGCCGCCGTGCTGGGCGGGAAGGTGTGGAACCGGGTGAATTGAGCCTCCCCGCCCGCCGCCGATTGTCATCCATTAGATGACAACCGTTTTTTCGCCTTCAGAGGAGAAACCGGGAAGTTTGTCATCTAATGGATGACAAACTTCCCCGGGGTGCGTGGCAGGGGGCCGGGCCCGTCGGCGCGTGCGTGCCGGGGCAACCGGTATGGAAATCGGATGGATTGAAGGAGGTCCGGGTTCCGCGCGGACCGGGCCGGTCAAAGACTGGCCCTACCCACGTCGAATCGCTTCATGCTTCGCCACGAGCGCGAGCGCCTCGTTGAGCAGCGTCTTGCCGGGCTCCATCCGGTGCCACGGCGAGGCGCCGCTCGGGTGCGGAAGCGGGATGCACTCCGTCGCATGGCCGCGATAGACCGCGGAAAATTTCTTTCCGATCGTCTCGGCGAGCGGCCGCTCGCCGAGAAATTGCGCGATGGCGAGTTTGCCGACGGGGAGCACGAGCGCGGGCTTCAGCAGCACGAACTCGCGTTCGAGCCACGTCGCACAGTTCGCGATCTCGTCGGGTGCGGGCACGCGGTCGCCGCCGGTTTCTTTTTTTCCCGGGAAACAGCGGCACACGGCGGCGAAGTAGACGCGGTCGCGCACCTCGTCCTCGGTCCAGCCGAGCGCACCGTGGAACCACTTGAAAAGCGTCTTGCCCGCGGTCCACGCGAAGGGGCGGCCGAGCTTCGGCTCCTTGTCACCCGGCGCCTGGCCGACCAGCAGCACGCGGCTCGCGACCGGCCGGCCAACGACGACCGGCTGGTGCATGCGCGGGCAGCGGTTGCACGCGCGGAGGGCGGCGAGGTGTTTTTCGACGGCGGCGGCGGTGGGCATGAGCGGTTTGGTGGGTGGAGCGCGTTGACCTCAACGCGCTTGGGCTACGACGTGAATCCTGAA
>JACRKC010000095.1 GCA_016235555.1 Verrucomicrobiota bacterium
GGGAGCGGGTTTACCCCGCGACTCGTCGGGGCATAAAGCCCCTCCCACAAAAAGCGCGTTGAGGGCAACGCGCTCCACCTCGGCCCGCCAAAACCCAAACGCGTCGCGTAATCGGCCGGCGTCCGCCCCGGCTCCGCGTCAGTGCGCGCCTTTGCGCAGGTTCTTCTGCTTCGCCATGCTGAACATCAGGATCGCCCCGACGATCGCCCAAGGGACCATGAAATAGAAAAAGTAGTTGTAGCCCGAGCGATCGAGCAGACGGCCGAGCAACTGCATCGCGAGGCCCGCGCCGAGATACTGGAACGAGTTGATGCAACCCGAGGCGAACGCCGCCGCCTTGCGCCCGCCGATATCCATCGCCGCGGCCGGCCCGAGCAGCGAGTGCGTCGAGTTCGCCGTGAACGCCACCGTCACAAACGCCACCGCGATCGGCATCGCCCCCTCGACCCGCGACGCGACCAAAATCGTCAGCACCTCGATGCAGTAGATGCCCGCCGCCACCGGCGCGCGCCGCCCGCCGAACACGTGGTCCGAGATCACGCCGGAGATGAACGAGCCCGCCGACGCCACGAACGGGATCAGAAACCCGACGACGAGAAACAGCGGCGAATCGAGGTCGATCTTGTGCACCTCCTGCATGTAGCGCGGGAACCACTGGTCGACCGTCTGCCGCACGGCGCCCGTGCAGGCGTAGGCGCACGCCATGATCCAGACGAAACGGTTCGTCACGATGTTGAGGAACACCTCCTTCATGTTGCCGTGCACGTCGCTGTCGTGGTCGGCCTCGCCCTTGTAGACGCCGTGGAAACCGGCCTCCTCCGGCGTGTCTTTCGCGAAAATCGCCAGCGCCACCGCCACGACGGCCGCGATGCCGGCCGGCACGAAGAAGAGCATGCGCCAGTGCTGCGCCGGGATTTTCCACATCCCGAGAAACACGAAACCCGCCAGCAGCGCCGGCCCGAGCTGGTTGATCGCCACCCGCCCGAGATTGATCATGAACCCGAACACCCCCGCAAACGTGCCCCGCTCCGTCTGGCTGAACCACGACGCGTTGATCTTGATGAAACCCGGCGCGCCGAACGACTGCGAGTAGCCGTCGATGCCGCGCAGCACCACAAACAGCCACAGCATCCCCCAGAACGACGCCGCGCCGAAGAGGATATTGCAGATGATCGTGCCCGTCGCGCCGATGAGCAGCGCCTTCTTCCCGCCCAGCCGGTCCGTGATGAGCCCGTTCAGCACCTGGCCGAACGCATACGCGTAGAAAAACGCGGCGAGGATGTCGCCCATGTTCTCCTTCGAAAAATGAAACTCATCCGACATCGCCTTGTTCGCGATGGAGATGTTGTAGCGGCACATGTAGAAGCTCGTGTAGAGCAGGCCGACGACACCCCAGTTGAGTCCGCGGCGCGCCCCGTATCCGGGCGGCAATGCTGGTCTGGCGGCACGCATCTCGACATTTCCCATGGGCGCACGGTTTGAGTGATTTCGCCCCATGGCGCACGCCAATTTAACGCCGTCGTAACAAAGGCGCGCCCACCCCAGTCCTACTGCAGCGACGCCGAGATTTCGCGGGGTGTAGCCGCGAGCGTGAGCGAGTGGTTTCCGGGCGAGCCACTCGCTCACGCTCGCCGCTACCCGGCGTCGCGCGGTCACGTTGCTTCCCGGGCGCTGCCCTACGCCCTCACCCCACCCTTCGCCTCGTGCTGCGCGATGTATCGCTTGGTCGCCTCTGGCAGCTCGTGCCACATCCGCCACGCGATATAGGCGCCGACGAGCGCGAACGGCATCAGGAAGATCGGCCACCACTGCCAGCTCCGACCGGAGAGATAGCCCACGCACACCGACTGGATGCCGCTGCCCACGTAGACGCAGCCGTCGACGATGCCCGAGCACGTGGCCGTGGCCTTGCGCCCGCCGAAATCCGCCGCCGCCGTCCCCGACATGAGCGAATGCACGCCGGTCACCGCCGCCACGATCAACAGCGCCGCGATGCCCACCACCATCGGCATGGAGAACAGCGTCATCGCCATCACCGCCGCCATCATGAGCATGAAACACGAAAACAGCGCCGCCGGCGGGCCGCGCCGCGACTGGAAAAACTTGTCCGAGATCAACCCGCCCGCGAATCCGCCCACGATGCCGAAGATGCACAGCAGCAGCCCCCAGTTGGCGAGGATGCCCTCCGCGCCTTTCTGCGGCACGTCATGCGCGAACACCGTATACCATTGCATGATGCCGTTGCGCAGCACGCCCGAGGTCAGCTCCACGCCCGCCACCATCAGCATGATCGGGCTGCCAAACACTTTTTTCAGCAGATCCTTCGTCGTGTATTCCTCGTGCATGTGCCCCGACGAGGCGTCGTGCGTGTCGAGGTGCGGGAACCCCGCATCCTCCGGCGTCTCGCGGATCAGCCACCAGTCGAGCACGAGCCACGCGATCAGCAACGCCGCGGGCACGAAGAACACCGCCCACGTCGCGTTGAGTCCCGCCCCCTCGGGCACGAACAACGCGCGCAGCACCGAGCGCAGCCAGAACTCCGGTCCGGTCGCGGTCGCCTTCGTCAGGTCGAGGATCGCGCGCCCCCAGTCGAACGCGAAATACACGCCGAACGAAATCAACGTGCCGAAGATCGCGCCGAACACCCCGCGCTCCCGCACGTGGAACCAGTTCGCCTTCACCTTGATGATCGAGACCGCGCCGTAGCTCTGGAAATACATGTTCAGCGCGTAGAGCGTCGAAAGCGTGACGACGAGGTTCAGTTGCGTGCGCCCCGAGACCACCAGCCACGTGACCACGCCCATCGCGAGGTTGGCGAGACTCGCGCCGGCCGCCGCGATGATGATGCCGTTCTTCCCGCCGATCTTGTCCACCAGCGGCCCGTTGATCAGGAACGAAAACCCATACGTGATCGTGCCCGCCGCGAAGATGAGGCCGAACTGCTCGTTGGTCATCAGCGACCCGAAGGCCGTCTTCGACACCGTGAGATTGTAGCGCCCCATGTAGAGGAACGCATACGTCATCCCCAACGGAAACCAGTTGATGAACCGCCGGCTCAGGAACCACGGCCCGTGCCGGAGCGGGTTGTTGTAGAAATAGACGAAGATGACGATCGCGAGGCAGAGGGCGACGATGCTGAGTGACATGGCGGACGGCGGTGTGGCGGATGGCGCCCGCCGGCGAAAGCAACCGGCGGGCCAGCCGACGCTGGGTGCAACCCCGCCCCGCTGCACGGAAAAACCGCCGCGCCCATGTTACATCGCACCTTCCGCAGGGTAACTCAAACTGAGGTCAGTTCTTTGTAGCGGCGGTCTATGACCGCCGAACGAATCCCCTTGGCCCAACGCCGGCGGTCATAGACCGCCGCTACAGCTGGCTGGGCTCATTTGCCGCTACACCTCCTGTCGCGGCCCGTCGCCAACACACACTTGCCGTTCCCCTCATTCCCTCCTTCCCTCACGTCCTGATCCCCGCATGTCCGAACCGCCGCCCGCCATCGCAGTCTCGCACCTCGTCAAAACCTACGCGGGGATCACTGCGGTCAACGACATCAGCTTCTCGGTCGGACGCGGCGAGATCATCGGCTTCCTCGGCCCCAACGGCGCCGGCAAGTCGACCACCATGCGCATCCTCACCGGCTACCTGCCGGCCACCTCGGGCAGCGTGCGCATCTGCGGGTTGCCGGTCGCCACGCAGCCCGACGAGGTGAAGCGCCACATCGGCTACATGCCGGAAAACAATCCGCTGCCCGAGGACATGCGCGTCTCGGAATACCTCTATTTCCGCGGCCGCCTGAAGGAAATCCGCCGCCGTCTCCTCGGCCCCCGCATCGACGAAGTCCTCGAAGTCTGCGATCTCAAACGCGTCCGCCACAAAATCATCGGCCAGCTCTCCAAGGGTTACCGCCAGCGCGTCGGCATCGCCGAGGCCATCCTCGCCGAGCCGCCCGTCATCATCATGGACGAGCCCACCATCGGCCTCGATCCGCACCAGATCCTCATCGTGCGCGACCTCATCGCGAGCCTCCGCGGCCGCATGACCGTGCTCATCTCGTCACACATCCTGCCGGAGATCGAGATGACGTGCGACCGCGTGCTCATCATCAACCAGGGCCGCGTCGTCGCCCAGGGCACCCCCAACGACCTGCGCCGCGAAATCCTCGGCCGCTCCACCTACCAACTCGAACTCGCCGGCGAACTGGCGGCCCTGCCCGCGCTGCTCGCCGGCCTCGAGCCCTCGCTGCGCATCACCGCGGAAGGTGGCGTCAATGGCGACGGCTTCCGCGAACTCACGCTCACCACCGAGCGCGCCGACGAACTCGGCGAGCCGCTCCTGCGCGCGCTGCTCGCGCAGCAATTCCGCGTCCGCGCGCTCAGCCGCGTGCATCCCACGCTCGAGGACGTGTTCCTCGCCGCGACCAAGCGGAGCTGGGATGTGGTGGCGGCGGCGCCGCCAAAGGCCGAAAAACCGAAAGGCTGAAGGCCGAACTTTTCTCCGCGCGTGTTGACTCATCCTCAGCCATTCAGCCCTCCGGGCTTTCCGCCTCCTCCGTGAAGCACTTCCTCACCCTCCTCAGCCACGAAGTCCGCATGTTGCTCGTCAACCCGGGCACCTACATCGCGGCCATGCTCTTCCTGGTCTTCATGGGTTTCATCTTCACCGGCATCCTCGACACCTACAGCAAGACCCCGCAGGACGTGTCGCCCACGATCGTGTTTTTCCAGAATTTCTGGTTCCCGGTGCTCTTCATGGTGCCGCTGCTCACCATGAAGTGCCTCGCCGACGAGCGCCGCGCCGGCACGCTCGAAACGCTTTTCACGACCCCCGTCACCACCACCGAGGTCGTGCTCGGCAAATACGGCGCCGCCTACCTCTTTTACCTCGGGCTCTGGAGCGCCACCGGCGGCTTCTTCTACATCCTGTCCAAGTTTGCCGCCGACGCCCGTTTCATCGACCGCGGCCCGCTGCTCGGCGGCTACCTCTTCGTCGCCGTCTCCGGCTTGCTCTTCGTCGCCCTCGGCGTGCTCGCCAGCGCGCTGACGCGCAACCAGACCGTCGCCGCCATCCTCTGCTTCGTCCTGCTCGTGGTCCTCATCGGCGGCGTGAACTACCTCGCCGACGCCACGTGGCTCGACCGCGATTTCCTCCGCCACGTGAAGGAGGCCGTCGACTATGCGCGCGTGCTCGTGCATCGCGACGACTTCACCCGCGGTGTCGTCGACGCGCGGCAGTTGCTGTTCTACCTCAGCGGCACCGTGCTCGCGCTCATCTTCAGCATCCTCGGCGTCGAGGCGAAAATGCTGCATTCATAAAAGTTGAGAGCTGAGAGACCAAACCATCCAATTTTACCCCATGCTCGCCGCCCACGGCAGTCCGACTCTCAACTCTCAACCCTCAACTCTCAACTGAAACGCATGGCGTTTCCCGACAGCTTCCGCGCCGCCCGCTGGCTCCGCACGATCAACCTCGTGCTCCAGGCCGTGCTGTTCCTCACGTTCTTCCTCGGCCTCAATTACCTCGCGCGCAACCACGCCCAGACCTGGCGCAAGGACCTCACGCAATACCGCCGCTTTTCGCTCTCGCCCGAGACGCTCTCCTACGTCCGCAACCTGCCCCAGCCCGTCGCCATCGTCGTCACCATCACCGAGGACAACGACAACCTCGAGGTTCGCGGCCTGCTCAAGGAATACGAAAACGCCACCGCGACCCACCCCGCCGGCCGCATCACCGTCCGCTACCTCGATCCCTACCAGAACCGCCGCGACGCCGAGCAGCTCGGCATCGAGCAGGCCGGCATCATCCTCTTGAAGTGCGGCGACCGCTCGCGCGCCGTCCCCTTCGGTGAACTCTACCGCCTGAAGGACGGCCAGCGCGACGCCTTCATCGGCGAGCAGGTCATCACGTCGGCCCTGCTCGAAGTCTCCAACCCCGAGCCGCAGCACATCTACTTCATCGCCGGCCACGGCGAACTGCGCCCCGACGACGTCGACCGCTCCTACGGCCTCTCCGCCCTCAAGACCGAGCTGCGCCTCCGCAATTTCAAGGTCGACACCCTCGACCTGCCCGCGGCGCGCAAGATCCCCGCCGACGCCGCGCTCCTCATCGCCGTCGCCCCCCAAAGCCGCTACTCGCCCCAGGAGCAGGAACGCCTCCGCCGCTACCTCGGCCCCGACGCCGGCCGGCTCATGCTCTTCCTCGTGCCCGGTTTTTCCGTCGCCACACTCGGCCTCGACGACCTGCTCCTCGACTGGGGCGTGCTCGTCGACGACGACATGATTCTTGAAAACAACCCGGCCAACACCACCGCCGAGGGCGATCTCATCATCAATTATTTCAACACGGGCCACCCGATCACGCAGGCCCTGATCGCCAGCAAACAGTCGTTGCGCCTCGGCAGCACGCGCAGCGTCCGCCCCGATCCCGGCCGCCCGCTCGGCAGCGGTCTCAACACCGTCGCCCTCGCCGCGACTTCGCCCACCGCGTGGGGCGAGATCAACTACCGCGCCGCCCCGCGCTACGATCCCGGCGTCGATATCCGCCCCATCCCCGGCATGGAGCCGAAGGACCGCCTCGGCGTCGCGGTCGCCTCGGAGCGCGTCGGCGTCGGCGGCAATCTCCAGCTCAGCGTGCGCGGCGGCCGCCTCGTCGTCGTCGGCTCCGGCGACACGATCGCCAACGGCCGCATCACCTCCGCCGGCCACCAGATCCTCATTCAAAGCGCGATCAACTGGTGCGTGGAGCGCGATCATGTCCTCAATGTCCCGCCCCGGCCCATCGAGCGCTACCAGCTCTCCCTCAGCGCCAGCCAGCTCGCGAAACTCCGCTACTCGCTCCTCTTCGCGCTCCCCGGCGCCGCCGCCCTCCTCGGCCTGGTCGTCTACTGGACGCGGCGGAGTTGAGCGCTGGGCGTTGAGGGTAAGAAACACTTTCCAAACCAACCCTGCTCCTGCGCACCGCTGGCCCTCAACTTTCAACCCTCAACTCTCAACTCCCCAGTGCGCACCAAAGTCACGCTCGTCCTCGTCTTCCTGAACGTCGCGCTGTTTTTCTTCATCTTCAAATTCGAGCGCCAGTGGATCACCGACGGCCGCCAGCTCGAAGCCCGCCGCCGCGTGCTCGGCCCCGAGGTTTCCGATGTGCGCTGGCTCGAGGTGACCAACCCCGCCAACAACGCCGCCTCGTTCACGCTCACCCGCCAGGGCGACGCCTGGAGTCTCCTCCGCCCCGTCGAATGGCCCGCCAACCCCCACGCCGTCGCCACCATCCTCAGCGACCTCCGCCTGCTCGAACACGAGTCCAGCTTCAACGCCCGCGATCTCGCGAAAAGCGGCCAGTCGCTCGCCGATTACGGCCTCGACAAACCCCGCCTCAAACTCGAATTCCGCGCCGGCACCGCCACCGAGGCTCCGACCACCAAGCTCGAACTCGGCGACATCACCAAGGTCGGCAACCGCCTTTATGTCCGCACGGTGGCCGACGACCGCATCCATGTGGTCGGCCGCGCCCTCGCCGACAGCCTCGCCCTGCCCCTCTCGCAACTGCGCAGCGACACCCTGCTCACCATCCCCGTCTTCGAGGCCCGCTCGCTCAGCGTGCGCTCCGGCACCGGCGCGCCCGTCCGCCTCCGGCGCGAGTCCGACAACACGCGTTGGACTTTCGAGACCCCGATCATCGCCCGCGCCAGCAAGGCCGAGGTCGATCTCACCATCAACGCCCTCAACGCCCTCCACGCCGCCAACTTCAACCCCGCCACGCCGCCCGCGGCGCTCCCCGCCGCCGCCCCGTCGCTCCGCGTGAGTCTCGAGGGCAACAACCGCCGCGAAACCCTCCTCCTCGGCGAACCGATTGGCGCGACCGCGATTCCGAACTCCGCCGCGACCTCGCCCGATGTCGAACTCTACGCCCAGCTCGAGGGCCGGTCCGCGCTCTTCACCGTCGCGGTCCCCACCAGGCTCCTCGAGAAACTCCGCGACGCCCAGGATCGCCTGCGCGAACGCCGCGTGCTCGATTTCGACGCCACCAAGGTCACCGCCGTCGCACTCAACGCGCCCAACCAGCCACCGCTCACCCTCCAGCGCGATCCCGCGGCGCCGCCCGATTCTCCCTGGCAGGTCGTCCGCCGCACCGAGAATCCCACGGCCCCGCTGCAGGCCGATCCGGCCGCCGTCAAACGCCTGCTCGCCCAGCTCGCCGCGCTCGCCGCCACCAAGTTCGAGAGCGACGCGCCCTCCGCCGCCCAGCTCGAAAACTGGGGCTTCAACCGCCCCGAGCGCGTCGTCGCCCTCACGCTCGCCGGCACCGCCACGCCCCTCGAACTCCAACTCGGCACCGACGCCAGACGCGACGCCTACGCGCGCCTCAGCGCCAGCGCCAATTCCATCTACGCCGTCAACGCCGACATCCTGCGCGAACTCCCCGTCGAGCCCCGCGCGTGGCGCGACCGCCTCGTGCGCGAGCTGCCCGCCGCCGCCCGCATCACCGCGCTCAAGCTCACCGACCTCGAGGGCGGTGCCGTGCTGCTCGACGCCGCGCTGGACGCGCAAGGCGCCGTCAAACCCGCGACCCTCGACGCCAGGCTCGTCGGCGAAATCGTCGCGCGCCTGCGCTCGTTGCGCGCCCGACGTTTTGTGCAGGACGCCTTTGCCGACCGCTTCCTGTTCGCCGGGGAGGAGCGCACCTGGCGCTACCGGCTCGACACCACGGAATCGCTGCCCGGCGGCGCCGGTGGCGAGCAGACCAAGGTGACGACGCTGCTCCTCAGCATCCGTGGCGGCGGTGGCCAGCAACTCGCCGGCGTCAAGGAAGCCGACGCGCTGTTCGAGATCGAGCAGCCGCTGCTGGACGCACTCTGGAAACTCTCCCCCGCCGGCCAGCGCGACCCGGGGGCGACCAAGTAGGTCCGGTCTTCGACCGGACCCGGCCGCGATGACCCGCTACCTCAAGCTCTGCTGGCAAGGCTCCCGCTGGTGCGCCGCGTGCCTGTGGTCCTTCCTGCTCTGGTCGGGCTGGCTGTTCCTCGCGATCCTGCTCTGCCTCCAGGGCTACATCGTCTCCACCAACGAGCTCGAGGTGCCGGGCTTTCTCCTGCGCGAGCTGGAGTCGCGCCTCGCGGTCTCGGGCCTCCGCGCCACTTTCGGCCGCACCTCCTTTGATCCCTCCGGCCGCGTGCTGATCGAGGACGCGCGCGTCTTTCTCCCCAGCTACGCCGAGCCCGTGCTGACGCTTCGCGCCGCCTACGTGAAGCTCGACCCGTGGGCGCTCGCGGTCGGGCATTTCGAACCCCGGGAAATGCGGATCATCGGCGCCAACTGGTCGGTGCCGGCGATGCTCTCGCCCTCGGGCCGCGCGGAGGAGATTCTCCGCGATCTCGACGCCACGCTCGTCCCGCGCGAACGCGAGCTCGACCTCACGCAGTTCGTCGCGCGCATCGCCGGCATCGTCGTGTCCGCCCATGGCACCCTCCAAATCCCCGGCGCCCGCGAAACCTCGTCCCGCCCGCTGCCCGTCGCGGAATTCCTCGCCCACCAATACCCCGCGCTCTGCCGGCAGATCGCCGCGGTCGCCGAACGCCTCGGCGCACTCGAAGCGCCCTCGCTTCATCTCGAACTCTCCCCGTCCGCCTCCCGCGGCGCGATCGCCAGCGCCACCCTGTTTGCGGCCGGCCTGCGCTACTCGGCTCCCGGCGGCAACCTCGACGTGCAGGCGCGCGACCTGCGCCTCGTCACTCGTTTTCCGCTGCTCGGCGACGCGCCCGTGGCCGCCCGCCTCGAACTGACGGCGCGCGAACTCAACCTGCCGTTCGACTCGACCGCCCGACGCGTCCGCGCGATCGTGCGCGGCACGCTTCACCCGACCCGGTTTCGCTACGAGCCAAACGACTTCCGCCTCACCGCCGAGGCGGTGACCGCCGCGGGGTTCACCGCCGACTGCGTGTCGGCCCGCCTCACGCCCGGCCCGCTGCCCGGCGTCAAAGCCGACCTCGTGGGCGCCCTGTTCGGCACTCCGCTCGCGGTGCGCGCCGAGACCGATTTCGCGGCCCGGACCGCGCGGCTGGATTTCGAGGGCGCCGTCTCTCCGGAAATTTTCCTGCCGCTCAACGCCCGCCTCGGCGTCGACGTGCGCCAATGGTTCAACTTCAAAACCCTCGAGCTCCACGACGGTGTCGCGCGCTTCGGCCCGGACTGGAAATTTCAGGGCGTCAACGCCCGCGTCGCGGTGCGCGACATCGATGCCTACCACGTGATCATGGAGGAAGGCCGCGCAATCGTCGGCTTCGATGGCCGCCGCTTTTACTCGCCCGAAGCCTGGGCGCGCATCGGCGACAACTTCGCCCGCGGCACCTACGACCACGATCTCGTCACGCGCGACTACCGTTTCCTGCTGGAGGGTCAGCTCCGCCCGCTCGCCATCTCCGGCTGGTTTCCGGGCGGCTGGTGGGAGAATTTCTTCAAGCAATTCGAGTTTCCGGCGGCCGCACCCGTCGCGAGTGTCGACGTGATCGGCCGCTGGGGCACCGGCGATCATTCGGCCGTCTTCATCGCCGCCGACACCGCGGGGCCGGTGATCCGGAGCGGCGCGTTCGACCGCGTGCGCACCCTGCTGTTCGTCCGGCCGTCCTACTACGACGGGATCGAACTGCGCGCGATCCGCGCCGGCCGCGAGGCGCGCGGCACCTTCACCTACACGACCGACCACGAGACGCTCGCCCCCAGGCAGTTCGACCTCGACGTCACCTCCACGCTTGAGCTGGCGCTCGCGCGGCAGGTCATCGGCCCCGAAAGCGAGGCGTGGCTCGGCCCGTTCGCCTTTGCCCAGCCACCCGACCTGAAACTCTCGGGCCGCATCACCGGCGCGGCCGCCCCCGGCGGCGCGCATCAATCATTGCAGATCGAAGCGAAGAGCGCCGGCGAGTTCCGTTTCTACGGGTTCCCCCTCCAATCGGTGTCATTCGCGGCGACCCTGCACGACGACGTGATCGAGGTGCCGCGGATCGAAGCGGCGACCGGTGGCGGCAACCTCGGAGGGCGGGCCAAAGTCTGGGGCCGCGATCAGGAGCGGCGGGTGGCTTTCGATTTCTCGCTCAAAGGCGCCAACCTCGGCGGCGTCACCGCCGTCCTGCAGGATTACGAAGCCCGCCGGAAAAACACGCCGCCGGCGCCGCCCGGGAAATTCGTCACCGACAAGGCCGCCGTCCACCTCGATGTGAATGTCGCCGCCGAGGGCCGCTTCGACGATCCGCTCAGTTTCCACGGCGCGGGCAACGCCGTGCTCCAGGGCGCCGAACTCGGCGAGGTGAAGATGCTCGGCCTCCTGTCCGAACTGATCAAGTTCACCGCCCTGCGTTTCACGACCGCCAGGGCGGCGTTCAAGGTCGACGGCCGCCGCCTCGCGTTTTCCGAGGTCAAGCTCACCGGGGCCAACTCCGCGATCGAAGCCACCGGGGACTACGCCCTCGACAAGCGCGAACTCGATTTCAAGGCCAAGGTCTTCCCCCTCCACGAGAGCGGCAACCTGATCAAGAAAACCCTCGAGGTCGTGCTCTCCCCCGTCACCACCGTCGTCGAAGTCCGGCTCAACGGCACCTTGGACAAACCCGCGTGGTCGCTTGCCCTCATGCCGGGAAATTTGTTGCGCGCTCTCGTCCCCGGCGAGCCGGCGCCGCCGCCCGAAAAGGCCGCCACGCCACCGCTCCCGGGTGCCGGACCGCCGCCCGCTCCGCCGAAATCCTGATCGCGCGGCCCTCGCGCACTCCGGGGCGCAGCTCACTTTCTTGCCGTGAGCCGAAAGGTAGGCCGGCCGTTCCGCAGGCGGCCAGTGCCGCGATCAAAAAGAAACGCGGGGTGCGCAGCCCGGTGGCCGCGAGCGCCAGCGAGTGGCGGCCGGTCCACTCGCTGGCGCTCGCGGCTACCTGTCGCGAAACCTCCGGTTCGCGGCACCAGGAGCGAGCGGAAATCGAAGCGCTCCGACCGTGCGCGGAGCGCCCGGCCCACCCGCAGGGCGGGCACCGTGCAGGAAACTGATACCAATTACCGGGAGCTTTTTGATTGTAGGCCAGGCCGGTGGCCGCGCAGCCCGCCCACCGGGCGGGCCTGCAAAATCCAAAGTCCAATAGTTCAGGAGAATTGATCTGATACCAACGGCTGTTGAGATTTATTTGGATGATCGTAGGTCGGGCTTTACGCCCGACATCGTCCGACCGCAGGCGTCGGGGATAAACCCCGACCTACCCACGCGACCCAATAGATCCATTCTTCAGCAGCCGTTGGTCTGAGATGCGCTCGCGCACTCCGAACCGCATAGAAAACGGTTTGCCCCCGGCACGCCGAGCGCTTTGGTAGGGGGAACACCTTAATGCAGTCACTGCCAACCTTGCCGCGCCGAACCTGGCTCGAGCGTGCGTCGCTTACGCTCGCCGGGGCGCTGGTTTGCATCGGGTTGGTCACGGCCCTCGGCTGGTGGATGGGGATCGACGAACTGGTTCAACCGTTCCCGGCCAAGGCGCCCACCAAGATCAATGAGGCGCTGTGTTTCGTCGTCATCGGGGCCGTGCTGGTCGCACTGGAATACGGCTATCGGCGCGTGGCCTGGGTCACTCTGATCGCCGCCGCGGTGGGGGCGGCCACCTTCGCCGAGATCTCGCTGCACCGGGATTTCCGCATCGATGAAATGCTGGGCCGCGACCACCTGCTCGTGATGACCGAGCAGCCCGGCCGGATGGCGGCCGTCGTCGCGATCGCCCTCGCCTGCGCAGCGCTCGCTCTCGCCTGGCGGGCGTGCGACTGGGGCGCCCGCGCCCGGCTCTTTGTCGAAGCGGTGGCGGGCTCGGTGTTCGCCTCGGCCGGATTCTCCACCCTGCTCGGCTACGCCGCCGGACTCGAAACCGTTTACAGCTGGGGCACGCTCACCGCCACTCCGCCGGTCTCCGCCGTCGCACTCCTGCTGCTGGGCCTGTCGCTCACCACCCTGGCGTGGCGGGAAACGATGAAAGCCGAGGGCGGCCCGCCCGCCTGGTCGCCCATGCCGGCGGCGATTTTCTGCCTCACGCTCACCGTCATTCTCTGGATTGGCCTCAGCGCCCGGGAACACGACTTCACCAAACAGAACTCGATGAACGACCTCGGGCTCCTCGCCACCGCGATCGACAACGAGATCGAGACCCAGACCAACCAGACGGAAAAAATCGCCCGCCGGTGGGCCAAGCCGAAGGAGGATTCCACCGAACTGTGGACCGCCGATGCCATCGAACACCTCGGCGACCGCACCCGCACCGACGCCTCCGGCACCGGCAACGCCCGCGAACGCGGCTGCGTTTCACTCGCGTTCGTCAACGCCCAGCGCCGCACCATCTGGATCTACCCCCAGGAGGGCAACGAAGGCGCGATCAACTTCAACCATCAGGTCGAACCGCGCCGCACCGCCCTCGACACCGCGCAGAAACTGCAGACGCCCGTCGTGACCGCCTCCGTCAGCATCCATGGCAACCAGCGGGGCGCCGTGATTTATGCGCCGATCGTGCGCGAGGACAAGGTGATCGGTTTTGTCGCCGCCGAGTTCGCCTACGAGCCGCTCGTCCGCTACGTCATCGGCGCGAAGAAACTCGAAGCCACCTACAACATCTCCGTCGCCGTCGCCGGCGAACCGGTGCTCACGCTCGCGGCCGATTCCGTGCGCCGCGAAGACCTCACCGTCAACAAGACCATCCCCAATCTCCAGAACCGCCGCGTGCAGCTCAGCCTCACGCCCACCCGGGAGGCCCTGACCCGGTCGCGCAGCTGGATGCCCGAGGTCGCGCTCATCGCCGGCTTTTTCATCACGGTGTTTCTGGGGCTGAGCGTGCATCTGTTCCGCAGCGCCCGGGCCGGTCAACGCGCCGCCGAACTCTCGAACAAGCGCCTGTTCGGCGAAAACGAGGAACGCCGCCGCGTCGAGGCCCGCCTCAAGGTGTCCGACGAACGCCTGCGCCTCGCGCTCGATTCCACGCAGATCGGCATCTTCGAATGGAGCGTGTCCGCCGGCCATGTTTACTACTCGCCCGGCCTCTGGGCGATGCTCGGCTACGAACATGGCCGCATGCCGTCCACCGTGGAAGCCTGGCAGTCGCTCATCCACCCCGAAGATCTGCCGCTCTACCGCCGGCGCACCGAGTCGCAGCTCAACGGCATCGCCACCTTCATCGAGCCCGAGTATCGCGTGCGGGCGCGCAGCGGCGACTGGCGCTGGGTCTACACCCGCTCGAAATCCGTCGCCTCCGGCCACGACGGCCGGCCCACGCGCATCATCGGCACCGTGCAGGACATCACCGCCCGTCGCGAAGCCGAACTCGCGCTGCGCGAATCGCAGGCCGAGGCCCGCAAACTCTCGCTCGTCGCCTCCAAGACCGACAACCCCGTGCTCATCGGCTCGCCCGACGGCCGGATCGAGTGGGCCAACGAGGCGTTCTGCCGCGTGATGGAGTATTCGCTCGGGGAGGTGATCGGGAAGAATCCCGCGCACTTCATGATCGGTCCCGAGACCAGCGTGCGCACCGTCGCCCGCATCCGCGCCGCGATGTCCCGCGGCCAGGGCATCAGCACCGACGTCGTCAACTACTCCAAGTCCGGCCGCAAATACCACCTGCACCTCGAAATCCAGCCCGTGCGCGGCGCCAACGGCGAGGTCGAGAACTTCATCGCCGTCGAGACCGACATCACCGCCCGCGTCGAGACCGAGACCCAGCTCCGCCGCGCCAAGCAGGAGGCCGACGAGGCCTCCCGCGCGAAGAGCGAGTTCCTCGCCTCGATGTCGCACGAAATCCGCACCCCGATGAACGGCGTCATCGGCATGACCAGCCTCCTCCAGGAGACGACGCTCTCCGGAGAGCAGCGCGACTACGTCAACACCATCCGCACCTCCGGCGAAGCGCTGCTCACGATCATCAACGACATTCTCGACTTCTCCAAGATCGAGTCCGGCAAGATGGAACTCGAACGCTCGCCCTTCGAACTCGCGCTCTGCATCGAGGAGGCGCTCGACCTCTTCTCCCTCCAGGCCTCGGCCAAGAAAATCGACCTCGCTTACTACTGCGAACCCGACGTGCCCGCGTGGATCGTCGGCGATGTCACCCGCCTCCGCCAGGTGATCGTCAACCTCGTCAACAACGCGGTGAAGTTCACCCCCCGCGGCGGCATCTCGCTCGAGGTGCGCCGCGCCCATCGCGAGAAGGCCCCGCTCGGCTTCGACCCGGGCCTGCCCGAGGACCCGGCCCGGGTCATCCTGGAATTCACCGTGCGGGACACGGGCATCGGCATTCCCCCGGACCGGGTCGACCGTCTGTTCAAGGCCTTCTCCCAGGTCGACTCGTCCACCACGCGCAAATACGGCGGCACCGGGCTGGGCCTCGCGATCTGCCAGCGGCTCACGCAGCTCATGGGTGGCGCGATCCGCGTCGAGAGCACGCCGGGCCAGGGCTCCGCGTTCATTTTCACGATTCAAACCGAGCCGGCCCAGCTCACCGCCGATAGCGGCCTGCCTCCGCTGCCCGAGCCGCTGCGCACCGGCACGGTGCTGTGCGTGGAACGCAATGCCGTCAACCAGCTCCGCCTCCGCCTCTTTTTCGAGAAATGGGGCGCCCGGGTGGCGGTGGCCGCCGATGCCGCGGGCGTGCTCCCGACCGTCGCCGGCCTGGACCGCCCGCCCGCCCTGCTGGTGGTCGACGGCGGGGAACTGGAGGGGCCGTCGCCGCTCGATGTGCTGGGGCGCCTCGCCTGTCCGCGGCTGGTGATGTATCCGTTTGGCCAAACCACCCCGGCCGCGCCGCCCGACCGGCAGCTCTTCGCGACCACCACGAAACCCCTGCGCACCAGCGCCCTCGTCCAGAGCGTGACCGGATTGTTCACTGCCAGCCAGGCCGCGGCCGAGACCGCCGCCCGCACGGCCGAACGCCCGCTGGCCGAGGAATACCCGCTCGACGTGCTGCTCGCCGAAGACAACGTGGTGAATCAAAAGGTCGCCCTCCGCTTCCTCGAGCGCCTCGGGTATCGGGCGCAGGCCGTGGCCAACGGCCTCGAGGCATTCATCGCCGTCCGCGATCGCCGCTACGATCTCGTCCTCATGGACCTCCAGATGCCCGAGATGGACGGCCTGGAGGCGAGCCGTCAGATCCGGCGCGACCTCCCGGTGGAGTTGCAGCCGAAAATCATCGCCCTCACCGCCAACGCCATGCAGGGCGATCGCGAGGCGTGCCTCGCCGCCGGGATGGACGACTACATTTCGAAGCCGGTGAAAATGCACGAAATCGCCGCCGCGATCCGGCGGCAGTTCGGCAAACCCGCCGCGGCGGCATCCCAACGCGTGATCGGTTGACCGCTGCCCGGCCCGTCACCGCCGTCCGCCATTGCACGCTTGCGATGCGCGGAGTTGGGGTTCAAGCACGACCCTTACCACACATGCTCGCTCGTTATTTGATCGTCGACTGGCCTCAGTTTTTCGCGGCGATTTTCCTGCTTCTCACGCCCGGCAGCCTCTTCTACCGCTCCAAGAAAATCCGTTACCGCGAGATCTCCCGTGAATGGGACGACCACCTCGTCCGCGTCCTCGCCCACGGTCTGCACGCGATCGACCTGGTGCGGGCGGCGCTCGGCACCTGGCTCCTGCTCGAAGCGCTCCCGGTGGAGCGCGACGCCCACGGCCTGGCGAAATACACGCCGTTGTTCGTGCAGGGCCTCGTCCAGATTCTGGCGGTCTGGCTGCAGACCGTCACCTGCCCCGAGCCGGAACACGCGAATGCGCCGTTCGCGTTTGTGATCGGCCTGCTGCTCGCGGGCTCGTCACCGGCGATCGCGGCATTCGCGTGCGCGCTCGCCCTCCCGCTCACGATGGGCGCCCGGACGCCGGGGGCGTTCTTCCCGCTGCTGGGTCTCACCCACCTCGTGGCCGGATATTTTTTCAAGGAGGAAGGCGGCCTCCTCGGCCTGGGCTTCGGCGCGATCGCCGCCATGGTGCCGTTCGTCTGGGCCCTCCTGTTCCGCCGCGAACTCGTGATCGCCTATCGCGCCGGCCGCCTGAGCGAGGATCAACCGTTGGATCCGCTGCGTTGACCGCGCGCGGCCGGGTCAAATCAGCCGCCGCAGTGCTTCGCGTTCCGCCTCGCGCGTCGGGTCGCCCGCCAGATTCGCCAGTTCGGACGGATCGCGCTCCAGATCGAACTGCAGCCACGGCGAGCCGTCCGCGTTGAGCACCAGCTTGCGCGTCGCCGTGCGCACGCCGCGCCAGACGCGATCGCACTGGTGCGGCAGCGCCACCACCGAGGGCATCGAGATCTTCGCCGCCCCGGTCTCGATCCCCGGCGGGCGTCTTTCGATTTCGGCCCGCATGAGCTCCGGCAGGTCGATCAACGACACGGCCGCCTCGCTGCGCCTTCCCCGGTCCTCGGTCAACCGTCCCCGGATCAGCAGCGGCACCCGGACCGACTCTTCGTGCGGCCAGCCTTTCCGAAACCGCCCGTGTGCCCCGTGCATGTCGCCGTGCACGCTCGTGAACACCACCACCGTGTCGTTCCGCTCCGCCCGCGGCAGCAGCGATTTTCCGATCGCCCGATCCGTCCCCTCGATGTGCGCGTAGTAACCGGCCAGCTCGCGTCGGGCCCTGGCCTCGGCTTCGCCGCCGCGCGGCACGTTCGCCGGTAACACGATCTCCTGCGGGTCGCGCCGCGCCACGCCGGCCGCCGGCGCCTCGTAAGGCGGATGCGGCGCCTCCAGGCTGACCACGCAAAACCACGGCCCGCCCGGTCCCGCCTGCCCGGCGCCCTGCTCTCCGATCCACTGCGCCGCGCGCTCGCAAACCACGTCACTCTGGTAGCCCACCACTTTCGCCGGCTCGGCCAGCCGCGTGCCGTGCAACCACGGGTCGTTCAGCAGGAACCCGCTTTCGAATCCCTCCCAGCACACGAAACCGCCGCGCCCCTCCGGCGGCACGATCATCCGCGCATGCGCCTCGCCCACCAGCGGCGCGGCGGGGTCACGTTTTGCCAGATGCCACTTGCCAAACCACGCGGTCGCATAGCCGCGTGCCCCCAACTCGTGCGCGAGGGTGCGCGCGTCACCCGGCAGCGGATCGAAATAATCCCGCACCCCGTTTTCCGGCGACGGCATGCCCGTCAGCAGCGCCGCGCGCGCGAACGGCCCGAACGGATGCGGCGTCACCGCCTGCGCATAGTTCACACTCGCCGCGGCCAGCGCGTCGAGGTGCGGCGTGCGGGCATTGGGATCGCCCGCGTAGCCGCAGGCCTGCGCCCGCCACTGCGTCGTGAGGATCCAAAGAATGTTGGGCGGGGGCGGCATGGACGGCGTGAGCCCCGCCAGTGAGCAGATTCTCCGGCCTCGCGTCGAAAACCAATTGCCACCGCGGGCGCGCCGGCTTGGCTCGGACCCAGCACTGCGCCCCGTGCGCGTGCGCCTCACCCAGTCGTAACCGCCGGACGCCATGAAACTCCTCCCCGTCGTCACCGCCACCTGCTCACTCGCCCTGCTCGCCGCCCCCGCCCGCAGCGCTCCTTCCACGGGTTCGCCCTTCTACGGCGATCCGCCCGACGCCACCCACCCCTGGGCCGTGCATGACCAGAACCGTCCTCAACCGAAACGTGTCGAACCCGGCACCTTCAGCACCCCCGAACAGCCCGGCAAGCCGCCCTCGGATGCCATCATCCTTTTTGATGGCACCGCCGCTTCGCTGGCCAGATGGGAATCCGACCCGAAGCCCGGCGAGGCTGCCGGCCCGACCAAGTGGATCGTCAAGGACGGCGCCCTCGAATGCGTGCCGAAGTCCGGCTACATCCGCACCAAGGAGCAATTCGCCGACTGCCAGCTGCACGTCGAGTGGGCCGCGCCGACCGCCGTGCAGGGCGACAGCCAGGGCCGCGGCAACAGCGGCGTCTTCCTCATGGGCCTCGCCGAGGTGCAGGTGCTCGACAACTACAACAACCCCACCTACGCCGACGGCTTCGCCGCGTCCGTCTACGGCATCAACCCGCCGATGGCGAACGCCCTCCGCCGGCCCGGTGAGTTTCAGGTCTACGACATCGTGTTCCGCCGCCCCGTCTTCAGGGACGGCAAACAGATCGACCCCGGCCGCATGACCGTCTTCTGCAACGGCGTGCTCATGCAGGACGCCACGCCGCTCGAAGGCCCCGGCGGACACCTGCGCCGTTCCTTGCCCGTCGCGTTTCCCGAGAAAGGACCGCTCAAGCTCCAGGACCACGGCAATCCCGTCCGTTTCCGCAACATCTGGTATCGCCCGCTCCCGTCCCGCGCCATCGAGGGCGGCACCGACGGCGTGCTCACCGCCGAAGCCGCCACCGCCAAGCGCAAGGAAACCGCCGCCATCCTCCGCACCGACGCTGGCAAACTCTCCGGCACCGCGCAGATGCTGCGGCTCGCCGAGTCGCTGACCTACGACAAGGACGCCGCCACCGCCGCCAAAGTCGAACAACTCGCCGCCGCCTGCGTCGCCGGCCTCAAGGCCCTCAGCGGGGCCGCGGCGGAGGCGAAGAAAGGCGAAGCGCTCGCCGTGCAGCGCGCGCTCAATTACCTCGCGCGTTTCCAGTTTGTGCCCGCCGACTACGCCCCCCGCGCCGCGCTCAACCAGCTGATCAAGGCCCGGGGCTGGGACGACGCAAAGAAGTAGCCCCCCCGCGGCGCTCGCGCCGCTCTCTTCGCCAGGCACGGCTCGTCCACGGGCCGTGCCTTCCATTTTTCCACCCGCCTGCCGGACGCGCCGGCGGGCGCGGCGGACATGCGCCCGCAAATTGGCGGGACCATCGTCCGATGCCCGCGACCGCTCCGACTGGGCAAAAAAATACTCCGCCCGGTCCGACGCCTCCAAAGTCGTGATCCTGCCGAAGGAAAAGAAGCCTGGAGGTAGGAGCCTGCTTGCAGGCGAGGGCCGGCGCGTGGCACGGGTCTCCCGACCCGGGTTCAACCTTCACCGGTCGGAAGACCCGTGCCACCACATCGCGTGCAAAAGAAAGGGTGGTAGGCGGCTCCTTCCGGCAGGTCGGGATTCATCCCCGACACGTCGGGCGTAAAGCCCGACCTACGTGCCGATCACGGCGGCACTTCAACTTACGCCGCTTTCGCCCGCGTTGCAGAGGATGAAAGTGCCGGTCTGAAGCGCTGCACTACTTCTGTCGCGAGTTCACGCGGGCCAGATTGAGTTGGTCGCCCCGGCTTCAGCCGGAATCCGGGTGAACTCGCCTCAGCCCTTCCGGCTGAAGCGGGGGCTACGAACCCGACGGCAAGGGAAGGGCAGCGGCCACTGCTGTCCAAGATCCTTCCTGGCTCCGCCTTTCTGCGGAGCTTGCTCCGGCCTGGCGCGGGCAGCCCGAGCACCAGCGGGTGGCCCGTCATCCACAAAAACAGGGGCACGCTGCGAACGCGGTCGCAGGGCTCGAAGCGCCCGGACGGCCCGCCGGCGTCAATCCCCGCCCCGCGCACGGCCCTATCGGAAGAGGCGCCAAGTGAGCACCCCGGTCAACACGACCACCAACACCGCCAGCCCCCAAAAAGCCCGGAGCCATCCTTCTCGCGGCGGTGGCTGGATTCCTGCCCTTCGCGCGTGCCGACGCTGGCGTCGGTTGTCTCCACTTTTTAACCACGCGAAGATGTCGCAGGCCGCGCAAACCAGATCCAACAAGCCGACGAGAATCTCCAGGATTCCCATCCGCTCACATATCCGGCGGCACGTTGGCGATGGCTTCCTCGAGGGTCGTCAGGCCTTCCTTCACCTTGAGCACGCTGTCCTGGTGCAGCGTCTTCATGCCGCCGCGCATCGCGATCTTCTTCAGCTCGGCGGCCTCCGCCTCCTTGTTGATCGCGTCGATCAGTTCCTCGTTGCTCACCATCAGTTCGTGGATGCCCACGCGGCCCTTGTAGCCGCTGCCGCCGCATTTCGGACAGCCCTTGGGGTTGGCCTTGAAGATCGGGCCGCTCCAGCCGATCGCCTTTTCGAGGATTTCCTTCTCGCGGCCGATCGGTTCGATCTGCTGGCGGCAGGTCTTGCACACACGGCGCATGAGGCGTTGCGCGCACACGCAGAGCAGCGACGAGGAGATCATGAAACACTCGACGCCCATTTCCGTGAGGCGCGACACCGTCGTCGGCGCGTCGTTCGTGTGGAGCGTGGAGATGAGCAAGTGGCCCGTGAGCGCCGCCTCGACCGCGATGCCGGCCGTCTCCTTGTCGCGGATTTCGCCGACGAGGATGATGTCCGGGTCCTGGCGGAGGAAGGCGCGCAGCGCCGAGGCGAACGTGAGCCCGATCTGCCGGTGCATCTGCATCTGGTTCAGGCCGGGCAGCGTGTATTCGATCGGATCCTCGGCGGTGCGGATGACGATGTCGGGCGTGTTGATCTCGTTGAGCGCGGAGTAGAGCGTCATCGATTTGCCGGAGCCGGTCGGGCCGCAGTGCAGGATCATCCCGTAGGGCTGGCGGATGCACTCGCGGTAACGCGCGAGGTTCTCCTCCGAGAAGCCGAGCGCGGGCAGCGGCAGCGTGGTCTTCTGCTTGTCGAGGATACGCATGACCACGCCTTCGCCGTGGTTGAGCGGCGCGGTCGACACGCGGAGGTCGAGGTCGAGGTTCTTCTTCGTGTATTGTTTGAACACGATGCGGCCGTCCTGCGGCAACCGGCGCTCCGAGATGTCCAGGTTGCACATGATCTTCAGGCGGGCGACGAGCGCGGGGCCGACTTTCTTCGGCAGGCGCAGCTTCTCGTGACACACGCCGTCGATGCGGTTGCGGACGATGATCTCCTTTTCCTGCGGCTCGATGTGGATGTCGGACGTGCCGTTGAAATACGCGTCCTCGATGATGCGGTTGGCCAGCTGGATGATCGGGCCGGACTCCTCGTTGACGTCGTCGTCCTTGAGTTCGCCCTCGCCCTCGCCTTCGTGGCCGAACTCCACGCCGATCTGCTGCACGACATCGTCGAAGCCCGCGGCTTTTTCGGGCCCCTTGGCGAACTTGTCCTTGATGTCCTTTTCCCGCGCGAGCAGCCGGATCACCGGCTTGCCGGTCATCTCCTGGATCTTGGTCGGGAGGGTGACCTCGAAGGGGTTGGCAAACGCGACCAGCAGCATGTCGCCCACCTGCCCCACCGGCAGCACGAGGTTTTCCTGGCAGAAATCCTGCGGGATGCGCTCGAAGGTCTGCGGCGACACGCGATAGTGCGCGACGTTGAACGGCGAGAGGTTCAGCGCCCGGGCCTTGGCCACGAGACACTGGAAGGCCGTGACCTTGAATTCCTCCTGCAGCAGTTTGTCGAGCGCGTCGCCGCTGAGGTCATCCTGGCGGGTGGCGAGCGACGTGCGCTGGTCGGCATCGAGCCGGCCCATGTCGACCAGTTTGTTGACGATCTGCAGCTGGATTTTTCCGAGGGGCATGGCTTATTTGGCGGCAGCCGCCGGGGCGGGGGCGGCGGGCTTGGCGGGCGCGGGGGCGGCCGGAGCCGCCGCCGGTTTCGGAGCACTCGGATCACCCGCGAGTTTCTCGAGGTAGTCGGCGACCCCTTCCAGCGTCGTGCCAAACCACAGGATCGGGCCGCCAAGGGTTTTCTCCCAATGCGCCCGCACCGCCGGGCTCAGATAGTAGGCCGTCGCGACAAAGTGAAACTCCTCCTCGCGGTCGAAGGGCACCGACCACGTGGCCCAGCAGCTGCCGACATCGAGCCCCTTCTTCAGGTCCTCCGGCACTTCATAGTCGCGCAGGTCCACCAACCCGACCCCGTCGTTCTCCACCACGTGGTGCAACACATCGTCCTCCTTCAGCACCTTGAGGTCGTAGGCGAGGATGCCGAGGATCGTGCTCTGCCGGGGCTGCTCGCCGGCCACGAGTTCGATGAGTTTCTCATTGGCCGCCTCGAGATCCTCGATCTTCACGAGGTTGTGCTCGACGAGCGAGGCGCCCATCAGGCGGTTGGCGCGCATCAGGAGCGGACGGTGTTCCTTCGACATGGGGCGGAGAGGAGCGGCGGGAGGCGGAGGCGGCAAAACTGGTTCAGGCGCCCGACGCAGGCGACGCTTTTTCCTTCGCGCGGAGTTTGGTGACCCGTTTTAACAACTCTTTCTTGAGCCGATCCAGTCCGTCGCCCGTGAGGCAGGAGATCTCGATCACATCGACGGTCTTGTGGCGCGTCTTGAATTTCTTGAGGTGCGCCGCGGCGGCCTCGACGTCCATCTTGTTGGCCACCACGAGGCGCGGCTTGTCGAGCAGTGCGGCATCGTAAAGTTCCAGTTCGCGCAACAGGTGCTTGTAGTCGACCCGCGGATCGCGGGCATCGGTGCCCGCCATGTCGACGATGATCACCAGCAGCGCGCACCGCTCGATGTGGCGCAGAAAACGATGCCCGAGGCCGCGGTTCTCACTCGCGCCCTCGATGAGCCCGGGCACGTCGGCCAGCAGCAGGCGGCGGTCGCCCTTCAATTCGTCCGGATACTCGATGACTCCGATCTGCGGGTGCAGCGTCGTGAACGGATAGGCGGCGGTCTTCGGGTGGGCCTTGGTGATGCGCCCGGTCAGCGAGGATTTTCCGGCGTTGGGAAAGCCCACGAGCCCGACGTCGGCGATGCTTTTGAGCACAAGCCGATACTCGCCCTTTTCGCCGGGCTCGCCCGGCCCGTTCTGGCGCGGCGCCCGGTTGACCGACGACTTGAAACGCGTGTTGCCCCACCCGCCCTTGCCGCCCTTGCACAGGACGATGCGCTGGCCCTCCGCGATGACCTCGGCAACCACCGCGCCCGTGGCGAGGTCGGTCACGATCGTGCCCAGCGGCATCCGCAACTCGGCCGACTTGCCCTCGCGGCCGTTGCAGTCTTTGCCGAGACCGTGGCCGCCGCGCTCGGCGCGCCAGTGAGGCTGGTATTTGTAGTCGACGAGATTGTTCGTGTTCACATCGCCGACCAGGATGACGTCGCCGCCCTTGCCGCCATCGCCGCCGTTGGGGCCGCCCCAGGGCTCGAATTTCTCGCGGCGGAAGGAAACGCAGCCGCGCCCGCCGTCACCGGCCGTGAGCTTCACCGTGCATTCGTCGACAAACATGCGCGTTACCATGCAGAAGCCCGCACGTTTGCCAAGGGGTGGTTGTGACGATGCAGGCTAAAGTCGCCGCCGTTTGTGCCGATGGAATGGACACCCCCCCTCCCCGCATGAACACACTTGCTGCCACGATCCTGCAGGCCCTCGACGCCCAGGGCATCCTCAGCCTTCGCTTCCGCATCCTGAAGCTGACCGGTGGCCTGCGCCACTCGACGCCCGTCGCCGACCTCGAAACCGGGCGGCACTGCCGCAACTCGCTGAACGGATTCTCCATCACCGAGCTGTTCAACGCCTACGCGCTCGCTCCCCGCAAGGGCGAATACGTGCTCAACGTCGCCGAGGGCATGCTCGCCTTTCTGCCCGAATCGGTCCGCACGGTCGCCAAACCGGTCGAGGTGCGTGCGAGAGCGCTGAAGTTCTCCCGCTCCAAGGCCAAGGCGACGCGCCGTCACACGCGCCCGCTCCACGCCGCCGCCCGCCTCGCGGCCTGATACCAGGCGCCCTTGGGCAATAGACCTTTCGATGTAGGCCGGCGCTCCGCGAAGAACGCCGCGTTGAACTCCCAGTTTTTCCGCAAGGTGCGCGTGATCACGAGCAGCGCGTCACGATTCGGCGTGCCGCCCGGCGCCGCCGCGCGATAGAGCGGATCGGCCGCGAAGTGCGCGACCAGCGCATCAATCCCCGGCTCGTAACGCCCCCACGCCATCACCGCGACCGCGGTGAGTCCGGGCAACACGAGGAATCGGGCGAGCCGCACCCAGCGCGCGCGGCCGGCGCCGTCAGCCTCGGCGAGAATCAGCGCGCAGAGCACCGGAAACTGGAGCACCAGGAATCCCTCGTGGATGAGCACCGCGACCGCCGCGATGGCCGCCGCCGCGAGATCGCGCCCGCGGAGCAGGCCCGCGAGCGCGGCCAGCAGCAGCAGGATGTTGAGCGGGTCGAAGCGGCCGTAGTCGAAGCCCAGGCGTTGCAGGGTCGAGGGCGCCAGCGCGCACCACGCCACCAGCACGGCGCGATCGGACGGAGGCAGCGCCCGCGCCGCACCCGCGCACCACCGCGACCACACGACGGCAAACGCCATCAACATCACCGCCGTAAACGCGACCAGTCCCGGCGCCGACAACACGACGGCCAGCGGATGCAGCAGCGTGGCCACCAGGCCGCGGCTCACGAAACCGAGTTCCTGATAGCTGAAGAAGAACTGCGACGGCTTCCAGTCGACGGTCCCGTCCGTCTGCACATACGCGGCGCCCCACCACGCCCCCAGCCCGAGCATCGCGAGCATCAGCGCGAGCGGAGCCCCGCGACGATTGAACGCGTTGACGATGAACGTGGACATGCGGAGGAGTTTTCGAACGCCGGCCCCAACCCAAGTCTCCTTCCGCCCCGAACCAATCCAAAACGCGGCGCCCGCACCACGCCCCGGGACGTCGTAAGACCAATCGCCTTCGCTGCTGGACCGTAGGGCCGACCTCGTGGTCGGGCCGTGCCGGAGGCAGACAAGCCGCGGCCCGCCGACGAGTGGCGGTCCGAAAAAACCCGAACGCAAAGAAACGTTGGTATTGTCTCTGGTGTTGAAACACAGAGGCGGCAGAGAGCACGGAGCTACCCTTCGCGCTCCGCCACTTTTGTCCAATACCCTTGCCATCATATTGCTCTTCGCGCCAAAACCGTGATGTTAGTAAAATGAAAATGAGACACCCCGGATCGATGGCCTCGCTCGTAGCCGCACTTCTGAGCACGGTGATTTGCCACGCCAGTCCGGTATCAAGCTATCTCGCATACCGCTTTGGCGCGTCGGCGACGGTGGACGAAGGCACGATGCACCGGCACCCGGACTCGTGGATGCTCGCGGGCCCCCGAAACGAGGCGGCAATAAGAGAGATGGCGAGCGAGCCGCTTGAGATGTCGAAGGATGGCACCTACCTCACGACTATCGCCAATACGATCATCTTTATTGAGATTCGGAATGGGAAGGTCGATCCGACCGCGAACCTCGAAGCGATCTACCTCAAGCAGAAGCAGCTCGTCGCTCACCTGCTGCTGGCCAGTTTGGAGCAGAATACAGAGGCACTCGCAAAGATCGTAACCGATGTAAAGAATGTGTCGTTCGGAAAGGCGCCTCGGGCCGGGGGTGGCGACATGGATCAGTATGCGGTGATTTTGGCCGAGATGCCGCCGTATCGGGTGAGCGAACCCACATCGGACGCGAAGTCCCGCTCCGTGACGTATCGCATTCCCATCGGTAGCTATGGTCTTTTATTAAAACTCGTGCCCGTGAATGGCGTGTGGAAAATCGATACCGGGACAAAGCTCGAGATTCCGCTGAGGATGTTCTTCGAGTGATTGCGATCACGCGAGATGCCCGACCCGCAGCGTTCGGCCGTCTCGTAGCGCATTACAGGACGCCGGTTGAATTCGGAATTTTACGCTTCGTGTCGCGCCCGCGACAGCTCGGTCAGAGCGAAATGCGAATCCCCTTGCGCAGGTAGGTGGGCACGTCGAGGTCCTGGCCGTCGAAGAGATTGCGCTCCGACTTCTCGAAGAAGCCGCGGCTCTCGACTTCGCCGAACCCAAACTCCTCCTGCGCGGCCTTGGCCGCCGCGCCCGGCGTCGCGAGCGGCCGCTCAGTCTCCCGCTCCACCGGCGCCAGGTTGGCGGGCCGGTGCGCCGTGGGCGTATCGAGTTTCGGCGCAAAGGGCGGCCGGGTTGAAACCTTCGCCACCGGCCGGCGGGGCGGCAGCATCCGCCCGCCGACGTCGCTGGTGCCGAGCACGCAGACTTCCACGCGGCCGGCCATCGCCTCGTCGATCACCGCGCCCATGATGATGTGCGAATCGCGCCCGAACTGTTCCGCGATCGCGTTCATCAGCTCGGTGACCTTGGGCAGCGAGAGATCGGTGCCGCCGATGAGGTTGACGAGCATGCGGTCCGCCCGCCGCGAGCCTTCCGGTGTGTGCAGCAGCGGACACAACTTCAGGCTCTCGATGGTCGCCGCCACGGCGTTTTCGCCGCTGCCTTCGCCGAGTCCGAAAAGCGTCTTGCCGCCGCGCTGGCCGAACGCCTGCCGCAGGGTGGCAAAGTCGACGTTGATCAGCCCGGTCTTGAAGAGCATCGCCCAGATCGATTTCACGCCGCGGCCGATCCACTCGTCGGCGCGCGCGAAGGAGGCGAGCATCGCCTCGTTGTCCGCGGTCACCTGCAACAGCACGTCGTTGGGCAGCGGGATGACGGCATCGCACACCTGGCGGAGCGCGCGCAGGCCTTCCTCGGCCTGCTTCATGCGCCGGCCGCCTTCGCAGCTGAACGGGAGCGTGACAAACGCGATCACGAGCGCCCCGGCCTCCGCGGCCACCTCGGCCACCACCGGCGCCGCGCCGCTGCCGGTGCCGCCGCCCATGCCGGCGACGAGAAACACGAGGTCGCAGTCCTTCACCACCGCGGCGATCTTCTCGCGGTCGGCCTCGGCGGCTTCGCGGCCGAGCTCGGGATCGCCGCCCGCGCTCAGGCCGCGGGTCACGCCCAGACCGATGAGCACCTTGTCCTGCACGGGCGAGCTGGCGAGCGCCTGATAGTCGGTGTTGATCACGGCGAGTTGAAGCCGCTCGAGGTTCTCCATCTTCAGGCGGTCGACGGCGTTGGAACCGGCGCCACCGACGCCGACGAGCTTGATCGCGATGTTGCGGTCGGTGAGGAGCGCGTGCTCGAGGGGGAGTTCGTTGAGGTTCATGGCGCGGGTCAGTTCGAGGCGAAGAGGCGGCGCAGGCCGGTGACAAAGCCCCCGCCACGACGGGCGGGGGCGGATTTCTCGGCGTGCGCGCTGATGCCGTAATACAGCAGTCCCAGCGCCGTGTGATAGCCGGGGTCGCGCAAATTTTCCCGCACCCACGTCGGGGCCTCGCCGAGATGCGCGGTCACGCCGAACACCTTGCTCGCGGTCTCGGCGATGCCGGCCAGCTTGGCGGTGCCGCCCGTCAGCACGACGCCGGCGGCGCAGCCTTCGGGCGCGAACGCGTTGCCCAGTTTCCGCTTCACCACTTCCAGCAACTCCCACGCGCGCACCGACGTGATCTGCTCGATCGTCTGCTGCGGAAACTGGCGGTCGCCGATGGCAAAATTGCCGTCGAGCCAGACCTTCTGGTTCTTGTCCTTGGTGACGAGGTTGGCGCGGCCGAACCGGAGCTTGAGCTTCTCCGCCTGCACCTCGGTCAGGCGCAAGCCGAGGCTGAGATCGTTCGTCAGGTGCGTGCCGCCGAGGGGGAGCACACCCGTCGTGTGCGGCGCGCCGTCCCGGTAGAGCACGTAGTCCGTCGTGCCGGCGCCGATGTCGAGCACGAGCACCCCATGCTGGCGCTCCTCAGGGGTCGTCACCATGTGGCCCGCCGCGAGGCTCGCCAGGACCAGCTCGCGGACCTTGAGATTGAAGCCGCGGATGACGTTGATGCCATCGGCCAGCCGCTCCTCCTGGCCGTGCACGGTCCAGTAACCCACTTCGAGCCGCTGACCCACCAAGCCGTCGGGCGACGACGGCACCAACCGGCCGTCGACGCGATACGGGCGGCGGATATGATGCACGACCATGCGGCCGTCGGGCAGCTGCTTCGCCTTGGCCTGATCGCACACCGCCTGGATGTCACCGGCGTCGATCACATTGTCGGCGGCGCGCACGGACACCGTGCCCTCGTTGTAGAAGCCCTCCAGGTGCCCGCCCGACTGCGCGAGAAACACGACGTCGATCGCCTCGCCCGCTTCGCGCTCGGCCATTTCGAGCGCGGCGTGCGTGCATTCGCTCGCCGCCTTGTTGTCGACGACGCCGCCCTTGATCACCCCGCGCGACGCGCACTCGCCGCGACCGATGATGGCGAGTTCGCGGCCGGTGTATTCGCCGACGAGCACGGTGATTTTCGAGGTGCCGATTTCGACGGCGCCGATGATGGTGGGTTGGGAGCTCACGGTTCTAGTTGGGCGGAGAGAAACGGAAGGTGAAGGCGGACTTGACGGGATCGGCGGCGGCCGGCGCCGGCAACGGCTGCGCGGCAAACGACACGGGCACTTCACGGCCGAGCGAAAGATCGATGCGCGCCGGCGGCACGGACGCCTTCGCCAGCTGATCCCACACCGCATCCAATTTCGCCAGCTGGGGGAAAAACTCCCCCTTCGTCCCGAAGACGATCCGGGCGCCCTGCCGCGTGCGGACCTCGATCTCGTCGTCCGCTTCGAGCCCGGCCAGCGACACGATCTCCCACGTCGCGAACAACCGCGCGGTCTCCCGCTGCGCGCGTTCCAGCAGATCGGCCACGAGCGGCAGGCCCGCGATCGGCTGGATCCGCCCCTCCACCCGCGCCAGCCGCGCCGGCGCCAGCCACGGCAGCGCCTCGAGTTTTTCACTCGCGAAACCGGCGCCCTCGAACACCACCCCGTCCTTCGCCACGAGCAGCGTGCGCACCTCGCCGCCGCCGAGATCGGTGCGCAGGCGGACCACGGGCTCCCGCTCGGCCAGCCGCACTTCGAGCGTATCGGGGAAATTCCGGGTCAGCGTCGCGGTGCGCACCTGGCCGTGGGCGAGGAGGAGATCGCGCAGCCGGAGCAAATCGAGTTCCATCAACGAGGCGTTCCGCGGCAGCGCGAGCGTGCGCACCAGCCACGCGGCATCGAGGTGGCCGTCGGTTTTCAGCGCCAGGTGCTTGACCGGCACCGCCTTCGCCGCGGCCGGCATGCGCTTCGGATTTTCCTGGAGCGAGCGGGCGATTTCCCACACGCCCCAGCCGACCGCCAGCGTCGCCGCGATGAATCCGCCCAGCCGCAGCCCGGACGCGAACAACCGCCACTGTCCCTCGCGCGACAGCGCGCGCGGTTTGACCGGCTGGGGAATATCCCGCCAGCTGCGCGCATACGGAAGGTTGACGAGGTCGTGGTTCAACGATGGACGGCGGCCGCCTGGAAACGCCGCAGCGCAGGTGACACCAGCTCCCGGACCAGTCCCGCAAAATCCAGCCCCACGCAGCGTGCGCTCATTGGCAGCAAACTGGTTTCCTTCATGCCGGGCAGCGTGTTTATTTCCAGCAAAAACGCGTCGCCGGACGCCGGCAGAATGAAGTCGACGCGCGCGTAGTCGCGGCAGCCGCATCCGGCGAACGCCGCCTCGGCCGCCCGCTGCACTTGCGCGGTCTGCGCGGGGGCGAGCGGCGCGGGCGCGAGATACTCGGTCGCGCCTTTCGTGTATTTGCTCGCGTAGTCGTAGACGCCGCTCTTCGGGCGGATCTCCACGATGCCCATCGCCTTGCCGCCGAGCACGCCCACGGACAGTTCGCGTCCGACGAGGCGCGGCTCGATCAACCACGAGCCGGCCGTGATGCCGGCGAGCTTCGCGGCCAGTTCGCCCTTCGTCGCGGTCAACGCGAGGCCGACGCTGCTGCCCTCGTTGTTCGGCTTCACCACGAGCGCTTCGCCCAGCCGGGCGACCACCGCATCGGCGGCCGGCTTCTGCGCGGCGGTGAACACCACCGCATCCGCGATGCGCACGCCGCGCGTCGCCGCCGCCTCCTTGGTGCGGGTCTTGTCCATCGTCAGCGCGCTGCCCGCGGCGTCACACCCCGCGTAGTGGATGCCCGCGGCGTCGAGCAGCCGCTGCATGCCGCCATCCTCCCCGAACGTGCCGTGCAGCGTGGAGAACACCACGTGGCGCCGCGGATCGAGGCCGGCCGGGATGGCGTCGGCGTTGACCTCGACGAGACGGGTGGGAAACCAGCGGGCCAGCGCGAGGGCGGAGGCCTTGCCGGATCCGAGGGAGACCTCGCGCTCGGCCGACGTGCCGCCGGCGAGGACCGCGATGATGGGCAGTGTTTCGCTCATAAAACGTCCTTCCAGTCCCCGCCGTAGAGCAACACCTCGGGGGTGAGGTCGATGCCCCGGCGCGCCTGCACCCGCGCGCGCACCCGGCGCACGAGCTCGATCACGTCGGCGGCACGCGCGGCGCCGAGGTTGACGATGAAATTCGCGTGCACCGGCGAGACCTGCGCATCGCCGACCCGCTCCCCCTTGAGCCCGCATTCGTCGATCAGGCGGCCGGCCGAGTGGCCGGGCGGATTTTTGAACACACAACCCGCGCTCGGTTCGCGCGGCTGCGACTCGTGCCGCTTGTGGGCGTAGGCCTCCATCTGGCGCTTCACCGTGTCGGCCTCGGCCCGCGTCGCCGGACGCAACCACGCTCCGAGCGCGATCGCCTCGTGCAGTTCCTGGCAATGCCGGTAGTCCACCTGCATCGCCGACCGCGGCAGCGTGCGCACTTCGCCTGCCAGCGTGATGAGCTGCACCGCCTCCACCACGTCGAACATCCAGCCGCCCATCGCCCCGGCGTTCATGCGCAGCGCGCCGCCCACGGAACCCGGAATTCCTTCGAGAAACTCGAACCCGGCGAGGCCGGCCTTCGCGGCGCGCCCGCAGAGATTCTTCAGCCGCAGGCCGGCGCCGGCCCACACGCGTCCGTCCGCCTGCGGCTCAAACTGCGTCCACGTCTCGTGCGCCAGCGAAATGACGATCCCGTCGACCCCCTCGTCCGGCACCAGCAGGTTTGACCCCCGTCCGAGCAGAAACACCCGGACCCCGGCCGCCGTCGCCGTGCGCAACCCCGCCTGGAGATCCGTCACGTCCGCCGGCTCGACATAGACGCGCGCCGCGCCGCCGATGCGGATCGTGGTCTTCGCGGCCAGCGGCTCCTCACGCCGGATCTTCGACTCGGGGGAAAGCCCCGCTCGCAAGCCCGCCACGAGGTCGTCCCATCCCGCTGCGCCGCACCCCGCCGACGGTTCACCCACCGGAGCCCGCGTCATGACCGCCCCTCCCGCCCGCCGGGCTTGTCACCCACTGGTGCAGCGCCCCGGAAGCAACGTGACAGCGCAACGCCGGGTAGCTGCGAGCGTGAGCGAGTGGCTCGCCCGGAAACCACTCGCTCACGCTCGCGGCTACACCCCACGAAATCCCGGTGTCGCTGCACCAAGCGACAAACCGGGCGGGTGCGATCCGTCACGGGAGGCGTGACCGGGGCCGCCGGACGTGGCGCGGCATTCATGCGGCGATGGCGTGCGCGGCGGGCAGCGGGTTGCGGCCGGGAGCGACGATCTCCTCGAGGTCGCGCAACATCAGCTCGAGGGAATTGGCGCGGTCCATGCGCCGGAGGTTGCCGCGGAATTTCCGCAACAACCAGTCGTTGAAGATCACGTCCATGACCTCCTGGTGCAGGTGCGCGAGGCGGGTCTGCTCGATCACAAGGCCCCCGCCCTGCCGCTCGAAATACTCCGCGTTGGCCCGCTGATGATCATCCGCCGCCTGCGGATACGGCACGAGGATCGCGGGCGTCTCGCAGCGGATGAGTTCGGCGAGCGTGCCGGCCCCCGCGCGCGACACGACGAGGTCCGCCGCGGACAGCAGCTCGTTCATCCGGTCGCTGAAACTCGCGAAGACCGCGCGCACGACCTGCCCGGCCGGGTTGCGACCCTCGATCGTGCCGTCGCGGCCCTTGCCCAGGCCGGTCACGCAATAGACCTGGATGCCCTCGGCCGCGAACTCGCCGAGCCGGCTTCGCACCCAGTCGTTGAGCGCACCGGAGCCCTGGCTGCCGCCGAGGACGACGAGCACGGGGAGATTTGGTTCCAGGCCGAGCGCGGCCCGCGCGGCCGCCTGCGGCTGGCGCACGAACTCACGGCGCACCGGCAATCCGATGTGGCGCGTGGCCGCCGGTCGCACCCCCGCGAGGCGAACGCCCGGCGGCAGATAGACGCGGTGCGCCAACCGCCCGAGCCCGCGGATCGCGAGGCCCGGCACGCGATTCGACTCGTGCAACGACACCGGCACGCCGCACATCCGGCCGGCCGCGATCACCGGGGCCGAGGTGAAACCGCCGAAGCCCACGATGCCGTCGGGCCGCCAGGCGCGCACAAACCTCACGCAATGCGCAAACGCCTTCGACTGCGTGCCGACGCACCGCAGCAGCGGCACCGGTCGCAGCGAAAACGCCGTGCCCGGCGAGCGCTCGAAGCGCAGGTGCGGGTATTTCTCCAGCAGCCGGGTGTCGACCTTCTTCATGCTCACGAGCAGCACCGATTCGTGGCCGCGCACCGCCAGCCCTTCGGCGAGGGCGATGCCCGGGGAAAGGTGCCCGCCCGTGCCGCCGCAGGAGATGAGAAACCGGCTCATGACGAGGACCGGAGACCAAGGACCAGCGACCAAGGACCCAGGAAAGACCGAGCCTGCGCCTCGCAATCGATTCCGAGGCCTCCAGTCCCTGGTCCCTGGTCTCTGGTCCTTTTCTGGTTCACGCGTAGACCTCTCCCATCGCGCGTTCGCGCTCCGGCAGGGCGGCGCGGCCCCACGTGCGCTGCGTGTTCAGGATGACGCCGAGCAGCAGCCCCATGAGGAGCAAGTTCGACAGGCCCGCGCTGATGAACGGCAGCGACATCCCCTTGGTCGGAAACACGCCGGTGACCACGCCGATGTTGATCACGGCCTGCACGCAGATGAGCAGGAGGCAGCCGTTGACGAGCAGGTAGTGAAACAGGTTCGGCGCGCGCCGCAGATGCACGAGGCCCGCCACGAAAATCAACGCAAAGACCAGCACGGTCCCGAGTGTGAACCAAAGGCCGAGCTCCTCGCCGACGACCGAGAAGATGAAGTCCGTGTGCGCCTCGGGCAGATAGCTCAGTTGCTGCCGCCCCTGGCCGAGGCCCGCGCCATCGGTCCCGCCCGCCGCAAACGCGATGAGACCCTGGCGGAGGTGGTAGGATTTTTCCTCGCTGAGAAACTCCGTCATCCGGCGCAGCCGGTTCGGATTGTGCGCGACGAGCAGCGCGAAGGCCGAGCCCAGGAGCGCGACGGTCGGCAGGATGAAACGCCATTTCGCCCCCGCGAGGAACAGCAGCACGATGCCCACCGCGGCCATGAGCGCCGTGGTGCCGAAATCCGGCTCGCAAATCACCGGCAGGGCGAAGGCCCCGATGATCCCGAGCGGATAGAGGAAGCCCCGCTTGAGTTCGCCGATGCGCGTCTGGTTGAGCGCCAGGTAGTGCGCGAGGCAGAAGACGAGCCCGAGCTTGGCGAATTCGGAAACCTGAAAACGCATGGACGCAAAACCGAGCCAGCGGCGGCTCCCTTTCACGCTGATGCCGACATGGGGGATCAGCACCAGCACGAGCAGCACGAGCAGTCCGCCCGCGATCCACCACGCGTAGCGGCGCGCGTAGTCGAGATTCAGGCGGCTCGCGACGAAGCAGAGCGCCCCCGCGGCAAACACCCCGATCACCTGCTTCGTGAGATACTGGTAAGGCACCTCCACGCCCTGCTTGTTTTTGAACCACGCGCTGGCGCTGAAGAGAATCGACAGCCCGAGAAACGTGAGGCCCAGCGCACACACGGTGATGATCGCCGCGGGGTTGAACAGCGAACGGCCTCGGCTGGTGACAGGAGTGTGGGCGGAAGTCATGGCGGTGGCGGCGGCCCCGGGGGCTTACGGTTTTTTCGGCGCGGGCACGTCCTCAACCTTGATCACCGGCACGGCCGATGAACCCGTGCCGGCGGGCGGGGCGGCCTTGATCGGACTGTCGGGATCGCCCGGCGCGTTGAAGAGCGGCTTGGCCGGCTCGGCGGCCGGTTTGGCGGCGCCACCCGTCGCGGGCGCCGGCGCCGCGCCTTTGGTCGTGGCCTTTGCGCCCGCCTTGGCCCCGGCGGCCTGCCAGCCGGGGATGTCGAGCACCATGCCCGGCCGGATCGAGGCGGGATTCGTGATCTTGTTGGCCACGGCGATGTCGCCGGTCTTCACCCCGTAAATCTTCGCGATCACACTCAGGGATTCGCCGGCTTTCACCGTATGCTTCAGGCCATCGCCCCCGGCCGGCTTGGCCGCGGGCGCGGCGGAGCTTGAGCTGGCCCCCGTCAGCACCGCGGTCGATTTCGCCGGCGCGGTCGCCGGCGCAGTCGGTGCTGGCACCGCTTTGGCCGGGATCAGTAGTTTCTGTCCGGGCTGGAGAATGGCGTTGGCCTTGAGATTGTTCGCGGCCGCGAGATCGGAGTAACTCAGGTGGTGCTTCGCGGCGATGCTCCACAGGCTGTCACCGGATTTGACCGTGTAGGTCGTGGCCGGCGTGACGTCGGCCACGGGCTCGGCGACCAGCGTCGTGGCCGCGGGCGTGTTGGGGCGCGTGGGCATGAAACGGATGCCGCCGCCGGCCGGCGCGGCCGTGGCCGGCGCGTCGGGATTGAAGGTGATCGGCGCCGCGGCCACCGGCGAATCCGTGGCCGGAAGCGAGACGGTGTTCGACGCGGCCGGCACCGAGATCGACGGAGCGGGCTCCGCCTTGGCGACGGTGTCGCCGGGTGCGGGCGGCGGCTTCGTGGTCGTGCTGCAGCCGGGATTCGCAAAGATCAAGAGGAGGGCAACCACGTGGATGCCGACGACGGCGCCGAATATCTGTAGAATTTTCATGGCAGGAGGAGGGACGAAGGAGCGGAGGATGGGCGGGGACGGCGGTTATCTCAAGCTTGCCGCCGAGGCGGCGAGTTCGCGCACGAGTTTCTCGAACTGGTCGCCGCGATCCTCGAAATTGCGAAACATGTCGAAGCTCGCGAAGCCGGGGCTGAAGACCACGTGCTCGCCCGGGGCGGCGAGTTCGGCGGCGCGCCGCACGGCCTCCGCCAGCGTGCCGCACACGGAGTGCGCCACGCGAAACGTCGCGCAATGGAAGGCGAGGTCCGCGCCCGTGCTGCCCAGCAGCACGACGTGCTTCACGCGCGGGGCGATGCGGTGCACGAAGCCGGCGAGGTCGCCGCCCTTGGATTTGCCGCCGGCGATGAGCACGACCGGCGCGGTGAAGCGCCCGAGCGCGGCTTCGACGGCCAGGAAGTTGGTCGCCTTGGCGTCGTTCCAATACTCCACGCCATCGTGCTCGACCACGCGCGCGAGCCGGTGGCGGCCGAGCTTGAAAGTCCGCGCCGCCGCGATGAGCGCGGCTTCGTCGTAGCCGGCCGCGCGCCACCACGCGGCCGCGAGCAGGAAATTCTCCCGCTGCGGGTAGGCGGCCAGCGCGCTGCGCGCAAGCCGCGCATCCCCGGGCTGTCCCTCGCTGGCCACCACCGCCGCGGCGGGCAGCGGCCGGCCGAATTTCTGCGCGAACCGCGCGACCGACGAGCCCGCAAAGAGCAGGCCCGGCGCCGTGTGCGCGACGAGGTTCCACTTCGCCCCGAAATACGCTTCCAGCCCGCCGTGGCGCTCGAGGTGATCCTCCGCGAAATTGATCCACAGCGTCCCGTCGGAGCGCAGGTGGCGCAGCGTCTCCGCCTGCGCCGAACTCACCTCGCACAGCGCGATCGCATCGCGCGAACCGCCGCGCGCCGTGACCACCAGCTCCGCCAGCGGATGGCCCGGCGCGCCGATGGCCTGCGCGACCCGGCCGAGGCTCGACAACGCGTGCGCGAGAAACTCGGTGACGGTGGTCTTGCCGTTGGTGCCGCTGACGGCCACGAGCCGGCCGCGCCAGCAGGCGGCGGCGAAATCGAGTTCGCCCAGGCACTCGACGCCCGCCGCGCGGGCCCGGGCGAGCCACGGGTGGTCGGGCGCGAACGCCGGGGAAAACACCGCGAGCCCGTGCTGCCGCGCCGCGCCTGCCGTGAAGTCCGCACCGCGCGCGTCATAGATCTTGCCCTCGGCACCGAGTGCTTCGACCAGGCGCAGCACTTTCTCCCCCACCACCCCGCCGCCAAGGACGGCGACGGGCCGGTTGAGCAGCGGCCGGAGAAATTCGGGAGCGGTGAGCGGCATCGGTTTATTTGGCGCGGACGGACGGCACGACGCCGGCGGCCCGGCGCGCCGCCCAAGCCCGGATGTAGGCGCGGTTGCCCATGACCGCGCCGGGCCGTTTGGTCATGGCCCGGAACATCAGCCGGGTGCTGAAGGGCACTCCGGGGCGGAGGGCGTCGAGGTTGGCGGTCGGCCGCACGAGCGGGTGCAGGGAGTTCATGGTCAACGCAGTTTGAGAGTCAGCAACCCGGCCAGCGCGCAGCCGAGCGAGAGAATCCAGAACCGGAGCACGACCTTCGTCTCGGGCCACCCGCGCTTTTGGAAATGGTGGTGAATCGGCGCCATCAGGAACAACCGGCGGCCTTCGCCGAAGCGGCGCTTGGTGACCTTGAACCAGCCGACCTGCAGCACGACGGAGACGAGCTCCAGCACGAACACGCCGCCGACGATCACGAGGGTGAACGGCTGGTGGATCATGAACGGGATCACGCCGATCAGTCCGCCGAGCGCGAGCGATCCGGTGTCGCCCATGAACACTTCCGCCGGATGGGAGTTGAACCACAGAAACGCCATGCACCCGCCGATCAGCGCGCCGAAGATCACCGTGAGTTCGCCCGCGCCGGCCACATAGGGGATCAGCAGATACTCCGCGTAGATCGTGTTGCCTGCGGCGTAGGCCATGATGCCGAACACGAGCGCCACCGGGATCGTGCAGCCCACGGCCAGGCCATCGAGTCCGTCGGTGACGTTGATCGCATTGCTGAACCCGACGATCCAGAGGTAGATCAACGCGACCAGCAGCCACCAGGGCATCCACCCGATGACCGCGTGCTTGAAGAACGGCACCCACAGCTCGCGGATGTGAGCCGAACTCTGCGGATGCCAGAGGAGCACGCCGAGCGCCACCGCGGTCGTGGCGGTCTGCCAGGCGATCTTCTCCCACGAGGAGATGCCATCGCGGTTCTGGTGGATGACTTTGAGATAATCGTCGCGGAAACCAGGCACCGTGAGCGCCGCGTAGACAAACAGGCTGACGATCACCCAGACATTCGGCACCGCCCACAGGGCGGCGCTGAAGAACACGGCGAAAAAGATGATGAGCCCGCCCATGGTCGGCGTGTGCTTCTTGTCGAAATAGGAGGCGCCAAGCGCGCCCGTGCGGTCGTCGATGTAGCCGTGACCGAATTTCAGTTCGCGGAATTTCCGGATCAGGCGCGGCCCGATCGCAAACCCGATGATGAGCGCCGTGAGGGCGGCGAGCACCGTGCGCACCGTCTGGTATTTGAGCAGGCGCAACGGCCCGAAGTGATCGTGGTAATCGGCCAGGTAGCTAAACATGGGCCACCTCCTTCGCCGCACCGCTCAGCGTGCGCTCGAGCTGGTAGCGCCGGCTGCCCTTGAGGAACACCGCGCCCGGCCACTCCGCGATCGCCGCCGCCATCGGCTCAAGCGTGGAGCAAATCTGGATCTGGCGCGCATAGTCACCCTGCTCCAGCACGCCGCGGCAAACCTCGTCGGCGTAGGTCCCGATCACCATCACCCGATCGCAATCGCGCAGCTGCAGCCCGACTCCGAGCCGGCGGTGGTGCGCCGGCGCCTCGACGCCGAGTTCCTCCATGCAACCGAGGACGAAGAGCCGGGGTTGCGCCGATGGCGCGATCGCCGCAAAGGTGGCGAGCGCATCAGCCATCGAGGCCGGGTTGGCATTGTAGCAATCGAGGTAGAGCAACCGCCCGCCCTCGCGACGGATTTCGCCGCGCAGCCTGCCGGGCGCCCACCGCGCGAGCCGCGCCTGCAGGGTCTCCGGCGGCACGCCGAGCGCCAGGGCCGCGGTGAGCGCCAGCGCCGCGTTCTGCGCCATGCCGTCGGTCACGCGCCGCAGCTTGAACATCGCCGGCGGCGGCGGCCCGTAGGCGATCACGATGGCCGTCTCGTCGGAGCGTTGGAGGAGGTTGAAATGGATCGTGTGTTGCGGCGCCGTCGCGGGGCGCAGCACCGGCGAGCGTTCGAGCACGAGCTCGTTGACGAACAAATCCTGGAACGCGGCGAACTGCAGGCAGGCCTTGGGAAACAGCGCCACGCCGCCCGCCCGCACCGCGCGGGGCAGCCGCGCCTTTTCATGCGCCACGCCCTCGAGGCCGCCGAGCGCCTGCGTGTGCGCCGCCGCCACGAGCGTGATGATCGCCACGTCGGGCTCGATCATCCCGGCGAGCGGCGACATCTCGCCGGGGCCGCCCACCCCCGCCTCGATCACCGCAAAGGCATGCCGATCCGCGTCGAGTTGCGTCAACGTGAGCGGGACCCCGAGGTGATTGTTAAGATTTCCCTCGGTCGCGAGCACGGCACCTGCGATCGGAGCCCCAGACACCAAGCTGGCTTTGTTGAGGTTACCCTCGGTGGCGAGCACGCCGTCTGGCCCGCCACCGAGGAGGAGTGCAAGAAGGTCCTTCGTCGACGTCTTCCCCGCACTGCCGGAAATTCCGATCACCTTCCCGCGAAACGCGCGGCGATGTTCGCGCGCGATGGTCTGAAACGCCGCGAGCGGATCGCGGACGACCAGTTGCGGGAGCTGGAGCGAAAGATCGGGCGCAGCCACGAGGGCGGCGCTCGCGCCGGCATTCTGCGCGTCGGCGAGAAAGACATGACCGTCGCGTTTCTCGGTCTTGAGCGCGACGAACACCTGGCCGGCCCGCAGTCCGCGTGTGTCGGTGGCGAAGCCAACCAACGGCGCGACCGGCGCCACCGTCCAGCGGCCGCCGGTCCATGTCGCAAGCTGGTCTGGAGCGAAGCGTGGCATCTACGTCGGCCGCTCTCCCCCGCGGATCAACTCGCGCACGACCTGCCGGTCGTCGAACGGCGCCACCGTGGTGGCGCCTTCCTGGAACTGTTCGTGCCCCTTGCCCGCGATCAACAGGCTGTCGCCCGGTGCGCACGCGGCGAGTGCCAGGGAAATCGCCCGGCGCCGGTCGTCCTCCCATGCGATCCTGTCCGGCGCGGTGACGCCGGCCCGCATCTCGGAAAAAATCTTGGCGAGCGGCTCACCCCGCGGATTGTCCGCGGTCGCCCACACGCGATCGCCGAGCGACTGGGCCGTGTGCGTCATCGCGGCGCGCTGATCCTGGTGCCGGCCGCCGTCGCAACCGAAGACGACGTGCACCCGGCCCGGGGAAATCGCCCGGAGCGCCGTGAGCGCGTGGCGGAGCGCGGCCGCCGTCTGCGCATAGTCGACAAACACCGCGAACGGCTGGCCCGCCGCGATCCGCTCCATCCGCCCCGCCACGCCCGGCAGCGCCCGCAGCCGGGCGAGAAACACCACGGGGTCGCGCCCGAGCGCGCACGCCGTGGCGATCGCGGCGAGGAGATTCGCAAGATTGAACCGGCCGATGATCGGCGCCTCGAGTTCCATCGCGCCACCCGGCCAGACGAGGCGGCAGCGGGTGCGCTCGACGCCGCTGACGATGGCTTCGATGCGGATGTCGGCCCGTGGATGCTCGCCAAACGTGACCGTCCGTTGCCCGGCCGGCAGGCGGGCGAGCAGCGCCGGTGCGAGCGGATCATCGAGATTCACCACCGCCACGCGGGCGCGCCCGGCCGGCGCGGCGCGCAGGGTGGCCGCCTGGTTTTCGAGTTCCTCCGCCGCGAGATTGTTGAACACCACCGCGCCGAAATTCAGCCCGTGCAGTTCGCGCCGCCCGAGCGCGACCGCACTCAGTTCGAGCACGGCGTGCTTGCAGCCGGCCTCGCGCATCTGCGCCAGCAGGCCGATCGTGTCGAGCGCCGCCGGCGTCGTGCGATACGCGGGCACCGTGCGGTGGCCGAGATCGTAGTGGATGGTGCCGAGGAGACCGACCGGCTGATCGCCTTCGAGGAAGGTCTTGAGCCAGTGCGCGACGGTGGTCTTGCCCGCCGGTCCCGTCACGCCGATCACGTTCAGGTCGCGGTCCGGGAAACGATAGAACCGCTGCGCCGCGCCCGTCATCGCCGCCCGCACGTCGGCCACCCGCACGAACGTCACGCGCGCCGGCGGCACCAGCGGCAGGCGTTGCGCGGTCACGATCGCCACGGCCCCGCGGCTGACCGCCGCATCGATGGAATTCGCCTCGTCCGGCGACGCACCCGCCAGGGCGAAAAATACGCTGCCGGGCACCACCCGGCGGCTGTCGACCGCGAGCCCGGAGATGGGCCGATCGAGCGTGCCCTTGATCGTCAGCGTCTCTTCCTCGCGCACGAAATCGGCCAGCTTGGGCGCGGCTTTGAACACCCGGTTGAGCGCGACCGACTCGCGGCGCGTGCGCCGGGCGGCGCGCGGCGCGAAGGCCGAGATGAGGGCGTAGTTGGGCGTGAGATATCCGATCATCGGCGGGCTTGCTCCACGGCCGCGAAGCTCGGTGCCACCACCGCGCCGCCGGCCTTGATGTCACGATAGGAAATCAGTTGCTCGCCGATCCGCTTGAACGACGGCGCGGCGACCGTCCGTCCGTAGGCCACGCCTCCCGGAGCGTGCCCGTCCGCGTCGTCGACGATCACCGAGATCACGATCTGCGGCCGGCTCGCGGGGAAGAAACCGACGAACGAAGCGACGTGATGCCGGGCCGAGTAGACTTGTTTCACCGTGCCGTCGGCGAGACTCACAGGCTCCAGTTTCTGCGTGGTGCCCGTTTTGCCCGCGACTTCGTAGCCGGGGATGGCCGCCTCGAGCGCCGTGCCTTCCTTCGAGGCGACGCCCATCAGCATGCGCGCCATGGTGCGCGCCGTGGCCTCGGAGATCACGCGGCGCTCCTCCGTGCGGTCAAAGCGGGCCACGATCTCGCCCTTCTCGTCGCGGATCTCGCGGATGATCTGCGGCCGCAACAGGACGCCACCGCTGGCGATGACACTCATCGCCTGGTGCATTTGCAGCACCGTGACCGACACGCTGTGGCCCATCGGCATGCGGGTGATGGTCAGGCCGTCCCACTTCGCGGGCGGCGCCATCATGCCGTTTTCCTCGGCGCCACCCGGCAGCCCGGTCGTGTGGCCGAAGCCGAAAGCGCGGGCGTAGTTGTAGAATTTCTGGTCGCCGAGCTGCATCGCCAGCTGCGCCGCACCGCGATTCGACGAGTGCGATATGATCTCGGCCACCGTGAGGTGACCGAAGTGATGGTCTTCCCGCGGCAGGCCGCGCGGCTTGCCCTTGTATTCGATGCTGGTCAGCGAGCAGTCGAAGCGGCTGTCCGGCGTGACGAGCCCCTCTTCGAGCGCGCCGGACGCGGCGACGATCTTGAACACCGAACCGGGCTCGTAGATGTCAGTCATCGCGACATTGCGCAGGCGCGCCATCTCCTCCTTCGGGATCTTCGCGTATTCGTTGGGATCGTAGGTCGGATAGTTGGCCATCCCGAGGATGAACCCGGTGCGCGGGTCGCTCACGACGATGCTCGCCTTCAGCGGTTGGAACGTGGACGCGATGCGCTTGAGTTCCTCCTCGATCACATCCTGCACGTTGAGGTCCAGCGTGAGCGTGACCGAATAGCCGTCGGTGTGCGGCACCTTGCGCAGGTTGAACTGGGGCAGCTCGCGGTTGCGCCCGTCGAGTTCGTCTTTGCGCCAGCCATCCTGTCCGCGCAGGTAAAAATCGCAGTAGCGCTCGATGCCCGTGGCGCGGAGCGGCTCGCTGGGATTACGCGTGGCCTGCACCTGCTCGCGTTCGATGAAACCGACGACGTGCGACGCGAGCTGGCGGAAGGGGTATTCGCGCTTGTAGCTGGCGGGCTCGGCGCGGACGCCCTTGATGCCGAGCGCGAGCGCCGCGTTTTTCGTGCTCTCCGACACGCCGCGACGGAGGACCGCCCAGCGTTTCTCGCGGCGGCCGTTCGCATCGGCCTCGCCGTCAAGGTCGTCCTCCTCGTCGGCGGGCGCCACCGCGGCGGGCGCGGGCGGCGGCGTGACGTTGAAATTGAACACCAAGCCCGCGGCGCTCGCCGGGCCCGACGCCGTGGCGGGCTTCGACGCTGCGACGCGATACTTGGTGGTAAAGATACGGCGGAGTTCCGCCTCCGGCAGGTCGAGGAGTCCGGCGAGCTGCGGCCACCTGGCTTCATCCTCCTTGCGCAGCACCCACGGATCGACGCCCAGCACGATCATCGGCGCGCTGGTGGCCAGCGGCGCACCGCGGGCATCCAGGATGTCGCCGCGCCGCGCGCGCTCGATCGTGATCTGCTGACGGACACTGTTGACCTTGCCCAGAAGCTGCTCGCGCGCGAGCACGTGCAGCCAGACCAGCCGTGCGCCGAGCCCGCCGAAGCACACGAGGATGCCGGTGGCGAGGAGGACGATGCGGTAACTGGAGGCGAAACCTTTGCGCATGACTCAGTGGTTCACGGCGAACCGGATCGGGCCGCCGACGAGTCCATCGGCGAAAATTTCGCCCCGGTTGCGCCGCGCGAGGCGTTGCATCGGGTCTTCCGGCATGTGGGTGATCTGCTTGTCGCCCGCAGGCGCGAAACCGAGCTGGAAATCGGCGTTGCGCCGGCGCAGCACATCGGAGCTCTTCTCGCTCTCCACCATGGCGGTCCATTCCGTGACCGAGCGGCGGACTTCCGCGATCCGCGCCTCCAACGCGCGATTGGACCGCGCCAGCACCGCGTTTTGATGCCGCAGCCAGACCGTGCCGAGCCCGATGGTGCCGCCGAAGCTGAAGGTCACCAGCAGGCAAATCAGGATCTGGTTCACGAAAGCGTGAGTGTCGGTTGTTTTCATCGCAGCGTGGGGTGAAACGCGGATCAAAGTTTGCGGACGGCGCGAAGTTTGGCGGAGCGGCTGCGCGGATTGGCGGCGATCTCCGCATCGCCCGGCGTGAGAGGCCGGCGGGTGAGCGCCTCGGCCACCCGCGTGCGGAAATCCTGCGGCGTGGCATCGTCGGCATTCTCGGGCAGGCCGCAGAGCCGGCGGAAATACTGCTTCACCGGGCGATCTTCCAAAGAGTGAAAGCTAACCACGACGAAGACCCCGCCCGCCTTGAGTTTCGCAAACGCCGCCGGCAGGGCCCGCTCCAACGCCCCGAGTTCGTCGTTCACGGCGATCCGCAGGCCCTGAAAGGTCCGGGTGGCGGGATGGATCTTCGACTGGTGCCGGTCGCGCGCCGGGATGGCCTCGGCGACGACGCCGGCCAGCGTCGTCGTGCGCGCGAGCCGGCCGGTGCCGCGGGCGGCCAGGAGCGCGCGCACGACGCGCTTCCAGTGCAGTTCTTCGCCGAAATCGCGGACCGCGCGCACCAGCATCTCCTCCGTCGCCGTCTCGAGCCAGCGGCTCGCCGGCACCCCGGTGCGCGGGTCCATCCGCATGTCGACGGGTGCGTCGCTGCGGAACGAAAATCCGCGCGCCACATCGTCCAGTTGAAACGACGAAACCCCGAGATCCATCAGGGCGCCGTCGAATCCCTCCACGGCCAAATCCGCCAGCCGTCCAAAATCGCTGTCGATCAGCTCAAACCGTTCGCCGAACTCGGCGCGCAGCGCCCCACTCCGCTCCACCGCCACCGGGTCGCGGTCGAGGGCGACCACGTTCACGTCCGCCGCCGCCAGCAGCAGCGCGCGCGTGTGCCCGCCACCGCCAAAGGTGCAGTCGAGATAGCGCCGTCCGGTGCGGGGGGCAAAGAGTTCCAGCACCTCGCGCAGCATCACGGGTTGGTGGCCGGCCGTCATGGTTGCCGTGGAAATGTCAGCGAGCGCCGGCGCCATGGCTCGCCTTCCGTTGATCCGGGCGCTTGCCCTTGCTCACGACGCGCAACACGAGCGCGTCCCGCACGCGGGGCATGACCGTGCGGGCGGCGGGACCCGCCATGTCGCGCTCCCCGGCATCGATCCACGCCGGAAAGGCCCGCCGGGCGGCACCGACCCCGGCCGCGGATTTGCGCAGGGGGATGCGCGCCGCCGTGATTTTGACTTTTGTCCCGCGGCGCATCGTCAGATGTCCAGGCGTTGGACCGTGTCGCCGGAGCCCGGCGCCTCGGCCAGGGCCTTCTCCTGCGCCCAACGGGCCGGCGAGAAGAGGTTGAACTTGGTCAGCGACCCCGCGAACACGACCTCGCGCTCGATACCCGCCTGCTTGAGCAGTTCGCCGTCGAGCAACACGCGGCCGGCCTTGTCGAAGGAAAAGGTTTGGGACTCCGAGAAGAACTTCGTGGCCGCCGCCTGCGCCGCTGTGTCCTTCAACTTGATCGCCTTGATCTGGCCGCGGATCTTTTCGACCTCATCCGGCGGGAGCACCGTGATGTGTCCGGCCACGGGCACGGCGAGAAACGTCTGCGTCTCGTCGTGGGCACGACGCCACGTCGATGGGAGCGTGAGACGCCCCTTCTCATCAAGCGTGCGGTCGAACCTGCCCGTGTAAAAAACTGTGCCGGACTCTGCCATGTGGGGAGCGGGAAACGCCTCGTTTCCCAAAGTGCCCCACTTTAAGCCACTTTCACCCATTCCACGTCAAGCTCAGACACAGTTAATCCCCCTGCTAGTTATTCACACGTTGTTGGCCCGCTCCAATGCTACGGGGCGACATCCTGAAAGCAGTCCGCGACCGCCCACATCTCATGGCTGCCAGGAACCTTGAAAAGTTTTGTGATCCAGCTGCCGTGTCCGCCGTTGCCGATCACACCAACCGTGACCTTGCCGGCAGACGCGGGGCGCGCCACGGGCGCGGATGTTTCGGTGCCGATCACGGGAAGCGAGCTGGGCGACGTGGCGCTCGCGACCACCGGATCACCGCCGAGAAAACGGTGACCTGAAAACGCAGATCGGTGGACGGTATTCATGGTCGTGAAATTTTTTTGAATTTACGCGCCCCACCTCCGGACCGGCCAACAAAGTGCCGACTGGTTTACGCTCGGGGAGCTTGGCGCGAGCATCGGACATCGCGAATCACTCGCGTCGGAGGGCTGCCCCGGTAGCGGAGATGCGTTGAAGCTCGATTCGCTCTGGATCGTTGGGACACGGTGCCCGCGGTTACGGATGGTCGTGACGTTCCGTCCATGCCTTGGGCCATCGAACCACTTTTGCTGAACTTGACGGACGCAACTGGGGATTTCATCAGCGAAGATCAGCGAGGATCAGCGGTTGCTGGTTTGGGGTTGATCGCTTGACCCACGTCTCGTCGGGCTGGGGCGGAGCCCCGTTAGAAATAGCCACCTTGCTGGGTGATTTGCTGGATGGTCTGGCCTTCGGCCACCCAACCGAAGATTTTCTTTTCGTTGGCGCGGATTTCCTCCGCGCGCACCAGAACCTCAAATGCGATATCGCGCGGCACGACGACGACACCATCGATGTCACCGAGGACAACGTCACCCGGCTTGACGATCACGCCGCGGATCATGATCGGCGTCTGATAATGCGTGATCAAGCAGCGGCCCAGGCTGCCATTGGGAATGCGGTATCGGTAGAAAACCGGAAAATCCTTCTCGAGGATCTGGCTCGTATCGCGGATGCCGCCATCGATGAGTGCAGCCTTGATGCCCTTGCCCACCGCCGTCGCCGTCATCACACCGCCCCACAGCGTCGCCTTCTCATCGTTCGAAGTATCCCACACCACAAACGAGTTCGCCGCCATCTCGTCGAGCATCTTGGTCCGAAAAGTCATCTCGCCCGTGATCTTCACGTTCGGCGCGCTTTTCACGGTGAAAGCAATACCGGCCACAGTTCGGTCCGGTCGCAGCGAATTGAGCTGGCCGATGCCCTGCTCCAGCAACGCGTGCTCCCTGAGCACGTCACTGATCGCTCCCGTGTAGAGCTGCTCGTAGCGTGCGAGGAGTTCCTTCACCGGAATCGGAAATTCCTTGGTCGAGATGCTCTCGCGCGTGGCGATGAGTTTCTCGAGTTTCATCATCTTGGCTTCCTTTTGCAGCAAGCCCTCGGTTTTTTCTGACGGGTTCATGGCCGGATTTCGAAGTTATGAGTAAGGGATCTGCGCGGCATCGAGTATTCCCTTCAGGTAGCCGACCGCAAAGAGGCGGCCCAGATAGGCGTATCCATGCGGCAAATCCTCTTCGCCCGCGAGCGACGGCACATGATCAACGCGAATCGGGCCGCGAAAACCGATTTCATGGTAGAGGCGCAACATCGCCGGCATATCAGTGGGACCGGCGTCGTGGAACGTTTCGGTGAAGTCTTTCGCCGTCCCTTCGATGTCGCGGAAATGCACAAACACGATCCGGTCGGCCAGCTGGCGGGCCGTCACGGCGATGTCGCAGCCCATCGCCTTGAAATTCGCCTGGCAAAACGTGACCCGGTGCGAAGGCGAATCGCTCAGTGCCATCGCCCGCCTGAATCCCGCGGGTGAGGAGAATATCCGGCCCACGCCCCGCAACGGCGACACCGGCGGATCATCCGGGTGCAGCCCGAGCCGGACACCGGCCTTTTCGGCGACCGGCATCACCGCCTGCAGGAAGTAGGAGTAATTCTCCCAGAGTTTTTCCTCGGTCACGCGGTCCCCAGGCGGAACCGGAGCGGCGTCGAGTGCGCTGAGTTGGAAGCGATTCGTGAGCGCACCGCCACGGGTTGGCACATGGGTGTGCGTCCGGCACCAACCAATCGTCGCCATGAAATTGTAGCAGAGAAGCGGAATCCCCAGCTCGCCCATGTTCGCGAGCATCTGGCAGTAGCAGTCGAGATCCTCGTCGCGGCCGTCGAGGCCCAGTTTGATGCGACGCATGTCAAACTCATCGCCTTCCAATCCGATCAATGTGAGGCCGCCCGCCGCGAAATTTCGCTGCACCGAGCGCAGCGCATCGAGGTCCCACGGCGGATTCAGCCCCGTGTCTCGCGGGTGGCATCGCGCGATGGCGTGCGTCACGCCGGCCTGTCTGGCGTAGTCCCACGAGCGATCGCGTTTCGGCGGGAGAAAATCGGCGAGAATCATCGGCGTCTGGCAGCCACCTCCGCCACCGCAGGCATCGCACCCTGCAGCAGCTTGCTGCATCGCGCAGCGGTCTCCATGACCAGCTTTTGGTGGGTCCGAAGCTCTTCGCCGGCGAAATCTTCCCGAAACCCGATCGCCGTCACCGCGGCAATCACCGACTGACTGCGGTCATGGAGCGGCGCGGAAATGGCGAAGATCGTGGGCCGGTAGCTGCCCGCATCGGCGCAGGCGCCCGTGCGGAGGACCTGACGGATCCGGCGGGCGACATTGGCGCGGGTTTGAAACTTCCAGCACTCGGGCGGCGCCGCATCGATGATGCGCTGTCGGGCCGCGTCAGCGAGTGAGCTGAGCAGCACGGCGCCCGAGGCCCCGATCACGAGGGGAAATGCACCGCCCATTTTCACATGCACCGAAGCGGAACGCGGGGACTCGGCGCGGAAAATCGTGATATCGAAGTGGCCTTGCCGGACCGAGAGCTTCGTGGTGAGTCCGGTTTCACGGCTCAACATCTGCATCGGCTCGCGCACGGTCTCGATCAACAGCTCGTGCCGCACCAACGGTTGGAGCAGCGGCAAGAGGCCGAAGGACAACTCGTATCGGCCGCCCTCCACCTGCCGCACCCAGTCTTCCAGCACGAGGGTTTGCACGAGCCGATACATCGTCGAGTGCGGCACGCCCAGCGTCCTCTCCATCGCTTTCATCGTCGTGTTGCCGCCTCCTTCAGCGATGAGCCGCAGCACCGCGATCGACTTTTGCAGGACTGGAATCGTATAGGTGGCCATGGGAGAGGGCCGCGGGGCGCCTGGATCGGAACTCAAGCCCAATGCTCGCGGCACCGCAACCCAGTATTCTCTAATGGACAAAAAAGCCAATTAGCGGATTTGACCGGGCGCCTTCCACCGTCTGACTTCAGGGGTGTCGCGCCGGTTGGTCCTTGGGTTGCGCGGCGACCGCCCGATCCCACCCCGGCACCAACGCGCCCCCCACGCCCTTCCCATCTGGCTCGTTCACCAGCCCACCCCATGAACCCCATTGTAACTCATCGCTCATCCCGCTGGCTCCGCCCGGCCGCCGCTGCCATGTTATTCCCCGGTGCCGTTTTGTCGTCAGGACAGGTTAACCCGACAAAGCCCCGGGAAGAGGACGTCGTCGTGCTGTCTCCCTTCACCGTGCAGACCAACACCGACGTCGGCTACGAGGCCAGCGAGTCGCTCGCCGGCACCGGTCTCAAAACCAAACTCACCGACCTGGGCGCCTCGGTCGCCGTCGTCACCGCGAAGTTTCTCGAGGACACCGCCTCGTTCAAGCTGGCCGACCTGCTCGTCTACCAGGCGAACATGGAGGCGTCCGGCTTCGGCGGGAATTTCTCGGGCGCCACCCCCACGCCGGGCGGGGTGACCAACGAGCCCGACCTCGGCAACGGCCCCAGCGGCACCCGCGTGCGCGGCCTCGCCGAGGCGACCCAGGCGATCAACTTCTACCGCACGGTCATCCCGATGGACGCCTACATCACCGAGCGCGTCGAGGTGATCCGCGGCGCCAACGCCCTGCTCTTCGGCGTCGGCAGCCCGGCCGGCATCATCAACACCTCCACCCAGACCGCCGACCTCCGCAAACCGGGGGGCAACCTCAGCCTCACCGGCGGCAGCTACGGCACGTTCCGCGCCTCGTTCAACTACAACGTCGTGCCCGAGCGCGGCGAATTCGCCGTGCGCGCCGCCGCCGTGCGCAGCCGCGACAAATATCAGCAGCGATTCGCCTACTCGGACAGCGACCGGCGCTATTTCGCGACCGCCTGGGACATCAAATCCTTCCGCAACCGCGGCCTCCTCTCGTCCACGGTCGTCCGCACGTCGTTCGAGCGGGGCGAAATCACGTCGAACCTCCCCCGCACCCTCACGCCGTCCGACCGCATCTCCTCGTGGTTCGACGACTCCCTGCCGGCCGATCTCAAGGCCGCCGGCGCCCGCGGCAAGGTCGGCTACGATCCCACCGCCGGCCCCTTCAACGTCTTCACGGCCGCGGCGCGCAACGCCACCATCGGCGTCCCGGAAAACGTGAACCGCTCGCCGACGTTTTTCTTCCAGAGCCCGACGGCGACGGCGCCGCGCGACAACATCCCGACCACCGCCACCGGGCAGACGCTCCTCGGCCGGCCGCTCGTCTCGAACAACGCTTACTATCCTTCCAGCGGCCTGGTCGGCACCGCGGTCGGTGCCTATTCGCGCGAACTGAGCCGCGTGCGCGCCGACTACGGCCTGCAGGACCAGGGCTTCTACACCGCCGAGAACCTCACCAATCCCTCGGTCTTCGATTTCTTCAACAACCTGCTCGCCGGCCCCAATTCGGAGGCCGACTCCAAGCTCCAGAATCTCGACGTCTCGCTCCAGCAGCTCCTGCTCCAGCGGCGGGCCGGATTTGAAGTCTCGTTCAACCGCCAGCACTGGGAGGAGGGCTACCAGTCGCTCATGAACCAGGCGGCGCCCTACATTTCCATCGACGTGAACACCCGCATGTGGACCGGCGAAACGAACCCCAATTTCGGCCGCCCGTTCATCTCCACCGCCGGCGCCGGCAGCTTCGTCGAGCGGAAAGTCGACACCGCCCGCGCGAAATTGTTCTACGAGCTCGATCTCGCGAAGCGTTGGACCAACCGGTTCGGCGGCGTGCTCGGACGCCACTTGGTTTCCGCCTCCGGCCAGCACGAGGTGTTCACCACGCGAGCCCACACCGGCGGATCGCTCTTCTACACGCCGGACAACTGGACCAACGGCAACGACCAGAACCGCCGCGCCGCGCAGAGCAAACAAATCGTCACTTGGATCTACCTCGGGCCATCGCTCCTCAACACCGCCCGTCCAAGCGACGCCCACCTGCCCGGGCTCCAGCAAAATCTCATGAACATGCATAATGAGATCAACGGCAAGGGCGTCATGCTCTCCCGCGTGCCGGCTCCGGGCGCCGCCGTGGCCGCGCAGGCCCAATACAATCCCTATTACACGCCGATCACCGTGTTGAAGGAGGACCGCCGCGTCTCCCACACCGCAGGCAGCGCCAGCATCAACGAGCGCACGTTGGACTCGCAGGCGGTCTCGCTGCAAAGCAACTGGCTCTGGGACCACGTCGTCTCCACCGTCGGCTGGCGCAAGGAGAAGTCGTCGATCGCGAGCGTCAACGCGCCCAACGATCCGTCCGGCGAGAACTACCGGCTGGTCGACGACCCGCGGTTCAGCCTCAGCAACCCGAGCGTGGTGCCACAGGCATTCAGCAAGAGCCTGTTCGCCTGGAGCGGCGTGGCCAAGACGCCGGCGGCCTGGCTGCGGCGCGTCCCGGTGGTCAACGCGCTCAACGTCTTCTACAGCTCCTCGGAAAATTTCACGCCGCCCACGACCAAGGCCGTCGATGCCTTCGGCACCGAGATCGCGCCGCCCCGCGGCATCACGAAGGAAAAAGGCGTCTACTTCGAGGCGTTCAACGGCCGCATCACCGCCCGCCTGAACTTCTTCGAGACCACGCAGACCGGCACGTTCAACAGCACCGTCGGCGGCATCCCCGCCCAGATCATCAGCCTCTACGGCACCGCGTTCACGATGGTGCGCGGCGGCAACATCCCCGATGGCGGCGGCGGCCTGCCCGCGGGCTTCGTCGCGCCACCACCGGAGCTGCTCCGGACCTTCAATGCCCGCGTCGTCAACGGCGCCCTGATCACCACCAATCCCGGCGTGACCGACACCAGCGACTCGCAGACCAAGGGCACGGAATTCGAGCTGATGTTCCGCCCCACCCGCGGCCTCTCCCTCGTGTTCAACGTGTCCGAGCAGGAATCCATCCGCACCAACACCGGCGCCGCCGTGCGCAAGCTGCTCCTCGACACGCCCACCGCCAGCGGCAAGCCCCTCGCGCAGGAATGGCGCAACGACTGGGCGTTCAACGTGCCGCTCAACGTCGGCGCGCTCCCGAACATCGGCAGCCGCACCGACATCAACATGCTCGCCAACAACTTTCTCGCCACCGTCATCAACCGCTTCAACACCTCCGCGGCCGGCGACGGCGCCCCGGTGCAGGAGCTGCGCCGGTGGCGTGCCAATGTCGTCGCGAACTACGATTTCCAGGGCGAGCGCCTGAAGGGCTTCGGCGTCGGCACCGGCGTCCGCTGGCTCGACGAATCGGCCATCGGCTACCCGATCGCCACCTTCCGCGCCGATCTCACCCCCGTGCCGGCCGGGGCGGCCGCGCTCCCGGGCGACATCCGCATCTCCGACATCCATCATCCGTTTTTCGGCCCGACCGAGACACGGTTCGATGGCTGGATTTCCTATCAGCGGAAAATCTTCCGCGGCAAAGTCGGCTTCAAGGCCCAGCTCAACGCGCGCAATCTTTTCACGCACAACCAACTCGTCCCGACCGTGATCAACCCCGATGGCCGCAACGCCGTCTACTCGATCGCCGAGGGCCGCAAGTTCACGCTCACGACGCGCTTCTCGTTCTGAGCCGGCCGCCCGTCATGCGACTTCACCACCGCTTGCTCTCCCCCCTTGCGCTGGTCGTCGCACCGGCGGTCGCGCTCGCCTTCGACCTGGTCGCCCCCCGTCACGCGGCCACCGTGCTCGTGCCCGCCGGCGAACCCGAGTGCGTGTGGCTCGCCGCGGCGGATCTCGTCTCCGACGTGCGCAAGATCACCGGCCGATCGCTCACGCTCGGTCGCTCCACGGGTGAAATCGCCCCGGGCGGCGTCGTGCTGGCATCGGTCAATCAACCGGCATCCGCGGCCTTGCTGGAGTCGCTGGCGCCGGGATTCGCCGCGAACCTGAACGGCCGCTGGGAATCCTACCGCGTCGAGACCGTCGGCTCGCGTCTCATCATCGCCGGCAGCGACGAGCGCGGCACGATGTTCGGCCTCTACGCGTTCATCGAAAAACATCTGGGCGTGGATCCGTTGTGGTTCTGGGCGTCGCGTCCACCGCCACCGCGGGCCACCCTGACGTGGGACACGGTGAAGCTCAGCTCGGGCGAGCCGTCGTTCCGGTTTCGTGGCTGGTTCATCAACGACGAGGACTTGTTGACCGAGTGGAAAGCCGGCGGCGGCGCGCGCCACATCGACTACCCCTACTACGCGCAGGTCGTGCCGCGTGAAGTGATCCGCCCGATCGTCGAGGCGCTCGTGCGCAGCCGCTGCAACCTGATCATCCCGGCGAGCTTCGTTGATCTCATGAATCCGCCCGAGGCCGCGCTCGTCGAGGAATGCGCCCGCCGCGGCGTCTTTGTCTCGCAGCACCACGTCGAGCCGCTCGGCGTCAGCGCCTTCGCCTATTTCAATTACTGGAAGGCCCGCGGTCGCGATCTGAAATACTCCTACTTCAGCCATCCCGCCGAGGTCCGCGAAATCTGGCGCGCCTACGCGGCGAAGTGGGCCGCGTTTCCCAACGTCATCTGGCAACTCGGCCTGCGCGGCATCGCCGACCGCCCCATGTGGATGGCGGATCCCAGCACGCCGCAGTCCGACGCCGGGCGCGGCCGCCTCATCTCGGAGGCGATGGCCGAACAGCTCCGCATCCTCGACGAGGTCGCCCCGCGCCGGCCGCGCTTCACGTCCACGACGCTCTGGGCCGAGGGCTCGACGCTCAACCAGCAGAAGCTCCTCACCATCCCGCCGGGCACGATCGTCGTGTTCGCCGACAACTCGCCGGGCTGGAAATGGCAGGCCGATTTTTATTCCACGCCGCGGGACCCGAAGAACAGCTACGGCGTTTACTACCACCACGCCTTGTGGGGCTCGGGTCCGCACCTCGCGCAGGTGCCGTCACCGCAAAAGACGTTCGAGTGCCTGCAGCTCGCGGTCCAACAGGGCGCGGGATCATACGCGATCTTCAACGTGTCGAACCTGCGCGAATTCGTGCTGGGCGTCGCGGCGTCGGCGGCGATGACGTGGCGGATGGACGGCTTCGATCCCGCCACGTGGCTCCAGGAGTGGGTCGACGGACGCTTCTCCCGTCACCAAGCCGGGATCATCGGCGCCTATCGCACCTACTTCGACGCCTGGCAGATTCACGACACCCAGCGCGTGCCGTTTCTGATGGACGGGCAGATGGTGGCCATGGGCAACGCGACGCTGAACCAACTCGCCCGGCAGCTCGCGGCGAAGGCGCCGGCGACCGGAACACCCCAGGCGGCCGTCCGCCCGTCCGCCGAGGCGCCGAAGTCGCGCGACGCGTTCTGGACGGCGCTCAACGACGCCCATCCCTCGAATCCCGGCCGGGCGACCGTCCTCGAGCGCCTCGCACGGCAACAGGCCGGCCTCGAGCGCGCCATGCTCGCCGCCAGCAACGTCGCCGCCGATCTACCACCGGCCGAAGCGGGACTCCTCCGCGACAACCTCGTTCATCAAGCAAGCCTCGCGCACCAGCTCGGCGCGTGGCTGATGCAGGTGGAGACCGCGCAGGCGGCGTTGGACCGTGGTGACCGCACTGGCTGTGGCGCGGCCCTCACCGCGGCCGAAGCCGCGTTTGCCCGGATTCTCGTGCTCGCGGAGACCTACTGCCAGGGGCCGTGGGCCGGCTGGTATCGCGGTGCAAAGAAGATCAATCTTGCCGCAACCCTGAAGCGCACGCGTGACGTCCTGCACCTGTGCCTGCCTCCTTCGCCATGAAACTCCCGGTCCTTGCCAAGCTGTCCGCGCCCGTGGGTGCGGCCTTCCTCCTCGCGGCGTCCTTCGCCCAGGAGATCACTCCCACCACGGGCATCACGTTCCCGGTGCTCGGAAAAATCGCGCCGCGTCACGCCCGCGAGATCGCCTCCTCCCCATGGTCGATCGGTGGCGAGACCATCGACCGCGATTTCACAGTCTACGAGAACTACAAGAAATACCTCGGCCCCCTCGGGGCGAAACGCATTCGGCTCCAAGCCGGTTGGGCGAAGTGCGAAAAAACGAAGGGCGTCTACTCGTGGGCCTGGCTCGATGCGATCGTCGACGACGCCGTCGCCCAGGGCGTGCGCCCGTGGCTGGAATTCAACTACGGCAACACGATCTATGCCGGCGGCGGCGACACCGGCCTGGGCGGCGGTTTTCCCGCGTCGCCCGAGGCGCTCGCCGCCTGGGACAACTGGTGCCGCGCTCTCGTCAAACGTTACAAGGACCGGGTGCAGGAGTGGGAAATCTGGAACGAACCCGACATCAACAAAGCCGGCACCGCTGCCGCCGGCGCCTACGTCGACCTCTTCATCCGCACCGCCACCATCGTGCGCGAACTGCAACCGACGGGCCGCATCTGGGCGCTCGGCCTCGCCGGCAACGTCGACTACGCGGACAAGGTCCTCGCCGGCCTGAAGGCCAAGGGCAAACTCGACCTCGTCGACGAAATCACTTTCCACGGCTATCCGCGGAATCCGGACGACACGTCCGTCGCCGACCGGCTCCGCGCCGTCATCGCGAAATACGACCGTCCCATCGCCATCCGGCAGGGCGAGACGGGCGCCCCGTCCAAATATCAGGAGAACTTCGCGCTCTCGAAGATCGCGTGGACGGAGACCACGCAGGCCAAGTGGGACCTGCGCCGCCTCCTCGCCCACCGGGCGAAGGACGTGCCGATGAATTTGTTCACCATTTCCGACATGCACTACACGCAGGCCAGCAACCAAGGCGGACCCGACGGCATGCTGCGCATGAATTACAAAGGACTCCTCGGGACCAATCCCGACCAGACCGTTTCCCACGTGAAGCCGATCTACCACGCCGCGCAGTCGGTGTTCGCGATCTTCGACGACACGGTGCAGCGGATTCCCGACTACCCGTTCACGACCACGGCGACGCGCAAGACCGCGCTGACCGGCTATCGCAGCGGCCCGGGGGCGACACACATCGTCGCGGTGTGGTTCAACGACGCCGCTCCCGTCGACAGCAACGAGGTCACCACCGTCGATCTCACGCTCAGCGCCGGCCGTTTCAGCGAGCCCGTGTTGGTCGACCTGCGCACCAGCACCGTTTACGCCCTGCCGCAAGCGAACTGGTCCCGGACCGGCGGCGTCACGTTGCGCAATCTGCCCTTGTATGATTCCCCCCTGTTGATCGCGGATCGCGCCGCCCTCCGCCTCGCCGCGTCGACCGCAAAATAACACCGCTCCCGTGCCTCTCGCCCGCCTGCGCTGGCTCATCCTTGGCCTGCTGTTCCTGTCGACGGTCATCAATTACATCGACCGGCAGGCGCTCTCCGTCCTCGTGCCGACGCTGCGCGAGCAGCTCCAGCTCTCCAGCCAGGACTATGGCACCATCACGACCGCGTTCCTGCTCGCCTACACGTTCGCCCAGATTCCGATCGGCATGTGGATCGACAAGGTGGGCACGCGCCTCGGGTTTTCGGTCTCGATCGTGGGATGGTCGATCGCCGCCGTGCTGCACGCGTTGGTCGTCGGACCGGTCAGCCTCATCGTGGCGCGGGCGGCGCTCGGCGTGACCGAGGCGGGCAACTGGCCGGCGGGCACGAAGGCGGTGGCCGGCTGGTTTCCCCAAAAACAGCGGGCGTTGGCGATGGCGGTGTTCGACGGAGGGTCGGCCGTGGGCGCGGTGCTCGCGCCACCGCTCGTTGCCCTGCTCGCGCTGCAATTTGGCTGGCGCGCCTCATTCGTGGTCACCGGCCTGCTGGGCTTCATCTGGCTCGTCGGCTGGCTCTGGATTTACCACGCGCCGCAGCAGCATCCGTGGTTGAATGGTCCGGATCGGGCAACGGTGATCGCCGAGGTCGGAGCCGCACCGCCCAGGCCGCCGGTGTTTGGCGCGGCCCTGCGCCGGATCGTCGGCGAGCGACAACTGTGGGGGCTCATGGCCACGCGGTTGCTCGCCACGCCCGTGTGGTGGTTCTACGTCTTCTGGCTGCCCGACTATCTCGGGAAGGGCCGCGGTTTTTCGCTCAAGGAAATCGGGTTCTACGGTTGGATCCCCTACCTGACCGTCGACCTCGGCAAGATGCTCGGCGGCGCCGCGTCGGATCGGCTGCTCGCGCGCGGCTGCAGCGCAACCTTCGCCCGCAAGAGCATGATGGCCCTCGGCGCCCTGGCGATGCTCAGTGGCATCGCGGTCGTCAACGCCCCGAATGCCGCCGCCGCCATCGCGTGGGTGTGCGTGGCGACGTTCGGCTTCGGCATGTGGAGCGCCAACATCCTCGCCCTGCACGCCGACGTCTTCCCGGCCGAGACGATGGGCACGGCGATGGGCGCGACCTTGATGGCGGCGAGCTTCAGCGGCGCCGGATTCACCTACCTCGTCGGACGCGTCGTGGATCAGCTCGGCTACGCACCCGTCTTCTGGGCCGTGGGGCTGCTGCCGGTCGCCGCCTGCGGGGCGCTCGTTTTCTGGATTGGACGCGTCGAACGAATTCGCGATGCGTAAACCCGCCCCGTGAGCACCTTCCTCCACGACGATTTTCTGCTCGGTTCGCCGCTCGCGCGCCGGCTCTACCACGAGACCGCCGCCCCCCTGCCGATCGTCGACTATCACTGCCACCTCGATCCGCACGACCTGGCGACTGACCGGCGCTTCGAGAATCTCGCGCAACTGTGGGTGACCGGTGATCCCTACAAGCACCGCGCCATGCGCATCGTCGGTGTGCCGGAGCGAGTGATCACGGGCGACGCGTCCGACCGCGAGAAGTTCGACGCTTGGGCCGCGACCGTGCCGCACACGCTGGGCAACCCGTTGCATCACTGGACGGCCCTCGAGCTGCGCCGCTATTTCGACCTCGATGAACCACTTACCTCCGCATCCGCGGATCGGATCTGGTCGGCGGCCAACGCGCGCCTCGCCGGGCCCGGCTTCACCGCCCGCGGTCTTCTGGCCAGACGCGGCGTGGCCTGCGTCTGCACCTCCGACCGCCTGCTCGACGATTTGAGCGCCCACACCGCGATCGCCCGCGACGGCGGGGGCCTGCGCGTCTGGCCGTCGCTGCGCGCCGACGACATCGTGGCGGTCGAAGCGCCCGGGTTTCCCGCGTGGGTGCGTCAACTGGGCCGGGCGACGGACGTCTCGATTTCCGACTACGACGCCTTTCGCACCGCGGTCACCCGGCGGCTCGATGCCTTCAGCGACGCACACGGCAAACTCTCGGATCACGGCCTGGACGACTTCCACTACGTGCCCACCTCCGAGGCCGAAACCGCGGCGCTCTTTGCACGATGCCTGGCCGGCGAATCGCTCTCGCCGGCCGAGGTCGGGCGTCTGCGCTCGGGCCTGTTGCGCTTTCTCGGCGGCGAGTATGCCCGCCGTGGCTGGATCATGCAATTGCACCTCGGGGCGCAGCGGCGCACGAGCTCGCGCCTGCGTCGTCTCGCCGGGCCGGCCGGCGGCTATGCGGCGATCGGTCCCGGCACGGATGTCGCGAGCCTGGTCGCGTGGCTCGACGACCTGGAGGAGGCCGGTGCCCTGCCCCGCACCATCCTCTATCCGCTCAACCCGGCGGACTTCGCGCCGCTCGCGGTGCTGGCCGGCTCGTTCGTCGAAGACGGGGTGCGGGGCAAGGTCCAGCTCGGGCCGGCGTGGTGGTTCAACGACCACGCCCTGGGCATGCGCGCCCAACTGGAGGCGGTTGCCAACTACGGCCTGCTGGCGGTGTTCATCGGCATGACGACCGATTCACGCAGCCTGCTCTCGCTGGTGCGCCACGAGTATTTCCGCCGCGTGCTGTGCGACTGGATCGGCGCGCAGGTGGCGGCGGGCGCGTTGCCCGACGATCCCGCCGCGCTCACCACGCTCGTCCAGTCCGTGAGCCACGACAACGCCCGACGCGCGCTGGCACTTTGAAGTTCGCCATGACACCCACCTTCTTCACCGGCAAAACCGCTGTGATCACCGGCGCGGGCGGCACCCTGTGCTCCGCCGTCGCCCAGGAACTCGCCCGCCATGGCGCCAAGGTCGCCCTCCTCGGCCGCACGCTCTCCTCGCTGGAGGCGGTGGCGGCCGAAATCCGCGCCGCGGGCGGCACCGCGCTGCCGGTCGCCTGTGATGTCACCGACGCCGCGTCGGTCGAGCGCGCCCGCACCGCCGTCACCCAGGACCTGGGCGCGTGCCATTTTCTGATCAACGGTGCCGGTGGCAACCAACCCGACGCCGTCACCACCCTCACGGAATTCTCGCCGGCCGAACTCACCGCCGGCAAACCCGCCGGCACCCGCGGCTTCTTCGACCTGAGTCTCGCCCGGTTCGACGACGTCGTGCGCACCAACACCCTCGGCACCGTGATTCCCTGCCAGATCTTCGGCCGGGAGATGGCCGGGCTCGGTCGCGGCTCCATCCTGAATTTCGCCTCGATGAACAGCTACCGGCCGCTCACCCGCGTGCCCGCCTACGCGATGGCGAAAGCCGGGGTCGTCAATTTCACGCAGTGGCTCGCCACCTATCTCGCCCCGGCGCACATCCGCGTGAACGGCATCGCGCCCGGTTTCTTCGTCAACGAACGCAGCCGCAAAATCCTGCTGACCCCGGAGGGCGGCCTCAGCGCCCGCGGCGAAAACGTGATGAATCACACCCCGCTCAAGCGTTTCGGCGAAGCCCGGGAATTGCTCGGCGCCGTGTGCTGGTTGCTCGACGACGAACGCGCCGGTTTTGTCACGGGCGTCACGTTGCCCGTGGACGGCGGATTTCTGGCTTCGTCAGGTATCTGATGAAACCCGCCTGATAGCCTGCCGATCGGCGACATCGCCAACGCGATGCTCCGTGCTGCTGGCAGCGTCGTCCCAAACAGCGAAACTCGCTGGCAAAAAAATCGCAGCGCGGCCCGGCTCAGCGAGCCGCCTCGACCACAAACCGATACCGGCCGGAACCGACCACCACGCGCAGCGCGGCTCCGTCCGGTTTCACCGACCGCACGCCCGGCGCGCGATCAAGGGGCTCGCCGCTTTCCCGCGTGCGCGCGACGGTCGCCTCCGGCAGGTGGACGCTCGCCTCCGTGTTGGCCGGCACGACGACTTCGAACTCGCAGCGGCCGGCCGCGCGTTTCCACGCGCTTTCGATCCGGCCGTTGATCGAGTCGTAGCGGGCGCGCACCCAGCTGATCGGCGGATTCTCCGGGTTGCTGCCCTCCGTCGGGGGACGCGGACGGAGCAGAATTTTCCGGTAGCCGGGCCCGTCGCTGTCGATGCCGGCGAGGTCGCGATACGCCCACTCCATCACCGCCCCGAAAGCGTAGTGGCTGAAGCTGTTCATCGCGGCGTTCTGATTGCCGGCCGCGCCGTTGAAGCCGTGTTCGGTCGTGTAGCTGTCCCAGCGCTCCCACACCGTGGTCGCGCCGTTGACGACCTCGTAGCCCCAGCTCGGAAACCGCCGGCTCTGGAACAACCGCGCCGCGAGGTCGTGCCGGCCGCTGCCGGAGAGCGCCGGCAGCAGCGCGCGCGTGCCGAGGAAACCCGTGGCCATCCTGAAATCGTTTCTCTCGATACGCGCGGCGAGCGCGGCGGCCGCGGCGGAAATCCGGTCCCCCGGGATCAGTCCGGTCCAGAGCGCGAGCACGTAGGCCGACTGGGTGTCCACCGTGAGCGTGCCATCGGGCTTCAGGTATTTCGCGCCAAACGCCTTCGTCGTCTTGGCGCGTCGCGCGGCGAAGTTTGCGACCTCGATCGAACGCCCCGTCGCCCCGGCCATCTCCTCCATCAGGCGCAAGTCCAGGACGTGGTAGCAGGTGTCGAGATAGTCGATGGGCGTGTTTTCGTTCACGTTCAGCCAGTCGCCCCACGGATTGCCGAGGCTCGTGCCGAGTCCCTCCGGGGTGGTGCTGGCGTGCCGCCATTCCATGAAGCGCAGCATCGAGGCCCAGTGGCGTTCGATCACGCGCGTGTCGCCGTAAACTTTCCAAATCGTCCAGGGGCAGATGATGCCCGCATCCGTCCAGCCGGTGCCGAACGTCTTGCCGCCACCGCCGTGCGCCATCGGGTAGGGTGCGTAATCCGGATACGCCCCGAAGCTGCGCTGCGACTCCGCCACATCGTCGAGCCACTTGGTGAAAAAGGCGGCGACATCGGCGTTGAACGTGGCGGTGCGCACGTAGGCCTGCGCGTCGCCCATCCAGCCGAGCCGCTCGTCGCGTTGCGGGCAGTCGGTCGGCACCTCGACGAAGTTGGCGCGCTGCGTCCACCGGGCGTTGCGGCCAAATTGCGTGAGCACCGGATCGCTGCACTCGAAACTCCCCGTGAGCGGCGTGTCGTTGTGGAGCACGAGGCCGGTGATCGCCGCCAGCGTCGGTGGCTCGGCGAGCCCGGTCACCTCGACAAACTGGAAGCCGTGGTAGGTGAATCGCGGCGACCAGGTCTCGCCCTGCGGATCGCCGCGCAGGACATAGGTGTCGGTGGCGCGCGCGCGGCGGAGATTCTCGGTCATGAGCGAGCCGTCCTTGTGCACCATCTCGCCGTAACGCAGCCGGACCGTCGTGCCAGCGGCGCCTTTGACGGCGAGGCGCACGATGCCGGCGAAATTCTGGCCGAGGTCGAAGATGAACACCCCGGGTTTCGGCTCCGTGAGACGCTTCGCGGGCAGCTCCTGTGTCACCCGGATCGGCGGCGCGGCGTAGGCCTGCATCGTCGCCGGCGGCGTGAAGCCGAGATCGACCTCGCGTTGGCCCGCCGTGTCGGCGAACACGGATTTGACCCGCGGGTTGGTTTCCGCGCGCACCGCCGGCGCCCACGCCGCCGCCTCGAATCCCGGCTCGCTCCAGCGGTCGAGTTCGGCGCGCGCGTCGTAGCTCTCCCCCATGATCAGGTCGGCCTCGCGCGTCGGACCGCGGTCGGTGACGCGCCAGGTCTCGTCGGTCACGATGGTCTCGCGGGAACCGTCGGTGTATTCGAGTTCGAGTTGCGCGCGTAACGCCGGCGTCTTGCCGTAAAAATTCCGCCCGGACTTCTGCGGACCGTAACCCACCAGCAGCCCGTAGCCCACGTAGCCGGCATACCACCCTTCGGCGACGACCGCGCCGATCGCATTGGCCGCACCGCCGCGCACCAGCGCCGTGACATCGTGCGCCCGATAGTGCGCGCGCTGCGCGTAGTCGGCCCAGCCCGGCTGGAAATACGCGTCCCCCACCCTCCGGCCGTTGACGTAGAGATCGTAGAGTCCGAGCGCCGACGCGTAGACCGTGGCGCGCCGCACCGGCTTCCCGGCGGCAAACTCGCGCCGGTAGTGCCGCGGCGGCGGGAGCGACAGCGTCTTCCGGTCGGTGTGGAGCGGCGTCGCGTCGCGAAACGAGATCCACTGCGCCCGCCAGTCCTGCGGCTGCAGCAGGCCCATGGCCCAGCGCGCCGGTTCGCTCCACGCACACACGGCACCGCGCTCGTCCCAAATGCGCACCTGCCAGAAACACTCGCACCCAGAGGTGAGCGGCCGGCCCGCGTAAACGACCTGGCTGGTGGCATTGCCTTCGACTCTCCCGCTGTCCCACCAGTCGCCCTCGCCCACGGCGAGTTTCGCCGCCGACGAGGCCACCCGCACCTGCCACGCGCGCTGCGCCGCGCCGCGCCGCTCGGCGAGCATGCGCCACGACAGGCGCGGTGCCGGCGTGTCGACCGCGAGCGGCGCCACGAGATATTCGCACCGCAAGTCGGCGACCGCCGTGTCCGGCGCGGGCGTCTGGGCCGCGGCCACCGCCCCGAAAGTCAAAACGCTGATCAGATACAGACCGTGAAGTTTCATGGAGAGAATCGAAGCTGCAAAATCACCGCATCATCCGCTAGCGGGCGGCCGCCGCCGCCAGCCCGTAGGTCCGCAGCCACCACGCGAGCCGCTCGGCGTCGGTCGGGTCGGGTTGGTTCACGCGGCCGAGCCAGGCCTTCGCGTAATCGCCTCGCTTGGCTTTTTGGATGTCCGCCAGGGGCGGCTCGGTCGCGGGATCGCCGCGGACGCCGCGGTCACCACTGGCGGCGATCCAGGTTTCAAGGGTGCGATTGAATGCCGTGATCGTGGCGGCCAGACGGGAATCGGTGGCCAGATTGCGGCTCGTCGCCGGGTCGCGGCGCAGATCGTAGAGTTCGTATTCGGCCCGCCCGGGGGCCATCCAAGCCGCTTGGATCGCATCCAGCCGCCCTTGCGCGTGAAGCACCCGCAGCAACGGCATGCCCGGATAACTCGCTTCCTTGTAACCCGACCAGTTGAGGTGCGACACCTCCGGGAAAAAATTTCGGACGAAAAGTTGATCGCGGGTGATGACCGCTCTGATCCGGTCCATCGCATCGCCGCAGCGATCGCGGGCCGCGAAGAGGTGCGGACGATCCGGAAAATCCGCGGCGAGAAAGTCGCGCCCTTCCATCCACGCCGGCACGGGCCGACCGGCCAGGGCAAGCGCCGTCGGCGCGAGATCGATCAAGCTGACGAGCCGCTCCTCGACCGAGCCCGCCGTGATGCCCGGCCCGCGCACGATCAGCGGCACGTGCAGCCCCTCCTCGGTCAGCCATTGCTTGCCCCACGGCATCGGGCGGCCGTTGTCCGCGAAAAACATGATCACGGTGCGATCGAGCACACCTTCAGCCGCGAGTTGATCGAGAATGACGCCCACGCGCCGGTCGACCGTCTCGACACTCCGCAGATAGGCATACCAGTCGCGACGCATGAGCGGGTGATCCGGATAATGCGGCGGCAGGGGAATCGCAGCGACGGCCGCCTCGTCAAAGCGCTCCGGCACCGGCAACGGCCGGTGCGGCTCGGTGATCTGGAACTGCGCGAAAAAGGGCTGGCCGGGCCGGCGTTGCCGCCAGTCGTCGCCATCGTAGAGTTTCTTCGGATCGTGGGCGAAATTGTAGTGGGTCTTCGCGCGGGTGATTGTGCGGCCGCCACGTTGCGCGCCGGGCGCGGCGGCGTTGGTGACGAACCAGCCGGCCTCGCGCAGCAGCTCCGGCAACGGCCGGTAGGGGGCGGGCAGCGGCTGCGGGTTCTCCATGTCATGCGGGTGGAGCCCCGTCGTCGTCTGGTAGCAGCCAAGGATGAAGGCTGAGCGCGAGGCGCTGCAGATCGGCGCGCTCACGTAGGCGCGCGTGTAACGCCGCCCTTGCGCGGCGAGCCGGTCGAGATTCGGCGTCTTCACCCCCGTCGCACCGTAGGCGGCGAGGTCGAGCGACATGTCGTCGGCGATGATCCAGACGAGATTCAACGGCGCGGCGGCCGGCGCCGCGGCACCGAGGGCGAGCGCCGACAACGCGAAGCTGGTGAGGGCGAGGAGGCGTTTCATCGATGGAGGCGCCGCCGGTGGCGTTATTTCAACTCGGCGCGTTCTCCGGCGTATTTCTGCCAGAGCGCATCGAGGGTGGCGCCGAGTTTCGCGGCATCGCCGACGGCGAGCCAATAACGGTAACGATATACCGAACGCGGCCCGAGTGTGGCGCGATCGATCGGCGCGACGTGCAGGCACGGCCCGGCCGCCGGGTCGGCCGTCGCCCCGGCGCCATGCGGGCCGAAATTCCACGGCTGCGTCGCCGCGGGGCTGAACACGGCGACGCCCTGGCCGCCGGCGGCGAACACGGCCATCGCCGCGCGCGGCGGCCGGGCTTTGCCCCACGGCGGGCCGGGCGGCTGGGATTCGTCGCGCCACCCGCCATCGCCGAGGTAACTCTTCACGGCGCTGAAATTGCGCGTGAAGTAACAGGCGGGCACTTCCTGCGCGCGCGTCACCGCCGGCCCCCAGCGATCGTTGTCGGCCCGCTGGCAGACAAGTTCGCAGCGCACGACCATCACGTGCGGCAGGCCGGGCTCGAAAGTCATCCACTGGCGCATGAGCGCGGCGGCCTCTTCGTCGGGCATGTCCCACAGCTTGGGCACGGTTTCGGCGTGGAGAAACGGAGGAAGAGAATCGGAACTGAGGCGGGACGCCTCAGCCACGGACTCGATGCGGCGAAACTCGGTTACCCGGGCCCACGACGCGACGCCGCCGCCTTGGATGGGGTTCCACGTCCACGGGCTCCAATTTTTGCTCTGGCCGTCGGCGCGCCGATCGAGCCGCGCGCCCGCGTAGTAGGACTGTTGAATGAGGCGTCCCGGGTCGGCCGAGTTGATCATGTTCTCCGGGTAGCCGGGCCACGAGAGCCAGGTGATGGCGCCACCCCGCGCGCGGTCGATGCCGATCCGCACCGCGCCATTGTCGAGTGTCAGCAGATCCGCCGCGGGACGCGGTGCCGGTGCGGCAAACGCGAGCGCCACCATGCCGAGCGGCGGCCAGGCGAAACGAAGCGAGCGCATCAAAAGGAATAGGTGGTCGTGAAACGATACTCGCGCGGCTGCACGAGATCGTAGCGACTGTAGGCCACTCCGCGTCCGCCCGGCAGCAGAAATCCATCGCGGGCGGTGGCGCCGGTGGCGAGGCGTGACGGAATGATGTCGGTGCGATCGAGCAGATTGGAAACGTTGAGCTGGAAACGCACGCGACCCGGCAGGCCCTGGAACTTGCGCGTGTAGCCGAGCATCGCATCCGCCGCGGTGATGACGCGGCCGCGGATCTCCTGGTCCTTCGAGTTCGAGCCGATGACGTTGGCGCTGCGCCAGCGCCAGCCACCGCCGAGGGTGACGCCGTTGAGCCGGCCCGATTTGAAGTCATAGGCGGTGAACAGGCTGATCTTGTGCGGGCGCACGCCCCAGCGCTTCTGCTGCGATTCCTTTTCCGAGTTCAGCGTGTCGACGAGGTTGAAGATTTCCTGGGCCACCGTGATGCCGCTCGATGTGGTGAGCGTGCCGAGCGCGGCGCCGGGCTGCTGGCGCGACAACTCGATCCACTTCGCGATCGTGCGTCCCGGGAGATACGCCGCGGGATCGACGACGAACTGGCCGGCGGCGTTTTGCGAGACCCCCTGCGCCAGCAGCACGGCGTCGAGCTGCTTCATCCCGAACCAGTCGATCGCTTCCTGCGCGAGGCCATTGCGGCCGGAGTCGGTGTAGGAATAATTGGCGACGAGGCGCCAGTTGCGCGTGAGGTTGGCAGTGACGCGAGCCTCGCCGCCCTTCGAGTCGAAGTCGTTCGAGATCGAGTTCACGGGCGGCGTGTAGGTTTTGTAGAGCGGCGTCCACTGCGTGGTGGAATACGGCAGGCCGTTGCCGACGAGCAAGGTGGCGAAGGCGTCCATCACGCGGACGTTGGCGCCGGCGAGCACGTTGGCCACCGGGGCCGTCACGCGGCCGCGTTCGCTGCCGGTGAAGTAGACGAAGCGCGCGTTGAGTTTGCCGTCGAGCAGATCGAACCCGAGGCCGACGTCCTCGCCGCGGCCTTGCGAGAGCGGCGCGAGCTTGCCGTCGGGGAACGTGGTGCGCGCGAGCGGCGGCACGCCGACGTTGGACGATTTGTTGGCGATCACGGACAGCCAGTCGGTCACGTGGAAGACGAGGCCGGCCGTGCGCGTCTGGCCGACCATTTTCACGAGCGTGGCCTTGGACCGGTCGCGGTCGACCACGTCGCCCTGGATCGGATCGGCGGTGTAGCCGAGCTGGTTGTTGTCCACTTTGTCCTTCCGGTAGCCGAACGTGGTGACCAGCCGCCCGCCCAGCCAGTAGCTCTGCAGGGCGCCGAGGGTGGAATCGATCTGCTGCAACATGCCGCCGTTGTCCGCGCCGCCGGAGGCCACGTTGGCGTAGGCCGTGGTGAAAGTGCGGCCGTCGAACGCGATGGTCTTCGGCAGCGAGCGCCAGTCGCCGACGCGATAGCTGTCATATTTTCCCTCGGTGAGGTAGTTGCGCACGTTGACGCGGTTGTTGGCGTTGGCGGGATCGGCGTTGTAGGGGCGGCCGGCGAGGACGAGCCAGGAGTTGGCGCGGATATCGGTGACATCGGTGCGCGAAACCGACGCGGCGAACTGGTGGCGGCCGAACCATTTCGATTTGGTGTCGAGCGTGTAGGAGGTGGAAAAACGCGATTCGCGGCTGTCGCCGTAGTGGATGTCGCGCGTCCAGTTGCCGTCGAAATACATCCGGCCCGCGTAGGGATTGGCGGGGCCGCCGATGCCGAGCGTGCGGTTGGCCTCGCCGCGGAGGACGGGGCTGTTGCCGTTCATCAGATTCACGACGGCATGCGTGCGCTGGTAATTTTGCGCGAGATTCAGGATGAGATTCCGCACGGGCTGCCAATCGGCGGTGAGCGTGAAGTTGCGCAGGTTCTGGTCGCGATTCATGCCGGGGCCGGCGGCGTTGCCGTTCAGCGGATAGAATTTCGGATCGTAGATGCGGAAAATCGACGCAGTGACGCCCGGCGTGCCGTCGGGCGCGCGGACGGCGGCGTTGTTGTAACTGCCGGTGAGGAACGTGCCGATGGCGTCGAAGACTGTGCCGTCGTTCTCGATGAAGGTGGCGCGCCGGTTCTGGCCGCCGCGCGTGCCGTCGCGGGCCGTGACTCCGAGCGCAAGCTGGGCCGCGGTGGGCGCGACCGTGCCGGGCGCGAAGGTCACCGCATCGACACCGCGGGCCTGCCGGTTGTCATACCACGCAAGCACCTGCTCCATCTCGGAGAACGAGCGCACGACCGCGGTCCGGTCGCGGCCGGTCTCGCCCATCGCCGTGAGCGTGAGCGTGCGCGCGGGGCGCCAGGTGACGGAGCCGAAGAGGCGGCGCTTGTCCTGGAAATCGAAGGCGCGCCAGCCGCCGTTGTCCTGGTCGAGCGCCGCGAGGGAAAACGCGAGACGGTCCTTGATGAGCACGCGGTTCACATCGAGTTCGGCGCGGCGGCGGCTCCACGAACCGCCGCTGTAACGGAGATTCGCGGAGTGGCGGTGCGTCTCGGCGATTTTCGAGGATTGGTTGAGCAAGCCGCCGGGCGAGCCAATGCCGAAGAGGATGCTGTTGGGCCCGCGGCTGTCCTCGTAGCGACCGACGCGGTAGGGATCGCCCGGCGTGATGCTCGGGAAGTAATCCATGCCCTGCCCCGCGATGAGCCCGCGGATCTGAATCCCCGCGGTGAGCGCGTGACCGCCGATGATGCGGTTCTGCTCGGAGCTGGCACCCTGCGAGTTGGTGTCCATCTCGCCGTTCACGGTGTATTCCATCAGCTGCGTGAGGTCGGTGATGGCGAGGTCGTCGAGGAACTCCTTCGTGAACACGGACACCGAACTCGCGGTGTCGCGCAGCTTCGTGTTGAGTCGGCTGCCGGCGAGCGTGTTCTCGGCGACGTAGCCGAGGTCGCTGCTCGTGTTGACGGTGAAGGGGCTGAGTTCGACGACATCGGCGGGCTTGGCGGCCGCTGCACCGGCGGCGGCCTGGGCGCGGCCAGCGGTGGCCAACGCGGAGAAGGCGAGGCACGCAGCGATTCGAGTAAGGTGTTTGGAGCAGGGGTTCATGGCAGGGCAGCGCTGGCAGCGGCCGCGGGATTGGCGGAGGCGCAGCCAGGGAGTTGGGGTTGGCCGCAACGATTCGGAAAACTCGTTGCTTGGCGAGCCGGCGAATCGCCCGCCGCCCACGCCGCTCCGCTGCGGTAATCAGCGCGCGACCGCCGCCGGGCCCGACCCCGGCACACGGTGGATCGTGCCGGTGACGACTCGCGTGACTTCGGCGCCGGTCGCGTCCTTCACCCGACATGTAATCTCAACGATGGTCGCGGGCGCCAGCGACGGGATGGTCAGACGGAGTGTGCGGCGGTCGGCGAGCGTCTCGGCACGGGTGATGGGCAGCGCGTGCTCGTTGACGCGCGGGCTGCCGTAGTTGGCGGTGCGCTTCAGCTCCCAGACTTTGACCACGTAGCGGGCGAGGTCACCTGCGACGGCCGGATCGATCGCCTCGCTGTAGGTCAGGTCGATGCCGTCGCGCGCGATGCGCCACGCCGTCGGCAACGCGGCGGGTTTTCCGGTCGGACACAGCCGGTAGAAACCGCCTTCCTGCTCCGTCTGCGATGTCGCCCACGCGGAGAGCCCGCAGAGATAGAGCTGGCCGTCGGTCGGATGCACGCGACCGCGCATGATGCCGGTCGGAAAATCGGGGATCGGCAGGCGGCACGTGGCGCCCTGGGCGTCGTCGCCCGCACCGTCGGCAACCACGATTTCGATGCGGCCCTGGCCGTAGGAGAGATTGAGCAACGCGCCGTCGAGCGCGCCCCACCGCGGGCTGTTGAGCCAGAGTAATTCACCCGGCGAGCGGTCGAAGGCCTTGTCGATCCACAGCATCGGCGGCGCCATCGCGGAGTCGGACGAGTCGTCGGGCGCGCCGTAGCTCCACATGTTGCCGAAAAATTTTCCGGGTGTGACGCGGTTGACGCGATTCATCGGCATCCAGTGTCCCTCCTGATCGGTGACGAAGAACGAGCCGTCGGGGTTGAGGCACACGCCGTTGGCCGCGCGAAAGCCGTTGGCGAGAATCTCGGTGCGCGCGCCGTCGGCGGAGATTTTCAGCAACGTGCCGTGCTGCGGCACGAGCGGCGTGCGCGCATGGCGCGCGCTTTTCGCGTAATAGAAATTACCGGCCGCGTCCGTCTGCAGGCCCATCGCGAACTCGTGAAAGTGATTCGTGACCTGATGGTCGCTGTTCACGTTCTCGAAAAAATCGATCTCGCCGTCGCCGTTGAGATCGCGGAGCGCGACGAGTTGATCGCGACACGTGACGTAGATCGTGCCGGCGCGCAGCCGGAGGCCGAGCGGCTGGAACAGGCCCGACGCGATGCGCCGCCATTTGACCGTGGTGGGGTTGCCGCCGATCCCGTCAACCTGCCACACATCGCCGTCCCAGGTGCAGACGAAGGCCGTGTGGCCGTCCCGGCTGAAGTCGAGGCCGCTTAGGCGCAGGCGGGCGCGCCACGGGTTGGCCTGCGGCAGGGTGAAGCGTTCCCACGCAAATGCGCCGCTCGCGTCGCTGCGCACGATGGGCGTCTCGATCACGTCCGGCCAGCGTGCGGGGCCGCCGCGGGTGAATGGCGCGAGATCGCGCGGGGCGTCCGCGGCCGCGGCGAACCCAGCGAGACCGGCGGTCCCGGCCTTCGCGAGTCGCACGGCGAGACGGAGCGGGCTCGCTGCGGCGGGAATGCGCAGCACGACGAAGCCGGCCTCCGGGTGCGCCGTGACGGCGGTCGAGCCTGACACGGCGACGGCGGTCCCGGCGTTGGCGACGCGCACGCGGAGATCGCGCGAGGATTTTCCGATGTTCAACGTGCGGACAAAAACGGGCTGGCCGGCGAGCGTCTCGAGGTCGTGGCTTTCGAGAATCGCGGCGTCGCCGACGGTGTAGGAAATCACCACGCGATCGCCCGAGCGATAGAGACCGCGGTAGTGTTGCCACGCGCGCGGCAGCGGGCCGTAGCGCAAGCCGTCGAGACCGGTGAGGCGCGGATCGTCGAATTTTCCGGTGACGGGATCAGCCCAGCCGGGGGCGTCGGCGGTTTCGAAATGAAGGTCGCCGATCGTGCGCGGGTGGACGACGTGGCGGCCGTTGAAATTGATGCCTTCCCAGTCGATGAAGCCGGCGCCGGTCCACGCGCCAGCGACGCGCAGCGTGTCGTGTTCGAACACGAGCCACGCCTTCCCGGCCGACACGCCGCCGGGGCCGGAGTCGAGGCGGAGGGCGACGCCCTTGTAGGCGAGGTTCGAACCGGGCGCGATGGTGTCGAGGGCGCTGGACGGAAGTCCGGCCGCCGCATCGCGCCACGCGGCGTCGGCGAGTTCGAAGGTGCCGATGAGAAACGGACCGTAATCCATCTCGCGCCACGGTTCGCGTTTCACCGGCGCCGGACCGGTGGTCGTGCCATTGGGCAGACCGGCGAGGTAGTCCGGCGAAACGTCGAAGAGCTGCCCGGGGTTGCGGTCGCGGAGGAACGTTTCGCGGATGTAGTGGATGACGTCGTATTTCTCGCGCGGCACGAGTTGCACCTGCGGGGGCATCTGCCGCCAGCCGCGCGTGACGGTGCGATACATCGTGAGCGGATCGGCGCCGTGGGAGAACTTGCCCTCGGCAAAACGCAGCGCGGTCGGAAGCGAGCCGGCGAGGTTGAGATCGCCGTGGCAGGCATGGCAGACGAACTGGTAGATCTTTTCGCCGCGGGCGAGCGAAGCCTTGTTCCAGCCGCGGATCAGCGCGGCGTGGTCGAGGTTCTTCTCATAGTCCGGCAACGCCGACTCGGGCAGCAGCGGCTCAGCGGGCGGCAGCGTCGAGTCCTGCGCTCGGACGGCAACGACCATCAACACCACCGCCAACGCGGTGCGTGCGCGCGAGGCGGCGCAGAGGCTGCCTGATTGAAAGGGGAACAATGGCATGGGGTCGGCCGACCGTGTCCGGGCGGCGGGCGCAAGTCGAATCTCCTGTCGGCCGTCCGCGAGAAAGGGCGCATCTCACTTTCTTGCACTGCGGAGGGGCGCTTTTCCAAGCGCCCAGGCCCGGCGGTTGAAAACCGCCGCTCCATCGCGCTCACCGGACTGCAAGAAACTAAGATGTGCCCGCGAGGAAATCCGCACCAGCGGCGGACGGGGACGAACCGGCGTGAAGCAGTCGAAAGTTGAGAGGCGTAATCGAACCGGTCCGCTTACTCGAAACGCCCGACCGGGCGTCGAATCGCGACCGGAAGGGGAAGCGCCAGCGAGACCACGGCATGATTGAAGAGCAACCGGCGGTTCGCCGCGTGGAGGCCCGGACGCAGCACCGCGGTCTCGTAGTCGACGGATTGCCCGAGGCGATGCCTGAATTCCACTTTCTTGAGTTCGACCGCCACTTGGGCGGCGGTCGCCGGATCGAGCTCGGTGTCCGGCGTGGCGACCAAACCGAGTTCGAAGGCCGCCTGAGCAAACAGTTCGCGCCGCAACGACTCGAGTGCCGCAGCCTCCCCGGCCGTGTCAGCCGCGAACCGATCGGCGAATGCTTTGATCCGGTCGCCGACGAACTTGGGGCGGATCACTTGCTGGTCGGTCTCACCAACCGACGCGGGCGCAGCGAAGAAGTCGAAGGGCTGCGTGGATGCGACATACGTGCCCTGCGGACCAAGCCAGAGCCAGCGCAAGTCCTCGGCGCCCGGGGCGTAGCTCAACAGTTCCGTCCGGAGCGCCTGGAGCCGCGCGATGAACTGGGCTTGCAGTTGCTGGCGGCGGTCACGATGGCGGGCCGCCAGTTGGAGCACTGCGGCCGAAAACGACGGCGCGCCCGGCGGCTGGAACGGGACGAGGCCGGCGCGGATCGATTCCGCGCACGCTTCCAACTCAGCGACGAGGGGCTCGTGCCGGACCGCGAGGACGGTCAGTGCCCGCTTTCGTTTGGCGTCCGTCTCGCCGTCCTGCCGCAGGAGTTCGGCGGCGATTTCGCGTTTCAGTTCGTGTTTGCGAAGCAGAAACCGGTCGAACTCGGCGACGAACGCGGGCGGCAGGCCCGGAGGGATCGTCACCCGGGCGGTTTCCGGGAAAAAGAAAACAACCGCCCGGGGCTTGGCGCGCGGCACGGGAAGATTCGCCACTGTGCCCGGTCCGTTGAGCTCGATGATGAGCTCGGCCAGGAGCCGCCGCTGGGCCGAGGAGAGCCCGGGCTCATCGCTGGCGGCGGCGCGCAGGAATTGAAACTGCCGCCACTTCATCAACGCGGCGTCGGCCTCGTTGCTGGTGAAATTCACCCGATAGTCCCGAAACCGGCCCCACGCGCTCTCGTCGGAGAACAACAGCAGCCGGAGCGCTTCCGCTTCCGGCTCGAGCGCGGCGCCGCTGCCGGGCTCAGGCGGACGTGCGGTGGCGGCGGCTAACCAGCTCCGCAGTTCGCGAACCGCCTCGTCCCGCCGCGTGCGGTAGGTTTCCAGGCGGCGGCGTTCACTGTTGCTCAAATTTCTTTCCGCGAGACGCGAGGCCAGCGGCGTATAGAACGGCTCGCCGACGAACGGAGCCAGTTCCGCAGGCGCGTTCCAGCTGGGGACGAGGAGCGGCGCGATGCGATCGACGACGGCCCCCAGGGCGGGCGGTTCCGGCGAATAAAAGATCGGCAGGCGCGCCGGAGGCAGCGGCGGGGGCATTACGTCCCACATCCGGGCCGGGGGCGGACTGAGCGATCCAATTGAACCCGATACCTGGGTCTCGGTCTTGCCGGTTTCGAGGTTCGTCGTGACCCGAACCGTTACCTGCGCGGCAAGCTGCAACCCGCCAAGTCCGGCGGCGACAGCGATGCGCAGGAGGCGTGTCACGGCAACGTTGTGTCGTCAGGAAAAGACGCCGGCAAGAAAAAGGCCGGGCAGGCGATCGAGTCTATGCAGCAACACGGAGCTTTCGTGGGGTGTGGCCGCGAGCGTATGCGAGTGGTGTCCGGGCGAGCCACTCGCTCACGCCTATAGCAGCTACACGCGTTGCGATGGCACGTTGCTTCCGGGGCGCTGCACGCGCGGCCGGCCCGGCGTTTGTCATCTAATGGATGACAAATTCGTTCCGGTATCTCGCGCGCCAGCTTCGTGACCTCGATTGCTACGAGACATCGTGCGGTGTGACCGCAACGTCACACGTTCGGCGAACGCGGTTACCGGCCACGCGTCACTGCTTGTCGGCCTGTTTGCGCTTGGCCTTCTTCGGCGCGGCGCCGGGCTCGGGGCCGTCGTTGTCGCCGCCACCGCCAGAACCCCACGCGGCGGGGACGTTGAACTGGTTCCATGCGTCCCACAGCGCTTGCAGTTCCTTCACTTTGTCGGGATTCGCGGCGGCGACGTCGCGGTCTTCGTGAATATCGGCGGCGAGATTGTAGAGCTTGGCGGACGAGACGGGCTGCCGGCGGCCGACGTTGGTTTCGGCGTTGGTGTCGTAGCGGACGAGTTTCCAGTCGCCGCGGCGGATGGCCATCTGCTCGCCGAAGCGCCAGTAAAGGGTGTCGTGCGGCGCGCCGGACTTGCCGCCGGCGAGATAGGGCAACAGGTCGACACCCTCGAGTTTCCACTCGGGCTTGGGCGCGACGCCCGCGGCGGCGAGGGCCGTGGCGTGCAGATCGAGCTGGATGGCGAGTTGCGCGTTGACGCCGGGCGCGATGCGGCCGGGCCAGGCGACGACGTAGGGCACGCGGATGCCGCCTTCGAGGGTGGTGCGCTTGCTGCCGCGGAGCGGATCGTTGCGCGAAGCGTTGACGGTGACGCCGACCATGGTCGGGCCGCCGTTGTCGCTGATGAAGCAGACGAGCGTGTCGCGCTCCTGGCCGGTCTCGGCGAGCTTGGCGCGCACCTTGCCGATGTTTTCGTCCATCGCGGCCATCATCGCGGCGTAGGTGCGGCGGCGCTCGTCGGCGATGTGGGCAAATTTCTTCAGCCGCGCGTCGGTGGCGTGCATCGGCGTATGCACGGCGTTGAAGGCGAGGTAGAGGAACCACGGGTGCGCGCGATGGCGCTCGATGTAGGCACAGGCCTCGCGTCCGAAGGCGTCGGTGGTGTAATCGAGTTCCTTGATTTGCTCGGAGCCGCGCAGCATGCCGCTCACATCGAAGTAACTGTGCGCGCCCCCGAGAAAGCCGAAGAACTCCTGGAAGCCGCGTTGCGGCGGCTGCATCGCGGGCTGGTTGCCGAGATGCCATTTGCCGACGAGGCCGGTCGCGTAGCCGGCGGCTTTCAGGCGGTCGGCGATCGTGCTTTCCGTGATCGGCATGCCGTTGCCGCCGCTGGGATTGAACTCATGACCGAAACGCGTCTGGTATCGGCCGGTGAGCAGGCCCGCGCGCGTGGGGGAGCAATAGGGGCCGCTCACGTAGCCGTTGGTGAAGCGCACGCCGTCGGCGGCGAGCTTGTCGAGATTGGGAGTCGGGATGTCCTTGCAGCCGTGAAAGCCGACATCGGCGTAACCCATGTCGTCGCCGACGATGAACAGGATGTTGGGGCGGCGCGATTCGGCCGCCCCGAGGTGCAGGGCTGAACCAAGGACGAGGCCGAGTGAGACGAGTCGGGTGAGCTTCATGGTTATTTCTTCTTGGCGTTGCCGGGCGTGAGGAGAGTGACGGGGTCGCCACGGAGGAGTGGCTGGCCAAAGACTGTCTGCGTGTCGCCTTGCTGTTTCATCCACGCATCGAAATCGGCGCGTATGGCGATGAGGCGGGTGGCGCACCGGGGATCGGCGGCGCGACGCCAAGGGCGAGCAGGGCAAGGGCAACGAGGGGCGACGTCATCGAGGGAGAAGGGATGAATAACGAGAGCCGCCCGGTGCTCAAGGTTGCACGCGCCTCGCACATCCGCATCAAGCGCCGGATCGTATTTCGTCACTTCACCGGCACCAGTCGCTTCAGTTCCTCGGCCCAGTTGAGGACGATGCGGATTTCCGGCTGCTCCGTTCCCGCGGCGTCCGTTGCCTGTCCCGGCGCGATCAGGCCGATCAGCCGGCCGTCCGCCATGATGTCGTAGGCTCTCGGCGAGATCGGGCTCGCTCCCTGGAACGGCCTCGGCATCGGGGTCGGGTTCCCGAGCGCGACCGCCGGCTGCGTCGTCACGCTGACCGAAGCGAACCGTCCGGGGCCGGGAGCAAAGTAGAGCACCGTGCCGTCGGGCGACCAGAACGGATTGGCCGGGGTATTAGTGGCATCCACGCGCGGCAGTTGATATTGAGCGCCGGTGGCCGGGAACGGCTGGATGTAGCCCTCACCATTGCTCGAATCGTTTGGGTCGCGGCTGGCATACGCGACCCAGCGGCCATCGGGCGAAAACATCGGACTCTGCCCCGCCGCTTTGACGTTGCCGAACGGAGTGGCGGTCCCGCTCGCTCGCGCGTAGGCCCAGAGCGCGCCGGTTGCAATCGGCTCTTTGGCTGGGATGACGGTGAACAGCAGGTGCTCGTCTTTCGGCGACCACGACGCGGGCACGTGCGCGGTGTCCTTCTCCGGTTTCGTCAATCGCTCGGCCGGTGCGGTCCCGTCCGCCCGTTGCCAGAAGATGGCGGGGTCGCCCTCGCGATCCGATTGAAACGTCACGCGCTGGCTGTCGCGCGACCAGACCGGATAGCGGCTGTTTCCGCCAAAGGTCAGACGGCGCACGGCGGTCTTACCGTCCAGATCGTAGATTGCGACGTAGGCCTCCTTCGGATCCGCCACGCCCACCGCGACGCGCGTCCCGTCCGGCGAGGCGCGCGGTGCTTCGTAGAGGCCGGGTGGCGGCGCCAAGGGTGTGAGTTTGCCCGCGGGGTCGCTCAGGGCGAGCTGCCACGCAGCGTTGTCGGGCACGACCGTGCTGAAAACCCAGACCAGCGTGCCGTCTGCGCCGACGCCGTAGTTCGCGAGGTCTATGACCGTGCCACTCGTCCTCATCACTCCCTGCACCACCGGAACCGCGCCTCCGGTGACCGCCAGCCGGCGCGCGTCGAAGGCGACGCCCATCAGGACGTTGCCGGCGACGTAGACGAGATGCCCGGTCGGCAGATAGCGCGCGTCAACTCCGCCCTCGACGAGGACCGTTCGTGCCCCCGTCGAGATTTTTTGCGCGACGATGCGGGCTCCGTCGACCGACGCGCTCCCGGCCGGTCGCGCGCTGAAGAGCACCGTGTCGCGGTCCGCCAACAGTTGCGGACTCACGAGCGACTCACCGTTCTGGCTGGGGACTACCACTGCGGGCGTGCCGCCCGTGGCCGGCACGCGCAGAATCCCCTCGCGCTGGCCGAACAGGATCGTGCCGTCCGGCGCCCAACTGACGCCGACGGGCGTGCTGGCCACCGCGCAGATGACCACCGGGGCGCCGCCTTTGGCGGTGATGCGCTTCAGTTGCCCGGCTTGCCAGTAGCCCACCGATTGTCCGTCCGGCGCGAAGCACAAATTGTTCATCGTTCCCTCCGTGCCCCGAATCGGGTGCGCCTCCAATTCGTCGAGTTTGCGCAGGTGGAGCCCGGCGGTGGCGTGATAGACAATCGCCCGGCCGTCGGGCGAGACCGCGATGAGATGACGTGCGGCGACTCTGAACGTCTGCCCTTCCGGGAGGCGAAAGTTGAACCGGGTGACCGGGGCCGGCGCAGGCCACACGCGCCATGCCACGACGCCAGCGACGAGCGCGGTCACAAGCACCGCGCTCACGACCGGCAGCGCGCGCCGCCACAGCGGGCGCTGCCGCTCGAACGTTTCGAACGCGGCGTCGGTTGCGGGCCGCACCACCGTGGAGAGTTCCGAATTCTGGACAGCCACGGGTAGGGGCGCGGCTGGTCCGCGCCCGCGGGCGTCGTCGAGCGACGCCCCTGCGGCCGAAGCGATCGGTGCAACTTCAGCGCCCAGCAACTTTCTCACCCGCTCCACAAATGCCGCCGGCGCTTCGCCGCCGGGCAGACGCGTCCACTGCACGGCGAGAAACGCATCGGGCACGAGCGCGCCGCGTTCGACCGTGGCGTCGACGCTCACCGGCACGATGAACGGCACGCCCTTGGCAATGAGCCGGACGCGCTCCTCGGCGAGATGCCACTCGAGTCGGAAGTAGCCTTCCTTGCGCGCCTGCGTGTTGGCCGAGATGATCGGCACGAAGAGCACACACGCGTTGATCTGCTCGCGGATTTTTTTGTCCCACGCGTCGCCGCCGACGAGCCCGCCCTCTTGGTCGAGCCACACCTCGATGCCGCCGGTGCGCAGCGCCTCGGCGACGCGCTTCGCCGCCTCCGCGTCCTGCGACGCGTAGCTGAGGAAGACGGCCCCGCGGGGCGCGGAACGCTCAATGCCCAACGCTGAACGTTCAACGCTCAAGGATTGGACCTCCGAAAATTGAAACGGGGTGGATTCACTTGGGCGTTAAGGGTTGAACGTTGAAAGTTGAGCGTTAACGCGACCCCACCGGCACCTTCCGCTTCAACTCGTCGAACCAGTTGAGCACGACCTGAATTTGCTCAGCCTCCGTTCTTCCTGACTGGGTGGCTTGGGTGGCGTCAATCAACCCGAGGAAACGCTGGCCGTCGCGGCTGATATCGTAGGTTCGCTCAAAGTTCGTCGACAGATTCTGGAACGGCCGCGTGAGCAGGACCGGCTCTCCAAAGCTGAATGCCGGCTGCGTGGAAACGCTGACGACATGGATTCGATTGCCCGCCCCAGGGGTGAAGAACAGCTCCTTCCCGTCCGGCGACCAAAGCGGGTGGTGTCCGTCATCTTCATTCTTTGACATTTGGTATTTGGCGCCGGTCGGCGGAACGGGCTGGACATACACCGCGTGCAACGGACCGCTTCTACGCGAGGCGTAGGCCACCCACATGCCATCGGGAGAAAATACCGCGCCCGTCAACGTTGGCTTCGGCGACACGACCGCATCGAATCGCTCGGTCTTCTTGTCTGCCGAGGAAAACATCCAGAGTGCCGACATCCCGTCTTTGCCGGTGGCGTTATACAGCAGCCGCGTGCCGTCGGGCGACCAGGACTCCGGGATGCACGCCGTTTCTGGCTCGGCCGTGACCAGCCGCTCGGCCGCGCCGGCTCCATCCGCCCTCTGCCAGAAAATTCCCAGGTCTTTTTCACGATCCGACTGGAACGTCACCCGCTGGCTGTCCGCCGACCAGACCGGAAAGCGATTGTTCCCCTGCCCGTCGAAGGTCAGCCGCCGCACGGCGCTGGCGCCCGACAGTTCGTAGATCCAAATCGTCGCTCCCTTGCCATCGTCGCTCCCGAACGCGATCTGCTTTCCGTCCGGCGAGAGCCGGGGCTGCTCATAAGGGCCGGGCGGCACCTTCAGGAGCTCGGCCGCGCCCTTGCGCTCGAAGAATCCGAGGCTCATCTGCGTAAGCCCGGTCGAGACCGGGCCGGGACGGTAGATCAACGTGCCGGTCGCCGAAACACTGAAATGAGCGGCACCACCGCTTCGGCTCACGCCCTCCACGACGGGCACCGGTCTGCCTGCCGTTTCCAGCCGCCCGGGATCGAATGCCACGGCGAATATCACGCCCTCATGGGCATACACCAGGTGGCCAGTCGGCAGATACCGGGCGGCGCTTCCGCCTTCGATGAGGATCTTGCGCTGACCCGACTTCACGGTTTGGGCAACAATCCGGGCCTTATCCCAGCGATCGACAGCCGTGCCCGTTGCGAGAGTGAACAGCACGGTCCGGCCGTCGGGCAGCATCTGCGGACCCTGCGCCTGCTCGTCGGGCTTGACGCCGACCAGCGGTTCAGGTGCGCCACCGCTCGGCGAAACCCGCATGATCCCCTCGGCCCCCTGGCCAAAGACGATGCCGTCCGGACCCCAACTCATGCTCGATAAACTGTCAGCCTTGCAGAGCGTCACGGGCGCGCCGCCGGTGACGCTGATCCGTTTGATCGATTGGTCGGCTCTCGACCGGAAGGCAAGGGAAAGGCCGTCCGGCGAGAAGACCGGGTTGGAGGCTACCTGCTCGATCTCGACTCCTGGGATTGGCCGTGCTTCGAGCTGCGACATCGACCGCAGGTAAAGCCGCCGATTGGCCGCGTAGACCATTTGCGTGCCGTCGAGCGAAATGTCGACGAAAGTGACGACGGCGCTCGTGAGCGCCTGTCCTTCTGGAAGAGGAACTGTGAACCGCGTCACAGGCGCCGGAGCGGTCGTGGGCCACAGGCGCCACGCCACCGCAAGGCCGACGACGAGTGCGGTCACCATCGCCGTCGCCACGACCGGCAGCGCGCGCCGCCACAGCGGGCGCTGCCGCTCGAACGTCTCGAATCCGCCGTCGGTCGGGAGTCGCACCGCAGCGGAGAGCTCGAGATTTTTTGCCGGCGCCACGGAGCTCGCGGGCGGCGCGGATTGCGTGGCATGGGTCTCCTGACCCATGGGCTCGGGACTCACGGGTCGGGAGACCCGTGCCACTTCCGAATTGCTCAGCAATTTCCTCACGCGTTCGCAGAACGCGTTTAACGAATCGGCGGAGCCGATTCGTGTCCACTGCACCGTGAGAAACGCATCGGGCACGAGGGCGCCGCGTTCGATCGTGCCGTCGACGCTGACCGGCACGATGAACGGTTTCCCCTTCGCGATGAGATGCGAACGGTCTTCCGCCAGTTTCCATTCGAGCCGGAAATAGCCTTCGTGCCGCGCCTGCGTGTTGGCCGAGATGAGCGGAACGAAGAGCGCGCACGTGTTGATCTGCTCGCGGATTTTCCTGTCCCACGCATCGCCGCCGACGAGCCCGCCTTCCTGGTCGAGCCACACTTCGACGCCGCCGGAGCGCAGCGCCGCGCCAATGCGCAGCGCCACCTCTGCATCTTGCGACGCGTAACTGAGGAAGACGGCCTTGCCGGCGAATTCAGGCATAGCGGGGGTTGAGTGGGCGGGACCGGAAAAGCGACAATGGGAAACCGCACCCGGCGCTGGCGAGTTCATACTCGCCCCATCCGGCTCGGAGGGCGCACCTCATACCAGTCGCCTATTGCTGTTGGACTGTAGGGGCGTCGCTTGACGACGCCCGTGTTGCGCGGCGTGGGCGCCGGCAAGCGGCGCCCCTACAAAAATCAAAATCCGCGAGACCGTTGGTATAAAAACCAGCGGACTTTGGTATCAGTTTCCTGCGATGTGCCCGCATCGCAGGGGTAGGCCAGGCGCTTCGCGCCCGGCCAGCGCGCGGCGATTCCCGATCCCGCCTGGCCGCCCGCGGAGCGGCCGGCCCATCTTGCGGCTTCCTGCAAGAACGTGAGATGGGCGCCGGCTCGGATGCGCCTCTCCGCCTGCTCAGAAATCAAAGCTGTTCGTCAGCAGAAAGACCCGCGGCTCGGGATACTGGAAGACCACGGGCGTGCCCGCCGCGGAGAGGCCGCTTTGGGCGATCAGCTTGTCGTCGTTGAGGACGTTGCGGACGTTGAGCGACACGTTCCAGCGGATGCGCTTGTTGAAGAGCGCGGCCGAGTAGCCGAGCACGGCGTCCGTGTTGACCGTCGCCCCGCCCATGATCGGACGCGAGACGTCGGCGATCGTGATGCTGGAGCCGGCGGGGAAAAGCCCCGGAGCGCCGAGGATCGGATCCTTCGCGAGATCGGCGGTGGCGACGGTCTTGTCGCGGTAGCCGAGGATGCGCTCGCCGCGGTAGCGGACGCTGCCGCCGAAACGGAGGCCCTTCAGCACGCCGGTCTGGATGCGATACGAGCTCGTGAGATTGCCGCGCCACTGGACCTCCTGGTTGTTGGCCTGGCCCTCGCTCTCGCGCAGGAAGGCCCAGCCGAGCGCGGCGCTGCGGATGTAGGCGAGCAGCGACTCGTTGGCGTTGGTGCCGGAATTGAAGTGCAGCTGCGCGGGGCCGGTGCCGCCGGCACGCTGCGGCGCCACCGTGTCGTTGGCCACCGCGAGCCAGTCCTTCAGCCGGTAGCCGATCACGCCGAACCAATCCGCCGCGATCCTGGCGCTGCGCGTGTTGTTCTTGGCGAGGCTCGCGCTCACGCTCCAGCCGCGCGTGGGATTGGCGATGAGGCGGTATTCGACGCCCTTGGCGATGCGATCGGAGGAGTTGTTGTATTTGAGCGAAAACGCATTGCCGGCGGCGCCCTCGCTCGGCCAGTTGAGCACGTCCTCCTGCAAGTAGCGGATCGGACTGCCGGAGGGGATGCCGTTGCTCGTCCCGCCGAGCACCGGCGCCCCGGTCGCGGCGGACTCGTAGCGCCCGCCGGATTTCACGAGGTTGTAGTTAAGCACCGATTTCTCGATGTGGATGGCGGACCAGCGGATGTCAGCGCGGTCCATGCCGGAATTGCCGCCGACCGCCGGCGGATTCGGCACGGTGATGCCGCCGCCGGAGACGCCGAGGTAGATGGACTCGTAGGCGTTCACGCGCAGGACGAGCTTGTCGTCGAGGAAACGCAGCGAGAGGCCGTATTCGCGCGTGGTGCCGTCGTCGAGCTGGGCTTCCGCGCCGTTCGGGGACTTGCGCGTGAAATCCGCGACGAAGGCCGACGATGACTCCGTGTAGTGCAGGCTCGGGATGGCGTTGCGGCCGAGCGGATGGAGGACGACGCCCTTCATCCGCGATGTGACGCTGTATTTTGTCGGGGCCTCAAGCGAGTCGAACTCGCCGCCGCGGCTTAGCATGGCGTCCCACGGCTCGAAGCCGGCGTTGCCAACCGCCTGGCCGTTGCTGGGGAAAACAATCGCGGCGCCGTTGCGGACGGGCTCCTCGTATCTGCCGGTCGCGGCGTTGTAGCGGCGCGGCAGCCGGCTGTTGGACCCGCCCTGCCCGACCCACGGTGCGAACGAGGCGTCGGAGAACCGCTCGCCGATGGTGAGGTTGAGCCGGCCCTGGAGAAAACTGCTCTGGAGGCCCCACTGGAGGGCGTCCTCCTTCTTCTTGCCGTTCGAGGTCATGACCTGCGCGCCGTAGGGGTTGCTCATTCCGTGGTTGATCACGACGTCGCGGCCGGCGGCATCCTTGCCGATGACGCGCGTCTCGGGATCCCAGAGGTTGAAGGGCGCCTGCAACGCAAAGTGCCCGCGGCTGTTGTTCTGCGGGGTGTCGACGTAGAAGCGCGCGCGCAGCCGGCGGGTGTTGCGCGTGATGTCGTTGGCGGCGTTGGTGCCGGCGGGATAGGTGATGCCGTCGAAGGTGTGGTCGGAGATGATGCGGGTGTTGTTGTTGTTCTGCTGCACGCGCATGTTGACGCCGCCGGTATACATCACCGCGCCCTGGTGGGAACCGAGCCAGCGCCAGAAACCGCCGCGTTTCCCGAGGTCCTGTGCGAAGGCGACCTGCAGGCGGCGCTCCGTGCGGTGATTGCGCCACATGCTGCCGGTGATGTCGTCCTCGACGTAAAAGCGGCCGAGGTTGGGGTTCGGCGTGACGCCGTCCGGGAGAAAGCGGTTCAGATCGACGCGCAGATCGGTGTTGTTGCCGGAGACGAAGCTGAGCGAGCGCGTGTCGAAGACCTCGCGGTTGTAGCCGCCCTCGACGTAGATGTCGCGCCACGGATTCAACTCGAAGACGAAGCCGTGGATGCTGGCGCGCCAGCGGCGCTGCATGGCGTTGCCGATGACGTTGCGATCGAGCGGGTAGATGGCGGGATCGACGATGCTGGGGTCCTGCGTGCCGTCGAGCGGGCGGCTGGAGGTGACGGTGTTGGTCCAGTTGCGGATCGCCGTGGGCTGTGTGCCGTCGAGGTTGAAGACGATCGTGCCGGCGGAGGCGACGTTGTTGAAGCGCTCGGCGGAGCGCGCGAGGTCGGCGCCCTGGGCGTTGAACGCCGTGTTGAACTGCGCGGCCGTGCTCGCGGGCGTGAGGCCGGCGTTGTTGAAAGTGGGCCGCGTGGCGGTCGCAAGCCACGGGCTCACGCGGTCGGCGACGAGGGTGTTGGCGGCGTTGCGCTGGCGTGACTCGTATTTCTCCAGCCAGCCGCGGATCGAGATGCGCTTGTGCGGCTGAAGCAGGAGCGAGGTGTAGAGCCGGTCCGTCCGCGAGCCGACGCCCTCGCGGTAGTCGCGCTCGTCCGCGCGCAGGCCGGCGACGCGGAGGCCGAGGATATTCCGGATCAGTGGCTGGCTCAGGTTGACCGAGGCGCGCAGGCTGCCGTTGGAATCGGCGCGGAGGGTGGTGTTGCCGGAGAATTTCCGCAGGTCGGCGCGGTCGAACGCGACGTCGTTGGTGCCGCCGGCGAAGCCCGCGCCGAAGAGAATCGCGTTGGAGCCGGAGACGAGGGTGAAGCGCTTGCCGGTGTTGTAGGTGTCGAGCGGGACGTTGGTCTCGAAGAAGTCGTGCGTGTTGTTCGAGCGGCTGAGGCCGCGGGTGCGGCTGCCGTAGGCGGAGGAGAAGACGCTGTTGGTGTTGGCGTCCGTGCCGGGCGAGAAGTTCTCGTCGTTCGACTCGATGTTCATCGAGTAGCGCAGCGCCTCGTCGAGCGTGAGCGCGCCGATGTCCTCGAGGAACTCGGAGGTCATGACGTCGATCTGGGAGGCGACGTCGCGCAGCTCGCTCTTGAGGCGCGTGCCGCCAAGCGTGCTCGTGGCGGCGTAGCCGGTGTCGGAGCTGGCATTGACGGCGAACGGACTGAGGACGATGGCCTCGTCCTTCGACGTGGGTGCGGGCGCAGCCGGGGCGACTTGGGCGCGGAGGCCGGCGACCGGCACGATCGCAACAATAACGGCAAGCAAAGCAAACACTCGGGGTGGGGTCATAGGGGTGCGGCACAACGGCAGAAATCCGCCCTTCCAGCGAATCGAAATTCACGGGCTCCCGCGCGCCACCCGAAAGCTCAGAACCGAAACGAACTCGTGAACTGATATGTGCGCGGCTCCCGGAGGTTGTAGATCGCGGTGCTGGGCGTGTGCTTCCCGTCGCGGGAGTCGACTTTCACGAGGGGGAAGACGGTGTTGTCGTCGAGGAGATTGCGGACGTTCAGCTGCAGGCGCCAGTCCACGCGGTTCTTGAAGAGTTTCCGTTTGTAGGTGATCCAGCCGCCGAAGTTCAACGACGGCGGCGAGTAGTAGGGCGACGTCGGATCGAGGACGAATTTGCTGTCGACGGCGAAGCCGTTGATTGCGGTGCCACGGGCGTTCATGCTGCCGCCGAAGGAGAAACCACCGAGGGGCAGGCCGGCGAGTCGGGCTTCGCGGGGTAGCTCGAACGTCTGGACGAGGTTGAGCGTCCAGGTCGGCGAGAAGTTGGCCGACGGGCTGTTCCGGATGGCGTTGAAGTTGACCAAGATGTTTTCGAGTTCGGCCACGCTCGACGCGACGGTCGTGACGTTGGTGGGGGCGAGGTTCTGCCACTCGGGGTGCGATTTGATGATCGGGATGTATTTCGCCATGTAGGCGTTGATGTAGGTGCCGCGCGCGGTGGTGGTGTTGTCGCCGCGCCGGCTGCCGTTGAGCGTGAGGCGCCACTGCTTGGTGGGGTTGGCGGTAAGCGCGAACTCCCAGCCCTTCGACGTGGTGGAAACGACATCCTGCCAGACCGTGCTGAGCGTGGAATACGGGGTGGTGAGATATTTCACATCGCCGGTGAAATTCGCCACGGCGATCCAGAGCTGGTCGAACTGCTTGAAGTTGCCCGCGGCGTTGCTGGAGATGCTGTCGGGCGTGTTGATGTTGCTGTTCGTGTAGTAGGTGACGTCGAGGAACACGCGGCGGTCGAAGAGGGCGAATTTCAGGCCGTAGTCGCTGCCTCGACCCTGGGGATTGGGGAGCAAGTCGCCGAAGATATTGCGCATGCCGGAATTCACCTGGAGGTTGTTGGACGTGTTGTAGCTGAGGCTGACCCACGGGAGGGCATGGAACACGAGGCCGCGCGAATACGTGTGGCCGCCGCGCTCCGCGCGACTGGCCGCGGCGAACTTGCGGAGATTGATCGTGGTCGGTTTCGGCGCCGCGTTGGTGACGGGATCGCGCAGGGCGACGAAGTCGTTGGGCACGGAAAGCCAGGAGGTTTGGTCGTCTTTGCGCAGCCCGTTGGTGACGACGATCCGGTCCTTCCAGAAAAAGCTCTGAAGCGCGAGCGCCTGGGTCTTCACGATGGCCTCCGTGTTGGTCGGACCTTGTTGGGAGATGAAGGCGGGCGTGATGCCGCTGGGGTTGCGGGCCGGGAACGGATCGCCGGCGTAGAGGATCGGGATCGCCTCAAGGTGGCGGCCGACGGAGGTGCCCACCTTGTGAGCGGCTGGATCGTAGTAGTAGCGGTATTGGATGCTGTTCACGCCGTTCGTGATCGTTGCGGCGGCGCCGGTGGTCGCGAGCGGGGTGACGTTGAACAGGCCGTTGTTGCTCGACCAGCCGGTGGTGGTGTCCTGCTCGACAAACAGCGCGGCGGAGTGACGCCCGAGGTTTTTCAGCCAGCCCGGAGTGCGGCGCGCAAAGTCGAATTCATACGAGGCCATCGCGCGGTAGTTGCGGGCCGCGTTGGGCGCTTCGATGATCGTGGGCTGCGACTGGCTGTAGAGGCGGCCGGCGTTGGGGTTGGGCTGGCCATTGGGCAGCTGGCGGTTCGGGTCGACGTAGATGTAGCTGAGCTGTCCGACGAAGCCGTTGATCGCGCGGAGCTTGGTGTCGACGCGGTTGGCGGCGGCCTCGATGAAGAAGTCCCGGGTGATCTGCTGCTCGAGAAAGACGGACGCGATGTGGTAGCTGGTCAGGCGGTAGGCGGAGTTGCCGAAGGCGCTCGCGAACGTCGGATAAAGGGCGGGGTTGACCAGCGAGCGGAAGCTGGCGCCGTTGGTCGGGAAGCCGTTGGCGAAGCTGGGCGTCGCGCTGACGCCGGTGTTCACGAAGTTCATCGTGGGGACCACGGTGCCGCCGGGGGACTATTCCGTCGAAACCAGCTGGTTGATGGTGTTGTTGGTGATGCCGGCCGGCTTGCCGCCGGGGGTGTTGCTGTAGGTGGCGATCATCGGCGAGCCGGCGGCGAGCCACGGCGAGACCGCGTCGTAGTCGGGCCACGGGCGCACGGCGTTTTGCTGGATGTGCCCGGCGTCGTAGTTGAAGCGCAGCGTGGTCTGCTTGAACGGCGTGACGTTCAGCGTGACGAACTGCCGGCGCTGATAGTCGTTCGTGTGCAGTCGGAACGAGTTCATGCCCTCGAAGAGCCCGGCGTAGCGGATCGCGAGGTATTTTTTGATCAACACCTGGTTCAGGTCGATCGTGAGGCGGTGGCCGCCGCGGCTGTCCATCTGTTGTTCGAGCGTGCGGGAGTTGGTGAACTTGGCGCGCTTGGTCGACGAGATGAACGCGCCGGCGGCGTTGCCGAGACCGAAGAGGATCGCGTTGGGGCCGCGGGTGAAGGTGAGCGCCTCGGAGTTGAAGCGATCCTGCGGGATGCCGTTGGCGAAAAAATCCTGCGCCACCGAGGTGCTGGCGCCGCCGCGCGAGACGAACTTCGTCGGGATGTTGATGAAATCGTTGCCGTTGCCCGTGATGTCGGAGGTGGACATGACGAACGGATCGGTGTTGGGCGCGAACGCCATCAAGTTGTAGATGCTGTTCGCGCCGAGGTCATTCATGAGCTCCTCGGTGAAGACGGTGAGCGAGGAGCCGATGTCCTTGAGATCGGTTTTGAGCCGCGTGCCGTTGAGCGTCTGCGTGGCGAGGTAGCCTTGGTCGGCGGACGCATCGACTTGGAACGGCGAAAGCACAACCGTGTCGGCGGGCTTCGCGGGGGTGGCGGTCTGGCCGACGGACCAGGTGGCGGACGCAAGCGCCAGGGCGGCGGCCGCGGGGAGGCCACGCCGCCGAGCCGGGGAGGGAGTTTTCATGGGGTGGGGAGTGGGCGCAACCCCTTGGGGCGGGTCACGGTTTGCGCTGAATCGGGCCGCGGTGCAGTGCCTGACTCCAGTCGGCGAGACCGATCACCGGCAACGCAAAAGCAATCGCGGCCGTCTCGTCGGGCGTGTCGAGCGCGCGGTAGACGTGCCAGATGGGTTTCTTGCCGAGCGGTTCATCAGCATCGTCGCCAAAGCGCCGCAGCCCGATGCGCAGTCCGCCTTCGCGGCGGTTGTCGGCCCAGTTGTGAAACTGGAAGCCTTCGATCGTATCGAGGTGGCGGATCTTCTGCCAGACGTAGGCCATCGCCGCGGCCTGCTCGGTGAGCGAGCGTGCGCTGTAGTCCGGCGAGTTGGGTCCCTGCTCGGTCAGGTGCACCGAGCGCACGTGCGTGCCGAGAAACCGCTGCGACGGCTCGCGCACCCAGGCGTCGAGCACTTCGAGATTCTTGAACGTGATCTGCGGCGTATCGTAGCTGAAGACCGCCTTGCGATCCAACCAGGTGCGGGGATCGCGCAGCGACTCCGGGTAGGGATGAAACGCGATGCCCCAGTCGAAATCGCCCTCGACGCGGGAGAACTCGAGGAGGTGTTCGAGCAGCACCCGCGACGGCGTGAACCGATGGCTCGCCGTCGTCGTCCAGTGGTGCGTGAGCGAAATGTAGGCGCGGGCGTGAGGATCGTATTGGCGGGCGACGAGCTGCACGAGGCGCATCGATTTGTGATACTGATCGAGGTAGAGCACCGGCGGTTTTTCGCCGCAGTTGGTCCACACCCAGCCGGCGTCGACTTCGTTGTGCACGATCCAGTGATGGATGCGGCCGAAGAGCGCGCCGGGGCGGCTGTAACGCTCGGCCAGGAAATCGAGCAGCGCCGCGTAGTGCGCGACACCGTCGGCCGTCGCGACGTTGGCCATGCTGTAGGTGCCGACCGGATCGCAATCGGGGTGCTGCATCACGGGACCAAGCGCGCCGTCCCAAGAACCGGCTTTGGACACGAGCAAAATGCCGAAAACGAGCGCCCCGCGCTTCGCCGCGGTGAGCGTTGTGCGGTCGAGCCGCTCCAACTCGGCGCGATCGACATGCAGCGTGCGGCCGTGACGCGTGTGCGCGATCGTTTTGGGCGACGGCTGTGCGCGCAGGAGCCGCGCGAGAAAGAGATTCACCGTCACACTATCGATTCCGAGGGCGTCGAGATCCGCGACCGCCTCGGGGCGCTGCGCCACGAAGCCACCGAGGCCCTTTTTCGAGCGCGCCTTGGTCTCCGGCCAGGCGTGGCGGGGCGTCACGTCATCGACGTAGCGAGCGGCCGAAAGCACGGCATCGTCGGTGCCCGGTCGGACGATCTGCCAGCGGGAGAACAACCGGTCGCGTCCACCATCGACGACGCGTGGCAACCGGAGGGTGAACGCGCCCGATGCGTCGGGTCGGATCGCCGCCACGCGCGTGAGCGACCGGGGATGGAGCGCGTCTTCCCACACCTGCGCCTCGGCAAGGGCGAATTCGCCGGCGTGCCCGCCCGTCTCACCGGTGATCGTGAGACTGTCGGCGTCGGCCACGATGCGGGTGAGGCGCGCGGGGAAATCCCGTTGGAGGTAGGTGCGCAGTGCCGCGTCACGGGCCAGCTCCGCGGCTTGATGGGCGGCCCAGCGGCCGCTGGCGTCGCGTTCGCGTTCGTTCGGTGGGCGGAGGCGGACGTTGCGAATCTGGATCACGCGTCCGGGAGTGTCGCCGAAATCGAGCCGCAGCCGGCCGGGCGGTGCGCTGCCGCGGTGCCACACCGGAAACAGGTTCAGAGAAAAAGTGCTCCAACCTTCGGCCGGCGGAATTTCCGCGGCGGCTTGCATGCGGGATTCACTCCAGGGCGTGCCGACATACACCGCGAAGCCGGGCACGGCGCTCATCGCGATGTAGTCGAACGTGAGCACTGTCGGACCATCCGCCGTCGCCACAAAGGAGTGGGTGGCGACGAATGGATCTCCACCCTTGGTGTGCAGTTCGACGAGATCCGCCGCCGGGCGCGTCAGCGACATTTCGTGGACGCTTGCGCCATCGAGCGTGAGCGAGATGGAGGCCGGGGCAGCCGCGGGCGGCGGAGACTCGGTTGTCGCCGGGCCCGCGCAACCACCGAACCACCACGCCAAGGTGCAGAGAACCGACGCCAGCCGTTTCACGCGCGCGTTCAATCGAGTGTCGGGTCGCTCTTCTCCGCAGCTTTTTTCTTGGACTTGGCTTTCGTCTTCGCGGCGGCCGGCGGGCTGGCGTTCGGATTGAAGGCCGGGTTGCGCGGTGGAACGACGGCCGCGGTGTCGCGCAGGAAATTCGTGATGAGCGCGTTCAGTTCGGCGACTTTCGCGGGATGCTGCGCCGCGAGATTCTTCGTTTCGCCCAAGTCATCCTTCAGGTTGTAGAGTTCGAAAACGTCCGAGAGATCCGCGTTGAGGCTGAAGAAACGGATGAGTTTCCAGTCGCCAACGCGCACCCAGGTCGACGCGAGGCCGCCCGAGGCAGGCGTGTTGTGCGGAAAATGGACAAAGGTCGGGCCGCGATCGTGCGGCGCACCGCGCAGCGCGGGGGCGAAGCTCCGGCCGTCGAACCGATGAGTGGCCGGCACCGGCAGGCCGAGCAGCTCGGCAAACGTCGGGAAAAAATCGGTGCTCTGGATGATCGTGTCGGTCACGGCCGCGGGCTTCGTGAGGCCCGGCCAGACGACCACGCAGGGCTCGCGGGTGCCGCCTTCGTAGGTCGTCGCCTTGCCGCCGCGGAGCGGAGCGTTGCTGGTGATCGGGATGCCCGCGACGTTCCACGCGGCACTGGCCTCCTCGGTGCCGGCGACCCAGTGCACGCCGCCGTTGTCGGAGAAGAAGACAATGATCGTGCGCTCCGTCAGTTTGAGCGCGTCGAGCGCATCGAGCAGGCGGCCGACGTTTTCGTCGAGGCTCTGCACCATCGCGCCGTAGACGGGGTTGCGCTGGCCGGCGCCGGGCGGAAGCTGCGCGGCCTTGGCGCGGTATTTTTCCACGAGGTCTTTCTTCGCATCGTAAGGGGCGTGAACGGAAAAGGCCCAGTAGTTGAGGTAGAACGGCTCGTCCTGGTGCGCCGTCATGAACTTGATCGCTTCGGTCGCGAGCCGGTCCTCGATGTGCTCGCCGGGTGTGCTCGCGACGGCGAGCGCGGCGGGAAACTTCCAAGGCGCAACGTAGCTGCCGGCCGGACCGGGGCCCGGCCAATGGGGAAAGTCCACCTCGAAACCTTGCTGCAGCGGCGAATACGGCTCGGGGCCAAGATGCCACTTGCCGAAATGGCCGGTGCGATAGCCCTGCGCCCGCAAGGTCTTCGCCAGCGTGGGGTAACTCGTGTCAAGCCGCGTCACGCTTTGCGCGACGAGCACGTGCGCGGTGGGGGCGGCCTGCTTGACGTGACCTTTTTCGAGGATGACCTGCGGCGTGTGCGCGACCGGCGCGGTGAGACCGATGCGTGCGGGATAGAGCCCTGTCTGGATGCTCGCGCGCGTCGGCGAGCACAGCGGATTGGCGGCGTAGGCTTGCGTGAAGCGCAGGCCGCGCTGGGCGAGGCGTTGGATGTTGGGCGTCTCGTAAAACGCGTTGGGCCGGTCGAACGTCGTGTCGCTCCAGCCGAGGTCGTCGGCGAGGATGAACACGAGGTTGGGCGGACGTGATGCGGCGGCCGCAAGCGCCGCCGCGGTGCCGAGCAACACGCCGAAAAATCGCGCGAAGGGGGATAAGGCCATGGATGAGAAAATCAGAATTTCCAACGCTGCGCCGCCGCGCCGGCAGCCGTCGGTTGCAGCTCGACGGTCGCGAGCTCGACCACGCCGTCGCCGGGCGGATGCAGCCGCACGTGGATCACGTTGCCCTTGGCCGGCACGTCGAACGCCACGGTCTGCCAGTCGGCGGAGGCGGCGACCGCGGCGCGGGCGGTGTTTTCGGAAACGAAATCCGCTTGCTCGCGCGTGCGCCACGCGAGTGACAGCGATCCTGCGCTCTGGGTGCGAAGGCGCACGGTTGCACGCAACGGGCCGGCGAGGTTGAGGCCGGTGTGCGTGATGAAGCCGCGGCCGCGTTTCGTGTCACCGTCCGGCGTGATCCGCAGCGCGCCGTCCTGCACGACCAGCGTGCAGCTGCGCCCGACCCAGCCGCTGGCCGACGCGAGGTCGGTGCCGCCGCTGGCTTTGGCGGCTTTCGCGGCCTTGCCAGCCTTTCGGGCGAGCGGATCGCCGCGACCCAACACCGGCGCCGGAGCGGTCTTGAGAACGTGCGCGTTGAAAAAGAAATCGTCCTGCGCGACGGCCGCGCGCGGCAGATGCGGCGCTGGCAATGTCGCATCCCATGCGCGGAGCCGGCGTTCGAGCTCGGCGGCGACGCCGGGATTTTCGGCGAGACGGTTTTTCGTTTCGCCCTCCGGACTATCGAGGTCGAAGAGAAATTTCTGCGTGGGTCCGAGGAAAATGAGTTTCCAGCGCGCGTCGCGCACGGCGGCTTGGGAGCGCCAGCGCCAGAAGAGGGCATCGTGCGGTGCGCCGGCTTTTTCGCCCCGGACAAACGGGACCACGTTGACGCCGTCCAGCGCCGGATCGGCCGGAAGGCCGGCGAGCGCGGCGGCGGTGGCGGCCACGTCGAGGTTGATCACCGGATGCGTGTAAATTTTTCCCGCTGGCAGCACTCCGGGCCACGCGGCGACAAACGGTGTGCGGATGCCGCCATCGGTGAGCATGCCTTTCTCGCCGGTGAGCGGGGTGTTGAGCGAGCCGTTCCACGCGCCGTCCTTGAGCGGAGCGCCGTTGTCGCCGATGAAGAAGATGAGGGTGTTCTTCTCGATGTTCAGTTCACGCAGACGGGCGCGCAGCTGGCCGATCCCTTCGTCCATCGCCGCGATCATCGCCAGTGCCTGCCGGCGTTCGAGTGGAAGGTGCGCCGGGGTCTTGGAGAACCACGGCTCCGGCGACTGGAGCGGCACGTGGGGCGTGTAGTAAGCAAGGTAGAGAAAAAACGGCTCGCGGGCGTGACGGTTGATAAAGGTGAGCGCCGCCTCGGTCTGCCACACGCAGCGGAAGCGCGGATCGGTCAGGCGCTGCGGCGGCTTCGCGAGCGGCGTGCCCTTCAGATCGTGCGACGCCATGAACGTGTTCATCGGCCCGCACCAGTATTCGTCGAAACCCTGCGCACCCGGCAGGAACGCGTGGGCGTCGGCCGCCGGCGCCTGTTCCTCGCTGCGTGGCGTCGGCTCGAGGTGCCATTTGCCGACCTGACCCGAGACGTAGCCGGCCGGCTTGAGTCGCTCGGCAATCGTGACCTCCGCGAGCGGCAGCGGTCCCTTCAAATTGTCCTCGACGCCGAAACGCTGCTGGTAGCGCCCGGTGATCACGCCGGCCCGCGACGGCACGCATTGCGGCGCGCTCACGTAGCCCTTGGTAAAACGCACGCCGTCGCGCGCCAGCGCATCGAGGTGCGGCGTGCGGATGTCGGGATCGGTCTTCTGCGCCGCGAGGTCGGCGTAGCCGTGATCGTCGCTGTAGATCAAAATGACATTCGGCTTCGCCGGCAGCGGTGCGGTCTCGGCCGCACCCGCGAGCACGGCCAGAAACGCCAACACCACGCGTCCAACGGATCGCGCCAACGTGCAGCAAATTGAGAGGGGCATCGGTGACTCGAAGGGGTTCACGCGCGTGCGCTCATCGCCCGCGGGCTTGGCGGTCGAAACGACTCCCCTATCCGATTGTGTTCAAGTCAATTTCCGGTCGTGAATCACGCTGCGCGTTGTGCGAGGTGTCCCGCCCTGTTCGACCGACCTCCACCGCTGCGCATCACTTCCTCACCATGTCCGCCACGCCGCCCCTCGCCTCCCGTCCGCCTCGCTCCGCCGCGCGGATTTTCCCCGCCTTGCGACTGCTCGCCGCGCTCGCCTCGCTCCCGGTCGTCGAGGCGCAGCCTGCGTCCTCAGCGTCCTCACGCGGCACCGCCAGCCCGCTCGGTTCGTGGATCATCGCCCCCACGCGCGTCGTCTGGACGAGCCCCGCCGGTGCGAGCCACGCCGCCAATCTCCTCGGCGCGAATCCCAACCAAGCGCTCCTGAAAAACCCGCGCCCACCCTGCGTGCTCGCCCCCGCCGCCAACGGCGCAAGCGGCGGTGCCATCCTGCTCGATTTCGGCAAGGAGATTTCCGGCTACGTCGAACTCATCACGACGATGACCAAGGAAAAGGACCCGCCGCTCGTGCGCATCCGTTTCGGCGAGTCGGTGGCGGAGGCGATGGCCGAACTCGGCGGCGAGGCCAACGCGCAGAACGATCACGCACTGCGCGACCAGACCGTGCGCCTTCCGTGGCTCGGCAAGCTCACCGTGGGGCCGAGCGGTTTTCGTTTCGTGCGCATCGACAATCTCGACCCCAAGCTCCCGGTCAGCCTCGCCGAGGTGCACGCGGTGCTCCAGTTGCGCGACGTGCCGCAGGTGGGCTCGTTTCGCTGCGACGACGAGCGGCTCAACCGCATCTGGCAGGTCGGCGCCTACACGGTGCACCTCAACATGCAGGACTACCTGTGGGACGGCGTGAAGCGCGACCGCCTCGTCTGGATCGGCGACATGCACCCCGAAGTCGCGACGATCAACGCCGTGTTCGGTTTCAACGACGTCGTCCCGCGCAGCCTCGATCTCACTCGCGAGGTCACGCCCGCCACCGAATGGATGAACGGCATCAGCTCCTACTCGATGTGGTGGGTGCTCATCCATGAGCAGTGGTGGCTGCACCATGGCAACCGCGACTATCTCGCCGCGCAGAAGACCTACCTGCAGGCGCTGCTCAAACGCCTCGCCGCGCTCGTCGGTCCCGACGGACGCGAGCGCATCAACGGCACACGTTTTCTCGACTGGCCCAGCTCGCCGAACAAGGAAGGTGTGACCGCCGGCCTCCAAGCGCTGCTCGTCATGACGCTCGAATCCGGCGCGCGTTTGCTGACCGAACTCGACGACACCTCGACTGCCGGCCTCTGCACCGAGGCCGCCACGCGCGGCCGTCGCGTTGTGCCCGACGTCAATGGTTCGAAATCCGGCGCCGCCCTCCTTGCCCTCGCCGGTATGCGCGACGCGAAGCAGACCGCACGCGAGGTGTTGCAGGTGGGAGGCCCGGCGAACATCTCGACGTTTTACGGCTACTACGTGCTGCGCGCCCTCGCGCAGGCTGGCGAAGTCGACACCGCGCTCGACTTCATTTCGCGCTACTGGGGCGCGATGCTCGATCTCGGCGCGACGACGTTCTGGGAAGACTTCGACCTCGCGTGGACCGACAACGCCGCGCGGATCGACGAACTCGTGCCGCCCGGGAAGAAGGACGTGCACGGCGGCTATGGGGCGTATTGCTACATCGGTTTCCGGCACAGCCTGTGTCACGGCTGGGCCAGCGGACCGACTGCGTGGCTCAGCGAAACGGTGCTCGGCGTGACCCCGCTCGAGCCGGGTTGCAAGCGCGTGCGGATCGTCCCGCAACTCGGCCGGCTCACGTGGGCCGAGGGCACCTACCCCACCCCGCGCGGCCCGATCAAGGTGCGCCACGAACGCCGCGCCGATGGCACGGTGCACTCCGAGATCAGCGCGCCCGCTGGCATCGCAGTGGTCCGCTCATAGCCGTTTTTTGCCTTCAACGAGGCGGGACGCCTCGTCCACGTGGCTGAGGCGTCCCGCCTCAGTCGGAGAACGAAAATGCGCCCCTAGCCGGGCGCATCTCACTTTCTTGCAGCAGGCCGAAAGGTGGGCCGGCCGCTCCGCGGGCGGCCAGGAGCGAGCGGAAATCACAGCGCGCTGTCCGGGCACGGAGCGCCCGGCCCACCCCTGCGGTGCGGCACATTGCAGGAAACTGAGACGTGCCCCTCACGCCGTCGCGGACACAATTCGCTGGAGTTTTCCGCCTCACGGAAAACTAATTGCTTTTTGCGAAGCAAACCGGCCATGCACGCGCCCACCAACATCCAACTCATCGGCAACGAAGTCGCCATCGTCTGGAGCGACGGCGCGGAAACCTATTTCGAGTTCGAAAAACTCCGCGCCGCCTCGCCCAGTGCCGAGACCGCCGGCGAGCGCGACATCTTCGGCAACCAATATGGCGGCCACGGCCCGAAGAAATTTCCCGGCGTGACCGTCACCGGCTGGGAGCAAATCGGCAATTACGCCATCCGCTTCGATTTCAGCGACGGCCACCGCACCGGCCTCTACGCCTACGATTATCTCCGCAAACTCGCCGCCGAAATGTAGGAGCCTGCTTGCAGGCGATTCGGCCGCCGCGCAATTTTCCATCGCCTGCAAGCAGGCTCCTACGTTCACGCAAACGTCACCATGTCCTCCTTCGTCTTCCCCGCCCGCACCGCCACCGCCGAGATCGAACTCGGCACGACCCTCCAGCCGAAGTTCGACGCCGACGGCCTCATCCCCTGCATCACCCAGGACGTCGCGACGGGCGAGGTGGTGATGTTCGCGTTCATGAACGCCGAGTCGCTCGCGCACACGCTGGCGACGAAAAAAGCCACTTACTGGAGCCGCTCGCGCAAGAAGCTCTGGGTGAAAGGCGAGGAATCCGGCAACGTCCAGCTCGTCCGCGAACTCCGCACCGACTGCGATCAGGACGTGCTGCTCATCAACGTCGAGCAGACCGGCGCCGCCAACGCCTCGTGTCACAACGGCTACAAATCCTGTTTCTACCGCAAACTCGCCGACGGCGCCCGCGCCGACGACGCCGCGTCGCTCAAGCTCGAATTCACCGCGCGCCCGCTCTTCGACCCCGCGACGGTCTACAAGAAAAAGTGAGCGCGGTTGCGTCCGGCGCGTTTGTGCGCTGAGTTCCCGCCGTTCTCCCCTGCCCATGAGTGACGTTCCCGTGCCCACGAATCCGCCGCCGGTGCCACCCGTGGCCGAGGTTGTGATGCCGCCGTTGCCCAAGCCACCGCCAGCCAGTCAACTCACGCCGGAGGAGCAGATGGCCGCCTTCGAAAAAGACCTGAAGGAAAACGATTGGGGCCATCAGCCCTGCTGAACCTTCTTCCGATCGATCCATCCGACCACGAGCCCCGCGGCCAGGCCCGCACCAAACCCCGCGGCGTGTGCGGACACGTCGATGGGTAATCCGCCCGCACCATACAACGCCAGCAGTGCGCCGCCCGAGCCCAAGGGCGCGAGCACCGACGCCAGCGGCTTTCCGCCGCCGTCGCTCCACGCCAGGCTCGCGGCACGCCCTGTGAGCAAGCCGAGTCCGGCGAACACCGCCGTCGATGCGCCCATTGACCGGTATGCCTCGGGGTGGTGCAGCGCGGCCACCACGAGATTGCCCGCGATCGCGCTGACGGCGATCCACCACCAACCGCGCGCCGGGCCCACCACCCCCAGCCACGCCGCAAAGATAAACCAACCGCTGATCGCATTGGCGAGCAGGTGCGCCGCATCGGCGTGGAGAAACAGCGCCGTGGCGGCCCGCCACACTTCGCCCTGGCTGAACACACCCGCGGCATCCAGCAGGCCAGCCTCGACGATCGCCGGCCGCACCGACTGCAGCCAGAATACGCCGGCCAACGCCAGAGCCCAGAGGAGCGGCGATATTTGGTCGTCGGGTCCGGCTGGCGCGCCCTCGTCCACCGGAGCCGGTGGCCAGCCAATGCTCTCGCGTTCGTAGCGCGCGAGTTGTTCCTGCACGGAGGCGGCGACGGCCGGCTCGACCAGCAGGCAAAATCCCGACTCGCCGGGCACCAGCCAATAGGCCTCCCCCATGGCGAGCACGACCAATCCCCGGGCAAATCCAGCATCGGCCGTCGGGTAGACCCCGGCCTGCGCGAGATCGCCGGGCACCGTCTGCTCGCCGGCGGTCTCCGGAACTGGCGGAAGCGGCATCATCGTTGCACCACGATGGCACGTCGCGCCGGCGTCGGCAATCCCGGCCCCGCGGTCCGCGGACGGGAACGATCGGGCGTCAGCGCCCGCCGGCGGCGAGTCCGCGCTGACTCATTTGCGCGAAGCCAAGCATGTGGCTGAACTCGGCACTCGCCGCGTCCGGGTGGACCGCCAGTCGCTCCAGCGCCTGCGAACGGTTGAGGCCGTCGCGGTAGAGGATGCGGTGGATCTGTTTCACGCGGTCGAGCCGCTCCGCGGAAAAGCCGTTGCGCTCGAGCCCGACCTTGTTGATCGCCCGCACTTCCGCCGGAATGCCATCCGCGATGAAAAACGGCGGCAGGTCCTGCACGAGTTTCGCCATCGCCGAGAGCATCGCGTAGGCCCCGAGCCGGCAGAACTGGTGCACCCCGCCGTAGCCGCCGATGATCACGTGATCCTCGACCACCACGTGACCGGCGAGCACGGCGCCGTTGCTCATGATGATGTGGCTGCCGAGCACGCAGTCGTGCGCGACGTGCGTCGTCGCCAGCAGCACGTTATCCGAGCCGATGCGCGTGAAGTCGCCCTCGTTGGTCGCGCAATGGATGCTCACGTATTCGCGAAACACGTTGCGGTCGCCGATGCGCAGGCCCGGGTGGCCGCCGGCGTGCTTGAGGTCCTGCGTCTTGCCGCCGATGCAGGCGAACGGGAAAACCTCGCAGCCCGCGCCGACCACGGTGTTGCCCTCGACCGAGGCATGGTGATGCAGCCGCGTGCCCGCCCCGAGCGTGACCTTCGCGCCCACAAACGCGTAGGCGCCGATCTCCACGTCGGCGCCGAGTTGCGCGCCAGATTCGATGACCGCGGTGGGATGAATCGTGGACCCCATATTCTTAGCGTGTCATTCCGAGCGGAGCGAAGAATCCAATTGGATTCCCGAACAGAGTAGCGAGTCGCATATCAAAGTGGATTCTTCGCATCGCTCAGTCGATCTCCGCCTCGTCCACGATGGCGAACATCAACTCCGCCGACGAGACCACCTGCCCGTCGACCGTGCACGTGACCTCGGCCGAGGCGAGTTTGTTGCCGCGCGTCTTCGTCAGCCTGGCGTTGATGATGAGCTGGTCGCCCGGACGCACGGGTTTGCGGAACTTCACCTTGTCCGCGCTCATGAACAGCGTGGCTTTGCCCTCGGCCGAGCCGCGCCGCAGCATCAGCACGCCGGCGGCCTGCGCCATGGCCTCGAGTTGCAGCACGCCGGGCATCACGGGATTGCCGGGAAAGTGGCCCTGGAAAAACGGCTCGTTGATGCTGACGTTCTTGATCGCCACGAGCGCGTCGTCGCCGACGAACTCGACCACGCGGTCCAGCATCACGAACGGATAACGGTGCGGCAGCGTGTCGAGGATGCGGCGGATATCGAGCGAGGTCTCGGTCGGCAGCACCATCGTCGGACGCGGCTTCTTCTTCGGTCCCTTCTTGCGCTCCTCGAGCCTGGCCGCGAGCGCGCGCGTGAGCTCGGCGTTGATCGCGTGGCCCGGGCGGGTCGCGATGATGTGCGCCTTGAGCGGCATCCCGAGCAGCACGATGTCGCCGATGATATCGAGCATCTTGTGCCGGACGAACTCGTCTTTGAAGCGCAGGCCTTCCTTCGAGATGATCTTGTCGCCTTTGATGACGACGGCGCAGTCGAGCGAGCCGCCCTTGATCTTGCCGAGCTTCAGCAACTCCTCGATGTCCTCATAAATCGTAAAGGTCCGCGCCGCCGCGATCTGCGTCATGTAGGTGTCCGGATCGATCGTGAGCGAGAGGTGTTGCGTGTGGATGCCGCGGTCGTCGGCCGAAGTGCACGAGATCATCAGCTCGTCCGCGGGCAGCGCGATGATGGACGACTGGCCCTTCGTCACCGACACGGCGGCATCGAGCGTGAAATATTCGCGGTCCTTGTCCTGCTCGACCGGCTCGCCCTGCATGATGAGGTCGACGTAGGGCTTGGCCGAGCCGTCGAGGATCGGCGGCTCCGAGGCATCCATGTCGATGATCACATTGTCGATGCCGCAGCCATGCAGGGCGCTCAGCACGTGCTCGACCGTGTGGATCTTGGCGTGGCCGGATTGGATCGTCGTCGCGCGCACGAGATCCGTCACCTGGTCCACGCGCGGCCGCAGCTCCGGCGAGCCACTGAGGTCGGTCCGGCGAAACAGGATGCCATGGTCCGCGGGCGCGGGCTTGATCGTCAAAGTCACCGCGTCGCCCGTGTGGAGCGCGCTGCCTTTGATGGAAACTTCCCGCGCGAGTGTGCGTTGCTTCATGCGATGGGCGCGGAGTTTCGGCAACCCCGGCGGCGGAGCGCAAGCGTGGAGATGGGCGCGGCCTTGACATGGCGCGCAGCCGTTTGCCACCTTCGACCCTTTCACAACACAAACTCCTCCGTCCGCCACGACCCTCCGTCATGCCCGCAGCCAACGACATCCGCAAAGGCCAAGTCATCAAGTTTAACGGCGAGCCCCACCTCGTCATGGAGACCCAGCACCGCACGCCCGGCAACCTCCGCGCCTTCGTGCAGATCAAGATGCGCAATCTCCGCTACGGCAAGGCGCTCGACCAGCGTTTCGCCTCGACCGACACGATCGAGGTGCTGCCCACCGACCGCAAGGAGCTCGAGTTCAGCTATGTCGATCGCGGCACCTACGCGTTCATGGACAACAGCACGTTCGAAACGATCGAACTCAACGAGACCCAGCTCGGCGACGTGAAGAACTACCTCGCCCCCGGCGGCAAGGTCGACGTGCTCTTCGTCGACGAACGCCCGCTCTCCGTCGATCTGCCCTCGACCGTCTCGCTGAAAATCATCGAGTCAGCCGACGGGGTGAAGGGCGACACCGCTTCGAACGTCCAGAAACCGGCGAAGCTCGAGACCGGCCTCACGGTCCAGGTGCCGCTCTTCATCAAGGAAGGCGAAGTCATCCGCGTCAGCACGATCGACGGCACGTATCTCGGCCGCGTCTGAGACAAGCCGATTGCAATTTCGACCCGCGGCGCGAGCCGCGGGTCTTTTTGTTACCACCACGGACTATCCGGATTGCACCGACAAGACCCACCTATCGGAAATCCATCCGTGCAATCCGTGGTGAAAAAACACGAACCCCGCCCTCCTACCCCAGCGCCGCAATCGCGGCCTTGTGGTTCGCGAGTGCCTCGTCCGGATTGCCCGCGGTAAAATTCAGATCGCGCAGCAACCCGTCGCGCAGCCCGTAAATCCAGCCGTGCACCGTGAGCGGCTGCGTGCGTTTCCACGCATCGAGCACCGGCGAAGTCTGGCACACGTGGGCCACCTGCTCGATCACGTTGAGTTCGCACAGGCGGTCACTCTGCGCCGCCTCATCCGGCAGCCGGCAGACGCATCCTTCGTGCTTCTCACGCACGTCCTGCACGTGGCGGAGCCAGTTGTCGGCCAGCCCCACGCGTTCGCAGCGCAACGCCGCGCGCACGCCGCTGCACCCGTAGTGCCCCACCACCATGATGTGCTTCACCCGCAGCACCTCGACGGCGAACTGGATCACGCTCAGGCAATTCAGATCCGTGTGCACGACGACGTTGGCCACGTTGCGATGCACGAATAGCTCGCCGGGCAACAGGCCGACGATCTCGTTGGCCGGCACGCGGCTGTCGGAGCAACCGATCCAGAGATATTCGGGATTCTGCTGGCGCGCGAGTTTGGAAAAAAACTCGGGCTCCCGCGCCCGCATGGCATCGGCCCAGGCTTTGTTCTGCTGGAACAGGTGACTCAAGGTGTCCATGCGCGCCGCGATGGTTTCGGCGTCTGTGCCCGTGTCCATCCCAAACCCCGACCAGCGAACAGCCCCGAAGAACAACCACTGATGGATTTCGCCAAGGGGCGAAATCTCGAGAAACCCCTCCGGCTCATCGCCTCCGGTGTGAACTTGGGCACCGGCTAATCGCCGGCGAAGCTCGGCCGCGATTAGCAGCCGCCCAAACTTGACGCGCAGGCGATAAGCCGGAGCTGCTGAAACTAAATTTCGCCATTGGCGAAATTCATCAGTGGTTCATCAAAGCCCCTTCTCCATCAGTGGCAGAAACCGCTCCACGCCGTCCATCGCCGCCGCCACGCGGTCATACGTGCACATGCCCATACGTGAGTAAAATGCTTCCGCGTTCGGATCGGCTTCGACCTTCAGTCGTGTCGCGCCCGCCTTCCGCGCCTCCTCTTCGCAGCGCTCGAATAACGCGCGCCCCATCCCTCGCCGCATCGCTGCCGGCGCCACCCACAGGTGCTCGATCCAGCTCTCTCCCGCCTCGCGGCGCAACAGGGCGAAGCCGAGCGCCGCGCCGCCTTCGTCCGCCGCGACAAACGTGGCGTGCGCCGCGAGCTGACCGGCGGTGATCGTCAACGCGTCGCGCCAGCGCTCAAGCCACGCCTCGGGATATCCCCAGTGGCGTTTCGCCGCAAACGCGATGGCAGTCAGTGCCGCTGCCTCGCCCGTCTCCGCGGATCTCAGTCTCATGCTCCGTCACGTGGCCGGCGGGCGGCGCTCTTGCCAAGACTGAAAGTTACCGCCTAGTTCTCGTCAGCTTTCGCAACCCGCCCCCCCCGTGAACACCCGCCCCTCGTCCCGTCGTGAATTCCTCGGCCACGCCGCCGCTCTCGCCGCTTGTGCGCTCGCGCCGCGCGGCCTTGCTGCGGCGACCGCCGCCACCAAGCCCAACTCCGTCTTCAACGGCGTGCGCATCGGCTGCATCACCTACAGTTTCCGCAGCATGTTCACGCCGCCGGCCGGCCCCACGGCGGAAGCCGTGCTCCAGGCCTTGCTCACCAGCGGTCTCAGCGAAGTCGAGCTGATGGGCGACGCCATCCAGAACTTCGCCGGCTTCACCGTCGGCGGCGGCGCGGGCAAGGGCAAGAAAGCGGCCGCCGCGCCCGCCGTGAAATACACCGACGCCCAGCGCGAAGCTCAGCTCGGAAAGTGCCGCGAGCTCCGCAAGCTTTACCACGACGCCGGCGTGAACATCCACCTGCACAAGATCGCGTTCGGCCCGTCGGACGAGGACGTCGATTTCAATTTTCTCGCCGCCAAGGCGCTCGGCTGCGTCGGCATCACCACCGAGCGCAACGACACGCAGATCAAGCGCCTCGCGCCGTTCGCCGAGAAACACAAAATCTGGGTCGCGTTCCACAATCACACGGCGAACTACCCCGCGATCGCTACGCTCGATCCGCTCCTCGATTCGGGCGCCTACGTCGGTTTCAACCTCGACGTCGGCCACTACGTCGCCGGCAGCAAAGGCCTCTCGCCGATCCCCGTGATCGAGAAATACCATAAACGCATTCTCAGCCTTCATCTCAAGGACCGCACGGGCGACGGCGGCAACGTCGAATGGGGCAAGGGCGGCACGCCCCTCAAGGAAATCCTCCAGTTGATCCGGAAGGAAAAGTGGACCTTCCCCGCCGACATCGAGCTCGAATACAAAATCCCCGAAGGCTCCGACGCCGTGAAGGAAGTCGGGAAGTGCGTGCAGTTCTGCAAAGCGGCGCTGGCGTGAGGCGACACGATCGCCCTGAACGCTTGAGCGATGAGCGCAACGTAGCGGGAGCTTCCAGCTCCCGTTTCCCCATACGGGAGCAAGATGCTCCCGCTACATTACCTGCTCAGTCACCGCGCTTGAGTGATTTTGCCAAAGTAGAGGGAGCTTCCAGCTCCCTTCCCTCCGCTCCCGTTCGCCAACCCCGGGAGCAGGATGCTCCCGCTACGTTGTGGGAATACTTCAATCCCCGGTCCGAAATCGACATTCGCACCGGCGGCAATCTGCCCCACTGGGAACAGGGCTCCGTCTGGTATTTCGTCACCTTCCGTCTCGCCGATGCCCTGCCTCGCGCCGTCGTCGAGGAGATCAAGGAACAGCGCAAGCAGTGGCGCCGGACCCACGACCTCGAAAATCTTTCGCCCACCGAAGTCGCCGAATACCACCGCCTCTTCTCCGAACGTTACGACCGACTGCTCGACGCGGGAGGCGGTTCCTGCGTGCTGCGCGATCCATTGAACGCAGATGTCGTCCGCGGTGCGCTTCGTTTCTTCGACGGCCAGCGCTACGCCCTCGACGAATTTGTGGTGATGCCCAACCACGTTCATGTGCTGGTCAGGCCGCTGGTCGGCCACGGGCTCGCGGATATCCTCCATTCCTGGAAATCCTACTCCGCCAACCAGCTCAATCGCCGCCTCGGGCGCACCGGCCAGTTCTGGCAGCACGAGTCCTTCGACCACATCGTGAGAAACGAGGCCGCGATGGATGCCATCCGCCGCTACATCCGCGAAAACCCCGCCAAAGGAGCAAGGTAGCGGGAGCTTCCAGCTCTCGTCTCCCCGATCGGGAGCAAGATGCTGCCGCTACTTTTTCAGCAAAAAACTGAACCACGGGCGTCCTCACACCACCCGCGCCCAGAGCAACTTGAGGTAGCGGCTCTCGAGGCAGTTCGAGTAGACGGGGTGATCCGGGCCGGGGCCGGTGCGGTCGAAGAACTGCAGGCGTTTGTTCTGGCGGTGCGCGGCTTTGATCACGTGGGCCTCAAAATCCTCCAGCGAGAGCAGACCTGAGCACGAGCACGTCACGAAGATGCCGCCGGGTTTCACGAGCGAGATCGCGAGGAGGTTGAGGTCCTCGTATTTCTGGCGGCCTTCCCAGTTGCCGTGGTCGTCGCGCGTGAAAATGAACTTCGGCGGATCGAGGATCACCACGTCCCATTTCTCCCCGTTCTGCTGCATCTGGCGCGCGTAGGCGAACGCGTCGGCGTGCACGAATTTCAGGCGCGCCTGGTTGAGATTCATGTTGCGCTTCGCCTGCGCGATCGCGACCTCGTCGAGGTCGACGCTCGTCACATCGGCGGCGCCGCCGAGCTTGGCGTTGAGCGAGAAACCGCCGGTGTAGCAGCAGAGGTCGAGCACGCGCGCGCCATCGACGAAGCGGCGGATGCCACGGCGGTTGTCGCGCTGGTCGCAGAAGAAACCGGTCTTGTGCCCTTCCGCGAAATCCACCTCGTAACGCACGCCGTGCTCGCGAATTTTCACGAGGCGCGGGGCGGCGGCGTTGGTCTCGTTGAAGGTCGAGGGCTTGATGCCTTCGAGCGAGCCGAGGTCATGATCGACCTGCACGCGCGCGAACTTCGTGCCGGCCAGCTCGTGCAGGAGCGGCAGCCATTTCGGGAGCCGCTGTGCGATGCCGAGCGAGGTGATTTCGCACAGCAGCGTGTCGGCGTAGCGATCGATGGTGAGGCCGCTGAGGCCGTCGCCGTCGGAGTTGATGAGGCGGTAGGCGTCGGTGGTTTCGTCGAGCTTGAAGAGTGTGCGGCGCAGTTCGACCGCGCGACGGATGGCGGCCTCGAAGTAGCTTTCGTTGACGGGCTCGGTGGAGTGACAGACCACGCGCAGCGGAATTTTCGCGCGAGGGTTGAAGAGGCCGCCGCCGGCGAGGTTGCCGTTCTTGTCGTAGACGTTGACGAAGTCGCCGGGCCGCGCGTCGGGCGAAGCCTGCCCGAGCAGGCGTGGAAAGATCGCCGGCTGAAACGTGAAATACTTCAACTGCGCCCACGGCCGCGCCCACGTCGAACGATCGACCGGTTCGAGAGGCTCACGGCGAGCCGGCACGCGCGGCGCCGCCGCAGCCGCCGGCGCCGCTGGTCTTTCCTTTGGATTCTGGTCGGGCATCGAGCTATTGGGAGGATCGGGCCGGCCCGCCGCAATTTCATAAGACGGCGTCAAAATAGATCGGGCCCGACTTCCGGGCGGGCCGGCTGACCACACGACTGCCCGCGGCCTGTCCGGCGGTCATCCGCCGCACCCACGTCGAGGGATCGCGCACGCGCTTCGGACTCAGCTCTCGGCCGCGCAGGCCGGCATCGTAGTCGGTGACGAGCGGTCCGAGCTCCGTGCCGGCAGCAACACGCACCGCCTGCTTCGAGCGACGCCTGAACCCGCAGGGAGTGAAATCAACGCGTCCAAGCGACATTGCCGGTTTCGGCGATGGGCACGCAGCCGCGGAACGGACCGGGGATCGGCAGATAGTGCGTCACGTTCTTGCCGACGAGCTCCGCCGTGAAGTAGCCGACGATCGTGAGCTCCTTGAGCTGGTGGAAAAACGACTTCGGATCGTCGCCCGCGGCATCGGCGGCGGCTTGCAGGACGGCATCCTGTTGTGCGGCGGCGAGCCGGGCGAAAGGCTTCTGGTGCGCGCGCACCGCGGCGGTGTCGATCGCCACCACGCCACGCGTGAGCCGCTCCTTTTCCTCGGCCGGCATGAACTCGCCGAACATCCGGTCCACGAACGCGGGCACGCCGGCGTCGAGGGCGCCGGGCGTGTCGGTGCGCGGGAGGATGCGCTCGGCCAGCGCGCTGATCGTGGCGTGTTGCTGGGCGGTGAGAAACCGCGGCGTCGCGCCCACGGCGGCGGGCTGCGCGTGGAGGACGCCGTCGAGCAGCGAGGGCGACAGCGCGGCGCCGAGAACAAGCGCGGCGCGCTGGAGGGCTTCGCGGCGGGTGAGCGGGGAATCGAAATTCGAGATCATGGGGTCGGAGAGTTGGAACCGCTAATCTGCGCTGATTTTTCCAATGAAAAGGGCGAACGGTGGCGTGCGTGCCTCGCCTAATCGGCGAAGCCCAGAAGCGGTCGAGTGCGGTGTTTCATCAGCGCTGCTGAGCGAAGATCAGCGGTTGGTTCCTCAAAGATTCATCTTCTTCAACTCGCCCACGGCGTGGTCGCAGGCGCGGGCGGTGAGGGCCATGTAGGTGAGCGAGGGGTTCACGCACGCGTTGGAGGTCATGCACGCGCCGTCGGTGACGAACACGTTGGGACACGCGTGCACCTGGTTGTGCGCGTTGAGCACCGAGGTTTTCGGGTCGCGGCCCATGCGCGCGGTGCCCATTTCGTGGATGCAGTTGCCGGGCGCGCTGTTCACGACGTCGTCGAACGACGTCACGTTTTTCAGGCCGGCGGCTTCGAGCATCTCGACGGCGGACTGCTTCATGTCCTTGCGCATCGCGAGTTCGTTTTCCTTCCACTCGACGTTGAACGTCACCGTGGGCTGGCCCCACTTGTCGCGGCGCCCGGCGTCGAGCATCATGCGGTTGGCGTGATACGGCAGGCACTCGCCCCATGAGCCGATGCCGAAGCGCCACGGGCCCGGCGCGATGAGGTCGGCTTTCAGTTTCGCACCGAAATAATTCAGCTCCTTGATCGGACGCGTCCAGTCGCTACGACTCGCACTGCCCTGATAACCAAAGCCGCGGAGGTAGTCCTTGCGCGTGCTGGCCTTGTCGACGTTGCGGAAGCGCGGGATGTAGATGCCGTTCGGCCGCTGGCCGACGTGATATTTGTCGCCGAAATCGTCCGAGAGTCCCGTGGCGCCGACCTTGAAATGGTGGTCCATCAGGTTATGGCCGAGTTCGCCGGAATCGTTGCCGAGACCGTGCGGGAAACGCTCCGATTTCGAGTTCATCAGGATCGCAGTCGAGGCGACGGCGGAGGCGCAGCAGAAAATCACCTTCGCGCGAAACTCGATCGACTCGTTCGTCTGCGTGTCGACGATTCGCACGCCACTCGCGCGGCCGGAACTCTGGTCGAAGACGATCTCGCTCACGATCGAGAACGGGCGGAGTGTGAGGTTGCCGGTGGCGTAGGCGGCGGGGAGCGTGGCGGCGTTGCTCGAGAAATACGCGCCGTAGGGGCAGCCGCGGATGCAGCGGTTGCGCGACTGGCAGTTGCCGCGGCCATTGTGCGGCACGGTGAGGTTGGCCACGCGGCCGATGATCATCGCGCGCCCGCCGAACGACTCGGCGACGCGGCGGCGCACCTGTTGTTCGAGGCAGTTCATTTCCATCGGTGGCAGGAACTGGCTGTCGGGGAGCTGCGGCAGATTCTCCTTGCTCCCACTGATGCCGGCGAAGCGCTCGACGTGGTCATACCACGGCGCCATGTCCCGGTAGCGGATGGGCCAGTCGACCGCGACGCCCTCCTTGGCGTTGGCCTCGAAATCGAGATCGCTCCAGCGGTAGCTCTGGCGGCCCCAGAGCAGCGAGCGGCCGCCGACGTGGTAGCCGCGCATCCAATCGAAGCGCTTCTCCTCGTGGTAGGGGTGGTCGAGATCGTTGACGAACCAGTGCGCCGACGCGGGATGCGTGGTGTAGCCGGTGCGGTTCTGCTTGAGCTGCTTCGCGAGCTCGGCGGCGGGAATTTTGGTGCGTCCTTCGAACTCCCACGACTCGAGAAATGCCGTCGGATATTCGCCGTGCTTCACGTCGCGCCCGCGCTCAAGCACGAGGGTCTTGAGACCTTTCTCGGCAAGTTCCTTGGCGGCCCAGCCGCCGCTGATGCCGGAGCCGATGACGATGGCGTCGTAGGTGTTCTGGCGCGTGCCGGCGCCGGAGATAGTTGGGGCGGAGGGAGGGGAAGACTGGGCCATGGGGTGCGAGGGAAACGAAACGGCGCCCGGAGAAATGCGCCGCGCCCCGATCAAGGTGGCGCGGCCGCGCATTGCAACCCTCTGTCGTGGGTCACCGGAACATACGCCACGTTTGACGCCCGGTGCGTTGCCCGTCGGGATGACCGGTGCTCCCCATGCCCCGCTACATCGCCTTCCTCCGCGGCATCAACCTCGGCAGGCGCCGCCTGACGATGGATGAACTGCGCGCGCGTTTCGTCGAATTGAAGTTCGCCCACGTCGCGACCTTCATCGCCAGCGGCAACGTCATCTTCGACAGCCCCGCACGCAACCCCGCGAAGCTCACCCGCATGATCGAGGCGCACCTCGCCAGGAAACTCGGCTACGAGGTCGATACTTTTCTGCGCACGCGCGCCGAGGTCGCGACGGTGGCGGCGTTCCGGCCCTTTCCACCGGACATGATGGAGGCGGAGGGCACCACGACCTATTGCAGTTTTCTCAAGGAGCCCCTGAGTGCGGCCCAGGCGCGCGGCCTCATCGCCTGCCGCACACCCGTGGACGAGTTTTGCGTCGCAGGCCGCGAGTTCTACTGGCTCTGCCGGATCAAATCGAACGAGTCAAAAGTCTGGTCTTCGCCCGCGCTGCGCGCGCTCAAGCTGCCGTCATCCTCGGCGCGCAACCTGACCACCGTCCGCAAGCTCGCCGCGCTGTTTCCGCCGGACCCGGCGTAGCGTCACTCGCGGTTGCGCGGGTGGTATTTCGCGTGGTGGTCGACGAGCCGCTGCGGCTCGACCGCCGTGTAGATCTGCGTGGTCGAGATACTCGCGTGGCCGAGCATCTCCTGGATCGCTCGCAGGTCGGCCCCGCCGGTGAGCAGATGCGTGGCGAACGAATGGCGCAGGCCATGGGGCTTCACGTTTTTCGTGAGGCCGGCACGCTGCGCGTATTTCTTCACCAGCATCCAAAGCATGACGCGTGAAAGCGCGGCGCCGCGATTGTTCAGGAAAAACTGGCTGCCGGTGCGCGGCTTCACGAGGGAGGGGCGGCCGGCGGCAAGGTAGGTCGCGAGCGCATCGCGCGCCTTGCCGCCAAGCGGCACCACGCGCTCCTTCGCGCCCTTGCCGAACACGCGCACGAAGCCGTGCTGGAGATCGACCTGCTGGACCGTGAGTGCGGCGAGTTCCGACACGCGCAGGCCGCTCGAGTAAAACAACTCGAGCAACGCCCGGTCGCGGAGCGCCCGCGCGTCGCCGCCCACGGGGGCCGCGAGCAGCCGTTCGACCTCGGTCTCATTCAACGTGCCGGGAATGCGCCGCGCGCGCTTCGGGCCGACGAGCAGCGCGGTGAAGTCGTCGTCGCGGATTTTCTCGCGCACGAGGTGGCGCGAGAGCATGCGCAGGGCGGCGAGTTTCCGCAGCACGCTGGCCACCGTGTAGCGCCCGAGACTCAGCGAGCGAATCCAGGTGCCGGCCAGGTCCGCGGTGGTTGCCCGCCAGCCGGTCGCGCCCTGTCTGCCGAAAAAGGCCGCGGCTTGGTCAAGGTCGCGGCGGTAACCTGCCACGGTGTTGCGCGAGAGCCCGCGTTCGAGCTGGATATAGCTCAGGAACGACTCGATGTCGTCGGCAAAAGCCGCCGGGGCCTGGCTGGCATCATCGGCGCGGGACTTGGGCCGGCCTTTCATGGCCGCATCATCCGGTCCCGCTCAGAAGCGGCGGCGCATCGGCGGCGCCGTGTGCGACGGATTCGTCTCCTTCATGCGGAAGGTGATCCGCGCCTTCTCCAAATCGTAGGGGCTCATCTCCATCTTCACCATGTCGCCGGCGGCGATCTTGATGAAGTTTTTCCGCAGCTTGCCCGAGATGTGCGCGAGCACGACGTGGCCATTCGACAGCTGCACCTTGAACATCGTGCCCGGCAACACGGCGACGACTTTGCCCTCCACCTCGATCGAGTTGCCGTCAGCCATGGGAAACGCGTGGTTGGTGCGTGGTGCGGAGAGCCATAAGTGGTGTCGTCAAAAGCCACTTGTAAGGCAGAAACGACCCGCCTTAGTCAAGGTTTCGCTCGGAAAACCTGCTCCCGGGCGTTGTCATGGCCGAATCCTCCCCGCCTCCCGCCTGTCCGTTTGAAAAACGCTTCCCGTCGCAACTCGTGCGCGACGACGCGTTTTTCATGAGCCTCGCCTACAACCAGGCCATCGACGCCTGGCGCGCCGACGAGGTGCCGATCGGCGCCGTGATCGAGCTGGACGGCGAGGTCATCGCCTCGGCCCACAACACCGTCGAGGGCGCCAAGGACCCCACCGCGCACGCCGAGATGCTCGCCCTCACCCAGGCGGCCACGGCGCTCGGCGACTGGCGCCTCGCCGGCGCGACCGTCTACGTGACGAAGGAGCCGTGCCCGATGTGTTCCGGCGCGATGCTCATGTCGCGCGTGAAACGCGTGTGCTACGCCGTGCCCGACCCGAAGATGGGCTGCCTCGGCGGCGCGACCAATCTCAACGACCTGCCGCGGGTGAACCACCACGTCGAGCTCACCGCGGGCGGTGTGCTCGAGGCGGAGTGCCGCGCGTTGTTGCAGACGTTTTTCCGCGAAAAGCGGCGCATGGAAGAAATGTAGGGCGGGGTCGCCGAACCCCGCCGTCGCGCGGCGCACGTTCGTCCGCAGTCCCGGCGGGGAGCAGGCGACGCCGTTCTACAACGGATCGCAAATTCACAGGCGATGGTTGACGCTTACGTGCGCCGGTGCATCAGTTGCGCCCCCACACCGGCAACTCAAACTCCCACCAACCCGCTAAACCCATGGCATACGAACTCCCGAAACTGCCCTACGCCGCCACCGCCCTCGAGCCGCACATCGACGCGCGCACGATGGAAATCCATCACGGCAAGCACCATCAGGCCTACATCACCAACGCCAACAATCTCCTGAAGGATCACCCGGCCCTCGCCGCCCTCGACGTCAACGCGCTCATCGCCGACCTCTCGAAGGTCCCCGAAGCCATCCGCACCGGCGTGCGCAACAACGCCGGCGGCCACAGCAACCACTCCTTCTTCTGGACGGTCATGGGGCCGCACGATCAGGACGCCCCGACCGGCGCGCTCGCCGACGCGATCAACGCGCAGCTCGGCGGTCTCGCGAAGTTCAAGGAAGACTTCGAGAAGGCCGGCGCCACCCGCTTCGGCTCCGGCTGGGCCTGGCTCTACGTGACCGCCGACAAGAAACTCGCGATCGGCTCGACCGCGAACCAGGACAGCCCGCTCATGGGCAAGGCCGTCGCCGGCATCGAGGGCAAGCCCGTCCTTGGCCTAGACGTCTGGGAACACGCTTACTATCTGAACTACCAGAACCGCCGCCCCGACTACCTGAAGGCGTGGTGGAATGTGGTGAACTGGAAGGCCGCTGAGGCGAATTACGCCACGGCGGTGAAGTAAGCTGTTTCGCCCGTTGTAGGCCCGCCCACCGGCCGGGCCTATAAAAACCGCGCCATACCCGGCGCGGTTTTTTTACGGCGTCCAGACGTTGCCTTGCAGCGCCGAGCCGAAACTCGCCGGGCTGATGGGCGTGCTCTTGCCGGTGGCGGTGTCGAGAATGCTGAGACGGCTCTCCGTCGGCGTGCGCGCCGTGTAGACCAGGTGCCGGCCATCCGCGAGCCAGCTCGGCTCCACGCCGTCGAACGACGCCTTGGAGACCACCTCGGCCTTCCCTTTGCCAAAGTCATAGACCGCGACCTGGTAGGAGCGACCCACGCGCACCGTGCAGGCGAGCTTGCTGGGATTCGCCCGCGACCAGTCGGGTTCGGCCGCATAGGTGTAGCCCGCCGAGAGTCGCTGCGGCGCGCCCCCACCCGCGGCCGGGATCACGTAGAGTTGCGGCAGGCTGTCGCCCATCGCGAACACGATGCGCCCGCCGTCCGGCGACCAGCACGGCGAGGCCTTCGCGAGATCCGAACGCGTGCGCCGCGAGACACCGCGGCCCTGCGCGTCGCTGACGTAGATTTCCGGCGTGCCCTCGCCCGTGAGCACCATCGCCACCTGCCGGCCGGTCGGGCTGAAGCGCGCGCCGGTGTTGGTGCCCTTGAAGCTCGCGAAGGTCGACCACTGGTTCGACGCCAGATCGAGCAGGTAGATGTCGGGGAAACCCGACTTGAAGAAGCTCGTGAACAAAATCTTCGAGCCATCCGGCGCCCAGCGCGGCGAGAGCGACTGCGCGTTGTTCCGCGTGACCTGCTTTACTTCACCCGAGCTGAAAAACAGATCGGAGGTGCAGACCTCCTTCGCGCGTCCGAGGTCGCGAATGAAGGCGAGCCGCGCGGTGAAGTAGCCCTTGAGGCCGAGACCGTTGGTTTTCTCCACCGCGATGTCGGCCGCGCGCAGCAGCGCCTCGCGGAGCGTCTTGCCGCCGGCGGTCTCACTTGCCACCGGGCTGCCGCCGAGGCCTTTCGTGACGTCGACGCGCACCTGCGTCGGGCCGGCCGGCGAGAAGCGGATATCGTAGGTGTGGCCGCTCGCGACGATTTTGTAGCGACCGTGCGTGTTGAACGCCGTGAGTGCGAGCGCGTTGAGCTCCGCCGTCGTGCCCGATACGCGCACGAGCAGCACGCTGCCATCGACGGCGACCTCCACGGAACCGAGGCTGCGCTGCGCCAGCGCCGGCGCCGCCACGCACGACAACACCACCATCAAACGAAAAAGAAGATTCATGTGAAAAACGTGCGGAATGGCCCTCCCACCCGCGGGCATTTCTATTTGCACGCCGGCACGTCATCACAACTCTTATTTATTCACAAAACGTCCTTCACCCATCCTCCCTCATCGCCGTGACCGCCGACCAAATCAAAGAGCATCTCAAACAGGTAAAATATCCCGGATTCAGCCGCGACATCGTGTCGTTCGGCATCGTGCGCTCGGCGGGGATGCTCGACGGCGTCGCGAAGGTTTCGCTCTCGCTCACCACCAGCGATCCGAAGGTGCCGCTGCACCTGAAGACCGAGGTCGAAAAATGCCTGCGCGCCATCCCCGGCGTGAAGGAGACGCTCGTCGAGGTCGCGGTCGCGCCCGTCAAAGCCGCGCCAGCCGCCGCCGGTGGCAATCTCGCCGGCAACGCCGCCGCGCCCAAATCCATCCGTCACGCCGTCGCGATCGCGTCGGGCAAGGGCGGTGTGGGCAAGAGCACTTTCGCCGTGAATCTCGCGTGCGCCCTCGCGCAGGTGCTCGCCGCGCAGGGCCGCGTCAATCGCGTGGGCCTGATGGACTGCGACATCTACGGCCCCAGCGTGCCGCTCATGATCGGATTGCACGGCGCGCGGCCCGAAGTCGAGGGCGACGCCCTGATCCCGATGGAGCGCCACGGCGTGAAGGTCATGAGCATGGGCTTCCTCGTGGACGACAATACGCCCGTCGTCTGGCGCGGTCCGATGATCATGAAGACGGTGCAGCAGTTCGTGCAAAACGTGCGCTGGGGCGACCTCGACATCCTCCTCATCGATCTGCCGCCGGGCACCGGCGACGCGCAGCTCTCGCTCGTGCAGACACTCCCGCTCGACGGCGCGATCATCGTGACGACGCCGCAGCCGGCGGCAACCAACGTCGCGCGCAAGGGCGGCTTGATGTTCCAGAAGGTCAACGTGCCGCTGCTCGGTGTCGCCGAGAACATGAGTTACTTCCTCGATCCCGCGGGCCGGAAGCACGAGCTCTTCGGCTCGGGCGGCGGCATCGCCACGGCGGAGAAACTCGGCACGTCGCTGCTCGGCCAGGTGCCGCTCATCCCCGAGATTCGCGAGGGCGGCGACACGGGCACGCCGATCGTGGTCAGCGCGCCGCAGAGTCCGGCCGGCGAGACGTTCCGCGGCATCGCCGAGACGATGTTGCACCGCTTGGCCAAGTCGGCGGCGTGACGAATGTAACATTCGGGAAAAATTGCGGGCATTGACAGCGCCCCGCGCGTTGCTCTCATAACCATCCGTGCTGCTCGCAATGTCTTCTCCTTCCACCGAGAACTCGAACTCCCGCGAATTCGTCAAGCAGTCCAGTCTCTATCAAGAGTTCCTGGCAGAGCGGGAGGAGATCTTGAAGCACAAGTGGCTCGAATCCGAGCGGCTCGGCTACGACATCGGCTTCGAGCGCGCGTTGCTCGACTGGATCCGCAAGCACCGCGAAGGCTGGCGCGCCGCGCGCCGCCAGCAGCAGGGCCCGGCCGGCGGCTCGGCCTCGCCGTTTGCGACCTCGGTCGCTGAGAAAAAAATCTGAGGTTGTTTTTTGTGGGAGGGGCTTTACGCCCCGACGAGTCGCGGGGTAGACCCGCTCCCACCCTCAAACCAGCGCGTTGAGGTCCACGCGCTCCACCCGCCGAAAACAAAAAGGCCGGGCACGCGGCCCGGCCGGAAAAATCACGATGCTGCGGGAGCAGAGCCTTACTTGATCTCCTTGTGGAGCGTGTGCCGCTTCAGGTGCGGGTTGTATTTCTTCTTCTCGATGCGCTCCGTGACGGTCTTCTTGTTGCGGAACGTGAGGTAACGCGAGACGGGTTTGCCCTCTTTCTTGGCTTCAGTGCATTCCAAAGTGACGAGTTCTTGCATGGGTTAAATGGATTGAAGGGTCAGGAGGAAAGGCCCTGCCCCAGCCGGCGCAACCCCAAAGTTGGGAAGTTTACCGCCGCTTTTCCGTGAGCGGCAGCATCACGCCCTGCCGGAACAGCGTCACCTGCGCCGTGCTCGACGAGACCACGATCGAAATGCAATTCGCTGCCACGCTGATGGCTGCGGCTGCGGCATGCCGGCTGCCGAGGCCGCTCGGCAGACTGAAATTCGTATCCGTGGCCTGAATCAGGCTGCCCGCCGACTCCACCACGCCATCGCCCCGGATGATGAAGGCGCCGTCGATCGAGGAGAATTCCTTCACGGTCTCATCCATGAACGGGTTGAGGATGTTCCGGTCCTCCTCCTTGTAGCCGAAGAACGGGTTGAGCACGAGCGGCTTGGTGAGCGTGGCGACCTTCTCGTTGTCGCCGACCACGAACAGGCACCCGACCGGCCGGCCCTCGCGGCCCTCCACCGCGAGCTCCGTCGCGACGCCGATCACCCGCTCGAGCACTTCGGGCTTCACGTCCTCGGGCAACAGGTCCGCCGGTGCACCGGTGAGCAACGCCTGAAACTCGCGCTCGATGTCGACGACGACGAGCGTGTCGAACTGGTTGCTGCCCGTCATGCCGTCGAGGCAGCAGATGCGGTCCGTGAACTTGATCACGCCGCGGGTGAGTGCGACGAGCACGGCGCTGCGAAGCTGGGCCATGCGCTGGTTGGAAAATGTCCGCACCTGGATCGTCTCGGCAAAGGCCTTCTCGTCCGCGCCGGGCTCGATGGGGTTGCGCGTGACAAGGATGGTCTTGAGCTTCGACTCGATCGCGCCGCGCTCGATGCCGCCGACAAACGTGTCGCCGAAGACCATGATCGCGGTGCAATCCGCGCCCTTGGCGACGCGTTCCGCCTCGCGAAACATGAGCTTGTTGACGCGGTTCTGCTGCGCCTGCACCGGCCGGATACCACCGAAGCCGCCGACCAGCCGCTCGTGCAGTGTATCGAGATCGGCCGCGTTGATCAGACTGTCGACCAACTCCTTCTCCTTCACCTGCCGGGCGATCGAAGCGAGCACTTGCAGGTAATCGCGGGCATTCTCGCCGGCGATGAGCATCAAAATCAGGTGCACCCGCTCTTCTTCGAGCGCCCCGTCGTGCCGGATGCCCACGCGGCTGCGGCCGATGGCGAGGATGTAGCGCCGGCTCATCTTCACGCGCACGTGCGGGAGCGCGACGCCGAGGCCGAGATAGGTCGTCATCGTGCTCTCGCGGGCGAGCAGGCCCTTGAGCAGCGCCTCCGGCTTCAGGTCCGGAAAGCTCCCGACGCACACGCCGAGCAGCTCCTGCAACGCGCCTTCCAGATCGTGACTCCGCAGGTCGACGATGCGGCTGCGGGCGATGATTTTGTCGAGGCGCATGGGGTCAGAGTTGAGAGCTGAGAGTTGAGGGTTGAGAGCTAAATACCGGAGAAGGTTTCGCTGACGGTGCCTTGGCTCTCAGCTCTAAACTCTCAACTTCACCGCCTCACTTCTCCCACTCCAGCGCGCCCTTCTTGATCTCGTAGACGAGGCCAAGCACGAGGACGCCGAGGAAAAACAGCACCGGTCCCAGGATCGCGATCTGGTTGGCGAGAAATTCGCGGTAAATGAACGTCCACGGCACCAGAATCACGACCTCGAGATCGAAGAGCATGAAGAGCAGCGCCGTGAGGTAGAATTTCACCGAGAACCGCGTGTGCACGAGCCCCTCGCCGGCGATGCCGCATTCGTAAGCCGAGTCCTTGATCTTCGAACCCTTCGCCCGTTGACCAAAGAGATGGCTGGCCGCGATCACGCCACCGGTGATCGCGGCGGCGAGCAGGACTTGGATGAGAAACGGAAGATACGCGGAGGCGGTCATGCGTTGGACGAGGGACAATTCCGTCCCAGTGCCGGCACCGCCGCAAGAGGGAAGTTTTTGTAGCGGCGGTCGATGACCGCCGACGGAACCTCCAGCCACAGCGTCCGGCGGTCACAGACCGCCGCTACAGCGTCACTCCTCCACGCGGATGATCTTCGCGAGTTTGGTCTTCGTCGAACCCACGCCCAGCGTCTCGGCGAACTCCAACGTGCGGATATCCTCATCGAGATTCTCGAACCCGGACTGCTTGCGGTGGGCGTTGATCCGGTCGCGCATGAGCGCATCCATCATGACCGGGTCGTTGCTCAGCCAGACGACCGGCTCGGAGACGGTGTAGAGCGAATTGAAGAACGGTCCGCCGATGAACTGGTAGTGCTCCAGGCTCGCGATGGTGCAGGACCACGTCTGCCGCAGTTCGGGGATGGCGCTCATTTCGGCGACGGCCGCGGGCGCGTTGGCGGGCGAGCGGAAGAAGCGCGCGGTGTTGGAGGCGTTCCAGAGCGTGGCGTTCACCAGCGCGCCGTTGACGCCGAGCGTCGGGTGATCGGTGTAGACCGGCAGATTGATCCAGAAATCGGCGTCAAGGAACAGCGGCGTGGCGAGGAAACTCTTGCGATCCTCGTCCTTGGTGGAGCTGTTCGGCGCGTCCTTGGTCTGTTTCTCGGCGAAGATCGGGTCGAAGCGCTGCGGGAGCGGCGAGTCGTAGAACCACACGGGGTCGTAGTAGCGGTTCGACTCGAGCACGTAGACCGCGTGGTCCTTGAACGGGGTCTTGCCCGAGGCGAGCGACGGCAGGTAGCCGGTCATACGGAGGCGCAGGGCATTGAGGCCGACCAAAAAAACATTTTTCGATTCAAACCCGCGCCGCTCGAGCGAGGCGATCACGGCTTTGACGAGCTTCACGGGCGTGGCCATGCCGGGCCCGGAATCGGTGTAGATTTTCAGGCCGACCTTCTTTTTCGGGCCGGGCGCGAGCTTCCGGTTGGTGGCCGCCTCGTAGGTGGCAATGAGCTTTTCGACCTGCCGCTCATAGCTGGCTTCGTCGAAATTGCCCAACCGCACCTGCCAGACCGGCTCGGCCGGAGCGGATTTTGACGAAGGCGTGGCCGCGGCGGAAAACGAGACGGCCGAAACCAGGCAAAGAAGAGTGAGGAGCGGGCGCATGGAGGGAGATTATGTCGCCTTGCGGCGGACGAAGTTTCCTCGACGAGCGAGAAACTGCCGCGAGGGGCGGCGAACTTGACAGCCGGGTGGGCGGGTTGAAAGTGCATTCTTCGCTGCGCGCCGCGCCTGTTCCCGTGGGGTGTTGCCGGCGTTTCCTCCACCGCCACATGCCCGTCATCAAGCCCACCTGCGTCCGCGACCTGAAGCTGCGCGTGAACCTCGCCGACGTGGTCTCGCGCATGGTCACGCTGCGCAAGGCGGGCGGCGCCCGGCTGAAGGGCTTGTGCCCGTTTCACAACGAGAAGACGCCGTCGTTTCACGTCGATGCCGACAAAGGTTTCTACAAATGCTTCGGCTGCGGCAAGGCGGGCGACGCGATCACGTTCGTGCGCGAAACCGAACAACTCAATTTCACCGAGGCCATCGAGGCGCTCGGCAAGCGCTTCGGCATCGTCATCGAATACGAGGAGGGCTCCGGCGGCCCGAGCACCGCGGATCGCACGTTGCGGCAGGAGGTCTTCGATCTGCACGAGGTCGCGGCGGACCATTTCTTCCAGGCATTCAAGGCGCACGATGCGACCGGCGACTTCATGCGCTCGTTGTGGATGGAGCAGCGGAAATTCCCCGCGGAATTGGCCGATGAGTTCAAGATCGGTGCGGTCGATGCCGACGGCGGCGGACTCGGCGGGGCGCTGCTGCGACGGAAATTTTCCGAGGAAGCGCTGCGGCGCTGCGGGCTGTTTTTCATCTACGACGATGCGGCGATCACGCTCCCCGCGCTGCGTCCGCGCTTCCGCGGCCGCCTGATGATCCCCATTCGCGACCATCAGGGCCGCGTGTGCGCATTCACGGCGCGCCAGACCACGCTCACGCCCGACGACGATCCGGCGCGGGAGGCAAAATATGTGAACTCGCCCGAGACGCCCGTGTTCACGAAGGGCAACCTCCTCTTCAACCTCGACCGGGCGCGCACGCAGGTCGGCGAGGGCAAGCCGTTCGTGATGGTCGAGGGCCAGCTCGACGCGCTGCGCTGCTGGTCCGTCGGGCTCAAGACCGCCATCGCCCCACAGGGCACTTCGATCACCGAAAGCCAGCTCGTGCTGCTCCGCCGCTATCACACGCAGGTGGAATGCTTCTTCGACAGCGACGCTGCCGGGCAGAAAGCCGCGCTGCGTTTTCTGCCGATGGCGCTCAAGGCCGGCCTCGAGGTGCGTTTCCTCACGCTGGCCGGCGCGAGCAAGCTCGACCCGGATTTGTTGTTTCTCGAAAGCGGCCCGGAGCGCGCGCATGAAGTCTATCGCGGGCTGAATCGGGAAACCGCGATGGCGTTTGCCTGCCGCGCGGCCCTGCCGGAAGTCGCCGGGGCCTCGCCCGAAGCGAAGTCGCGCGCCGCCCAGTCGGTGTTCGAGATCATCGCCAACGCCGAGAGCGAGGTTTCGCGCTCGGAGTTCGTAAACGAAACCGCGGCCCACCTGCGTCTCCCGGTTGCGGCCCTCCAGCGGGACTTTCAGGGCTTCAGCGCGCGACCGGGACGGCCGGCCGCCGCCCGCCCCGCCGGCGAGCCCACTTTCCCTCCCCCCGCGCAAGCCGCTGCCTCGCACACGCCGGAACAACATCTGTTGATGTTGCTGCTTCACTTTGAGGCCCTCGGTCCGCCCCTGAGCGCGTCGCTGCCCCACGACTGGATCGATACGGGGCATGTCGCCGGGGCCCTGTTGAATCGATTCATCGCCGAGTTCGAGCAGAACAATTGGCCCGGCCGCGATCATCTGGAGACGCTGCTCGAGTCCGACGCCGAACGCGCTCTCATCGCGACCCTGTTGTTCGAGACTCCCGCCATCGACGATCCGGCGAAGGTCGCCGCCGAAGGCCTGCGCCAGCTCCGCGCCCGCGCGCTCGAACCGGAACTGAGGAAAATCGAGCTTGCTTTGGCTACCCCCGGTGCGGACGGTGATTCTGACCCGATTTCGCTCTTGAAACGCCGCTCCGAAATTCAGCGTCAGCTACGCCAGCCAATCAGTCTGCCAGCGAATTTTTGAGCCATTTTGTCGCTTTCAGGCAAAAACGGCCACTTTTTCGCGTATTTATAGAGACCCTTTCATCACAACATGTCGCGCAAGCCCAAGTCGTCCGCATCCGTAGATACTGGCCAGTCCGAAGCCGTCGAAGCCGCCATCGAGAAAACCGAGGTCGCCGCCGGCCCCGAGATCCCGGCCGGTGGAATCAATGACAAGATCCGCCACCTTATCCGCCTTTCGAAGGAGCAAGGTTACCTGACCTTCGACGACATCAACGAGGCACTCCCCGAGTCGGTCGAGAATCAGGAGGAAATCGATAACGTCCTCTCCATCCTCCAGAACCTCGAAATCGAGATTCTCGAGCCCGATCAGGTCGAAGACTACAAGCAGCGCATGGAGGAGGCCGAGGAGGAGGAGTCGCGTTCCTCGCAAAACGACATCCTCGACGACCCGGTCCGGATGTATCTCAAGCAGATGGGCCAGGTCCCGTTGCTGACGCGCGAACAGGAAGTGGAGATTTCCAAGCGCATCGAGACCGCCGAGCTGAAAGCGCAGACCGTGCTGTTCGAAGCCGGCGCCATCGGCGCCTACATCGGCACGCTCGGCGCGAAACTGCTCAACCGCGAAGAACGCTTCGACCGCGTCGTGATCGACAAGAAGATCGACTCGCGCGAAGCCTACTTCAAGGCCCTCCCCAAGCTCGTCGAGAACACCCAGAAATCGGAATCCGGTGTCGCCGAGGCCTGGGACGAAGCCCTCAAGGCCAAGGGCGAAGCCGAGCGCAAGAAGGTGCTGGCGAAGTTCCGCAAACGGGAAAACGTGCTGCGCGCGTTCTTCTCGAAGTTCTATTTCAAGCTCAAGGTTTACGAGGAATACCTCGAAAATCTCCGTCCGACGCTCGAGGAAATCGCCTCGCTGCACGCCCAACTCGAACGCGCGAAGCATCCGAAGACCAAGAAAGACGCCGCGATCGACACGAAGGCGGTCAACGCCCGCCTCAAGCAGATCGAGGCCGCGCAGCGCATCGCTCCGGCCGAACTTACCAGGGTCGTCGACCAGACGATGGTCCACGTGCGCGAGGCCCACAAAGCCAAGACCGAGATGGTCGAGGCCAACCTCCGCCTCGTCATCTCCATCGCGAAGAAATACACGAACCGCGGCCTCTCCTTCCTCGACCTCATCCAGGAGGGCAACATGGGCCTGATGAAGGCCGTCGAGAAGTTCGAGTATCGCCGCGGCTACAAGTTCTCCACCTACGCCACGTGGTGGATCCGCCAGGCCATCACCCGCTCCATCGCCGATCAGGCCCGCACCATCCGCATCCCGGTGCACATGATCGAGACCCTCAACAAGGTCATGCAGGTGCAGAAGCAGCTCCTCCAGGAATACGGCCACGAGCCCACGCCCGAAGAGGTCGCCGACGAGATGAATCTCCCCGTCGAGCGCGTGCAGCAGATCATGAAGATGGCGCAGCAGCCCATCTCGCTCCAGTCACCCGTGGGCGATGGCGACGACACGTCGTTCGGCGATTTCATCGAGGACAAGTCCGCCGAGAATCCCTACGACATGACGGCCTACTCGCTCCTCCGCGAAAAGATCATCGATGTGCTCGACACGCTCACGGAGCGCGAGCGCCGCGTGCTCTCGCTGCGCTTCGGCCTCGTCGACGGCTACAGCCGCACACTTGAGGAAGTCGGCAAGCAATTCAAAGTCACCCGCGAGCGCATCCGCCAGATCGAGGCGAAAGCGCTCAGGAAGATGCGCCACCCGACGCGCATCCGCCAGCTCCACGGCTTCTTCGATGCCGAGCAGATCGACAACGCGCAGAACCTCATGAAGGTCGCCGCCACCGCGCGCCCGCCCGGTTCGCCGCCGCCTCCGCCCGCTCCGTCGCCTTTCGGCCTCGGCAGCCTGCCCGGCGGACTCGGCTTCCCGGCGCCGAAATTCTGACGTTGTAGCGGCGGCCTATGACCGCCGAAACGAATGACTTTTGCGTCACGCCCGCCGAAACGGCGGTCACAGACCGCCGCTACAATCATTGTTGCGGCACTGATGGTGTTCGCTTCGGGCTGCAGCTACTTCGCGATCACGCCGCCCGCCCCGCCAAAACCCGCTCCGCCCCGCGAACCCCTCCCGGCCGGCGCCCTTCTCCCGAGCACGAACCTCCTCGTCGGCCGCGTCATCGCCGTCGACCGTGCGCAAGGCTTCGCGTTCGTCGAGCTCAGCCAGTCCGCCCCACCCGCGGCCCTCGCCGAAGGCACACCTCTGCTCACTCGCACCGATGATCTCCGCGAGACCGCCCGCCTGAGCGCCTCCCGGTATGTTCGCGGACGCACGCTCGGAGCAAGAATTGTTTCCGGCCAACCAGCACCCGGAAACGAAGTTGTGTGGCCGACACTCTGACCCCGTCGCTTTCCCTCTTTACAGGCCCGGACACCGGCCTACGTTTCACCAACCATGATCACTTCCTCCGCCTTTTTCGCCGGCATCCTCGGTCTCGGCGCCCCCGAGCTGATTGTCGTCCTGATCATTCTCCTCGTGCTCTTCGGCGGTTCGAAGCTTCCTTCGCTCGCCAAGGGCCTCGGTCAGTCCGTGAAAGAGTTCAAGAAAGCCTCCAAGGAGGCCGACGAGGAGGAAAAGCCGGCCGCCGAGAAGAAAGCCGAGACCACGGCCGCCCCGGCGCCCAAGACCCACGGCTCCAACTGAGCCGCCTCTCCCGCCCCTTTCCGCCAAGCGCGCCCACCCGGCGCGCTTTTTCATTTTGTCATGCTGAGCGCAGCGTAGAGTCCAATTACTGAGTCTCGCGAAATAGGGTGACAAAAGTTCAGCGGTTCGGGGAGCGCACCCGTCTCGGGTGCTCGTGTCGGCGTCTCGCCGACACCTCCGAAGTCCTCGGCGGGACGCCGAGGACGGCCCGCGGGACGCGGGCGCTCCCCGAACCACCGCGTGTCACTCAA
>JACRKC010000092.1 GCA_016235555.1 Verrucomicrobiota bacterium
GAACCCCGCCGTGAGCGTCGCTCGTGTTGCACTCAAACCGGCGGGGTTCGGCGACCCCGCCCTACAGGTCACGCTGCGATCACTTCTTTGCGTCGGCGGCCACCGGCCGCGTCTGCCAGAAATAGCGCGCCTTGCCGTCGGCGTCGGCGTGCTTCGTCGCCTCCCAGCGAATCCAGATCGCCGCGGCGGCGAGGGCGGCGAGCACGACGAGCGTGATCGCGCGCCGCCGTTGCCGCGCCGCTTCCTTGTCCTCGTAAGGATCCTCCAGCGAGCGGTGCGCCCCCGGCGGGAGCTTGGCGAGATCGGTGAGCGCGGTGCCGAAGGGGATGTTGATCGCCACGCGGCCGTTGACGGCCCAGCCGTTGCCCTCGAGGAGCGGCCCGAGCGTGCGCTGGCGGAGCTTGAGCCAGGCGATCGCCATCGAGGGCAGCGAAATCGCGAACATGATGCCCACGAGCACGAGCGGCATCTTCCACGTCGGGAGGTCCATGAACTTGGTCAGGATCACGCCGAGAAACGTGGCGATCGACCCGAGCGCAACGCCGATACCGGTGATGAGCGCGAGATCGAATTTCTTCGGTTCGGCCGGCTTCACCTTGTCCGCGTTGGCGGTTTTTTCGGCCACGACGGCGAGTTTGCCGGTCGATTCCGCCTCCGCCGCGGCCGCGCGCTTCGCCACCTGCTCCTCGATCATCCGGATGAACTTCTTGTAGGGCGACCAGAACGCCTGGCGGATGCTCACCGGGTTGTCGACGATGCCGGTGATGACCGCGTCCCAGTCGCGGCCCAGGCGGTCGTAGAACACGCCGTGGCGGCCGACGAAGAGGAAGTCGCTGTCGCCCTGCGTGAAGCAGGCCGCGACGGTCATCGGCGGGCAGCCGGGGCGCGTGCAGGCGCAGTAGGCGATGTAGGCCTTGCTCATCGCGGCGAGCGGATTGGGCGCGTCGACGCGGATGCACAGCTCCGTGCTGCGGCTGTCGAGGTAGAGCGTGCCCGCCTGGAAGACGGCCCAGCGGTCGCGCGAGTAGAGATCGGCGAAGTTGACGAAGTTGTGCAGCACCGTGCGCAAGTCACGGTGGTAGCGGACGAGGCGCACGACGTCGTCGATGGCCTTGAACTCGGGCTCCAGCGCCTTGTCCTGCGCGAGCAGCGCCGTGATCGCTTCGCGGCCCCGGCCGGCGAGGATCTCCTGCGCGCGGGCGAGGCCGAGTTTCTCGACCGAGGCGCCGGCCTTGGCGGCGAGCCACGCCTGGTGCGGTGCGAGCCGGCTCTTGATCGCGTTCCAATCGACTTCGCTGAGGGAGGCTTTGGCCGTGCCGAAAACCGGGACGACCGCCGCGGCGTGCAGCGCGGCGAGCGCGCCGGCCCAGGCGGGGTTGACGCCGTCGAGGAGCGGCAGCGGTTTCGCGGCGGCGATGGTGGCAAGCGGGAAGCCGCTCACCTCCTCGGAGGTGATCTTCATGTCCTTCGCCGCGATGGCGAGATACTCGGCTTCGGAACGGTTGAGGGCGGCGAGGGCGCGGCCGTCGAACGCCGCGAGGCGGCAGCGCGCGAAGTAATCGTCCACCTTGGTGCGCACCGCTTCCACGGCGTCCCGTGCGGCGCCGGTGCCGCCACCGAGGACCGCGGCCGCCGGGCCGGCCTCCGTCCACGCGACAAAGGCGGCGAGGTCGTTGAAAAATGCGTCGACCTGCCCCGCCGTCACGCCCGCCGCACCCGAGCGGTCGGCTTTGCCGCCGGTGCAGGCGACGATGTCCTTGATGAGCGCCTGCACGGCGGCGTCGGTGGTGGCCTCGGGCGGGATCACGCCGTCGCCGTTGAGCGGGCTGGCGCCGAAAATTTTCGCGACGTCCGTGGCGTCGGCGATCGTGATGGCGGCGGCTTCTTGCTTGCCGACGTTGGCGAGGATTTGTTTCGCCGAGGCGAGCAGCGCCCGGCCCTCGGGTTTGGCGTCGTCGATCGCGGTGAGCGCGAGACCGTCGGTGCCGTTGAGGAGGACGCCCGCGTCTTTCAGGCGCGCGGCGGCCCACTTCACCGCCGCGAGCAGCTCGGGCACGCGGATGCGGCCATCGCCGTCCGTGTCGATGAGCGCGAGGGTTTTCTCGTCGAGTTCGAGGCCCTTGACCGGGCACGACAGCGCGACCCAGAGCTTCTGGTCGAGCTGCTCGAGCGCGAGAAGGTCGGCGCCGGAGGTGAGCGCGACCTGATCGAGGCCGCCGGTGCGGAAGAATTTCCAAGCGTGGACGGAGGATGACATGCGGGTAGTCGAATAAAACTGCTCCGCCGGAGCAACACCGCGCACGATTGGGAGAAAAGATCATCAATCAGCAGCGGCTGGTCTCGGGTAGGGCCGGCTCTCCGAGCCGGCCTGAGTTCCAGCGCGTGCTCGCATCTTGCGCGCACGAGCGGAAATCAAACCCAGGCCCGCTCGGAGAGCGGGCCCTACCTCGCGCCGAAATCCACCAGATAGTGCTCGACGATCGTCTTGAGCGGCGGCGGCGAGGGCAGGCCGAGCGCGATGGCGCGGGCGCCGTCCACGCTCACGGGCCAGTTGCTCACGATGCCTTGGATGCGCGCGTCGAACGCATCGACGATCGGGCCGAGTTTGAGGCCGCGTTCGGTGGCGACTTCCTGGAGCGTCGCGGCGGCGAGGTGCGGCGTCACCCGATGCGCGGGCAGAACGTAGGCGCGATCACCGCCGAGTTTGTTTTCCGGGACTTCGTGCAACGCGACGAGCGAATCGATCACGGTGCGGTAGCCGGTCATCGGGTGCTGTTGCTCGCGGCGCACAGGGAGCAGGCAGGGTTCGCCGTTGAGCGGTTCGCGGAACATGCCGCTCGCCCAGCTCGACGCGGCGGCGTTGGGCTTGCCGGGGCGGATGATGACGGTGGGCAGGCGCGCGGAGCGGCCGTCGAAGTGGCCCTTGCGCGAGTGGTCGTTGATGAGCAGCTCGCAGATCGCCTTGGTCATGCCGTAGGTGGTGCGCGGCGTGAGTTTCGTGAGATCGGTGTTGGGGTCAGCCATGGCTTCGCCGCCGTAGCAGGCGATGCTGCTGGCGAACACGACGCGCGGACGCACGCCGGTCGCGGCGGCGAGGGCACGCGCGGCCTCGAAGACGTTGCGACCACCGTCGAGGTTGACGCGCAGCGCGTCGTCGAACCGCTCCTCGCACTCGCCGCTCACCATCGACGCGAGATGGAAGATCGAAGTCGCCGACTCGGTGCCGATGGCGGCGAAGACGGTCGCGCGATCGCCGATATCGCCCTGCACATGCCGCACGCGCGGGTCGGCGGGCGGGCCGCGAAACGCCGCGTCGAGCAGCACGAACTCGTGGATTTTTTCAGGCGCGCCGGAGGGGCCGGTGAGCTCGCCGCGCACGAGGAGTTTCTGACAGAGTTGCGAGCCAAGGAAACCGCCGCCGCCGGTGATGATGACTTTCATGCGAGGGAAAATCTGTAGGAGCCTGCTTGCAGGCGATGGGCTGCGAGCCGAATCGCCTGCAAGCAGGCTTCTACCTTCCGGCGGACTCGTTTCATCGCGATCACGTGTCGTCAGGAATGCATCACCTGACCACCGTCGACGTTGAGGGTCTGGCCGGTGATGTTGCGGGCGAGGTCGGACGCGAGGAACACGGCCATTGCCGCGCACTCTTCCGGAGTCTGCCAACGGCCGAGCGGCGAGACTTTGCGGATCTTCGCCTCGGCCCACGCGGCGTAGGTCTGGCGCTCGGCCGCGGGGAGCAGGCGCTGCGCGGCGGCCCAGACGGATTCGTTGAGCGCGGTCTGCACCATGCCGGGCGAGAGGGCGTTGACGCGGATGCCATGCGGCGCGAGGTCCTTCGCGGCGCACTGCATGAAATTGATCAGGCCGGCCTTCGCTGAGCTGTAGGGCGGATCGGATTGCGAGCCCATCTGGCCGGCGACGGACGCGAGCAGCAACACCGAGCCGGCGCGGCGCGCGATGAGCTTGGGCGCGAAGGCGTGCGCGACGTTGACGGCGCCGATGAGGTTGATCTCGAGCACGCGCGCCCAGTCGCCGGGCGCGACGTTCCAGAATGGAAACCCGAACTTCCCCGAGCCCACGCCGACCGAAAACACCACGTGATCGACCGTGGCGAACGTCGCCGCGAATGCCTCCACCTGCGCGAGCGAGGCCACGTCGCCGATCGTAGTCGCAAACGGCGCATCGGCCGCCGGCGCGCGATCGAAGCCGCGCACGCGGCAGCCTTCGGCGGCAAACGCCTGTGCGATGGCGCGGCCGATACCCGCGGACGAGCCGAAGACGGCGACGTGTTGGTCGGTGAGGTTCAGTTGCATCGAATTGGTGGCTGATGGGAAATCGCACGATAGCGCGCAAGGCATCAAGGTAGCACGTCCGGCGAAATAGATCGATAAGCTGGGTAACGTCACTCTGGAATCGACAACCTTCACTACGGGACATTGGAATCACGATCATGCCACGTCGAACCACTGGCTCAGACAAGCGACCGGCGAAAGTAGCAGCCAGACCTGCCAAAAGCCCGCGCAAGCACATGCCTGCGGATAAAAAAGACCTGCGGCTGGATGAACTACTTTTCGATTCTAAGAATCCGCGCCTGCCGAAACGACCGGACGAGACGGATGAGGGTCCCATCATCGCATGGATGCTCGATAATGCCGACGTCACGGCGTTGATGGGCTCCATCGGTGAGCAGGGATATTTCGAGGGCGAGCCCCTCATTGTGGTTCCGAGCACCGAGACACCCGGAAAATACACTGTGGTCGAAGGTAATCGGCGTCTGACAGCGGTCAAATTGCTACGGGATCCCGCGCTCGCAGGAAACACTCGGAAGCGCTCAGTCGCTGAATTGGCGGCGTCGGCGACCTACAAACCCGATCTGCTACCCTGCCTTGTTTTTCGCACGCGCGAGGAGATCATGCACTACCTCGCCTACCGGCATGTTACCGGAATAGAGGCTTGGGGGCCACGGGAAAAGGCACGCTACCTTCGCCAATTGGCCGAGTCGACGGACTTTCGTGGACTGAATAAAGAGGAATTGCGACGACGGCTGGCTCGAGAAATTGGCAGCACGCCGAACTACGTTGCGCGGCTGCTCGCGGCGCTTGCGGTTTACGACGAGATTGCCGAAGCGAGTTTCTTCGGCGTTCACGGGCTGTCTGAGGATACTGTTTCTTACTCGGTTTTGAGCACGGCGCTCACATCATTCAGTAACATCGCACAATATGTCGGGATGGTAAGTCCGACCGACGACGACGTGTCCAAGCTCAAGAAGAAGGAACTGGAAAATTTGACCCGATGGTTGTTCGAGGAAAACGCCGAAGGTTTCACGCGCGTCGCTGAGTCGAGGGAACTAAAAACCCTGAATCGCGTTCTGGCCGTGAATGCCGCCAGAGATCGTTTCATCAGCGGTCGTCCCCTGAGTGAGGCAGATATGCTCACCGAGGGACCAGCCGAGGCATTTCGCACCGCCGTAAACGAGTCGAGGGATCGGCTTACCGTGGCGCGCGATTGCCTGCACCTCGTGCGCGAGCACCATGCGGACGTTGGGGCGACGCTTGAGGAGGTGGTGCGGTTGAGCCGGGCACTTTTCAGTGCGGTAAACGTAAGCAAGGACCAGGCCGCCGAGGCCAAGCCATGAGTTCTAGTTCGGGTGCAAGCGTGGGCTATTCTCCTCCCACCGAGCCTTTGTTCGACGTTCATCACTGGGCCGATTGGGTGGAACTGCTCTGTGTCGCGAACATCGACGGGGCGATCACTTCGCAAATGGCGGCGAAGCGGGCTCGCCTCGCCCGCGACACAGGGGAAGGCGGCGGCGAACTCGCCGATGATGCATCGGGGTCACGAGCTGAAATATCTGACGAATGGGCTGTGCGCGTCGAAGAGTGGTTTCATCACTTGGAGATGCGCGCGTCCTTCCTTGGCGAGGCTTACCCGTTCGCAATTGCTCCAGATCGCCGAAAACTCTCGCTCAGGCCGAATTTTGAGGCACGGCACCGCGTCTATCTTTTCCTCCTGATTTCATCGAGCCTTCGTAACTTCAAGCGCCATCAGTCGCAACTGACTTCCGCTTTCGAGACGATCGGAGCCCGTGGGATGGAAAAATTGATGCCCGCTGGCGCTGAGATACATGTATTCGGGGCGAGTGCTCATCGCACCGGGCGGTTCAGTCTGCCGCACCTCTGGGATAATCTAGTCGAACTTGAGCGTGCCCTTCGCGGGAACCTTCTCGTGAAGAAGGATGATTATTCCAAGCACGATCACGGTGACGGAGGTTTGGATTTGGTTGGCTGGCTGCCGAGTGGGGATTCTGCCGAGGGTCTGCTTGTAATGTTCGGCCAGTGCGCTTGCACGGAGGACTGGACGCGGAAGCAGTTCTCTTCATCCATCGACAAGTGGAGCAGCACAATCACGCTGCAAACTGATCCCAGAAATAGCATTTTCATTCCGCTCTGCCCGCGGAAAGCCGATGGAAATTGGCATAAGAAACAGGATCACAGCCGCACGACATTGGTCATAGATCGTTTCCGGCTTCTACACTTACTACGCGACCTGTCGGACAGCTTGGTGGCGTTGCCGGTTTTCTCGGTTGTGGATTCAATCCTCAAGGACAAGGAGGACGCCGCGTGAAAAAGACCACCGGCAACAGTTGCGTGACCGCCGTGTCGCTCTTCTCCGGCTGCGGCGGTTTTGATTGGGGCGCTCGTGAAGCCGGAGTCGAAATCCTGTGGGCCAACGACATCGACCCGCACGCTGCGGCGGCGTATCGTTCGGTGTTCCCCGAGGTGCCGTTTCACGAGGGTGACATCAAGGACGTAGCGGAGTTTCCGGAAGCCGACATCCTGATCGGCTGCTACCCCTGCACCGGGTTCAGTGAGGCGGCCAAGCGCCGCGCCGCCGGTATGAATGCGCGCCGAGATCTTACGGAAAATCCCGGCAACTTCCTGTATCGCGAATTCATCCGAGCGTTGCGGCAAATCCGGCCCAAGCTGCTTTTTGTTGAGAATGTCCGTGGGATGCTGACCGCGGAAAAAGGATGGTTTCTTGAACGACAACTCGATGGTTTTCGCCGACACGGCTACCGGGTAAGCTACCAGTTGCTTTCTGCCACTGACTTTGGCGTGGCGCAGGAGCGCAAGCGCGTTTTCATCGTCGGTGTCCGTCGTGATCTGGAGGGATTCATCTACCGATTTCCGGCACCTACTCATGGTCAGAATGGACAGCCCCCGATCCGAGTCATGCGCGACGTCATAGGATCGTTGCAGGCGATGGTGGACGACGATTATCATCGGAAGCCCTTCCACGGTCATTTTCTCACTCGGCCGCGCAAACGCAGCTGGGATGATCCTAGCTACACCATCGTCGCCCATGCCGGCCATGTGCCGCTTCATCCCGATGGCGAACCAATGAAGCGCGTTGGCAAGGATCGCTATGTCCTACAGGGAAACCATAACCGCCATCTGTCGTGGCGCGAATGCGTGGCCATTCAGGGTCTGCCTCAAACTATCAAGCCAACGGGTAATCTGATGGCCAAATACCGTGTTGTCGGAAACGCCGTCCCGCCTGCGTTCGGACGGGTTTTGTTGGAGTCCGTGATTCGTGGTTGGACCAAACTGGCCGGTTGAGACTTCAACCCATCAGCGGCGCAGCGTGAGCACGCACTCGAGGTGGCGCGTCTGCGGGAAGAGGTCGAAGGGCTGCGCGGCGGTGAGCGTGTAGCCGGCGGTGAGGAAATGGCGGAGGTCGCGCATCTGCGTGGCGGGATCGCACGAGACGTAGACGACGGCGCGCGGGCCGAAGGCGAAGAGCTGGCGGAGGAAGTTTTCGTCGCAGCCTTTGCGCGGCGGATCGATCACGACCACGGTGTCGGCGGGCGCGAAGGCCGGCGCGTGCGCGGGGAGGCCGGCGAAGATCTGCGCGGCGTCGGCGGCGAGGAACGTGGCGTTCGTGATGCCGTTGGCGGCGGCGTTTTCGCCGGCGAAGCGCACGCTGCTCTCGCTGATCTCGACGCCGGCGACGCGCTCGAAGGCGGACGCGGCGCTGAGCGCGAAGAGCCCGCTGCCGCAGTAGGCGTCGACGAGAAAGCGCGCGCCGCTCGCCGCCGCCTGCGCGCGAACGTAGCCGGTGAACGCGGGCAAAATGAACGGGTTGTTCTGGAAGAAATCGCGGGCGAGGAAGTGGAGGCGGAGCGGTTGGGAAGGTAGGGCCCGCTCTCCGAGCGGGCCAGGGTTGGCGGGGAGTTTACTGAAACTCAGGTCGGCTCGGAGAGCCGACCCTACCTCGATCGTTTCGGTGATCACGGCGTCGTAGTCGGTCGTGACCACGCCGCTCGCATCGCGGAGGAGGAGCGTGGCGCCGCGCTTGAATTCGCCGGTCGCGGCGCGGGCGTGGATGTCGGCACGGACGGAGGCTAGTCGTTCGTTGATCGCGTCGGTCGCGATCGGGCAGCGCGGAACATCGACGATGTCGAAGCGCGTGCCTTGGCGGAGAAACCCGATCGGCGGCGCGACGGCGGGGTCGCGCGGGGGATTGAAATGCGGGGTGATTTTCGAGCGGTAGCCGAGTTGCTGCGGAGAGGCGACGACCGGGGCGACCGGGAAATCCGCGATGCCCGCCATGTGCTGGAGGAGCTCGGCGACCTGGCGGCGCTTCCACGCGAGTTGTTCGGTGTAGGCGAGGTGCTGGTATTGGCAGCCGCCGCAGCGAGCAAACAGCGGGCAAGCGGGCGCCACGCGGTGCGGCGAAGGGGTGAGGACGGAGACGAGATCGGCCTCGGAGAAATTCTTGTGGTTGCGGAAAACGCGGGCGCGGACGCGTTCGCCGGGGAGCGTGAACGGCACCATGACAACCCAGCCGCCCCCCGCGGCGGGCGGCGGAAGTGACAAGGGGGAAGTGGCAAGTGACAAGGCGCCGGGCAGCGGCACGCGGCCGAGGCCGACGCCGAGGTTCGTGAGCGTGGCAATCTCCAGCTCGATCTCGGTGTGATAGGCGAAGGGTTGGTCGTTGAATTTCTTTTTGCCCACGAAACCCACCAAACACACGAAAGGGACCGAGACGAAGCGGATTCTTTTCTTTCGTGTGTTTCGTGTATTTCGTGGTGCCTTCTCGCCTGCGGCATGACCGAAAAAATTTCCAGTCTCCAGAATCCCCGCGTAAAACAGCTCGTGAAACTGCGCGACCGGCGGCCGCGCGATGAGGCGGGCGTGTTTCTGGTCGAGGGTTACCGCGAGATCCGGCGGGCGTTGGAAAAAAACGTGCCGATAGCGGAGCTCTATTTCGCTCCGGAGTGGTTTCTGGGCGAAAACGAGCCGGCGCTCATCGCCCAGGCGCAGGCGGCGGGGGCGAAAGCGTTCGAGTTGACGAAGGAGGCGTTCGCGAAAGTCGCCTATCGCGAGCGGCCGGATGGGCTGCTCGCGGTGGCGCCGCAGTGGAAGCGGGCGCTGGCGGATCTCGATGCGATTGCAGGGCGGGGTTTCTCCCCGACACTGGCGACGGAGGGCGTCGGGCATAAAGCCCGACCTACCGCACCATTTCTTCTGGTCGTCGAGGCCATCGAGAAGCCGGGGAATCTCGGCACCATCCTGCGCAGTGCAGATGCGGCGGGGTGCCACGCCGTGATCGTGTGCGATCCGGTGACGGACATTTTCAACCCCAACGTCGTGCGCGCTTCGACCGGCGTGCTATTTTCCGTGCCGCTCGTGGTCGAGGACAGCACGCGCGTGCTCGCGTGGCTGCGCGAGCGGGGCGTGCGCACCGTCGCGACCACGCCGGCGGCGGAAAAGATCTACTCCGATACCGATCTGCGCGGCCCGCTGGCGATCGTGATGGGGAGCGAGCAATATGGGCTCAGCGAGTTCTGGCTGAAAAACTGCGACCTGCCCGTGCGCATCCCGATGGCCGGTCAGGCCGATTCGCTCAACGTCGCGATGGCGACGATCATCACGCTGTTCGAGGCGGTGCGGCAGCGGGGAAAGTAGGGCGGGTCTGTGACCCGCACTCGAATCCTGCAAGGCGCCAAATGAGCGGGTCACAGACCCGCCCTACTTTTCAGATGCGCCACCAACTCGGCGGTGCCGGCGGCCATCGAAACTTGCGGCGCGTAGCCGAGGTCGCGGCGGGCGGCGGCGAGGTCGAACCAGTGATCCTTGGCGAGTTCGGCGGCGATGAAGCGGGTCATCGGAGGTTCGCCGCGGAGCGGGAGCGCACGCCAGAGTGTTTCGCACACGGCGCCGATCGCGGAGGCGGCGCCGAGGGAGATTTTCTTCGTGACGGGCGGCTCGCCGAGGGCGCGGAGGAGTTCGTTGATCCAGTCCCAGAGGATAACCGGCTCGCCGTTGGTGATGAAATAGGCCCGCCCCGCGGCGCGTGGCCCGGCAGGTTTGTCATCCATTAGATGACAAACGTTTTTTTCTAATTCAGAGGTAAAAGCGAGGCGTTTGTCATCTAATGGATGACAAACTGTGAGGGCGCGCTCGGCGAGGAGGTGGGCGGTGACGGCGTTGGCGATGTGGACCAGATCGACGCGGTTTTTCCCACTACCGACGATGCGGAGGCGGCCGGCGCGGGCGCGGGTGAGCACGCGGGGCACGAGGTGGGGATCACCGACGCCCCAGATGAGGTGGGGGCGGAGCGCGACGGTGCGGAGGGTGGCGGAGCTGGCGGCGAGGACTTCGCGTTCGGCGATGGCCTTGGTGAGCGGATAGGGGCTCGGGCAACTCGTGGTGAGCGGGAGCGATTCGTCGGCGCCGGCGAGGTCGCGGCCGTTGTAGACCACGCTGGGGGTGCTGGTGTAGACGAGGCGCGCGACTCCGTGGGCGCGGCAGCCAGCGAGGAGGGCGCGGGTGCCGAGGACGTTGGGGCGGAAAAAATCGTCGTAGCGGCCCCAGACGCCGACTCTGGCGGCGGTGTGGAAAACGGTTTCGACACCGGCGCACGCCGCGGCCACGGCGGGCGCATCGTCGAGGGAGGCGCGGATGAAGCGGACGCCGCGTTGCTCCAAGTCAGGGGCGGGCGTGCGGCCGAGCACGGTCACGCGACGGCCTTCGGCGAGGAGGCGCTCGACGAGGTGGCGGCCGAGAAAGCCGGTGCCGCCGGTGACGAGGACAGAGGAGGAAACCACGAAACACACGAAACACACGAAATGGAGAAAGTGTGAATTCCTTTCGTGTATTTGGTGTGTTTCGTGGTGCTAACGCTTGGGGTCGGACTCGAAGCCGGTGGCGGTGGCGGCCCACTTCGCGAGGGTGAGGCGGTGGATCTTGGCGTTGTGGCGGACATCCACCGGGAAGTGCGGGTGGAAATAGAATGTCTTGATCGGCAAGGTGAGCTCATGTTGCGCGGCGAGTTCGCGGAACTCGCGGGCGAGGGCACGGCAGGCGCGGGAGTCGGGAAGGTTGACTTCGACGACGAGCGCGGGGCGTTGCTGTCCGCGCGGGCCGAGGCCGATCAGGGCGCAGCGGAGGCCGAGTTGGTGCGAGCGGAAAATGTGTTCGCACGGCTCGGTGTGGAGCGTGCCGGAGGCGGTTGCGACGCGCTCGGCTTTGCGGCCGCAGAACCAGAGCCGGCCGTCGGCGTCGAGGTAGCCGCAGTCGCCCAAGCGGTGCCAGATTGGGGTCCCGGGTTTCGGGTCTGGGATCTGGGAAATTTTTGCGACGGCGGTGGCGTCAGGGAGGGCGTCGTAGAGTTTGGTGACGACGGGGCCGCGGACGATGATCTCGCCGATTTCGCCACGGGGGAGTTCGCGGGCGTCGGTGATCGTGGCGAGGGGGGCGTCGGTGATGGCGATGATTTTGATTTCAATTTCGCGCACCGGACGGCCGACGCAGGCGCCGGGGAAATTTTCGATTTTCGATTTTTGATTTTCGATTTCGGCGGCGCTGATCGTGGCCAGCGGGAGCGCCTCGGTGGCGCCGTAGGGGCTGTGGAGCTGGCCGCGCGGCAGAAACTGCTGCGAGCTGCGCCACAGGGCGGCGGGCACGGGGGCGCCGGCACAGAGCACGCGGCGGAGCGTGGGGAGTTGGATCCGGTGCGCGAGGCAGTGGTCGCCGATTTTTTTCCAGAGCGTGGGCGAGCCGAAGGAGTTGGTGACGCGTTCCTGCTGGATGGCCTGGACGATCTTCGCGGGGTCGACGGCGGCGGGGCGGCGCGGGTCGATCTCGGGCACGATGGTGGTCATGCCGAGCGCGGGGTTGAAGAGCGCGAAGATCGGGAGCATCGGCAGGTCGATTTCGCCGGGCTGGATGCCGTAGGTGTCGCGGATGAGGCGGACCTGGGCGTCGAACATGCCGTGTTCGTAGCAGACGCCTTTGGGTGCGCCGGTGGAGCCGGAGGTGAACAGCACCGCCGCGAGATCCGCGGCGTCGCTGTTCACGGGTTGCGAGTTGAGAGCTGAGGGTTGAGAGGCGGAATCGGTGAGACGGGCGGTGAGGGAATTCGGGGCGGGGACGCGGACGGTGACGGTGGCGAAGGTTTTCCGGAAGACACGGCTGACGAGGCGGGCGAGCGGGATGCCGACGAGCGCGCGGGGGCGCGAGCGGACGACGCAGGCGAGGAAGCTTTTCAGCCCCATCCCGGGATCGATCACGACGGGGACGGCGCCGTGGCGGAAGAGCGCGAAGGCGCTCGCGATGAGGGGCAGGCCCTGACGCACCATCACGAGCGTGCGGTCGCCGCGTTGGACGCCGGCGGCGGCGAGGCGCGCGTGCCAGGCGGAGACTTCGGCGTCGAGTTCGGCAAACGTGAGCGTGAGATAATCGATGTCGCCGGCCCGGGTGCGGCCGCGGGGGATTTTCAGGGCGGGCGCGGCGGGCTGGGCCGCAGCCATGAGGCCGAGGTGGCGGGCGATGTTGGCGTTGGGCGGCGGCGTGGACACGTTGGGCGCGAGGTCCGAGGCTCGCGCAACGGCGCAGCGGGGCAAAGAAAAACCCCGCGGCGTGGGCGGCGGGGTTGAGGCGGGCGAACGGAGGGCGTCACCCGGCGGTCATAGACCGCCGCTACAGCAGCTTCTCAATCAATAATCGTGCAGCGTGATGAGGCCCCAGAGGATCGAGGTCTTCTTGCCGGAGGGGTTGCCGTTGCTGACGACTTTGGAGGTATCGGTGTCGACGGTCGCCGGCTGCGTGGGCTCAAAGGAGTTGGTTTCGACCGTGACGGCGCCGCCGAGGATGCTGGTCTGGCGTCCGCCGCTGGCGGTGTTGCGCGTGGCGCAACCGGACGCGAGCAGGAGGGCGGCGACCAGCGCCAGCGGGGTGAAAAACTTGGATTTCATGGGCGGAGGAAGGACGCTGGGCCGGCGGGGCTGGTTTCGCAAGAGTTTGGTTCGTCGGGTGGGACCGGCGCGGATCAGGAAGGTTTCAGGGCCGGCTCGGCTTGGAGCAGATCGCATTGCCAGGGGAGCAGGACGCGGTCGAGTTGACGCGGGGTGCGCGCGATCCGGGCCAGTTGGGAGCGGTTGGCGATGAGGGTGGCTTCGATGCCGAGTTTCTTCGCCACGCGGTCGCGGTCGGCACGGATGCGATCCTGGAGGGCGACCTCGGCGTGGGTGAGGGAGAGGTGGTTCGGATCGCGGCCGGGGCGGCGGGGGAGGGTGGTGGGGTCGCGTTCGAGGCCGGCGCGGACGGCGGCGGCGAGCGACGGGAAGAGGCGCGGGTGGCGCTTGCCGAGGTGGACGGAGGCGAGGAGCTCCTGCTCGGTGTCGCCGTGTTCGGCGGCCTCGGCAAGCTTGAGGAGGAGGGCGTTGCCGCAGACTTTGAAGGGCGGGGTGTCGAGGCGTTGGGCCTGCGCCTCGCGCCAGTGCCACACGGCGTGGAGCACGGTGAGGCCGGGGCCGCGGAGGCGTTCGCTGCGGCCGATGCGCCAGTCGTTGTCGGTGGGCGGGGCGAAGCCCTCGGCGCCGGCGGCGATCTGGGCTGCGCATTGCTGCTGCACCCACGGGAGACGGCCGAGTTTTTTGAGTTCGCGCTGCAGGATGTCGCGCAGCGCGGGCAGGTGCCACACGTCGAGGGCGGCGTAGGACAGGAGCTTCGGCGTGAGCGGGCGGCGGGACCAGTTGGCCTTCTGGCCATCCTTGTCGAGGGCGACGCCAAAGTGCTGCTCCAGCAGCGACGCGAGGCCGATGCGCTGCAGGCCGAGCAGTTGCGCGGCGAGCATGGTGTCGAAAATACTCTTCGGCTGGAAACCGCACAGGTCATGCAGGAGGCGCAGGTCGAAATCGCTGCCGTGCATGATGAGATGTTTTCCGGCGAGTTCGCGCCAGAGCGCGCCGAGGTCGATGCCGGGCGCGAGCACATCGACGAGGAAGACCTCCCGGCCCACCAGAAACTGGAGCAGGCAGACGCGGGTCTTGTAGTGATACATGTTGTCCGCCTCGGTATCGAGGGCGACCTCGTCGACGGCTTTGAGTGCGGCGAGCAGTGGCGCAAGCGAGCCGGGTTGGTCGAGGAGGAGGTAAGTGGGTGGAGTCGACGGCACTTTCACACCGAGTAATCGGCGCAGGGGCGTCGGAATCAGGCGTGAAATCATCTGTTGGTCGGGGCGGGGTTCTCCCACGCCGTGAGGAAGGCTTCAACTAACAAAGGAAGATCTTCGCTATAGCCGCCTTCGAGGAGGGCGGCGGCGGGGATGGCGTGGCGGGCGCGGACTTCGGCCAGCCAGCGGCCGAGCGTGGCGAAGTCGTCGCGCTCCAGCGTCATCGCGGTGATGGGATCGCGCGCATAGGCGTCGAAGCCGGCGGAGACGAGGAGGAGGTCCGGCGCAAACGCGATCACGATCTCGAGCGAGGCGCGCAGGGCCTCCATGTGCTGGGCGCGTGGCGTGCGCGGGGCGACGGGCCAGTTGCGGGTGAGCGGGCCGAGGTCGTGCGTGCCGGTGCCGGGGTAGCCGGGGTGCTGGTGGACGGAGGTGAACAAGAGCGCGCCGGCGTCGGGGCCGTCCACGGCCGAGGTGGCGGCGTGGAGGATGGACTCGGTGCCGTTGCCGTGGTGGGCGTCGAAATCCCACACGGCGACACGTTTTGCGCCGAGCACGCGGCGGGCATGCAACGCGGCGATCGCGATCTGGTTGAGGTAACAGAAACCCATCGCGGTGCCGGCGGTCGCGTGGTGGCCGGGCGGGCGCATGAGCGAGAAGACGGGAGTGCGGACCTTGAGCGCGTGCTGCACGGCCGCCAGCGCGGCGGCGACGGAGCGGCGCGCATGGTCGGCGATGCCGGGAAACCAGGGCGTGTCGGCGTCGAAGTCGCGCGGTTGGACGAGGCGTTTCAGGTGGGCGGGCGTGTGCGCGAGGAGGAGCGCGGTGTCGGTGGCGAGCGCAGGGTCGGGCACGCGCCACTCCCAGTCCGGGTGAGTCGCGCGCAGGTGGTCGGCCGTGCGCGTGACGCGGGCCGGCTGCTCGGGTCGCATCGAGGAACCGTAGCCGGCGCACCGGGGGTCGTGGAGGAGGAGCATGAGTTTTTTGCTGCGCAAAAACCTAAGATGGGTGGAGCGGGGGATGGCAACGGCGAGGATGATCGAAAAAGTCGACGCGCTGGTTAGCTTCTTGCCCGGGGAAGTTTGCCTCTTAGGTTTTCGCGCGGCGAAAACCTGATGAAAGTCGTCGTGCTCTGCTCCGGCGGGATGGATTCCGTGACTGCGCTCCACTGGGCGCGGCGGGAGCACGACGTGCGCGCGGTGGTGAGCTTTGACTATGGCGCGAAACACAATCACTGCGAAATCCCCTTCGCGCGCGAGCACGCCGCGGCGCTCGGGGTGCGGCACGAGTTGATCGCGCTGGATTTTGTGGAGCGGCTGTTCGCGTCGGATTTATTGAAGAGCGGCGGGGCGGTGCCCGACGGCCATTACGAGGAGAGGGTCATGAAGCAGACGGTGGTGCCGTTCCGGAACGCGATCATGCTCTCGATCGCGTGCGGGTTTGCCGAGAGCGCAGGTGCGGACGGGCTCGTGATCGCGGCGCACGGCGGCGACCACGCGATCTATCCGGATTGCCGCGAGGAGTTCATGCGCGCGATGGGCGAGGCGATGCGGCTCGGGACCTACGCGGGGGTGCAACTGCTGCGGCCGTTCATCGCGCTGAACAAGGGGCGGATCGCCGCCGAGGGCGCGCGGCTCGGCGTGGATTTCGCCCGCACGTGGTCGTGCTACAAGGGCGGCGCGATCCACTGCGGCACGTGCGGCACGTGCGTGGAGCGGCGCGAGGCGTTTGCCCAGGCCGGCGTCGCTGATCCGACGGAGTATGCGAGCCAGGCACCGCTGCCACCGAAACCAATCTAGCCACAGATTACACAGATGGGCACAGATAATCGGTCCTCTTCATCTGTGTTTATCTGTGCAATCTGTGGCGGAAAAACCGAATGTTGATTTCTGAGATTTTCTATTCGCTTCAGGGCGAGGGCGAGCTGACGGGCGTGCCGTCGGTGTTTGTGCGCACGAGTGGCTGCAATCTCCGCTGCGTCTGGTGCGACACGCCCTACGCCTCGTGGAATCCCGAGGGCACGATGCGAACCGTCGCGCAGATCGTGGCCGAGGTCGGGAGCCACCCGGTCGCGCGGCACGTGGTGTTGACCGGCGGCGAACCGATGATCGCGAAGGAGATCCACGCGCTCGCCGGCGAACTGAAGGCGGCCGGCCGCCACCTTACGATCGAGACCGCGGCGACGGTCGCGCCGGGCGGCATCGCGTGCGATCTCGCGTCGCTCTCGCCGAAGCTGCTCAACTCCGCGCCCGATCCGATCGAGCACGGTCCGTGGCGGAAGAAGCACGAAGCCACGCGGTGGCAGCCGGACGTCGTGCGGGCGTGGATCGATGCGTATCCCTATCAGTTCAAGTTCGTGGTCGCGCGGCCCGAGGACATCGAGGAACTGGAGCACATGCTCGCGGCGCTGCACCGCGAGATTCCGCGGCACAAAGTGCTGCTGATGCCGGAGGCGACTTCGCTGGAGAAAATGCGCACGCGGGCCGCGTGGCTCGGCGAGGTGTGCAAGGCGCGCGGCTACCGCTACGCGCACCGGCTGCACATCGAGCTTTACGGCAACCAACGCGGGACGTGACGGCGCGGACGGCGAGTCGGCGGGAGCCGAGCGGGCGGGAGGTGGCGCGGTGCTTCAGTCCGCGTTGCGGAGGAGAAAGTGCGGGCCGGGCGCATCTCAGACCGTAACTGGTATCACTTTCCTGCCCGGCGGAGGGACGCTTTTCCAAGCGCCCAACCTCGGCGGTTGAAAACCGCCGCTCCGTCGCTCTCACCGGACGGCGAGAAGGTGAGCTGCGTCAGCCCGATGCGCGAGGCTCAATCGTCCGGCCGTGGTGGGTGATGGGATGAAGTGTTGTCGGGGTGGGTGGGTTGGGTTTGAGTGCGCGGGCAATGGAGACCGGCCCGGCGAAATGGTGGAGGCGCGACAGCGTGCGGCGTGCGTGCGGTGGCGCGGGGCTGGTGGCGTTGGCGGGGCTGTCGGGCTGGAACGTCGTGGACACGGTCGGACGCGTGCCGGTGCCGCCGCTCGTGGCGAGCGTGGGCGAGCCGGATGCGGTGGTGGCGATGGAGCGGCGGCTCGGGCGGCTGCGCTTCACGCTGGAGCGCCGCGGGCTACGCGGGCCGATCGGCTACGTGGGAGACCGGCCGGGGACCGGGGTGCTCGACGGGCCGCAGACGGTCGCGGATTTTTTTCAGGCGCAGTTCGTGCTCGTGCCGGTGGTGCTGGATCTGAGCGTGGAGCGGCGGGAGTGGGCGGTGGCAAACTTGCGGGCGGCGAGTCCGCTGACCCGCGTGCCGGCGGGCTTTGCGGTGGTGGAGGATTTCGGCGGCGGCGTTTTCCTGCTGCGAAAGGCCGCGCCGTGACGGCGACGTTGCTCGCCGGGCTTGGTGTGGCGTGGACGCTCGGCGTGCTCCTCGTGGCGGCGGTGTGGCCGCGATCGCGGATGCTGGCGGCTGATGGGGCGGTGATTCTTCCGCTGGGGCTCGGCGTGGGACTGGGAGCGACCTCGGTGTTGTTTTTCGTCGCCTCACTGGTCGTGCGACAGCCGGTGGCGATCGCGGCGCTGGGTGAGGCGGTGGCGATCGCGGGGCTCACGTGGTGGCTGTGGCGGCGGAGGGCGGTCGAGGACACGAGCGGGACGAGGCGGGACGCCTCATCCACGACGGGGTGGGTGGCCTGGGTGGTGGGTTCGATTCTGGCGCAGGCAGGTGTGGTGGCCGCGGTGGTGGCGCGGCGGGCGTGGGCGGCGGAGCCGTGGGGCGCGTGGGACGGGTGGGCGATCTGGAACATGCGGGCGCGTTTCATCGCCCGGGCCGGGACGGCGTGGACCGATGCGCTGCGCTTCACGGAACTCGGTTGGTCGCATCTCGATTATCCGCTGCTGGTGCCGGCGAGCGTGGCGCGGGCGTGGGCGTGGGGTGGCGGCGAGAGTGCGGCGGCGGCGGGATTGGTTTCGGTGTCATTCGGGGCCGCGACCGTCGCCCTGCTCGTGGCGGTCGTGGCGCGGTTGCGCGGGGTGTTGGTGGCGGGCATCGGCGGGCTGGTGCTGCTCGGCACGCCGTTTTTCGTGACGTTTTCGGCCAACGAACACGCGGATATCCCGCTCGGTTTTTTCGTGCTGGCGACGATGGCGCTCGTGGCGCTGAGCGGGCGCGAACCGGCGTCGCGCGGGTGGACGGTGCTCGCGGGCGTGACGGCGGGGCTCGCGGCGTGGACGAAGAACGAGGGAGTGATGTTCGCGGTGATCGTGCTCGCGGGCGGTGCGGTGGCCGCGGGGAGGCGGGGTGAGTGGCGGACGGTCCGGGCGCTCGCGGCGGGTGCGGCGGCGGCACTGGTGCCGGTGGGGTATTTCAAACTGGCGCTGGCGCCGGGCAACGACCTGGTGTCGGGCACGCTCGCAGCGCGGCTGGCGCAACTGGTGTCGCCGGAGCGGCACGCGGAAATCGCGGCGGCGTTGTGGCGCGACGGGGGTGGGTTCGGCGAGTGGCGCGTGCTGCCGTTTGTGGCGATGGCGCTGGCGCTCGCGACGCCGGGCGCGCGACGGCTGGTCGGGCGCGAGCGGGCCGTGGCGTGGCTGCTCGCGCTGACGCTCGCGGGTTACTACGCGGTTTATCTCATCACGCCGTGGGATCTGGCGTCGCACCTCGCGAGTTCCCTGCCGCGCTTGCTGGTGCAACTCTGGCCGGGCGCGGTGCTGTGGTGGTGCCTGCTGGCGGGGACAGCCGTGGACGGCGCAAAGGGTGGGGCCCGACCGCCGGGCGGGCTGGGCGCTGGCGGCGCGCACGCCGCCGATCAGGCCGGCCCGGAGGTCCGGCCCCACCCGCAGACGTCCGGCGACATTCTGGCCGCGCCGTCCGGGTGGAAGCTTTCACGCGGGTTCGCGGCGGCCGTTTGCGCAGCGAATGCAGCCGTGGCGCTGGCGGGCGGTTGGTGGTTCGCGCGGCAACTCGCGCCGGGCGAGGAGGCGGCGGCGCGTGTCGCGGGCGGAGCGGTGAGCGTGGTGGCGGGCGAGGGTTGGTTCGGTCGCGAGCGGCACGGGCGCAACACATGGCGCTGGAGTCCGGGTCGCGGCGAACTGAAGTTGCACGTGGAGGCGCGGCGCGGCATGGCGCGGGCCGGGTTGGGGTTTGCGTTGCGGAGCATCACGGCGCGGACGGTTGCGGTGACCCTCGACGGTCGCGAGGTGTGGCGGGGTGAGGCCGGCCCGAAGCAGACGCCGGTCGTGATCCCCGACGTGGCGTTGCGGCCAGGGATCTCGACGCTGGTGTTCGCGTCGGAGGCCCCGCCGGTAAGGGAGGCGGCGGACCCGGGAGCGCGGGCGCTGGGGTTTGCGGTTTACGACCTGCGGGTGGAGTAGCGCGGCCCCGGCGGACCCGGACGGAAGCATCGCGCCACGTCGATTTTCCGCCGTCAGTTCAACGCGCGAAGCGCGATGAATGATGCCAGTTACGTTGTGGTTTGGCATCGCAGGCCCGGCCGGTGACCGGGCAGCCCGCTCACCGGGCGGGCCTACAAAATCCAAAGTGCCGAAGCGCCACGCAACTGGCATGACACGCCGGGCATGGGAACGCCGGCGGCGCAGCGGTCAAACCGCGAGCAGCCGCTCGCATAGCGCGACCAGGCGGGCGCGCAGCGGTTCACCGCGGGCGGTGAAGGCGCGCTGATGTCGTTCGTAGTCCGCGCGCCCCTCGGGGGTCTCGATCGGGATCGGCGGAAAACCGAGCGCCCGCACATCGTAGGGGCTGGCGCGCATGTCGACCGCGCGAATGTCCCACGCGAGCGCGAAGCAGTCCGCGGTGAGCTCGCTCGGCGTGAAGGGGGCGAGTTTGAACGCCCACTTGTAGAGGTCCATGTTGGCATGCAGGCAGCCGCGTTGGTCGAGTTGCGGAACGTCGGCGCGCGTGGGCTGGAGCCGGTTGAGGGGGCGCGCGGGCGCAGTGAAGAACCGGAACGCGTCGAAGTGTGAGCAGCACACCGGCAGCGACTCGGTGATGCGGGCGATCTCCCCGGGCGGATAGCGCAGCGCGCACTGGTTGTGGCGCACCTCCTCGGGTGTCTGGCGGTAAACCATCGCCCACTCGTGCAGGCCATGGCAGGCAAAGAACGGCGGACGCGTCTGCATCGCAGTAAGCAGCGTGCGGAGCCAGGCCACGAATTCGCGGCGGTGCGGCGGCAGCGTCGCGCAGTCGAGGATGACGGCGGTCGGCGTGGCCCGGGTCGGGAGACAGGGGCCATTTTCGATCTCGCGGTATTCCGGCCGGCGCAGGAATTCGCGCGCGCCATCGCCCGCGAGCGCGAGGTCCGGCCCCGGATGCCAGCGGCGGAACGACGCCGGGCGAAACGCGTAGTAGTGGAACAGAAAATCGTGGACGGGGTGCCGCTCGCCCCGCGCCGCGCGGGCCTGGTGCGGATCGGTCCAGACGCGCACGCGGGCCTCATGCGCGGCCTGGCGCGCGCGCCACTCGGCTTCGGGCAAGATGGTCGCTGCGGAAAGGTGGAAACTGGCTTGCAAGCGGTGCGAACGATGCCGGTGCGCCGAATCGCCTGCAAGCAGGCTCCCGGCCGCCGCCGGCCGCGGGGCCTATCTCAGTTTCTTGCCATGCGGAGGGGCGCTTTTCCAGGCGCCCAAGCCCGGCGGTTGAAAACCGCCGCTCCGTCTCGCTCACTGGACGGCAGGAAACCGAGCTGCGCCGCCGGCCTCGCAGACGACGTGGGCGGCGGCGGGCCGCGCCGCGTGGCCTTCGGCGGCGGGGTGAAGCGCGCGCGGGCCGGCCGGCCGCGGCGGGATCGACGGCCAGCGGGCTGCCCGGCCGCCGGCCGGGCCTACCAAGCCATACCCCGACGCAACTGGTTTTACCCCTGCGAGCGCGGCGGGTGCTTCCCTTTTGGCGGCGATTCGGCAAGGTGCGGGGCGTCCCACGATGTCCGACCATCCGAGAGTCTCCGCGGCCGAGCCGGTGCTGTTGTTCGATGGCGAGTGCGGGTTGTGCGTGCGCATCGTGCGGTGGCTGCTGCGGATCGATGCGCGCGGGACGTTGCGCTTCGCGCCGTTGCAGGGGCGGGCCGCGCAGGCGTTCCTGCGGGCGCACGGGCTGCCGGCGGATGATTTCGACTCGCTGGTGTTCGTGGCGGATTGGGCGGGGGGAAATGCACCGGAGGCGGCGATCGCACGGCGGACGGATGGCGTCATCGCCGCCCTGCGGGCGGTGGATGCCCGGCGCCGGGCCGCCTGCCTCGCGATATGGCCGCGGCCGGTGCGCGACCTGGGCTACCGGCTGGTGGCCCGCTGGCGGCGGCGGATTTTTGGCGCGGGAGCCGTGCGGTCGGTCCCGGCCCAAAGCGCCGCGCGATTCCTCGACTGACCGCTCAGTCTTTTTTCGGCGGCGCCTTGATCAGCACCGACATCAACACGGAGGTCGCCAGCACGCCGCCGATCACGCCGAGCGACGTGGCGGTCGTGATGGGCACCCAGTGCGCAATGAGCATCTTGACGCCGATGAAGCTCAGGATCACCGCGAGCCCGATCTTCAAGAAACGGAACAGCTGCATGATGCCGTTCAACGCAAAGTAGAGCGAGCGCAGGCCGAGGATCGCAAAGATGTTCGACGTGAGCGCCACGAAGCCATCGCTCGTGATCGCGAGCACGGCGGGCAGCGAGTCGAGGGCGAAGACGAGGTCGGTGGTTTCGACGACGATGAGCACGATGAACAGCAGCGTGGCGACGCGCCGGCCCTGTTCCTCGACGAAGAAGCGCTCGCCGTGAAACTGATCGGTCACCGGGAAGTGTTTCCGGAAGAAGCGCACCGCGATGTTCTTACTGGGATCGACCTCGTCGTTGTCCTTCGCGGGCAGCGCCAGCTTGATGCCGGTGTAGAGGAGGAAGGCGCCGAAGAGATAGAGCACCCAGTGGAAGCGCGCGATCACCCCCACGCCCACGAGGATGAAGATGCCGCGCATGATCACGGCGCCGAGGATGCCCCAGAACAGCACGCGATGCTGGTAGCGCGGCTCGACCTTGAAATAGGCGAACACGAGGATGAACACGAAGACGTTGTCCACGCTCAGGCAGAGCTCGATGAGGTAGGCCGCGAGGAACTGCTGGCCGGTCTCCGGGCCGCGCCACCACCAGACGAGTCCCGCAAAACCCACCGCCAGCAGCGCCCACACCACACACCACGCGAGCGCCTCGCGCATCCCCACCACGTGCGCCTGACGCTGGAACACGCCGAGGTCGAGCGCCAGCATGGCCGCGATGAACACGAAGAAAGCCGCCCACGCCCACAGCGGCATGGCGGAAACGACGGCGAGGAGCGGAAACATCGGCGCGCAGTGTGGCGAGCCCCTCGCGCCGTCGGCAAGCGGGGACTTGGTTGAATCCGCCGGAGGATTTCCACCGCGGCCGGGGCGGGCGGAGCCGGGCACCCGGGCCGCGCGCCCCTTGACTTTGCGGCGCGCGGCCTTTCAAACGCGCCCCTTATGCCGCGTCTCTGTCTGATTTTCACCGTCCTGTTGGGTTCCCTGACCGCCGCCCGCGCTGCGGACGAAGCCGCCGCGCCCGCCGCGTCCCGCGCCCCCGTCAACTCGGTCGCCACCGGCGCCACGGACCTGCTCGAACGCTTCGTCAACTGGCTCCATGAGTCGTATTTTCCGACGACCAACGACCATCTCGTGCACTGGGTCGCCTGCGGCATCCTGTTCTTCCTCGCGATCCTCCTGCGCAAAATCATCACGAACGTGATCTTCTTCTACCTGAAGAAGCTCGCCGCGAAAACCGAGACCACGCTCGACGACAAGCTGTTTCCCGCCCTCGAGACGCCCACGGCCACCCTGGTGATGGCGCTCGGCATCTCCGCCTCGCTCACCGTCCTCCAGGTTTCCGAGCAGGTCGACCGGCTGATCGGCAAGGGCTCGATCATCGCCATCCTCGGCGTGATCCTGTGGGGCTTCATCCGCGCGGGCGGCGCCATCCTCGATCACTTGGAGGAGATCGCCCACGAGAAGCAGATGACGGTCGCGACGTTCATGCCGCTGATCAAGAAGTCGCTCTTCGTGCTGACCGTCGTCGTCGGCCTCATTATCATCGCCGACAGCCTGGGCGCCAAGATCGGTGCGCTGCTCACGTCCCTCGGCATCGGCGGCCTGGCCTTCGCCCTCGCGGCCCAGGACACCATCGCCAACCTCTTCGGCTCGCTCGTCGTCGTGATGGATCAGCCGTTCAAAGTCGGCGACACCGTGAAAGTCGGCGCCAACACCGGCACGGTCGAGGACATCGGGCTGCGTTCGACCAAGATCCGGCTGCTCGACAAATCGCTCGTCGTCATCCCCAACAAGTCAGTCGCGTCCGAAGCGATCACCAACCTCGCGCGCTTCACCGGTCGCCGCGTCGAACAGGTGCTCGGCCTCACTTACAACACCCGCCCCGACCAGATGGAATCGCTCGTGGCCGAGTTGCGAAAGATCGTCGAGGGCGAATCCGAGATCGATGCGTCGTCGGTGCACGTCTACTTCCGCGACTTCAACGCGTCGTCGATGGATGTGTGGCTCGTCTACGTGGTGAAGTCGCCGGACTTCGCGGCGCACATGAAGCTGCGGCAGCGGTTGAACCTCGCGTTCATGCGCGCGGTCGAAACGCGCGGGCTCTCGTTCGCGTTCCCGACCCAGACCGTCATGCTCGACGGCCCGGTGGCGAAGCAGATCGCGGAGCGGAAGTAGTCACGCGAAGCCCGGGCGCAGATCAGTTTCTTGCGGTCCGGAGAGCGCGACGGAGCGGCGGTTTTCAACCGCCGAGCTTGGGCGCTTGGAAAAGCGCCCCTCCGCAGTGCCAGAAAGTGAGCTGCGCCCGCGGAGACGGACCTGGCAAAAGCGACCTCGCTTGCGGGGCCGGTCCCGGTTTTCGTGCCGCTCGTCACTGCTTTCCTCCTCCGCTGAAACTCGCCCCGCCCGGGTGCGTCAGCCCCCGCATGACCAACGCCGCTGAACCCCCCGCTGCGCTGCCCGCGCCGATCGCGCCGGCGTGGCTCCCGCGCGCGGGTGCCGGTGTGCTGGCGGTGCTGACCTTTCTGTGGCTGCTGCTCCATTTCGCGCCGGCCATCGCCGGCCCCGATACCAACGGCTACATCGTGCAGGCGCGGCTCATCGCCACGCAGGGAAAAACCCACCTGACGACGGCGTCGCCGGCGCAATTTGTCGGCATGCACTGGCTGGAGACGACCGACGGCGTGTTTCACTCGCGCTATCCGGCGGGGCTGCCGCTGATTTTCGCGGCGGCGTGGAAGATCGGGGGTTTGCGCGCGGCGCTGCTGGTGAATCCGCTGCTCGCGAGCGCGACGGTGTTGCTGGTTTTTCTGCTCGCGCGACGGTTCGCCGACGAGTGGTCCGCGCTGCTCGCGGCGGCCGTCTACGCGACCAACGCCGCCATGCAGCAGCACGCGCTCGATGCCGATGCGCACATCGGCGCGGCGTTTTTCCTCACGGCAGGCGTGCTGGTGCTGTTGCGGTTTGCGGATGAACTGAAGACGGCGGCGCCGCCGAAACCTGCGATGGGCACCGGCTTTCTTGCCGGCGTGCTGCTCGGCCTGGTGCCGACGATTCGCTACCCGGAATCGCTCGCGGGAGTCGCGATCGGCGCGTGGCTGCTCTGGCAGGTGCGGTCGCTCTGGCGCGTGTGGCCGGCGGTGGCGGGTGCGGCGCTGCCGATCGGCGCGCTGTGCGTGCACAACGCGGTCGCGTATGGCGCGTTCTGGCGCACGGGCTACGCGCTCACGAATGAGCAGACGGGCTTCGGGTTGAATTACTTCGTGGCGCACTGGCTCTCGTATGTGCAGGCACTGGGCGGCGCGGGCCTCGGGGTGTTTTTTGCGTTTGGGGCCGCCGGCCTGGCGGGCCTGATTGCGGACGCGCGGCATCGGGCCGCGGGCGTGCTCTTCGCGGGCATCGTCGTGCCGCTGCTGCTGCTCTACATGGCGTATTATTTTGGCGATGGCCAAAGCAACCTGCGGTTCCTCATCCCGCTTTATCCGTTGCTCGCGGTCGCCGGCGCGTGGCTGCTCGCGCGCGTGACGTCGTCGTTCGGCCACGCCGGGCGCGCGGTCTGGATCGTGGTGGCGGTCCTGCAACTGGTGCCCGCGGGAGCGGCGGCGGCCGGCACGGTCGCCCGCGTGCGCCACAGCCTGCGCGGCGCCACGACCCTGCGCACCACGCTGGAGAAACATGCGCCCGCCGGGAGCGTCGTCATCGTGGACCGCCAGCTCGGCGAGAGCCTCGATGCGACCGGGCAGTGGCGGCTGGTCGAGGAGAGCCTCGCCGGCGGCCTGGCGGGGCGGGCGGGCGGGCCGGGAGGTCCGCTGATGGGGCCGGGCGGGCGTCGCGGTGGTCTGGCGGGCGGGCCGATGAACCCGGGGCTGCGGGGCGGAGCGCGGGGTGGTGTGGCGCCGGGCCCCGACCAACCGAGTCCGCAGCAGGCGAATAAAAATCGCGCCCAGCGCGTGCGCTACGAAAACCTCACGCCGCCGGAGCGCCGTGCGCGGGTGTGGGCCGACATCCGCGAATTCGCGGGCGACAAACCGATTTTCTGGTTCACGCGTTCGCTCGAGGCGCTCGACAGTCTCCTGCCCGACGAGGCCGATTACGAGTCGCTCGCCGAGATCGATGCGCCGCAGATGATGATGGGGATGGGTGGCGGTGGTCCGGGCGGACGCGGCCCTGGCATGGGTGGCCCCGGGATGGGACCGGGTGCGGGTGGTGGCCCGGGAATCGCGGGCGGCCCCGGTCCGCGCGGCGGATTTGCGCCGGGTGGCGGCCCGATGGGTGGACCCGGGGCAGGCATGGGCCCGCCGCAGATGAATCAATTTGGTCCCGGTGGTGGTCTGGCGGGCGGTCCGCCCGGTGCGATGGGTGGCCCGTTCCAACCGCAAGGCCCCGCGCAGAATCAAAAACTGCGGCTCGTGAAGGTCACATTTGCGAAGAAGTAGCTGGAGCGCGTCACCCTCAACGCGCTTCTTGTGGAGGGGGCTTTACGGGGTGTGATACCAACGTCTGTTGAGATTTGGATAATCGTAGGTCGGGCTTTACGCCCGACACTTGTCCGCCTACGGCGGATGTCGGGGATAAACCCCGACCCACGGGACCCAATAGTCCCTTCTTCAGCAGCCGTTGGTATGACTCAAACTGATGTCAGACAGCGTCGAAAAACCCAAAGGCGCGCGCTCACCCGCGCCGGATCGGCGTAGCGGCGGGCGTCCCGGCCCGCCGGTTCAGGACTTTCGCCCGATCCGTCGGCGGGCAGAGACGCCCGCCGCTACAGCCACGGCATTCGAGAACTGACGTCAGTTTGAGTTGCACCCGGCTTTACGCCCCGACGAGTCGCGGGGTAAACGCGTTCCCACCTTCAAACCAGCGCGTTGGGGGCAACACGCTCCACCCGTCCGAGGCGAGCGTGCCCTATTCCAGCCCGCCCGTGATCTCTTTCAGTTTCGCGAAGAACGCTTTTTTCCGCGGCGAGTTGATGCCCCAGTCGACCGGAGTGCTTTGGTAGCCATCGGCGAAGCCTTCGCCCTTCATCCGGAAATCAAAGTAGCCCCACGAGGCGCCCGCGCGCACGGCGGCGGTGAAGTTGCACTCGGGTTGTTCGAAATCGAAGTGATCGTCCTCGTTGAACACGATCGGCATCGGGCGCCACGCGGGGAGCGCGCGCGTCTTCGTCACCAGCGCGGTGATTTTTTCGGGCTGGGCCTGGCCGTTGCCGTGCACGAGGAGGAAGTCGGACACTTTCACGACGTTCGCCTCGGGCACCTTGCCGCCGCCGTAGCTTGTGCCGGCGAGCAGGCGGCGGCCGGCCTTCGCGCTGCGCTCCTGCACGCGCGCGATGAGTTCATGCACGCGGTCGGGTTTCAGAATCGCGTGGTCATACTTCACGTTGCACTCGTTGTTCACCTCGATGAGCACGTGCCGCCAGCCGCGCGCGACGAGCCAGTCGACGGTGGCGTCGACCGCGCGCACGACGGCGGCTTCGTCGGCGAGGCGCTGGTCCTGGCCGAAATAAAAAATGCCGAGGATGACGACCATACCGAGTTCGTCGGCACGATCGAGGATGCGCGCGGCGCGGGCGAGGTAGTCGGGGCGGAGCGAGCCGTCGGGTGCGATCGCGGAATTTTCCCACGGCTGGTTCTGCGAGTAGCCCTCGGGGCTGCCGCCCTGGAGGTTGAGAGTGAAGGCGAGCAGCCCGTGGCGCCGCCACTCGGGCATCGCGGCGATGAATTCGCGGGTGTTGCGCTCGGCGTCCCATTTCCCGGTGTCGGGGTAGGCCCACTTGGCGCGCGTCGCGGGATTCAGGTCGTCGAAGATGCCCTGCACCATGCGCGAGTTCATGAGCCGGCCCTCGATCGAGACGCCCGACCACACGCGGCCGGCGTAGGTGGGCCGGCCGTTGAGCAGGAATTTTTCGCCGGCAATGGCGACTTCGGTGCGCGGCGTGGCGGCGAGGGCGAGTTGGCTCAGGCAGATTTGCCCTAAAAGACTCAAGAGACACAGCGCGATTTTGCCGTAACCGAAGGATTGAACAGGAAGGCCGGGGAGATCGGAAAGAGCAGACTTTGGTCTTTCTTCCCGTCCTTCCCGAACTTCCTGTTTGGGAATCTTGTCCGGGCTGCGTGATTGTCCGACGTGGTTATTCAGCTGAAGGCGTTGGGTTCTTGAGCCGTCTGGGCCTTGTGTGGTCATGTTCATCTCAGTATTTCTGCCCCAGCTTCCGGTAGACCATGCTCATCAGCCACGCCGGGCCGATCAGCAGGAAGATCACGTCTTTGAAGAACGACGGTTTCTTTCCCTCGATCCGGTGGCCGATGAACTGGCCGATCCACGCGAGCACGAACAGCACCGCGCAAATCCGCCACACCGGCCACGGCGCGAACATGTCGAGCGCCACGATTCCGCCGTAGCACACCGTCATGAATAACATCAGGCCCGCGCTGAGCGCCGGCGACAGCCGCACATAAAAGACCATCGCGACGACGATCGCGGCCAGCGTCCACGTGAACCACGGCGCGCGGCCCTCCCACGCCTCCGGCATCGGAATTGCCCACGTGAAGCCGAGCACGCAGAAAAAAATGACCGGCACGCAGACCCAGTGGATGAGTTCGTTGGTGTGGTGCTGATGGCTCTCGCCGTATTCGGCGAACCACTGGTCGGCGGTTTTCTTCTCGGACATGGGGCGGGGCGGTGGCGCATCCCACCGCAGGCCGCGACGCAGGTCAACGCGCGAGGCGGCGGGCCACCATTGAGACTCGCAAGATAGCCTACAGTGAATCGAGCACGTGCGGTAGGGCGAGGTCTTTGACCCGCCCTTGGCGCCGTGGACCGCGAAAGGGCGGGTCAGAGACCTCGCCCTACGGCGCGCGGCGCGGCGAACCGATCGGCGAGATGCAATCGTGTATCGGCGCTCTATGAGCGCCGATTGCCGAACCCCGGCGGTCATAGACCGCCGCTACAGGCGCAGCTCACTTTCTTGCAGCGGGCCGAAAGGTGGGCCGGCCGCTGCTCCGCGGACGGCCAGGAGCGAGCGGGAAGCGCCGCGCGCTGGCCGGGCGCGGAGCGCCCGGCCCACCCCTGCGGTGCGGGCACATTGCAGAAAACTGAGCTGCGCTCCGCCGCTACCGGCCGGACGAATCCGTCTCGCGTGCAACGCCGCACCTCGGTTGGCTCCGGCGCGTCCATCTTCCCCATGCTCCAGCGCCTTTCCCTGCTCTGCTCGCTCGCCCTGCTCGCGCCGGTGGTGCGCGCGGAAAAACTCACGCCCGCCCGGGTTTTCGGCGACCCCAGCCTCGCCGGCAAATCCGCCCGCGGGGTCGCGCTCTCGCCGGACGGCCAGCGCGTGACCTACCTGCGCACCAAGGAAGACGACGCGCAGGTGCTCGATCTCTGGGCGGCCGATGTCGCGGGCGGTGAGCCTTACCGGCTGATCGACGCGCGCACGCTGTCCTCCGGCAGCAAGGAACTCTCGGAGGCCGAGAAGGCCCGCCGTGAGCGCCGGCGTGTGACGACCCGCGGCGTGATCGAGTATTTCTGGGACGACGAGGGGCGCTTCATCCTCGTGCCGGTCGACGGCGATCTGTTTCTCTTCGACGTCGCCGCGGCGAAGACCCGGCGCCTCACCGAAACGCCCGGCGACGAGGTCGACGCGAAGGTTTCCCCGAAAGGCCGCTACGTTTCCTATGTGCGCGACCAGAACCTTTACGTGATGGAGCCCGCCACCGCGCGCGAGACCGCGGTCACGAAGGACGGTCGCGACACGCTGTCGTTCGGCGTGGCGGAGTTCATCGCGCAGGAGGAGATGCATCGCTTCACCGGCTACTGGTGGTCGCCGGACGATGCGCGCATCATCTACGCGCGGGTGGACGAGCGCGGCGTCGACATCGTGCCCCGCGCCGACATCGGGGCGAAGGGCGCGATCGTGGTGCAACAACGTTATCCGCGCGCCGGCCGGCCCAACGCCGCCGTCGATCTCTTCGTGCATGATCTCGCCACGGGGAAATCGGCGGCGCTCGATCTCGGCGCGAACAAGGACATCTACGTCGGCCGCGTGCACTGGGCGAAGGACGGCAAGACCATCTATGTGCAACGCCAGAGCCGCGACCAACGCACGCTCGACCTGCTGGCGTTCGACGCGAAGGGCGGCGCGGGCCGCGTGATCCTCACCGAGCGCAGCAACGCGTGGGTCGAGCTCACGGATGATTTCCGCGCGTTGGCCGGCGGGAATTTCCTGTGGTCGTCGGAGCGCTCGGGCAACCGCCACCTCTACCTCTATCGCGGCGACGGCACACTCGTGCACGCCGTCACGCGCGGCGACTGGCTCGTCGACAAGGTCGCGGGCGTCGACGAGAAGCGCGGCGTCGTGATCTTCGGGGCGTCGAAGGACACGCCGCTCGAGCGCCGGCTCTACGAAGTCGCTTACGCGCAGCCCCGCGAACCGCGCGCACTCACGCCGGCCGGCGGCTGGTGGACGACGACCGTGGCGAAATCCGGCGGCGCGTTTGCGGGCACCTACTCCGACCTGCGCACGCCGTCGCAGACCGCGCTCTACAACGCCGAGGGCAAGCGCGTGCGCTGGATCGAAGAGAACCGCCTCGACGAGAAACACCCGTTCTGGCCCTACCGCGACGGGCTCGGCGCGGAGGAGTTCGGCACGCTGCGCGCGAGCGACGGCCAGACGCTGCACTACGTGATCAAGAAACCGGCGGGTTTCGACTCGGCGAAAAAATATCCGGCCATCGTCTCGGTTTACGGCGGGCCGCATGCCCAGCGCGTCACGCGGGCGTGGTCCGGCGCGAGCGACCGGGTGCTCACCGACGCGGGCTACGTGGTCTTCACACTCGACAACCGCGGCTCGAGCAACCGCTCCGTCGCCTTCCAGACCGCGCTGCACCGCCGCCTCGGCACCGTCGAGGTCGAGGATCAGCGGGCCGGCGCGGCGTTCTTGAAATCACTGCCCTACGTCGACCCGGCGCGCCTCGGCGTGATGGGGTGGAGCTACGGCGGGTTCATGGTGCTGATGTTGCTGACCGAGGAAAACACGCCGTTTGCCGCCGGCGCGTCGGGCGCGCCGCCGACCGACTGGGCGCTCTACGACACGCACTACACCGAGCAATTCATGGACAAGCCCGCCGACAACAAGGACGGCTACGCGCGCTCCGACGTCGTCACGCGCCTCGGCCGGCTCAAGCCCGGCGCGCTCCTGCTCCTGCACGGCATGGCCGACGACAATGTCATTTTCGAAAACTCCACGCGCCTGATGGCCGCGCTGCAGACGAAGGCGATCCCGTTCGAGACGATGCTCTACCCCGGTGCGCGCCACGCCGCCGGCGGCACGCGCGCAACGGGGCCGCATGTGTTGCAGACGCAGCTCGATTTCTTTGCGCGGAAGTTGAAGTGAAGTCGGCGTGAGTCGTGGACGAGGCGTCCCGCCTCGTGTTGGTGGGAACCCCTCAACGGGATCGTTGCAGTGGAAGTTCGCGAAACGTGGTAGCCGCTGAGGTAACGAGGCGGGTTGACGCGACTCACCTTGCGCCAGCCTCCTCACGTCGGCTGCTACGGTCGACTGCTCACTTCCGGCCCGGTGGGTGGCGAAAAAGGACAGGTTTCGGAGGGCTGCGCTCCGTCGCAGCCGTTCTCCCGCTCCCGGCGCCGACAGAGCGGCGCCCTCCAAATCGGGCCAAACCTGCCCTTTCTCGACGCGCTCTCAGGCAAGGAAACGAGGCGGGACGCCTCGTCCACGACTCACTTCACCACCGGCGCGACCTGCTCGCCGGTGGCGCGGCCGCCGGGGAGTTCGAGGATGCGGATGTTGCGGAAATTGATCTCGGCGCCCTCGGATTCGAGGCAGAGGTAGCCCTTGCGCACACTCGCCTGGCTCACGCCGTTCACGAACTTGCCGTTGACCGAAAGCTTCACGACGCCGTCGACGGCGACGACGTCGTAGGTGTTCCACTGGCCTTTGCCGAGGCAGCGGTTTTCCCACGACATGCTGCGTTTGCCGCGCGGGTTGTCGGGCACGGTCTCCATGCCGCCGGCGCCGAACAATTCGCCATGCACGTAGGCGAGCGGCCGTGGCGAGCCGTCCTTCTCACGATTCAATAACGGCCACTCGAGCTCGAGCATCTGCACCTCCATGCCCTTCGGCAGGCGTGAGCGCTCCTGCGGCGTGGCGTCGCTCCAGAGGAAGACGCCGGAATTTCCACCGGCCTCCATGTGCCGCCATTCAATGTGGAGGATGAAGTTCTCGTATTGGCGATCGGAGCGCATCACGCCGATGGGCTTGCCGCGGCAGACGAGCAGGCCGTCGCGCACGAAGAAGGTGTCGGGGTCGAGATTGACCGGCACCCAGCCGGTGAGGTCCTTGCCGTTGAAGAGATCGCGGAAGGCGGCGGGGTCATCGGCCCGGGCGGGGCGAAGGGCTGACACGAGTGCAAACAGGAGAATAAGCGACGCCGGGATCTTCATGTGAGCGAGGATTGGAGGTGGAGCGGCTTGTCCTCAAGCCGCTTCGTGCGAACATCGCTCGCGAAGCGAACGTGAAACGAATTCGGGCATGACAGCCCAAGCGGCTTGGGGACAAGCCGCTCCACCTCAAGCAGACGCGCGAAGGAAATTTCAACGCACCTTCGCCCGCACCGCGGCCATCAGATGGCGCAGCTCATCCGCCGCCTCCGATTCGCGCACGACGGTCGCCATCACTTCGGCGCGCAGCCGTTCACGCAACCGCTGCCGCAGTCGCGACACCGCGACCGTGAAAGCATGTTCGTTCATACCGAGTTCCTGGGCCGCTGTGGCCTGCGATTTCGCCGCCCCGTCGCTCCACACGTGCCGTGCGACGGCCGCGTAAAGCGCACCGCGTCCGCCCGCCTCGTATTCCAGCCGCAGCCCGGCCAGCGCGCGCTCGATCATCTCCAGCGCCCACGCGCGATCGAACGCCGCTTCCGGCGTGAGCCCGGGATCGACCGGCTCGGCGGCGAAACGTTGCTCCGCGCCCGCGATCGGCAGCGGCGCGGGTTCTCGGCCGCCGCCGCGCTTCTGCGCGTGCGCACGCCGCCATTCGTCGGTGAGAAAGTTGATCGTCGCCCCGAGGAGAAACGTGCGAAACCGCCCGCGTTCCGGCCGGGCGCTCGCGAACGCGTCGGCGTCGAGCAGCCGCGCGAAGAGCGCCTGCGTGAGATCCTCGGCCTCGTGGTGGCCGCGCCCCTGCCGCCGCACAAACGCGTAGATGGGATACCAGTATTGCCGGCAGAGCGATTCCAGCGCCGCGCGTGCCGCCGGCGCATCGAGCGAACGCGCGCTCAGCACGATTGACCAGTGCGTGGTGGGAAACGCGCCACGCGCGCCGGAGCCGTTCGGCGGTGGTTTCGCCGAAGTCATTTCGCTGAATCGCCCGCCCGTTTCTCCGCCGCCTCAATCTCCGCCCACGACGGCGCGCGCCAGAAGTGGATCGTGCCCTCAAGCGCGTAGTTGCTCTGCCCTGCGATCACGTTGCCGTCGGGCGAAAACGCCACCGGCGCAACCGCTCCCGCGCGCGACCCAAGGTTGAGCAACCGCTCGAAATTGTGGGCGTCCCAGAGCGTGACCGCCTCCTCCCCCGTGCTGCCGATGGCCAGCCGTTGCATGTCCGGCGAATACGCGGCGGAATGGACGCCACCCATCAAGCCACTCAGCGTGGCCACTTCCTGATAGGATGCGGCATCGAGAATCCGGGCATAGCCGAGCATGCTCGGCACCGCCAGAAACCTGCCATCGGGAGAAAATCTCGTCCCGAAGCTGACCTCGGACACCTTCAGTCGATGCGTGGTGAAACGGCCGGAGGCCAAATCAAACCGCGTCGTTTCACCGGCACCGGGGAAAACCATGATCAACTGGCGGCCGTCTGGAGAAACGATCGGAGCAAGTTCGCTGGCGGCAACGGACCGGTCAGGGAAGTTGAACGATCGAGTTTCCCGGCCGGTATCGATTTCCAATTCGCGGCAGGAACCGCCGCCCGCGCCGTCGAAGATCACGACCAGCTTGGTTCCGTCGACGGAAAAGCGGATTGGGGTGACAAACCCGATCCCGGCGGGCCGGTCCCACTCCCGCAAAAGCGTCCGGCGCTCCCAGTCCCAGGCCTGCAGCTTGCCGGCCTTGGTCATCATCGCCAGGAGCGGGCGCTGCGGATCCAGCAGCACGCGAATTTGTCTTGGTTCAAATCCTGCCACCGGGCCGAGCTCAACCAGCGTTGTTTCCACTTGGAAGGCCCGGCCGTGCCGTCGCGCCAACCGGCCGTTGGCGTCCAACGTGACCATGGATTCTCCGTCGCCAGCCAACCCCCAGGCTTTCTTCCCTGCGCCGAGCGAGCCCGAGGAGGAGACGTTCCGATCGGCGTTGAGATCCCAGACATAGGCGGAACCGTCCTTGCACCCGCTGATGAGGGTCCGCTGGTCCCGGGCCAGCGCCAGCGCATGCACTTCCGTCTTGTGGCCGCGAAACGTGCGCACCGTCGTGCGCGATGCGAGATCCCACAGCCGGAGCGTTTGGTCCCAACTGCTGGAAACAAGATGTTTCCCATCGGCCAGAAACTCGATGCCGCTGGTCGCGCCGCGCTGTCCGATCAGGCGGCCGAGCGGCTGCCCGGACCCGGCATCCCAAAGGGAGATGGTCGAATCGACCGGCCCGGCACCCGCGGCGAGCACGCGCCCGTCGGGCGAAAAGGCTAGGCAGGTGATCTGATTGTCGGATGCCACGATGCTCCAACGCTCCCGTCCCGACTTCAGATCGATCACCCCAATCCGGTTTGGGGCGGTAACGATCGCGGCGGCGGCGGCATCGCGCGCGGCGGCAAACCAGGAATTGCCGGTGCCGGTCGTCGTGTGCCCGGCGGCCCAGCCTGCCACCTTGGAGCCGTCGGCCGTCCGCCAGATGGAGATTTCACCGGTGGTGCCGGCGACGGCCACACCGCTCCCGATCACCAGCGTTTCGCCGTCATCCGAAAAGGCCAGGCCGGAGCAGGTGCCGACAATGCTCAGTTCCCGGAGAACCTGCCGGGTGTTCAAATCCCACAGCAGCACGCGATGGGTTGACGGAGAAGCCGCCGCCTCCGCGATACGGAGGGGGTCACGAAAGAAGGGATCGGCAGTGGCAATCGCAACCAGGGGCTCGCGCGGCGAAAACGCGGCGCGGACCCCACCGTCCCTCCCGGCCGGCACACGGATTTCCTCTCTGGTCTGAAGATTGCAGATCAAGAGCTGGCCCCCGTCCCGACTGCCTAGAGCGGCCCATTTTCTGTCGGCGGACGTTGCCACGGAGAGAATCGCATTGCCGTCGGCTTCCTTCAGGACCGATTGCGCGTCGCTCTGGCAAAACTGCCAGAGGTAGCGCCATTCCCAGCCGCGCAGGTCGCTTTCGCCGGGCCGCGGGCGGTGACGGTAGAGGAGCTCGCGCGCGCGGCCGAGGTTGTCGTTGGCGAGCGACTGTTGCACGAGGTTGATGTCCGCCGCGTAGGCGCGGCGGCGCGTGGCGAGTTCCTGGGTTTCGGCGATGCCGCGAAGGACGAATTCCCTCGCGCGCGCTGAATCAGCGGCGACGCGCAGTCGCGATTGCTCGTGCTCGGCGCGCGTCGCGCGCACCGCCTGCCAGGTGCTCACCACGGCGCCGATGACCAGCACGGCCGCAATCGCTGCGGCGGAGGCGAAGGCAACGCGGTGGCGGCGCATCAGTTTTTGCAGCGTGTAAGCCGCGCTCGGCGGGCGCGCGATCACGGGCTCGTTCGCGAGGTGTCGCTGCACATCGGACGCGAGCGCGGCGGCCGACTCGTAACGCCGCGCGCGGTCTTTTTCGAGGCAGCGCATCACGACCCAGTCGAGATCGCCGCGGAGTTCAGCGGGAGAGATGGCGGAGGGAGGTTGTAGGGCCGGGTGGGCCGACCCCCCCCCCCCCCGC
>JACRKC010000091.1 GCA_016235555.1 Verrucomicrobiota bacterium
CCCCGAACCGCTGAACTTTTGTCACTCTATTTCGCGAGACTCAGTAATTCCAACTGCGCTTTCTAAGATAATTGTAGCGGCGGTCTGTGACCGCCGAACGAATACCCTTGGCGCAACGCCGGCGGTCATGGACCGCCGCCACAGCCAAGGCCTTCGCGAACTGACCTCAGTTGGAGTTACGCGCCGGCGCGTCCGCGCCGGGCCGGCCCGCCGCGCGGACCGCCGGCCGCGGTGGCGGCAGGAGTTCTTCGACCGCCGCGATCAGCACCTCCGCGTCAAACGGCTTGCCGAGCACTTTGTGCCGGGCGGTGCGCGTGCGCAGTCGCGCTTCGTCCACCTGCCCGTGCCCGGTCATCAGGATCACGTTCAAGTCCGGGCGCACCTCGGCGGCGGCCATGGCCAGGTCCACGCCGGACATCCCGGGCATCGTCACATCCGAAACGAGCAGATCGAATTCGGCCGGCGTCTTCCACAACCGCGCCAGCGCATCCTCCGCGCAGGCGAACACTTCGACCGCACATCCGCGGGACCGCAGCACCGCCGCGGTGGCCCGCGCCACGAAGGTCTCGTCGTCCACCAGCATGATCCGGCCCGGCTTCGATCGCCCGACGGCTTCCGCCGGGACCGCCGCGGCGTCGGCCGGCGGCGACTGCCCGTGCGCCGCGGGCAGGTAGACGCGAAAGAGCGCCCCTCGCGCCGGCTCGCTCTCCACCGTGATCGCCCCTTGGTGCGCGCTCACGATGCCATGCACCACCGCCAGCCCCAGACCCGTGCCGCTCCCCACCGGTTTCGTCGTGAAAAACGGATCGAAGATCCGCTCGCGCACCCCCGGCGCGATGCCGGGTCCCGTGTCACGCACTTCCAGGCAGAGATAGTCCGCCGCCTCACCCGGGGCCGGGACCAAACCGGCGACCGCCGACCCCGGCACCACCCGCAACGCCAGCGTCAGGCTCCCGCCCTGCGGCGTCATGGCCTGAATCGCGTTGGTGCCGAGATTCATCAGCAGGTGATGGAACTGCGCTCCGTCGCCCACCACGACGGCCACCGCCGGTCCGGGCTCCGCCACAATCGAGATGTTGGCCGCCGCGGACAGCCGCAGGAGGCGGCTGGTGTCGGCGATGAGCGGCACGAGGTCGACCGGTTGCTGTTGCGGCGTCTGTTTCCGGCTGAACGCCAGCATCTGCTGGACGAGGCTCCGGGCCTGACGGCTGGCCCGGACGATTTCGCTCAAGTGGGTGCGCGCCTCGGGCCCGAGATTCGACTCCCGGGCGATGATCTCGGCGTAGCTCAGAATCGGCACCAGCAGATTGTTGAACCCGTGGGCGATGCCACCGGCCAGCGTCCCCAGCGCCTCCAGCTTGTGCGTCTGGCCGAGCTTTTCGGCGAGTTGCTCCCGCGCCCGTTCCGCCCGCTCCTGCCCGATGGCCACCGCCGCGGTGTGCGAGGCAAGTTCGACCACGCGCACATGGTCTTCGCGCGGCGTCCCCGGCTGCCGGTAATACACCGCAAAGGTCCCGAACAACTCGCCCTGCGCGCCCACGATCGGTGTGGACCAGCATGCCCGCAGTCCGCTCGCGAGGGCGGCCGCCCGGAACCGCTCCCACCGCGGGTCCCGCCCGATGTCGGCCACCACCACCCGGCCGCGGGTGCAGGCCGCCGCCCCGCACGAACCCGCCATCGGGCCGATTTCCACGGCGCCGAGCGCCGCGCAGTATTCGGCGGGCATCCGGAGCGACGCCCCAAGGCGCAACTGCCGGCCATCCTCGCTCACCAGCATGATGGAGGCGATGAGCTCGGGTTCGTCGCGCTCGATCCCCGTCAGGATCGAATTCAACACGCTGGGCAGCGGGGCCCGCATCGCGATCAGCTCCATCGTCCGGTTCTTTTCCTCCAACCTGAGTTCGCTGCCCCGGCGCCGCGCCACCTCCGACTCGAGCTGCCCCACCGTGTCCCGCAGCTCCATCGTGCGCGCGATCACGCGCTGTTCGAGTTGGTGGTGCGATGTCTCCAATTCGCCGCGGGATTCGCGGAGCGCCTTCGCCATCGATTCCTGCTCCGCCAGGCTCGCCTGCAAGCGGGCCATCATGTCCAGCCAGCGCCCGTGCATCGCCGCGATCGCCGCCTGCATCTCGCCGATCTCCTGGACGCGGGTGGACTCCAGCTTGAGCGCCCCCACTTCCCCGGGGGCGTGGGCCGCCTGGCGCGCGACCACGGCCAGTTGTTCGACGGGCCAGGTCACCCGCCGGGCCACCCGGTGCGCGACCAGCGACGCCAGCCCGAGCGCCCCGGCGAGTCCCACGCCAAGATAACCGAGCTGGCGCCAGAACAGCGCCCGCGAGGCCGACTGATCCTGCAAGACCGTCATGATCCACGGCCCCGCCATCCCCGCCCCCTGCACCGGCGCCCAGCCGAAGAGCACGTCTTTCGCCGGCAGATCCTTCTCCGCCGGCAACACTCCCTCGGACGCCGCGGCCCGCCCGGTCGCGCCGCGCGGCCGGCCAAACTCCAGGTGCCGGAAAGCCGTCAACGGCGGATGCCGCACTTTGTCGGTGGCATAGACCACCCGTCTCGCCGCGTCGATCATCACGATGTCGCCGGCCGTGATCAGGTTTCGTCCCGCTTCGAATTCGTTCAACCGCGAGAGGTCCAGCGAGCCTTCGACCACGCCGTCAAATTCCCCCGCCGGCGACCGCAACGGCGCGCTGACGGCCACGATCGGGTCCGTCCCGAACCCACGCCCCTGAAACGCATTGGAGACATGCGGCTGGCCCGTGCGGGCCGGCTCCGTGAAATACGCCCGATCACTCACCACCCTGAACTGGTCCCCCCCGGGCTGATCCGCCGCCACCATCACCGGACTGGTGGCGATGATCCGGCCATCCGCCCGGGCGACCAGCATGGTCAGCAGGCTCGGATTGGTTTCCCGGGCGCGCAGCAAGATCCGCGCGAGGGCGGCGGGATCACGGACCGCCCCTTCATCGATCTCCCGCGCCAGCATCACGATCAGCTGCCGGTGGCGCTCCAGGTAAGTGCCGAGCCGCTGGCCCGTCAGATACGCGGTCTCCTGCAACCGCTCGCCCGCCTCCCGCCGGTTGCGCACCCAAAAATACTGCCCCCAGCCCACCCCCGCGATCAACAGCACGCCCACCACCACGACCGCCACCCGGCCAAACAACAGGTTTCGCAGCGGAATCGTGCGACCAGCTCGATTCGTCGGTCCGCAAGGGGGGTCGGACTCCATGTCGGCCGACAGTAGGCCGGCCCTCGCCATCTACCAGAGAATTTGATTCGCAATTCTTGCCAATTTTTCCGGAGCCCTGTTGCTGCTGTTTTCCCTCCTCTCGCATCGTGACCCGCCTCCCGCCCTCGCCCCTCCCGTCGCTCACCGGCGTCGTCGAGCGCATCGTGTTTCTCAACGAAGAGAACCACTACACGATCGCGGAGTTCCGCCCCGAGCCCTCCTCCGCCAAGGCTACGGAGGGCCGGCCCGGCCGAGAGGAACTCGTCACCATCGTCGGCCCGCTGCCCGGCGTGGAGTGCGGCGAGACGCTCCACCTCACCGGCGAGTGGACGCGCCACGCCCAGCACGGCGCCCAGTTCAAGATCGCCACCTTCAAGAGCGAACTCCCCTCCTCCGTCCACGGCATCCGCAAATACCTCGGCAGCGGCCTCGTGCCCGGCATCGGCAAAGTCTACGCCAACAAGATCGTCGACGCCTTCGGCACCGATACGCTGCGCATCCTGAGCGAGGAGTCCGGCCGTCTCCGCGATGTCGACGGCATCGGGAAAAAACGCGCCACCGCGATCAAGCAGGCGTGGGACGCGAAGCGCACCGAACGCGAACTCTACATCTTCCTCCAGACTTACGGCGTCACGCCCAGCCAGTGCGTGAAACTCGTCAAGCACTTCGGCGCGCAGGCCAAGACCATCCTCACCACCGAGCCCTACCGCGTCGCCCGCGAAATCGACGGCATCGGTTTCAAGACCGCCGACCGCATCGCCATCAACCTCGGCTTCGCCAACGACGCCCCGCCGCGCGTCGACGCCGGCATCCTCTTCGCCCTCGATACGCTGCAGGAGGAAGGCCACACCGCCTACCCGCACGACGACCTCGTCGGCTACGCCGCCAACCTCCTCGAAACCTCCAGCGAGCGCATCACCGCCCGCATCGCCGCGCTCGTCGAGCGCAAGGATCTCGTCCGGCATCCAGCCCGTAGCGTCCAACGTGAGGAGGCCGGCGAATCCACCCCGCCAGCCTCGTCACCTCGGCTGCTACCAACCGATCTCATCCAACTCCCTCCCCTCGACCGCGCCGAACAACGCATCGCCGGCACCATCACCCGGCTCTCCCGCGTCGCCAGCGGCCTCCCCCCGATCAAGACCGTCGCCGCCGTCGAGTGGGCCGAAAAAAAAGCCGGCTTCGTCTACCACGAACTCCAGCGCACCGCCCTCCGCGCCGCCCTCGAATCCAAGGTCTCCATCATCACCGGCGGACCCGGCACCGGTAAGACGACCATCCTCCGCGCCCTCGTCGAAATTCTCCGCGCCAAGAAAGTCCGCGTCCACCTCGCCGCCCCCACCGGCCGCGCCGCCCAGCGCCTCACCGAGACCACCGGTGGCTTTGCGCAGACCATCCACCGCCTCCTCGGTTTCGATCACGCCGCGGGCGGCTTCGTGCACAACGAGCACAAGCCCCTCGCCACCGACTTCCTCGTGATCGACGAGGCGTCGATGCTCGACTCGCGTCTCGCCGCCGCGCTCCTCGCCGCGATCCCGTCCCGCGCTCACCTCCTCCTCGTCGGCGACATTGATCAACTCCCAAGCGTCGGCGCCGGCAACGTCCTCAAGGACCTGATCGCCACCTCCGGCTCTCAACTCTCAGCTCTCAACTCTCAACTTCCCACCACCCGCCTCTCCGTCATCTACCGCCAGCAAGGCCAGTCGCAGATCGTCACGACCGCCCACGCCATCAACTCCGGCGATCCGTCGCTGCCCCCGATGTTTCAGGCCGCCGCCGACGCCCAGGTCTGGGCCGACCTCAACTTCATCGCGGCCACCGATGCGCAGGACTGCGTGGAAAAAATCCTGCAACTCGTGACCGAGTTCATCCCGCGCAAACTCAAATGGCCCGACCCGATCGCCGACGTGCAGGTGCTCGCGCCGATGCACAAAGGCGTGGCCGGCGTCGGCAATCTCAACGTCCAGCTCCAAGGCGCGCTCAATGGTTCGACTTCGCTCACCACCAGCTCCGGGGTGGGCGGACGCGTCCCTGCGCCCGCATTCGGCGCCCCTGCCGGCGCCGGGACGCGCCGGCCCACCTCGATCCGCACCGTCGCCGGCGAGTTCCGCCCCGGCGACAAAGTCATCCAGCTGCGCAACAACTACGACAAGGAGCTCTTCAACGGCGACATCGGCCGCATCACCGCCGTCCACGCCGACCGCGGCACGCTCGAAGCCGACTTCGACGGCGCCCGCCACGAGTTCACGCGCGGCGATCTGGGCGACCTCGCGCTCGCCTACTGTTGCAGCATCCACAAGAGCCAGGGCTCGGAATACCCCGTCGTGATCGTGCCGTTGCTGAAGGCGCACTTCATGATGCTTCAGCGCAACTTGATCTACACCGCGATCACGCGCGGAAAAAAGAAGGTCTTCCTCGTCGGCGAACCCGCCGCCTACGCCATGGCCGTGCGCAACAACGAATCAAAGCTCCGCTGCACCCACCTGCGGGAAAAGCTCACCGCGATCACCAACGGTTGAGCCGGACCCATTCGGATGGAAAACCACGAATGGACCCGAAGGAACACGAATTGAAGCGGAACCAGCGCCGCGAGTTCTGACGCGCCTGACGATCACCCTCCGGCGCGCGCGGCCGACGGCAGGTCTGGTGTCTAGCACTCCTCTGTTACTTGCCCCTCAAAAAACCCGTCCAGAAAAGTGTCACCCAATGGGTGACACTGCCTATGAGAATTCGGGCGTCAGATGACTTCAGACGTAACAAAGTAATGCTCGAAGCTATCCGAAGTCCCACGCCTTTGGGACTCCGCTTGGCGGGCGGCGGTCCGTCGCCGCCGGGAAAAGGCGCGGCGATGACGGAGCAGCGCTCCTCCCAAGAAGGTTTTCGGATAGCCTTCAATTTGATTCGCGCCGGTTCGCATCCATTCGTGGTTGGTTCGCATCGACACCGCTCAGCCAGCGCCTTACCGAGGTGGCTGGCAAAATGGACGCGGAGCTGAGTCAGCGGTCCCGGAAGTCGTGATGATCGAGCCCCCACACGAGCTTTCTGTGAACTTGCCGCGCAGGAGGCCTCCGCGATAGCTTCCAATATCCCATGTTACAGCCCTCCACAGTTGAGTTCGCCCTCAGCGGCACCGCCAATGGCGTGGAGATTTCCCCGGCGCATGTGCCATTCGGGCTGATGCGCAAATTCCACGACGACGTGGAGAAGCTCGTGCTCGGGTCCAACCAAGGTTCGTTGGCTGACACGCTCGTTGAAGTGCGAAAGGGCTCATACGCTTTGGTGGTCCCGATCCCGGAAAACGTCCGCGAAAGCTTTGAGCGTGATATTGCCGTGGCCACCGAATCGGAAGCGGCCACCCACCCCGACCCCACGCGGCTTGGGGTGCTCCAAAGCTGGAAGAGGCGCGCGGAGATCGACGGCGGTCTCACCTTCCACCTCCGCCCGCAGGCCGGCGCGCGCATCCCGGCATTGAAGATCGACGCCAACACCGTCTTGCGCCGCACGACCGAGGATCGCTGGGTCGCGGTCGAGCTGTTGCTGGTCGGCCGCGTGCTCGAAGCGGGCGGTGCAAAAACCAACATCCACGTCCGCCTGCGCGATCAACCCCAGCCTGTCATCGTCGCGGTCGATTGGAGTATTTTGGAGCGCGAGGCGTTTCCGTTCACGGGCGACAAGCTGCTGCGGGTGACCGCAGAGCGGAACCAGCGCACCCGGGTGCTCCGCAAACTGCGCCTGATCGAGTTCGTCGCCTACCAGCCGGAATTCGATGCCGCTGCCTTCGCCCGAATGACGGCAGCCGGTGAAAAAGCGTGGGGCGATGTGGCGGACGCCGCCCAGTGGGTCCGCGAACAGCGGGATTGAACATGCGAAACGCCGTCCAGCTCGACACGAGTTTCCTGATCACGCTGGCGGATCCGCGGCGAGAAAGACACGCGACCGCCAAGCAGTTCTTCCAGCATTTTCTGAAAGAACGAATGCCGATGGCGGTGTCAGCCATCGTCGTCACCGAGTTTTGCCGCCGGCAGGAACTTGGAACGCTGCCGCTGGAGCAGTTGATGCTCGTGCCGTTCAATCACGAAGATGCGGTCATCGCCGCCGGGTTCGACTTCAAGGAATTCAAGGCGGACGGCGTTGATCGGCAGTCGCTGAAAGACGACTTCAAGATCATCGGGCAGGCCCATGCGCGCGATTTCGGCTATGTGATCACCGACGATGCCGAGACCATGTTCGGCTACTGCGAATCACTGTGTGCGGCCGGTCGCACGCATCTGCGCGGAATCAAACTGCAGGCCGGGTTCTCGCTGGAGGCTTTCACTTCCGACGGCCAGAAGGACTTTCCCGTCGTCATGGAAACTGCCGGCGAATATCCGGCTGAATAGGCCCTCACGGCACCCACTCGTCCATGGCCTCGGCGCCCATCGGGACGGCGTGGCGGTTTTTCAGGAGTTCGTTGTTGAGGAAGATCGCGGTGCCGTCCGCCCGGCGGAGGTGCACGTCGGCGAGGTAGCGGTCGTATTTGTCGACCTTCGAGGTCGTGATGATGACGTCGGCGGCGCCGGCTAGCAGCGACTCGGTGAAGCGTTTCGCGGCCTGGCCTTCGGCGGTGTCCATCTCCGGACAGTCGATTCCGCGGAGCCGCAGCTTCTCGTCCATCACGTAGTGAGGGAGGGCGATGGTGACGGCCAGCGTATCGCCATCAATCACGCGGCGCACCGTGGCCCGGTAGGTGAAGAGATCGGCCGGTCCCGCTTCGGCGTCCACGCGGATTCCGCCGTTGTCGCAGCGCACGATGGCACCCGCTCGCAGGCCGCCGGCCTGAGCCGGGGTCAGCGGCAGGTAGAGTTTGAACCCCACGTCCACCGCCATCCCGCCATCGCGCGCGACGACGCGATGGAGACCGGCGGTGCCGAGTCGCGGGCGCAGAAGCTTGACGGCCGGCCCGGTCGGCGCCGCGGCGTCATCCGCGGTCCTGGGTGCCGCCAGTCGGGCGGCGGCATTGAGCGCCCGCACCTGCCGTTTCAATTCGGCCGTGGGTATCGGGCCGCGCCGCAGCTGCACCGCCAGCGCGTCGCGCCGGACCTCGTCGGTCACCTGGCAGAGGAGGCGGCAGCGATTCCACCCGAATTCCGCGACCGGTCGCGGAATCCGGTAGCAGCGGTAAAACTGGACGCACTCCTGGAGCGTGCGGCTGCTAACGCCGATGTCGGACGCCAACCGGACGAAGACCCGGGTCCCATAGTCCGCCCGGTCCTTCTTCAGCAGCACGTGCTCGTGAATCAGACGCCCCGTTTCATGAAACGTCATCACCCACGCCACCTCGACCTGCCGCCGCCCGGCCCCGATCACGCGCTGCACGTCGTGCCGTAGTTCGGCGTAGGTGCGGGGCACGGGAGCGACAGACGACGGGACGCGGGGCATGGGATGGCGATGCCGCAGGGTTTGGCGCGAAACCGCCCCGATGTCCGCCCCAAAACACCGGCCGCTGCGGAGACGCATTCGGCCTGCGCTCCCCGGTCCGGACCGGTCATCGCTCCCGCCATTTTTGTTCTAGCGTTATATCGCTTCCGCTCTCGGCAGCTGCCGCGTTTCGTGTTTCCTTCAGCCTACCCCATGCGCTCACTCCGTCATCTCCCCCGCGCCGCGGCGATCTTCGCCGCCTTCCACGCCGCCGCACTGCCCGCGCTGCGCGCCCAGCCCACGCTCAAAGACACCTACCGCGGCATGTTTCACCTCGGCGCCGCGATCCGCCCCGATCAGGTCAATGGCCGCACTCCGCAGGCAGCGGAGCTCATCCTCCGCGAATTCGACAGCATCTCGCCGGAAAACGTGCTGAAGGTCGGCCCCATCCACCCGCGCCCGGGCAACGACGACAGCAGCTACGATTTCGCCCCCGCCGACCAATTCGTGGACTTCGGCGTGAAGCACAAACTCTTCACCATCGGCCACACGCTCTGCTGGCACAGCCAGTTGCCCGCGTGGCTCGACCAGCAGCAAAAGTCCGCCGAACCGACCATCACCAAGGCGGAACTCACGCAGTTCCTGCGCGACCACATCATGAAGGTCGTCGGCCGCTACAAGGGCCGCGTCCACGGCTGGGATGTCGTCAACGAGGCGCTCAACGACGGCGCCGGTGGTTATCGCCAGACGATCTTCCATCGCGTCATCGGCCAGGACTACCTCGTCATGGCGTTCAAGTGGGCGCACGAAGCCGACCCCGCGGCCGAACTCTACTACAACGACTACAACCTCGACGCCAACGACGCCAAACGCACGAGCTGCCTCGAGCTCATCAAATACCTCCGGGCCAACGGCGCGCCCATCACCGGTGTCGGGATGCAGGGCCACTACAATCTCAACACGCCCTCCGCCGCCAAGGTGGACGAGACCATCAAGCTCTTCGCCGATCTCGGTCTGAAGGTGATGATCACCGAACTCGACGTGCGCGCGGTCGGAGCCGCTCCCGTCACGGGCGCCGTCGGTGCCGGCGGTGGTGGCGGTCGTGGTCGCGGGGCCCCGCCGTCCCTCACCGCCGAGCAGCAGCAGGCGCTCGCCCAGCGCTACGCCGACCTCTTCGCCGTCTTCGTAAAACACCGCGCCGCGATCACGCGCGTGACCTTCTGGGGCCTGCGCGACACCGACTCCTGGCGCCGCGCCTCGAGCCCGCTCATCTTCGACGACCACTACCAACCGAAGCCCGCCTACCACGCGGTGCTCAACGCCGCGAAATCCGCCGGCCCCGCCAAGGCAAAGTGATACCAGCCCGGCCACCGGCCGGGCCTACCGTCCAAAAGCAAGGTGACGTTGGTATGAGACCGCCTCCTGCCCCGGCAACGCTCCAATCGCCGGACCTGTAGGGCGGGGCGCATCTCAGTTTCCTGCAGTCCGGAGAGAGCGAAGGAGCGGCGGTTTTCAACCGCCGAGCTTGGGCGCTTGGAAAAGCGCCCCTCCGCAGTGCAAGAAAGTGAAACGCGCCCTGTAGGGCGGGGTCGCCGAACCCCGCCGCGTCATCCGCAGCGCCCGACCGCCGGCCCACCCCGCCACGCTTTCCGCGCCTCCGGGTGTGACTCAAACTGAGGTCAGTGATTTGTAGCGGCGGTCTATGACCGCCGAACGAATCCCCTTCGCGCAACGCCGGCGGTCATAGACCGCGCTACCACCGAGGCCTTCGAGAACTGGCCTCAGTTGGAGTTACGCCCCGCGCCTCCGCTCACTTCTTCGGCGCCGCTTTCTTTTTCGGCGCCACCGGCGAAGGCGTCACCTCGATCACCGGCACCTGGTTGTTCTCCATGTATTCCACCACCGTCGGGTCGCCGATCTTCACCTCGGGCTTGAATTTGTCCGTGGCCTTGATCGAAACCGGCTTCGCGGTTTCGCGGCCGATGTTTGGTCCGGCGAGCGCCAGCATTGCCGGCAGCGTCTGATCCATCGCGAGCCCCAGCGACGGACAGCTGATCTTCGTCGTCCACAGTTGCACCTTCTGGTTGCGCGCCGCCGCGGCATAGTCGTAGGCCGTGATCGCGATCACGTAGAGATCCTCGCTGGCCAGCTGGTAGATCAACTCGCTGTCGACATCGCGAAACAGCGTGCCGGGCATCAGCAGGTCGTTGTTGAAGCCGCCCGGTTCCTTCGCCACCAGCCCGAGCTTGTAGGCGCCCATGAAGCGCAACAACTGGCTGCGGTTGATCTGCCGCCCTTCGAGGTCGTCCGGATTGCCGGTCGGCATGCGCTCCACATACATCGTGCCCCACGTCCAGATCAGAATCAGCGACGGAGGATGCGCGGGAGTGCCGGGCAGATAACCCTGCCTGGCCAGCACCTTGGCGATCACTTTCATGACCTCGTCCTTCGGCGGGATCTTGTCGCCGGCGATCAACCCACCGAAGTCGCGATAGCCCGCGCTCACCGCCTGGTAGTAGGCCGGATTCGCCGGCGTCACCGGCCGCCGCAGCGCCCCGACCGGCGTGGCGTCGGTCACCACGATCACCTCCACGTCGTGTTTCGGAAAAAGCCAGTCGAGCACCCCGGCACGGGCCGACGGCACCATGGCCAGCAAGCCGGCCAGGCCAGTCATCACACGGAGCGGGATTCGCACGTTCATCGCTTTACCGGCAAGACGACTGCCGGAGTCCGGCAGTGACGTCCAGCCCGGCCGTCGCGGAATCCATTTTCCCGAAGAAACGCCTTCTGGTTCACCGCCGTTCCACCTACCTTCGTCCCGGCCGCTCACCTGCCTCCGTCCTCGACGCTCATGAGATTTTTCGCTCCCGCCTCCTGCCTCGCGTTCGCCCTGCTCGCCGGCTGCACCACCGCCCCCGACTCTCCCCACGGCCGCCGGCCCGCACCGCCACCGGAATTCTGGCTCGATCTCGTGCGCGGCGACGAGGCGACCGACCGCGATGTGCTCGACGATCTCGCCCAAGCCGGCGCCATCTACGTCGGCGAGTCCCACACCATCAAACGCCACCACGAAGTGCAGTTCCGCCTGCTGCAGGAACTCTATCAACGCCAGGTGCCGCTGGTCCTCTGCTTCGAGCAGCTCGAGGCCCGCGACCAACCGGCGATCGACCGCTACAATCGCCGCGAACTCGATTTCGCCGGCCTCGCCACCGCCATCGACTGGCCGAAGAAATGGCGCAATTACACCGACTATCGCGAACTCTGCGAATTCGCCCGCGCCCACCGCATCCCTGTGCGCGCGCTCAACGCCCCCGCCGACACGATCCGCGCCGTCAGCCGCGGCGGCGGCGTGGCCAAGCTCGCGCCCGAGCTTCGCCCTCACCTCCCCGCCGAGATCTTTCTCGACGATCCCATCTACGAACGCGTGACCAATGCCGAGCTCGCCCGCCACATGGCGATGGACCCGGCGAAGCTCCGGCCCGTCTTCGAAGCCCAGGCCTCCCGCGATGAAACGATGGCCGCCAACATCGTCGCCGCCCGCCGCGTCGACACGGCGCCCGGGAAAACCCGCACGGCCTTCGTCGTCCTCGGCGCCGGCCACATGCGCTTCGGCCTGGGCACCCCCGATCGCGTGCGCCGCCGCGATCCCGGCATTGTCGAGCGTCTCGTCCTCGTGACGGAGAGCGGCCAGCTGGTCATGACCGAACAACAAAAGGCGCAGACCCGCGATGTGGACATCACGCACGCCGACCTGCGCACGGTCGGCCGTCCCCCGGCGGACTACGTGCGCGTGCTCCCGCGGGCGGTCGCGTTGCCCGCCGGGCATCCCCCCATCGCGAAGTAGGTCCGGTCTGCGACCGGACCCGGGGCCAGTCACAGACTGGCCCAACCCCACGGCTTTCCGGTTTGGTTTCGCAACGGCAGGTCAGCGCGCTGGCGAGCGCGGTTTGGCGGGGCGTGACTCAAGCTGATGTCAGGAAACGGCGAAAAAGCCTGTCCAAGGCGCGCGCTCACCCGCGTCGCCTCGGCGTAGCAGGCCGGGCTTTACGCCCGCCGGTTCCGGACTTTCGCCCGATCCGTCGGCGGGCAGGGACGCCCGCCGCTGCAACCGAGGCATCCAAGCACTGACAGCAGTTTGAGTTGCGCCCGGTTTGGCGCGCGCCAGAGCGCCGGGCTTGTATTCGCCTTCGCTCAGGCTACGCTGCCCCGCCATGGAAGCCGCCCGCGTCCTGCCGATGTCGTCCGCCGACTACCTCGTCTTCGAGGAGAAAAGCGACGTGCGCCATGAATTCGTCGGCGGTGAGATTCACGCGATGGCCGACGAGAGCCTGGCGCACAACACGATTGCCGGGAATATCTTTGCGTCCCTCCGCGGCAAACTCCGCGGCGGTCCGTGCCGCGTGCTGGTGGAAAACGTGAAGGTCCAGCTCTCCCTCGCCCAGGAGGACATCTTCTATTATCCCGACGTGCTGGTGACGTGCCATCCGACGGAACTGGCGGCGCGCGTCGTGCTTCATCCGACCCTCATCGTCGAAGTCCTGTCTCCTTCGACGGAGAATATCGACCGGCGGGAAAAGAAGCTGAGCTACCTCCAATCGCCCACGCTTGAGGAATACATCCTCGTCACGCAGGACCGCCGCGAAGTGATCATTTTCCGCCGCGCCACCGGCTGGGAGGGCGAAACCTACACCGCCGCGGAAGCCGTGATCGAACTCCGGTCCGTGAAGCAGGCGTTGAGTCTGGCCGAGATTTACGAAGACGTGTTCTGAGGCGGCGAAGCCGGAGCCGATCCGGCGCCTTAGCCAACCGCGGAAGTGTGCAGTTGGCCGTAGCAGCCGACGTGAGGAGGCTGGAGCAAGGTGATCCGCAACGACCAGCCTCGTTACCTCGGCTGCTACCCCTGTTCGCATGTTTCGACGCCACCACTCGCTGACCAGACTGTGTGAGAACGCGACGGTGGTAGCGGAAAGCGTGAGCTTTTCGCCCGAACGCGGGCCAAATCCCTCACGGTCTCCGCTACACTTCGCGCGGTTGAACGAATGCCGGCGAGTTTTCACACAGTCTGTGACGCTCGCGGCTACACCCGCGACCGAACCTGGCTACGTCGCACAGGATCCATCGCCCAACAAAAGGCGCGGAACCTTTCGGTTCCGCGCTTCGCATCGAAAGCGATCTTTGGCCTGCGCTCAGAATCTCAAGCTGACCTTCGAGTAGTAGAAGGCGCCGTTGAAGCCGAAGGGCGAGATGCCGCTGTAGGGGAAGATGCCGACGTTGTCGTTGCCCCCGAACGCGGTCGTCGAGGCGACGTTCTTTGTCGGGTAGGTGTTGAAGAGATTGTTTGCGCCCACCGAGACGCTGATGCCCTTCGTGACCTTGTAGGTTACATCCAGATCGGTGACCCACTTGGCGTCAAAGGTCTGGAGCACCTGCTGGTTGGCGGTCGCAACCGGCAAGCCGGCTGCATTGATGCTGGGCACCGCCGGCTCGAAGGCGACCTTGAAGCCGGGCGTGACGGCGTTGATCTGCGCCTGCGACCAGCCGCTGTTGGTCGTGGCCGCACCGGTCACCTCACCGTAGCGCACGAAGCGCAGGTTGGTCGCGAGTTTCTTCGTCGGTTCCCAGTTGATCGCAAAGTTGATCGCATCCCGCGGCTGGCCTTTTTCCATGCGCACTTTCTCGGTCACGTCGAAGAGCGGGACGAGCGTCAGGGCCTTGAGCGCGGCGGGCGTGTCGGCGGCGCGCGTGACTTTCGTGACGTTGCGGTTGGCCCCGAGGTTGAGGGTCACCTTGCCGAGGCTGTCCGTCTTGATCGCGTAGTGCAGATCGAGGTCGACGCCCTGCGTGCGGGTGTCGACCGCGTTGGTGAAGAACCGGCCGCCGACCGCCTGCGGCTGGCCGTTGCGCGCGAGGAAGTCCTTGATGAGCGTCGTGCCGCTGTCGATGAACGTCGAGGACAGGACGATGCGGTCCTTGATCTCAACCTGGTAGAAATCGAGCGCGGCGGAGAAACCCTTCGCGGCGTAGGTCGTGCCGATCGAGTAGTTGGTCGAGGTCTCGGGCTTGAGCCTGGTGGCGCCCATGAGCTTCGCGACCGGATCGGTGACGGGGAACGTCTTGTTGTCGAACGGCACGCCGCCGATGAAGTTGGTCGCCGTCGACGAGAACCATTGCTGCGCGAGGTGCGGCGAGCGGAAGCCCGTGCTCACGGAGCCGCGGAGCGCGGCCTCCTTGGAAAACGCGAGGCGGCCGGAGCCCTTGACCGTGGCCTTGCTGCCGAAGTCGGAGTAGTCCTCGAAGCGCGCGGCGAGCGACCCGGTGAAGTTTTCCGCGAGGTCGTTTTCGACATCGAGGTAGAGGGCGACGTTGTCGCGATTCTTGTCGGTGGCGTCGCTCGGCCGGAAGCCGGGGAACACCTGGGCGCCGGGCGCGCCGAGGTTGCCGGTGTTGGGACCGTCGAGGATGCGCACGCCGCCGTCGCGATAGGAATCGGGCTCGCCGGCTTTGATCTGGTAGTTGTCCTTCCGGTATTCGGCGCCGAGGGCGACCTTGAGCGGCGCGCGCCAGCCGACGTTGAACGAGTTGGTGAGGTCGAGGTTGTTCACCCACTCGCCGAATTTCAGCAGGCCGGCGTAGAACCGGGTCGGGCTCGCGGCGCCGAGGGTGACGTTGGCCGTGTCGGTGATGGTGAACTCAAACTCGTTGCCGCCCCACAGCGTGCTGGCGTCCCAGTTCCAGCCACCGGCCTTGCCCTTGAGGCCGGCGCCGATCGACTTGTCGGTGATGTCGGAATTGATCTTCGGGAGGAAGCCGTTCGGGTAGATCGCGCGCACCGTGCGGTCGTCGGCGGCGCGGCGGAAGAAGCCGGCGGACTTGCCGTCGCGCTTGGTGTAGCCGCCGAACGCGTAGCCGACGATCCCGCCATCGAGCGGCAGCTCGGCGTTGACGAAGAGGCCGTTGTCCTGGGTCATCGAGTCGCCCTGCCAGTGGTTCTTGCGGGCGAAGCCGGCCTCGCGCGCATCAAGCGTGCCGTTGGAGGCGCTGGCGCCGATGCCGGAGCCGAGATTGCCCGACGCCGTGGTGAGCGCGCCGGTGGTGGCGTTGCGGCCGAAGTATTGCTGGCGCGTGTCGGGCTGCGAGCGGTTGGTGCCACCGCGATTGCGGGTGAACACCGACGTGAAAATGAAGCCGTCCTTCGCCAGCGGCGCGCCGTAGTAGGCTGCGGCTTCGCGGACGATGCCATCCCCTTCCTTGGTGAAGCCGTAGGTGCCGCTGAAGCCGTAGCCCATCGTGCGGTCGAGCACGACATTGAGCACGCCGGCGATGGCGTCGGAGCCGTATTGCGCCGACGCGCCGTCGCGCAGCACCTCGACGCGGCCGATGGCCGAGCCGGGGATCGCATTGAGATCGATCGAGACGGAGCCGCGGCCGACGAAGCCGTTGACGTTGACGAGCGCGCTCGTGTGGCGGCGCTTGCCGTTGACGAGGAGCAGCGTCTGGTCCGGCGCGAGGCCGCGCAGCGTGGCGGGGCGGATGTGGTCCGTGCCGTCGCCGATGGTGGCCCGCGGGAAGTTGAACGACGGCACGAGCGACTGGAGCATCTGCGCCGGCTCGGTGTAGCCGCCGAGGTTGAGGTCGACGTTGGTCAGCACGTCGATCGGGACGATGGATTCGGTGACGGTGCGCGGGTTGAAGCGCGTGCCGGCGGTCACGACCGCCTCCATCTTGACGACTTCCTCGCTGTCCTTCTTGGCGGTCGAAGCGGAGGCCGATTGGGCAAACAGCGGCGCAAACGCCGCGCTGGTCAGGAACGAAAGCACCGCCACGGTCGCAGCCGGGCGTGCTCGGAATGCGCGCAGTGTGGGGCGCGCAACCCGCATGGTCAGGTGGTGCATGGTGACCGCACCGTGCGGGGCTTTGCATTAAGATCAAGTGACAAAAAGCGCCTGGAAATCGACCGGGGCGCATCTCACGTTCCTGCCACGCGGAGGGGCGCTTTACCAAGCGCCCAAGCCCGGCGGTTGAAAACCGCCGTTCCGTCGTTCTCGCCGGACGGCAAGAAACTGAGCTGCGCCGATCGACCGGCGGCTCCCGGTTCAGTCGCGGCGCCTATGCGCCGCGGGGTTTGCCTTCGACGATCAGTTCCCTCCATCGTGCCCCATGCTTTCCGCCCGCCGACTCACCCCGCTCGCTCTGCTGCTCTCCATCGCTGTCGTTTTGTCTCCCGCCGCGCACGCGCAACGCGTCGCCGTCGAAGCGCCCAACGGCATCGTCACCTCGGCCCACGAACTCGCCTCGCGCGCCGGCCTCGAGATGCTCCAGCGCGGCGGCAACGCCGTCGACGCCGCCGTCGCCACCGGCCTCGCGCTCACGGTCGTCTTTCCCAACGCCGGCAACATCGGCGGCGGCGGCTTCATGCTCGTGCACCTCGCCGCGAAGGACGGTGCGCCGGCCCGTGACCTCGCGATCGACTACCGCGAGACCGCGCCCGCCGCATCCACGCGCGACATGTATGTCGACGCCAACGGCAAGGTCATGGACGGCAAGGATTCCTCCGTGCTCGGCTGGCGCGCGAGCGGCGTCCCCGGTTCTGTCGCGGGCTTCGCGCTTGCGCTCCAGAAATACGGCTCGGGCAAACTCACCTGGGCCGACGTGTGCGAACCCGCCCGCCGCCTCGCCGCCGACGGCCATATCGTTTCGCAATTCACCGCCTCGTCGCTGCGCAACGCGAAGAATCTCGGCCAATTCGACGAGTCGAAGAAAATCTACCAGAAGGACGGCGCGTTCTGGAAACCCGGCGACCTCTGGAAACAGCCCGACCTGGCCGCCACGTTTGCCCGCCTGAAGAAAGACGGCCCGCGCGAATTCTACGAGGGCGAGACGGCGAAGAAGATCGCCGATGCCATGAAGAAAAACGGCGGCCTCATCACGCTCGCCGATCTGAAAGCCTACACGCCCGTCGAACGCGTCCCGCTGCGCGGCACCTACCGCGGCCACGAGATCGTGACGATGCCGCCGCCGAGTTCGGGCGGCATCGCGCTGCTCCAGATGCTCACGATGCTCGAACCCCACGACGTCGCCGCCCTCGGTCACAGCTCCGCCGCCAAATACCACCTCTTCACCGAGGTCATGCGCCGCGCCTTTCGCGACCGCGCCGAATATCTGGGCGATCCCGACTTCGTGAAAGTGCCCGTCGCCGGCCTGCTCGATCGCACTTATGTGGCCGGCCTCATGAAGAACTTCGATCCCACCAAGGCCACCTCCAGCGAAGGCCTCGCTCCCGGCAAACCCGCCGGCCTCGCCCCCGCCGAGCCCAAGGGCGGCAAGGGCTCCGTGCGCTCCATCTATTATCTCCATCCGCTCTTCGCCGCCGAATCGCGCGAGACCACGCACTACTCCGTCGTCGACACCGCCGGCAACGCCGTCGCCAACACCTACACGCTCAACGGCAGCTACGGCAGCGGCGTCACCATCCCCGGCACCGGCGTCCTCATGAACAACGAAATGGACGACTTCACCGCCAAGGTCGGCGTGAAAAACATGTTCGGCCTCCTCCAAGGCGAGGCCAACGCCATCCAGCCCGGCAAACGCCCGCTCTCCTCGATGACGCCCACCTTCGTCTTCAAGGACGCCAGGCTCCTGCTCGTCACCGGCAGCCCCGGCGGCCCCACCATCATCAACACCGTCTTCCAAGTCGTCACCAACGTCATCGACCACCAGATGACCGCCGCGCAAGCCGTCGAGGCCAACCGCATCCATCATCAGTGGATGCCCGATGTCATGAGCTACGAGAAATTCGGTCTCAGCCCCGACACCGCCGCGTTGCTCAAGGCCAAGGGCCACCTGATCAAGGAGCGCGACAGTTACGAGGGCTCCTACCAGGGCGACGCCGAAACGATCCTGATCGATCCGAAGTCAAACGTCCGACGCGGCGCCGCCGATCCCCGCCGCGGCGATGCGAAGGCCGTGGGCTATTGAGCGAGTCGTGGCATGGGTCTCCCGACCCATGCGGTTTGAATTTACTCACGGGTCAGGAGACCCGTGCCACTCCGCGCCCGCCCACCCATCGCCTGCCAGCCAGGGGGCGTAACTCAAACCGAGGTCAGTTCCGAAGGCCTGGCTGTAGCGGCGGTCTATGACCGCCGACGAACCGCCAGCCGTGCTTCGCCGGCGGTCATGGATCGCCGCTACAAATCGCTGGCCTCAGTTTGAGTCACACCCAGCCGGGCGCCTGAGCGTTTCGTGCAATTTTCGGAGCGTCCCGCCGCCTTTACGCTAGAGGGCTGGCGCGATTCCAGTGCCACTGCCTGCGATGAGCGATTTCGCTCACCACACCCGTTCACACCAACCGTGTGCGCGACACCGGAGCGAGCCGAATCCCTGCACGTTCCAACCCTGCCACCTCACCCATGAAGAAAACCTCGAATCCCCGGCACGCCCTCGCGTTTGCCGTTTGCACGCTCGCCTTGACCGGCGGCGTTTCGGCGTTCGGCCAAACCGGCTCCGCCACCAAGGAAGAAACCGTCCAGCTGCCGCAGTTCAACGTCAGCGAAAACCGCTCCAATCCTTACCAGTCCCGCCAAGCCCTCTCGGCCTCGCGCATCGCCGTCCAGTTGATGGACATTCCGCAGACGCTGTCGGTCGTGCCGAAGGAGTTCCTCGAGGACGCCCAGGGCATGCGCATGCTCGACGCCGCGAAATACGTCACGCCGGTGCAGGAAAACACCCTGCCGTTCGGCGGTGATCGCTACACCATCCGCGGCTTCACCGTGTCCGCCGAATTCATCGACGGCACCAACATCTCCGGCGCCGACGGCTACTCGACCTCGCAACAGCCCTACAACATCGAGCGCATCGAGGTCATCAAGGGCCCCAACGCCATCCTCGTCCCCGGCGGCTCCCCCGGCGGCGTGATGAACCCGATCACCAAATCGCCCCTCGCCCACAACACCGGCAGCATCACCCTCGAGCTCGCCCAATACGCGTCGAACGCCGTCAGCTTCGACGCCAATCGCGTGCTCACCGCCGACGGCAAGGGCGCCGCCCGCCTCGTGTTCGCCGCGTGGAAGACCGACTACTACGTCCGCGACCAGGTGCGCAACGGCTACGAGGTCTCGCCGTCGTTCTCCTACCAGCTCTCGCCCGCGCACAAACTCACGCTCAAGGCCGACTTCATGCAGAACCGCGAGACCAACCTCGGCGGCCTCCCGCTCGACCCCACCGTCGGCGGCACCATGAACGCCCAGACCGCCCGCGGCCTGCCGCGCGACTGGCAGTTCGGCAACGAGATCGACCGCCGCCATCGCGCCACCGAGCGCGGCAGCTTCGAGTTGCTCTCCACCCTCGGTTCGCACGTCACGTCCCGCCTCTTCGGCATGGCCGATCACGTCCGCCGCATCGACGTCGGCGGCACCAGCGCGGCCATCAGCGGCGCCGGCGGCGGCAGCCGCAATCCCAACACCGGCTACTACGAACCCGGCATCAACTGGAACACCGCCGCCTACAACGCCGCCCCCGGCGTCACCCTCGTCGGCACGTCCGTCCCCGTCACCGATCCGTCGACCTGGGTCTACACCCGCAACAACGGCGCCAACGACCTCGAATACACCGAGGCTCACATCAAAAACGACTACGCGATCCTCTTCGAACAGCCGCTCTTCAAGTCCACCACGATCACGGGCTACGCCGGCAACATCTCGAAGGTCCGCTGGATCTCCCCCACCCCCGCCGCGCGTCCGTCCGTGCCGGCCAACAACCTCTCGTCCATCACCTACCCGCACTACGTCTTCAATAAACCCACGCCCGGCTTCACCACCGACAACCGCGGCATCGACCGCACCGGCAAGCAGAGCGACCTCCAGGTCTTCGCCTACGAGACCCTCGGCTTCTGGCAGGACCGCCTGCAACTCTCCGGCGGCGTCTCCCGCTTCTTCGGCGTGCTCAGCCGCACCGACAGCACCGGCACCGCGGTCGTTGCGTCGCTGCCCAACTCCCCCGCCTACAACCTCACCTGCAACGCCACCTCGTTCGGCGTCGTCGTGAAGCCCACGAAGGAAGTGTCCGTGTTCTACAGCCGCAACACCACCGGCGGCGCGCTGCCCGGCTCGCTCAACGCCGGCGTCACCGATCCCAACGCCAAGCTCGCCGAGGGCGGCCAGAAGGAATACGGCCTCAAGACCGAACTGCTCGGCGGCAAGCTCACCGGCTCCGTCGCCTACTTCGACATCGCGCAATCCAACTACGCCGTCACCAACAGCGAATACTACTCGCTCGTCGCCGCCGGCCGCCTCGCCGAGGCCGCCGCCCTCCCACAGGCGCTCTACATGAACCTCAAGTCCAAGGGCTGGGAGTTCGAAGGCTCGTGGGCCGTCAACAAGAGCCTCACCTTCCTCGGCAACTACACTTCCGTGAAGATCCGCCAGCCGATCACCGACGTCCGCCTCCGCGGCGTGCCGGATCGCTCCTGGGGCCTGTTCGCCGACTACCGCTTCAACGAGGGCGCGCTGCGCGGCTTCGGTGTCAACGTCGGCATCGACAACAAGAGTGACGTCGCCGGCGAAAACGCCACCGGCTACACCACCACCCGCCCGCTGCCCAACGGCAAATTCGTCGCCAACCAGCCGTCCTTCCTCGTCGCCGGCCGCACTGTGACCAACGTCACCTTCAACTACCGGCAGAAGAACTGGAGCGCCTCCATCTCGATTCTCAACGCGCTCGACGAGGAATACATCCTCGCCGCCGGCAGCCGCACGTCCGTCGTCGTCGGCACCCCGCGCAACTGGAAGTCGTCCGTCACCTACAAGTTCTGAGCGAAACGTGGCAGTCGGTCGTAGCAGCCGACGTGAGGAGGCTGGAGCAAGGTCGCTCGCACCCGCCAGCCTCGTTACCTCGGCTGCTACGACGTCGCGCGAGTTTCTCCTGCCACGCTCCGCCGAGGTAGGGCCGGTCAGAGACCGGCCTCCTTTCCTCCGCATCACCCAGGCCGGCCCGCGCCGGCCTTTTTCGTAAACGCGCACCGCCACATTGCCTGCGCGGTCTGACTGGCAGGCACGCCGCCCCGTTGCCGCGCCGCTCCCGGCCCGCACGCTGCCCGCCAACCCCTCTGCGTTACCCATGCTGCGCTACTACGCCAACGGCCGCATCCGCTGGAAAAACCGGATGCTCTGCAACACCCGCACAAATTGGGAATTCTATGCCGTGATCGACGGCCGCTGCGGCCCGATCTTTCGCGACGGCGAGCCGGCGGCGCTGAGCGAAAAGACGCTCTGGGTCTTCGCCCCCGAATGTTCCCACGCCTGGGCCGACGACGGACATCATCGGTTCCACCGTCTCGCCTTCCACTTCGGCAGCGTGCCCTACCCGCTCGACGAAATCGTCCGCGCCCGCGGCTGGTTCGCCAAGAAACTCACCGACGCCGACGTCGCCCGCCTCCGCCAGATCGCCACCGAACTCGAGCCGCACTTCGTGCAGCCGAACCTCCTCAGCCCGCTCTGCTTCAAAGGCCGCCTGATGGACCTCGCCGCGCTCGCCCTCGCCGATCACGCCGCCGCCCAGCCTCCCACCCTCTCCGACCTCGGCAGCTTCAAGGTCGAGCGCGCCCTCTCGTGGTATGCCGAGCACCTCGCGCGCAACCCCTCGGTGAAAGAGGTCGCCGATGCCGTGCACATCTCCACGAGCCATCTGCGCCGGCTCTTCTGGCAGGTGCGCAAGACGAGCCCCAAGGCGGCGTTTCAAAACGTCCGCCTCGACAAGGCCAACGAACTCATGGGCCGCACCGCGCACACGCTCGAAGACGTCGCCCGCGACTGCGGCTTCGCCAGCGCGAGCCACCTGTGCCGCGACTACAAACGCGTCCACCACTTCACGCCCACGCACTGGCGCAAACGCCTGATCGCGAGCTTCGACAAACCGCTCCCGCCCGGCGTGGTCCCCGTCCGCGAATTCAGCGCGAAGCCCACCGAGCGCACGATGAGCGCGTGAGGCCCGGCGCGCCTGCGCTGCTCCGGGCCAATCCCATCATTCTCGACCACCGCTCAGCCGGAACCGTGCAGTCGCAGATGCGATTAGATCGAGGTGGAGCGCGTTGCCCCCAACGCGCTTTTTGTGGGAGAGGCTTTGTGCCCCGACGAGTCGCGGGGTAAACCCGCTCCCACCTTCAAATCAGCGCGTTGCGGTCAACCCGCCCCACCTCACCGGCACGCTTGGGCGCAAAATCACTTTCTTGCACTACGGAGGGGCGCTTTTCCAAGCGCCCAAGCTCGGCGGTTGAAAACCGCCGCTCCGTCGCTCTCTCCGGACTGCAAGAAACTGATCTGCGCCCGGCACGCTTGGGGTGTGACTCAAACTGAGGCTAGCGATTTGTAGCGGCGGTCTATGACCGCCGTCGAAGCACGGCTGGCGGTTCGTCGGCGGTCACAGACCGCCGCTACAGCCAGGGCCCTCGGAAACCGACCTCAGTTCGGGCTACACCCGCATGCTTCCATCGCCACAATCCGGGTTTGAAAACCGCCGTATTCGTGCGAGAAGTATCCCCGCGTCAGCCTGCTGGCTCCCCGAGCCATGAATCTTTTCCGCCGCCTCCTCCTCGCGTTCGCCGCCCTCGCCGGTGGCGCCGCTACCGCGCTCGCCTTCAACGGCCACGTCGTCACCGAGGGCCCGCTCAAGCTCACACTCTCGGACATCCCGACCGTCACCGCTTTCGACACGCCGCAGGCGTGCACGGCCACCTTCGCCAACTCGGGCAACATCCCGCTCGCCGTCACCGCCCAACTCACCGGTCTCGTCGACACCTGCCGCGCCGTCGGCGAAACCACGCGCCAGCTCACCATCCCCGCGAAGGGCCAGCTCACCGCCACGTTTCAATTCGCCTGCGGCCCCGGCACCTACTCGGCGCACTACCCGCTGCACGTGCGCGCGTCGTTCAATCCCGGCGGCCAGCCGCTCACCGCCGTCGCGATTCAGGTTTTCCAGACTGACTTCTCCGCGCTCCAACTCGCTCAGGCCAAATCCGCCGAACTTCCCGTCCACGCCGTCCCGGCCGCCGGCGCCTTCGCCCTCGCGAGCCTGAAGACCCAGCGCATCGCCTGGTCCTACCTCGGACAGCCGGCCGCCACTCTGCCCGTCGGCTGGACCGGCTCCGACGCCGCTTCCGGCACCAACTTCGCCCGCACCTCCGTCGCACGCGGCGGCGTGTCGCGCTCCACGCTCACCCTGCATCCGCCCTACCGCCCGCGCGCCGGCACCGCGCTCATCGAGCAGCGCCTCAAGCTCCCAACCTCGACACCGATCCGCCTCAATTTCTTCAACGCCATCCGCGACAGCACGCCGCAGGAGGGCAAGAGCGACGGCGTCACGTTCCGCGTCTGGGTCGGCGAGCAAAAACTTTTCGAGCAACACACCGACGCCAAGACGTGGACGCCCGGCGAGGCCGACCTCAGCGCGTTCGCCGGCCGCGAGATTATCCTCCGTCTCGAAAGCCACCCCGGCCCGAAGAACAACACCACGTGCGACTCCAGCTACTGGGGCGATCCCGTCATCACCGTCGGCGCCCCGCCGCCGCAACTGACCGCCGAAGCCAAGGCCGCGCTCGTCACCCGCGCGCGTGCGCTGCTCGACGGCTCCGCGTCCGCCGCCGCGGATTCGCGGGTCTACGCCCTCGAAGGCGATTGCCGCGCCGCCTTCGTCCTCGGTCCCAACGGTCTCGCCGATGGCGTGATCGCCTTCGGCGACGCCCGCCGCCAGCTGCTCTTCGACGGCTTGCACCTCGCGTTGCGCGATCATGTCGTCGGCGCTTGGCCTTCCGCCGCGATTGTCGAATCCGTCCGGCTCGACCGGAACGCCACCGGCGCGGATCAAATCATCCACCGCGTGCGCGTGGCCGACGCGACCCTCACGCTCACCCTCACCGCGTGGGCCGAGGGCCCCGCGCTCCGCCTCAAGGTCGAAAGCGCCGACGCCATCACCGGCCTCGGCCTCAGCCCCGCCGATCAGCGCGCGCTCCGCGTCTACTACGGCCACGGCTACTGCATCGTCGATCCCACCGCTTTCCGCGCCACTGCCGGCGGGCACAACCTTTCCACGAGCCACGTCGGCTTCGATTTCGCCGGCGGCGTCTCGCTGCTCACCGCGAGCGATACCCCGCCGGACCACTTGCAGGTCGACCCCGCTCGCCGTCTCTACCAACTCCACACGCACCCCGACGCCACGCTCACCTTCGTCCCGGGTTTTGCCGGTGCACTCGATTGCGCGATCCGTTACCGCCCCCTGTCCGACAAAGTCGCCGCCGCCGGCGTCACGAAAAAAGTCGGACGCTTCGTCTTCGACCTCTGGGGCGGCCGCTACGCCGACCACACCAAGCGCCTCAGCCGCTGCCTCGACTACGGCCTGACCAACTCCCTCGCCGTCATCCACACGTGGCAACGCTGGGGCTACGACTACCGCCTGCCCGACGTATTTCCGCCCCTGCCCTCGCTCGGCACGCTCGAAGAGCTGCGCGAGTTCGGCCGCTTCTGCACCTCGCGCGGCGTGCTCTGGGGACTCCACGACAACTACATCGATCTCTACCCCGACGCGACCGGCTTCAGCTACGACCACATCACCTTCACGCCCGACGGCAAACCGCGCCGGGCCTGGCTCAACGAAGGCCGCGACGCCCAGAGCTACCAGTTCCGCCCCGATCGCATCCAACCCTTCCTCACGCGCAACCTCGATCTCTACGTCCCCGCGCTGCACCCGACCGCGTCGTTCGTCGACGTGTTTTCCTCGATCAACACCTTCGATTTCTACGACCGCACCGGCCGCTTTCACTCGAAACGCGAAACGCAGCGCGCCTGGGGCGAGGCCTTCGCCTCCATCCGCGATGCCTGCGGCGACCACGCCCCCACCATCAGCGAAGCCGGCAGCGATCACCTCATCGGCTGGCTCGACGGCGCCGACGCCCAGTTCATGCAGCTCGGCTCAAAATCCGAACGCTTCCACAACGTCGTCAGCGCCCGCGACTGGGATCGCGTCCCGTGGTTCGACGCCGTCCATCACACGCGTTTCAGCCTGCACGGCGTGGGCTACTCCGATCGCTACCAAGGCGGCGCCAGCCGCGAAGAACACGGCATCGAGAGCGACGATTACCTCAGTGCAGAACTGCTGACCGGCCACGCCCTCATGATCGACGCGCCCGGCGGCGTCCGCGGGGCCGTGCGCAAATACTGGCTCGCCCAGGATTTCATCGCGAGCATCGCCCGCGACGATATCTATCGCGTCGAGTTCGCCGGCGGCGACATCCACCGCCTCATCGTCACGTGGCGCTCCGGTGCGCGCGTCTGGATCAACCGCGGCGACACCGACTGGGAGGTCGCCGATCGCACGCTGCCGCAATTCGGTTTCCTCGCGCTCAACGGCGACATCGAGTGCAGCGTCGAGCGTTTCGGCGATGCGATCGCCGAGCGCGCCCGCTCGCCCGGCAAGAGTTACTTCAACAGCCGCGTCTTCAACCCCGCCGCCCCGCTCGCCCTCACGCCCGTCGCCGAACAGCTCGACTATCTCGGCGGCCGCCGCTTCCGCCTCGTCTCCTCGTGGGCCGTCGACCGCCCCGTGCCGAAGGACTACGCCATCACCTACTACTTCTCCCGCACCACCCCCGGCCGTCGCGCCCTCACGGAATTTGCCGGCGGCGGCACCCCCGCCGTCCCGACGAGCCAGTGGCGCCGGCGCATCACCGTCGGCGCCGACTGGACCATCACGATGCCCGACGACCTGCCGCTCGGCGGATACGAGATCCTCGTCACGCTGCACGATCCGCGCAACCGCAACGCCCGCCAGCGCCTCCTCGGCGACGAGGACAACCGCCGCCGCTACTCCCTCGGCAAAATCGTCGTCGAAAGCACTGACAAGAAAACCGTCTCCAACATCCGCCTCGTCCCGCCCGTGTCACCCGTCGTCCCGTCCGCCCGCTTCGTGGCCAACACCCGCGCCGTCGACTTCAGCGCCACCAAGACCACCGGCGCCTTCCGCTGCGAACTCGCCGCCAGTCAGATCATCCTCACCCCGCTCCCCGACGGCGATCCCTTCCCGGTCACACTCCGCCTTGAACGTCTGCTCGGCCGCCCCGCCACCGTCGCCGGCATCGAGCGCCTCGATGCCAAGGGCACGCCGCTCGGCGATGTGCCCTTCACCGCGCACGGCGACGAGATCACGTTCACGACCGCGAACAACGTCTTCGCCTACCGCCTCAGCCTGCGCTGAGTCGCGTCCGACATAGCGGCCGACGTAAGGAGGCCGGCCACTGAGTAGCGCCGGCTTCCAGCGCGTCCATCACACTTCTTGTGAAGATCTTTTTCACAGAGCACCTGACGCGGCTCTGCCACAACCGCGATTTGAACAGGAAGGCCGGGAAGATCGGAATGAGCAGCAACTGGATTCTTCCCGTCCTTTCCGACCTTCCTGTTGAGATGTTCTGTTCGAGCTGCGCGACCCTCCGGCGCTGGCATTCAGATACACCTCGCATGGCTCCGCCGCACCCGAAGGTTCCAGCCCGAGACCGTGGACCGCGGATTGCGCTGATGGCGCGGACAAACTGATCGCGCGCCAAAGCCATCCGTGAAATCCGCGCAATCCGCGGTCAAAACTTTGTCGGCGGAGGCATGGTTCAATATCCCGCGGCGTGTCCGAGGGAAGCCTCGCACAAAAAGGACGATTCTCAGGGACAGAACGCCGACACTGAGGGCACGGTGCCAAACATCCTGCCTTCCTCCGTGGTCTCCGTGTCTGGGCTCTGTAATACAATGGTGGTGAATCGCGCAGAACGAACAAGATCTTGGAACAGGAAGGTCGGGAAGGACGGGAAGGCGCCAGTGTCCGACCTTTCCGCTCTTCCCGGCCTTCCTGTTCAATTCATTTGGTTGCGGCTCCGCCGCGCTAGGCCCTCTGTGACTCATGCCTTGGTCCACTCCGAGTGCGCTTCATCCGGCTCAGCACGCCCCACGGAAATTCACCCGCTCCGTTCGCAGGTTGACGGCACCGCCGCGCCACCGTGCGCTTGAGCCATCGTGAGAATTCTCCTCGTCCTCTCCGCCGTCGCCTCGCTCGCAGTTCTCCCGCCCGCTCTCTCCGCCGCCGACGAAAAACTTCTCTGGCTCGACGCTCCCGCCACCCACTTCACCGAATCGATCCCCCTCGGCAACGGCCGGCTCGGCGCGATGGTTTTCGGCGGCGTCGCCGAGGAACGCATCGTGCTCAACGAAACCGGCATGTGGTCCGGCTCTCCGCAGGACGCCGATCGCGCCGACGCCGCGAAGGCCCTCCCCGAAATCCGCCGCCTTCTGCTCGAAGGCAAAAACGCCGAGGCCGAAGCCCTCGTGAACAAGCACTTCACCTGCGCCGGCGCCGGCTCCGGTCGCGGCCGCGGCGCCAACCTCCCCTACGGCAGCTATCAGGTGCTCGGCAACCTGCGCCTCAAGTTCCTCGACGTCCCGCCTCAGGCCGCCGTCAAAAACTACCGCCGCGAACTCAACCTCGCCGACGCCACCGCGCGCGTGGTCTACGAAATCGACGGCGTCAAATACACCCGCGACGTCTTCGTCAGCGCGCCCGATCAGGTCATCGCCATCCGCCTCACTGCGAGCCGCCCCGGCGCGCTGTCGTTCGACATCGCCCTCGACCGGCCGGAAAATTTCAAGACCACCGCCACCGGCCCCGACCGCCTGCTCATGACCGGGCAGTTGCCCGACGGAAAAGGCGGCACCACCGGCGTCCGCTACGCCGCGCGCCTGCGCGCCCTCATGCGCAGCGGCTCCCTCGACAACACGGAAAACACGCTCCAGGTCCGCGACGCCGACGACGTCATTCTGCTCCTCACCGCCGTCACCGACATCAAGACCTTCTCCGGTTACCGTGCCGACGATCCCGCCGCCACCACCGCCGAAGAACTCGACCGCGCGGTCGTCAAAGCCTTCGCCGCCCTCCGCACCGCGCACCTCGCCGACTACCAGCGCTACTACAACCGCGTCCGCCTCACGCTCGAGGGGACTCCTCCCGAGATTTCCGCCCTACCCACGCCCGCTCGACTCGCCGCGCTCGCGGCGAGTCGACCCTCCGTAGCCTCGGCGAAGGAGGGCCGCGATCCCGGCCTCGCCGCGCTCTTTTTCAACTTCGGTCGCTACCTCCTCATCTCCTCGTCGCGCCCCGGCGGCCTGCCCGCCAATCTCCAAGGCCTCTGGGCCGAGGAAATCCAGACGCCGTGGAACGGCGACTGGCACCTCAACGTAAACATCCAGATGAACTACTGGCCCGCCGAGGTCTGCGCCCTCGACGATCTCGCCGAACCGCTTTTCCGCTACATCGCCTCGCTGCAAAAACCCGGCGGCGTCACCGCGCAAAAATACTACGGCGCCCGCGGCTGGGTCGCGCACGTGCTCGGCAACCCGTGGGGCTTCACCGCCCCCGGCGAGGCCGCCAGCTGGGGCTCCGCCAACAGCGGCTCCGCCTGGCTCTGCCAGCACCTCTGGGACCACTGGCTCTTCACCGGCGACCGCGACTTCCTGAAATGGGCCTACCCGATCCTCAAGGGCTCCGCGCTCTTCTACTCCGACATGCTCATCGAGGAGCCGAAAAACAAGTGGCTCGTCACCGCGCCGTCGAACTCACCGGAAAACGCCTTCCTCCTCCCCGACGGCAAACGCGCCAACGTCTGCCTGGGTCCCACCGTCGATCAGCAACTCCTCCGCTACCTCTTCGACGCGTGCATCGAGTCCGCCAGACTCCTCGGCACCGACGCCGACTTCGCCGCCGAGCTCGCGAAAAAACGCGCCCGCCTCGCCCCCGCGCGCATCGGCTCCGACGGCCGCGTGATGGAATGGCTCGAAGAGTATCGCGAAGCCGAGCCCCAACACCGCCACGTCTCGCACCTCTGGGGCCTGTATCCCGGACTCGAGATCAGCCCCGCGCGCACGCCGGAAATGGCCGCCGCCGCGCGCAAATCCCTGGAGGCCCGCGGCGACGCCGGCACCGGTTGGAGCATCGCCTTCAAACTGAATCTCTGGGCCCGCCTCCGCGATGGCGACCGCTGCGAAAAAATCCTGCGCACGCAACTCAGCCCCGTGAGCATCCGCGCCACCGACATCACCGTGCGCGGCGGCGGGACTTATCCGAATCTCTTCGACGCCCACCCGCCCTTCCAAATCGACGGCAACTTCGGCGCCACCGCCGGCATCGCCGAGATGCTCCTGCAAAGCCACGCCCCTTCGACGGGTTCGACAGGCTCACCGCAAGCAAGCACAGGGCAGGCAACCGAAATCGAGTTGCTCCCCGCCCTCCCGAGCGCGTGGCCCGACGGCGAAGTCAAAGGCCTCCGCGCCCGCGGCGGCGTAACCGTCGACCTCGCTTGGAAGAACGGCCGCGTGACGACCTACCGCCTCGCGTCCGCCACACCGGAAAAAGTGCGACTGCGCATGAACGGCGAAGTGCGCGAAGTGACCCCGGAGAAACTCTGATTTTGGGAACGCTAATCTGCGCCAATCTTCGCTGAGAAAAAATGCGCTTCGTCGATCAGGCGAAGCACGCACAGCGTTGTCCGCCGTCGCTCCAGGAAAGATTAGCGCAGATTAGCGTTCCGCGTCCTCCGTGCGGGCCGTCAATCGTATCGTGCGACGAAAGTTTGGCGGCGCTCGGTCGCTGCGGCCCTATGAAAACCTGAATTCGGCAGGATCGAGCCTGCCGTCCCATACCCGCACAACCTCCACGAGCCGGGCGGTCTCATGCAGCCGATAGATCACGAGATAATGCCGGTGCACGACCTTGCGCAGTCCGGGTCGGCCGCGCATTGGGGAACCGCGCGCGGGCAGCGTATCAAGCGAGAATATCACCTCCACGAGTTCCAGCCCAATGCGCTCCGCCGCCAGCGGGCTCTTCCGCGCCAGAAACACGGTCACCCGCTCCAAATCCGCTTCCGCCTCGGGACTCAGCGCGACGCGCCACGTGCCCATCGCCGCACCTTTTGTTCAAGTTCGGCCCGGGAAATCTCGCGTCCGCCACCGGCGTCAAGGGATTGCAAGCCCGCATCGACCGCCGCGAGCAGCTCAGGCGTTTCCTCGGACAACAGCCGCGCCTCGATTTCATCCTGCAAAAACGCCTCCACCTTCGTCTTCTCCGCCGGCGGCAACGCCTTGATCTGATCGATGACTTCGTAAGCCGTCATGCCGCCACGATGGCGCGAAGCTCCCCAACCGCAAGCCTGCGCCCGCGACCACCGCTGCGAAGCCCTTCCAGATCGACGGCAACTTCGGCGCCACCGCGCCATCGCCGGGATACTCCTGCAAAGCCACACCAACGAGATCGCGTGGCTCCCCGCACTTCCAAGTTCCTCGCCCGACGGCGAAGTCAAAGGCCTCCGCGCCCGCAGCGGTCCTCGGCGTTGACTATGCCCCGACTGCAAAATTGCGCCGCGCGCGCTTTCACCCTCGAATGGCGCGCCGCCGCCGCACCGCAAGCGGCCGCGCACGACCTGAAACTGGAAGTCATCAAGCTCGACCACGCCAAAACGCGGCTTTGTCCTCCTGCCCAGACGTTGGGTCGTCGAAAGCTCCTTCGGCTGGGCCGCGCGCTTTCGTCGCCTCGCGCGCGACTACGAACGTCTCGCCGCTTCTCTCGCTGGTCTCCACTGGCTCGCTTTCGTCTGCCTCATGCTCCGCAACTTCCTCTCCGCGGGTTCATGACAGCCTCGAGCACCGCTTTGGGATGCCTGGCCGCGACGCGCAGGAGCACGCGGGCGGCACCGGTGGGCTGGCGGCGGCCTTGCTCCCAGTTGCGCAGCGTGGCCGTGCTGATGCCGAACGCTGACGAAAAGGCTTCCTGGCTCAGTTTGAGCTTGGTGCGGACCGCCACGACCGACTCAGGATCGATCCGGTCGATGCGCGCGGCCGCCTTCTTGTTGCCGCGCAGGTAGGCGCCCGCCTCACGGATGCCTTGGAGGAGGTTTTGAAAATCGGCTTCTTTCATGGGAATTCGGTTCTGACGAGTTGCGCGAGAATCTGGAACTGACGGCGGTCGAGGTCTTCCTGTTCGTTCTTGGCGTAGGCGACGATGAGCAGGATGAGGTCTCGGGAAACGACGTGATAATAGATGACGCGAGCGCCGCCGCGCTTGCCCCGACCCTTGGTAGGTCGGCGCAGCTTGCGAAGGCCACGGCCGCCGGGAATCAAATCGCCTGCGTCCGGGTGGACGACAAGTTGCATCTCCAACTCAAAGATCTCCGCCTCCGACAAGAGGCCGGCGGCAGACTTCTCAAAGGCGGGAAAGCGGATAAACTCGACGCTGCACCAATTGGTCCGAGAAGCACTGATTCACCGGACCGGCGTTCGTCCGCAAAAGGTAGGAGCCTGCTTGCAGGCGATTCGTAGGGGCGTCGCTTGACGACGCCCGCGCCAGTGGCTGGCAGACCGCGAGAGCCGACGAGCGGCGCCCCTACCACAATCCATCGCCTGCAAGCAGGCTCCTACCTCCCGGGAGCGGTCCCCCTCCTTCCGCGCCGCTCACTGCACTCCGCGCAGCCGTTTGATCTCCTTCCCCAGCCACGCCTTCGCAAACGCGAGGTCGCGGTCCGCGGTCCGCGGCGAGATGCCGAGGGTGGCGGCGATCTCGTCGAGTTTCAGGCCGACGAAATACCACAGCTTCACCAACTCCGCCTTGCGCGCATCATAAGCCGCGAGCGCGTCGAGCGCTTCGTTGACCAACAACACGTCCTGATCCGCGTCGGGCGCCGCGGCGTCGAAGCCGGTGGCGCTGGCGCTCACTTTCTCCACCCCGCCGCCGTGGCGCTGCGCGTGTTTGCGGCGGGCGTTGTCCACGAGGATGCGGCGCATCGCCTCGGCCGCTGCCGCGAAAAAGTGCGCGCGATTCTTCCACTCCGGCTGCGCCTCGCCGCCGAGCCGCAGCCACGCCTCATGCACGAGCGCCGTGGGCTGGAGCGTCTGGCCGGCCGCCTCACGCGCCATGCGCGCCGCCGCGAGCTTGCGCAGCTCGCCATAGACCAGCGGGAGGATTTTTTCCGCCGCCGAGGCATCGCCCGCGTCGGCGCGTTGGAGGAGCAGGGTCAGTTCGCCGGGGTTCATAAAGTGAGAGAAACGCGCAAGCTCGCCGGCTCAGAATTCGCGCCGCGCGCGCAGGAAAAACGTGATGCCCGGCACGCCGAGGACGCTCGCGGCGCGGTCGTTGAAGCCTTTGACCGTGCGGCCGATCGGGGCGGGGCGGTGATCGAGGACGTTGTTCGCGCCGAGCGTGAGCGAGGTTTTCTTCCAGCCGGTGTAGGTGAAGGAGGGTGTGAGCGTCGTGAAGGCGTTTTCGCCCCAGCCGGCGGTCGTATAGTTGTCGTTGAAATATTTTCCGATGACGTCGGCGCGCAGCGCGGCGGCGAAATCGCCGCGGCGCCAGTTGACGCCGAGGTTGCTGCGCCACACGGGCGCGAAGTAGCGGCCGGTGGTGTTGACGAAACCGGCGCCGAGGCCGGTGTCGGTGCCGAGCTTCGCGACCTGGCTCACTTCGGCGCTGAACTTGAACGTGCCGAGCGAGGTCGGGCGTAGCGCATAGTTAAGGGAGAAATCCCAGCCGCGTGAGAGTTGCAGGGCGAGGTTCCGCGAGGTCCCGATGGTGTAGAGAATCGGGCCGGGGTTCTGGACGGAGTTGTCGCGGACGATGGCGTCGGGAAACAACTTCATCCCGAGCGGCGAGAGCAGAAACGGCGGCGAGACGGGACGGATGACATCGGTGATGCGAATGTCGAGGTAGTCGGCCGTGAGGCTCAAGCCGGGCAGGCCGGGAAACTCGAGCACGGTGCCGACGAACTGCACGTGCGCCCGCTCGGGCTTGAGCCGCGGGTTGCCGCCGAGGAGCCCGCTGAGCTGTCGCGCGGGGTCCTGCGGGCGCAGCGGATCGAGCAACGGCGTGGAGAAGACGTTGAAGGACTGTGGCGCGTAGAGCTGCCCGAGGTCGGGGGCTTTGAACGACTCGGAGTAAGAACCACGCACGAGCGCATTGACGAGGCGCGTGCGCGGCAGGCGGATGAGCACGCCGATTTTCGGCTGCGTGGTGGTGCCGAAATCGCTGTAGCGCTCGTGCCGCGCGGCGAGTTGGAGTTCGATCCATCTCTGCAACGGCGCGGTGAACTCGACAAAGACCGAGTGCGCCTCGCGGTCGCCGTGAAAGGGCGTGCCGGCGCCGAAGCCGACGTAGGCCGTCGTGTCGGGATGCGCGTGCAGCGTGTCGCGGCGATAGTCGTAGCCGGCGGCGACGCCGGGTTCGCCGGCGTCGCGCCACGGGAGCCGCCACGGGCGCGCGGTGGTGGTGAGCGTGTATTCGAAGAGATCGTTTTGGTTGTTGGCGCTGCGGGAGCGGACTAACCGATCGGTGAGGATGCGCGGGTTGTCGGAGGGGCCGAAGATGTTGAACGCCGTGGCGCGCGTGGTGCCGCTGAGTGCGGCTTGAAGGGCGGCGGCGGTGAGTTGATCGCGCAGGTCGATGACGCGATTCGCGCCATAGCTCACGGCGGATTCCCAGTCCCAGATTTTCGCCGCGGTGCCGCGCAGGCCGGCGGTGACGGAGGTGGCGGTGTTGCGCAGCTCGCGTTTCAGCCGCACGCCGGGGTTGCGCACCACGAAGCCGAAGGTGGTGCCATTGCCGGTGGAATTCAGCGTGATGCCAAACGGGTTGTAGGGATTCGTCGCGGGATAGCTGAAACCTGGGTTGGTCGAGGACGTGGTGCCGAAAGGTTGCAGCTCGTAGTAGGTCGCGGCGCGGTTGATCGAAAAACTGGCAAACGCGGTGAGTCCGGGCCGGAGGCGGTGCTCGAGGTTGGTGTAGGCGCTGGTCGTCTCGCTCGCGGGTGAAATCTGCGTGTCGTTTGCCGGATCGTAGCTGTTGGCGGCGGGCACGGTGCCTCCGACGAGCGGAATGAAGCTGGCCTTGGTGGGATTGGCCGACGGCGCGCCGCCCGCGACGAGGTAGAAACCGGCGGTGCCCAATCCCAAGCTCGCGGCCTGCGTGGCGTTGAAGCTGACCACGGCGGGGTTGGCGACGGCGGTGAGAAACGTCGCGCCCTTCGCGCCGAGCGATGTGTAGTCCACGGTGTGCGTGCCGATGTCGGGCAGGTAGGCCGCGTGTTTGAGCTGGTGGCTCGCGCCGCCGACCACGTTCCAGCCGTCGCGCGCGAGGCCGGCGACAAGATTGACGCGCCGCACGAGCGCATCGTGGTGCGGCGCGGCGGTCAGCGAGACATCGACGGCCGAGCCGGAGTAGTTTTTTCGGAGGATGATGTTAACGACGCCGGAGATCGCGTCGGAGCCGTAGATGGCGGACGCGCCGTCCTTCAAAAACTCGACGCGTTCGATCGCGCCGAGGGGGATGCCGGCGAAATTGAACACGGACTGCGGCGTGCCGTTGAACGAGTCGGGCAGCGCGAACGGCACGGCGCGACGGCCGTTGACGAGCGTGAGCACGCGATTGGAGCCGACGCCGCGCGGATTGATCGTGACGGCGCCGGGAATGAACGTCGTGGTGCCGTTGCTCTCGGAATTGGTCGGGACGGCGTTGAACGCCTGGCTCTGGAGAAAATCGCCGAACGATTCGAAGCCCTTTTCCGCGATCGCGTCGGCGGTGAAGGTGACGACGGGCGACGGCGTCTCGTAGTCGAGGCGTTTCACGTGCGAGCCGGTGACGGTGAAGGGCTCGAGCACCACGGTCGGCGGAGTTTGCGCGGAGAGCGTGGCCACCAGGAGAACGGATGCGACGGAGTGGACTTTCATGGGAACGGGAAAACTGCCAACCAACACCAGCCGTTGCCGGTGTTCAGACTGGAGCCCCGACAGGGTGAAATTAGATAGCCCAGGGCGCAGCCCTGGGATGGAGAACCAGAATATTTCAAGCCCTGAAGGGGCGAAATATTCCGCTCTTTCAGGGCTTGGATTTTCTCGTGATTTGATTTCCCGGGGCGATGCCCCGGGCTGTCGAAATTCGCCCCGTTGGGGCTCAGAAAAAAGAGGCTCATTGCGGCGGATGCTATTTCCCGCGCTGCTCCGCCGCCTCGATCTCGGCCCACGAGGGCGCGCGCCAGAGGTGGAGGTAGCCGAAGCGGTTCATCGCAGCGAGGGTGTTGCCGTCGGGGGAGAACTTGGCCCAGGAGAAAATCGTGCCGGAGGCTTCGAGGGTGATCAACTGGTGCCAGCCGACGGTGTCCCAGAGCCGCACGGCCTCGGTGCCGCTCGAGGTGATCACGAGCCGCTGGCCGTCGGCGGAGAAAAGCGTGCCCTTCATCGCCTGGGTCGAGCCGGTGATCGTGTGCACGGGTTGAAACGTCCTTGTGTCCCAGATCGTGGTGGTGGTGCCGGCCGAGGTGGCCAGCAGGCGGCCGTCGGGCGAAAACGAACCCGGCTCCGAGCCGGTGGTGGTCACGTCGAGTTTGCGCTCGGTGCCGGTGGCGAAGTCGATGAGGGAGCAAGGTGCGTCGTTGGGCGGCACGACGAGGGCGTTGTTGAAGGACGCCGGCGGCCGGTTGCTCGGGCGCACGAACCCCCAGCGCCCGTCGGGTGAGACAATGTAGTCGCTGCGCTCGGTCGGGCGCAGCCACGCCCGCCGGGGCCGGCCGGTGGCGACATCCCATTCCACCAGCTTCCGCTCCGCGGGATCGGAGTGACTTTGCTGCAGCAGGAGGCGGGTGCGGCCCTCGCGAAAGCCGTGCGGGTAGATTGAGTTCTGGTTGGTGGGCAGGCTCGGATATCCGGGCACGGTGAGTTCGCCGACGAAGGTCTGCGTTTCCCAATTCCAAAGTTTCACGCGGTTGCCGAGGTAGATCAATCCGGCCACGGGCGCATCCTGCGCGAAGAAGGTGTAGCCGAGGTTGTCGAATTGCCCGAGCTGATGCCGTTCACGGAAATCCGGCCCGCCAAAGCGGAAGAGCCGGCCCAGGCGGTCGAACGCGATCACCGCGCGGCTGTCGTTGCTGAAACGCCACGAGTCGGAACCGACCGGCAACGGAATGTCGATGTCGTGATGCGCCGCGCGCGGCTCGGCCCGCGCATCCCAAGCACGGAGCGTGTGGTCGCTGCCGGCGCTCACCAAGGTGCGTGAGTCCGGGAGCAGCAAGAGGCTGGTCACCGGCAGGGTGTGCCCATGCAGCGTGCGGAGGAGGCGCCCGTCGGGCACCGACCAGAGGCGGATCGTCTGGTCCGCGCTCGCGGCAGCGAGCGTGCGTCCGTCAGGCCAGAAGACGAGGGCGTTGGCGTAGGCGCGCAGGCCCGTGAGCGTGGCGACGGTTTTTCCGTCCGCCGCGTCGAGCAACACAATCGTGGCTTCCGCGCTCGTGGCGGCGGCGACGAGCCGGCCGTCGGGTGAGACGGTGAGCGCCATGATATCCTCGCGGCCGGGCTGCACGCGCCAGCGCTCGCGGGCGGTGGCGAGTTCGACGAGCGCGAGCGACCCGCCGCGCAGTTTGGCGGCGCCGAGAGCGCGGTCAGCCGACAGCGCGAGCACATTCGCGCCCACCGCGAGCGCGGGGAAGGCTGGCCCGGGCTCGCCGGCCGGCAGGCGCCAGTGCACCAGGCTCCGCGAGCCGTCGCGCGTAAACAACGAGCGGCCGTCGGCGGAAAAAAAGAACTGGAGCGGCGTGTGCTCAGCGTCCCATTCGGCGACGATTTGCTGCGTGAGAAAATTCCACAGACGCACGCGCCCCTTCCCCGCGTTGCGTTCCGTCCAGCCGATGACGAGCAACGGCTGGACGGGCGAAAACGCCGCCATCGAATACGCTGTCGTCTCCGGCATCGGCACCGCGCGGCTCTCGTGCGTGCGCACGTTGACGAGGTGGATGGCGCCGCGGCTCTGCTCGCGCGTGGCGACCCACTCGCCGTCGGCCGACGCGGACAGCACATACGTATGCACGCGCTCGGTGGTGAGCGTCTCGCGGCGGCCGACTTGCCACAGGTAGCGCCACTCCCATCCGCGCAAATCTTTCTCGCCGGGCTTGGGTCGCTGACGGTCGAGCGCCTCGCGGGCGCGGCCGAGATTGTCGGCGGCCAGTGCTTGCTGCGCGAGGTTGAGATCGCTCGCGTATGATCGGTAGCGCATGGCCAGCGCCTGCGCCTCGGCGCGCTGACGCAAGTCCGACTCGACGGCCCGCAGGCGTGACTGCTCGCGTTCGCCGAGCTGGGCGGTTTGTTGTGCAGCGACGGCGGCGCGTTCGGCGCGGGTGGCGCGCACCGCCTGCCCCACGCTCACGACGGCGCCGATTACAAGCGCGGCCGCGATCGCGGCGGCGGCGGTGAACACGACGCGGTGCCGGCGGATGAGTTTGCCGAGCAGATACGCCTGGCTCGGCGAGCGGGCGATCACGGGCTCGTGGCCGAGGTAACGCTGCACGTCGGCCGCGAACGCGCTCGCGCTCTCGTAGCGGCGCGTCCGGTTCTTCTCCAGCGCCTTCATCACGATCCAGTCGAGATCGCCGCGGAGATCGGCGGCTGACGGTTGTCGGGCGGGGTCGCCGAACCCCGCCGA
>JACRKC010000090.1 GCA_016235555.1 Verrucomicrobiota bacterium
CGGCGGGGTTCGGCGACCCCGCCCTACAGCCATGCAGATCGAAGACATCCCCTTCAACCGCCTCATCGGGCTCCAGCGCGAGCCGGAGGGCGGGGAGTTTGCGGTGAGCCTGCCGGCCGACGCGCGCTATCACAATCACCTCGGCATCGTGCACGCGGCCGCGCAGCTGGCGGTGGCGGAGGCGGCGAGCGGCGAGTGGATGTTGCGGCATTTCGGCGCGCGGGCGCCGGAGTTCATCGCGGTGGTGCGCCGGATGGAGACGAAGTTCAAGCAGCCGGCGCGCGGAAAGATTCTCGGCAAAGCGGTGGTGAGCGAAGAGGCGCTGGCCGGTCTGGCGGCCGGGCTCGCGACAAGGCGCGCGTTGTCGTTCACGTTGCGGGTCGACGTGCACGACGAGCACGGCGCGCACACGCTCACGGGCACGGTCGAGTGGTTCATCACCCTTCGGCAGGCTCAGGGCGAGGCCCGGCGCGATCCGCCCGGCCAGTCGTGAAACTACCCGGCGCGGGAGGGCAGCCCGCCTTTGACTCGCGGGCGCGGCCGGGCAGGCTCGGCGGCATGTTGCGCGAATTTGTGCACGTGAAACAGGAGTCGCACGCCGGCCGGCGCCGTTGGTTCGAGTCCGATGGTTTCGACCTCGTGGTGTGGCAGGACCAGGCGGACCGCGTGGAGGGATTCCAGATCTGCTACAACCTCGGGCGGGGTGAACACGCGCTGACGTGGCGGCCGGGCCTTGGTTTTGTCCACAGCGTGGTGGACGATGGTGACCAGCGGGAGGGCGGCGGCAAACTGACGCCGATTCTCGTGCCGGATGGCGCGGTGCCGTGGGTGGAGCTCACGGCGCGTTTCGCCGAACGCGGCACCACGTTGGAGCCGGCGCTGCGCGAGCTGGTTGGGACCAGGCTGGCGGCGCGGAAATAGGATGGCGCGCGAGGCTCGCGGCGCGCTGGGGGGCGATACCGCCGTCGTGGTGAGCAACGTCGCTCCGGCGCCCGGGCCGGTGCAGCTCACGGCCGTCCGGTTTGGCTTCGCCACGGTAGGTCAGCTCGCTCGCGAGCGCGCTGGCCTGCACGGGACGATTGGTGCATGCACACCGGAAAGCCGTGCGATGCAGCCGGAGCCCTGGCGCGGCGCTTGAAGCGGTGTCAGTCGCAGATGTCGCGGGCGAAGAGCACTCCGGGACGAGCTGCGCCGCGGTGGTCATTTCTTTGCGACCGGCTTGTCGTGCACCGGCGTCAGCTGGTCTTTCCAAGCGGTGAAGGCAACCTCGGCTCCCTCGCTGATTTCACCGCTGATCAGGGCGCGGGCCAGCTTGGTTTCGAGGTGGCGTTGCAGGAAACGTTTGAGCGGGCGGGCGCCGAAGACCGGGTCGTAGCCCTTTTCGGCGACCCACTCGCGAGCATTCTGGTCGAGTGCCACCGTCACGCGGCGGTCGGCGAGGCGTTTGTTCAGGTCGGCGAGCAGCAGGTCCACGATGCTCGTGATTTCCTCGAGGGTGAGCGGCTTGAAGAGGATCGTCTCGTCGATGCGATTGAGGAACTCGGGGCGGAAATTTTTTCGCAGCTCCGCGAACACGCTTTCGCGCACGCTCTCGGGGATCTCAGAGCCGGTCACGCCGTCGAGCAGGTAACGCGAGCCGAGGTTCGAGGTGAGGATGATGATCGTGTTCTTGAAATCAACGGTGCGGCCCTGGCTGTCGGTGATGCGGCCGTCGTCGAGCACCTGGAGCAGCACGTTGAACACGTCGTGGTGGGCCTTTTCCACTTCGTCGAAGAGGACGACGGCGTAGGGCTTGCGGCGCACGGCCTCGGTGAGCTGGCCGCCCTCGTCGTAACCGACGTAGCCGGGCGGCGCGCCGATGAGGCGCGAGACGCTGTGCTTCTCCATGTATTCCGACATGTCGATGCGCACGACCGCGGCCTCGGTGTCGAAAAGGGTCTCGGCGAGCGCCTTGGCGAGCTCGGTCTTGCCAACGCCCGTCGGGCCAAGGAACAGGAAACTGCCGACCGGCCGGCGCGGGTCCTTGATGCCGCTGCGCGCGCGCAGGATCGCCTCGGTCACGAGCGTGACGGCCTCGTCCTGGCCCACGACACGTTTGTGCAGCACGCCCTCGAGGCGGAGGAGCTTTTCCCTTTCGCCTTCGACGAGCCGCGTGACGGGCACGCCGCTCCACTTGGAGACGACCTCGGCGATTTCCTCCTCGGAGACCTCCTCCTTGAATAACGTGGTTTGCTCCGCGCCTTTATTCTCCAGGCGCTTCAACTCCGCTTCCATCTGCGGGAGTTTGCCGTGGCGCAGTTCGGCGACCTTGTTGAGATCGTAGGCGCGCTCGGCTTTTTCCATTTCGAGGCGCACGGCCTCGATCTCCTCGCGGAGTTTGCGGGTCTTCTGGACGGCGGCCTTTTCCTTTTCCCACGTGAGCTTGAGGCCCTTCGCCTGCTCGCGCACTTCGGCGAGCTCCTGGCGGAGCGTCTCAAGGCGCCGCTTGCTCGCATCGTCCTTCTCCTTGGCGAGCGCGGTTTCCTCGATCTGGAGCTGTAGTTCGCGACGGGTGAGGGCGTCGAGTTCCTGCGGCATCGAGTCCATTTCGGTGCGGATCATCGCGCACGCTTCGTCGACGAGGTCGATGGCCTTGTCGGGGAGGAAGCGGTCGCTGATGTAGCGGTTGGAAAGCGTGACGGCGCTGACGAGCGCGTTGTCCTGGATGCGCACGCCGTGGTGCAGTTCGAAGCGCTCCTTCAGGCCGCGCAGGATCGAGATGGCGTCCTCGACGGAGGGCTGGTCGACGAGCACGGGCTGGAAGCGGCGCTCGAGCGCGGCGTCCTTTTCGATGTGCTTGCGATACTCGTCGAGCGTGGTGGCGCCGATGCAGTGCAACTCGCCGCGCGCGAGCATCGGCTTGAGGAGATTGCCCGCGTCCATCGCACCCTCGGTCTTGCCGGCGCCGACAATGACGTGGAGTTCGTCGATGAAGAGAAGGATGCGGCCGTCGCTCTGCTTGATCTCGGCGAGCACGGCCTTGAGCCGCTCCTCGAACTCGCCGCGGTATTTCGCGCCGGCGACAAGCGCGCCCATATCGAGGGCGAAGATGGTCTTGTCCTTGAGCCCCTCGGGCACGTCGCCGCGCAGGATGCGCTGCGCGAGGCCCTCGACGATCGCGGTCTTGCCGACGCCCGGCTCGCCGATGAGCACGGGGTTGTTCTTGGTCTTGCGCGAGAGGATGCGGATGGTGCGGCGGATCTCCTCGTCGCGCCCGATCACGGGGTCCATCTTGCCCTTGCGCGCCTGCGCGACGAGATCGATGCCGTATTTTTCGAGGGCGGCGTAAGTGGCCTCGGGGTTATCGGTGGTGACGCGCTGCGAGCCGCGGACTTCCTTGAGCGATTTGAGGATCTTCGCCCGGTCGACGCCGAAGCTCTTGAAGAGTTTTTTCAGCGCGTCGGGCTTCGCGATGTCGATGAGCCCGAGCAGCAGGTGCTCGACGGAAACGTAATCGTCCTTGAGTGATTTCGCCTCGTCCTCGGCACGGGTGAGCACGTCGTTGACGGCCTGGGTGACGTAGACCTTCGACGTGTCGACGCTGCCCGTGACCTTCGGCAACCGCTCGAGTTCGCGGTCGACCGCGAGCTGCATCGCACCGGGGGCGAGGTCGAGTTTCTCGAGGAGCCCGGGCACGATGCCACCCTCCTGCGCGAGCAGCGCGGCGAGCAGGTGCCACGTGTCGACCTCGTGGTGGTTGAGGCGGCGGGCGTGGCTCTGCGCGTCGGTGACGGCCTGACGCGACATCTGGGTGAGCTTGGCGAAGTCCATGATGGGACGCTTTCGCAGGCCCCGGGCCATTCACGAATCGGAGATTTGCCTCTGGGAGCGCAGACGACAAACCGCAGAGAAGGGCCACAAGGAGGCAACCCGCGTCTCAACGCTGCGACAGTTTCGCCCAAAACCGATCCCAGAATTCTTAACCACGGATTGCACGGATGGCACGGATTCAAACAGACAGATGGCCGCAACTCTGTTGGTCGCCTCGCCTCTATCCGTGCATATCAGTGTGATCCGTGGTCAAAACTGTTTGGGAAAACGATCGGCCGCAAAGAGGCGCAGAAGGCGCAAGAGGCGGACTGAGAGAACGCTAATCTGTGCTGATGCCCGCTAATAATGGAGCCCCGAGCCAAAACCAACGTGACACTTCGCCGATGAGGCGAAGGCGACAGACATACGCTCCACAACTTGCTCAGAAAAGATGAGCGGAGATCAGCGATTCAACCTACGTCTTGGTGAGGGTTACACCAATATCTCCTTCACCACCTTTGCTTCTTCGACGCCGGTGAGGCGGACGTTGAGGCCGCGGAATTTGTGGGTGAAACGGGTGTGGTCGATGCCGAGGCAGTGCAGGATCGTCGCGTGCAGGTCGCGCAGGTGGACGGGTTTTTCCGTGATGTTGTAGCAGAAGTCGTCGGTGGCGCCGTATTCGAGGCCGCCTTTGATGCCGCCGCCGGCGAGCCACACGGTGAACGCGCGGCCGTGGTGGTCGCGGCCCATGCCGGGGTCGCCGAGCTTGCCCTGGCTGAAGACGGTGCGCCCGAACTCGGTCGCGAAGACCACGAGCGTGTCGTCGAGCAGGCCGCGTTGCTTGAGGTCCTTGATCAGCGCGGCGGTGGGCTGGTCGATGTCGCGGCACTGGTTGGGGAGCTGGCGCGACAGGGCGATGTGCTGGTCCCAGCCACGGTGGAAGAGTTGCACGAAGCGGACGTTGCGCTCGAGCAGGCGGCGGGCGAGCAGGCAGTTGGCGGCGTAGCTGCCGGGTTTGCGCACCTCGGGTCCGTAGGCGTCGAGCGTGGCGGCGGGCTCCTGGGAAATGTCGGTGAGCTCCGGGACGGAGGTCTGCATGCGGAACGCCATCTCGTAGGCGTCGATGCGGGCAAGCGTATCGGGATCGCCGAGCTCGGCGGCGCGCGCGTGGTTGAGCTGCGCGAGATCGTCGAGGAGGGCGCGGCGCTGCGGGCGGTCGACGCCCGGCGGGTTGTCGAGGTAGAGGACGGGATTGGCGCCGGGGCGGAGGCCGACGCCTTGGTGCGAGGCGGGCAGGAAACCACTGCCCCAGAGGCGCGAAAAAATCGGCTGGCCGGGGTTCTTGCCCGTGCCCTGCGAGACCATCGCGATGAACGCGGGGAGGTTTTCGTTTTCAGAACCGAGGCCGTAACTCGCCCACGCGCCCATGCTGGCGTAGCCGGGGAGCTGGTTGCCCGTGTTCATGTAGGTGATCGCGGGGTCGTGGTTGATGGCCTCGGTGTGCAGGCTCTTGATGAGGCAGATGTCGTCGGCGATCGTCTGGATGTTCGGCAGCAGATCGCTGATCCACGTGCCGTGTTTGCCGCAAAGTTTGCCTGGCTTCAGCGGAGGGACGACCGGGTAGGCGCTCTGGCCGCTCGTCATGCCGGTGAGGCGCTGCATGCCCTTGACCGAGGCGGGGATCTCCTTGCCGGCGTGCTCATGGAGCATCGGCTTGTTGTCGAAGAGATCGACGTGCGAGAGGCCGCCACTCTGGAAGAGGCAGAGCACGCGCTTGGCGGTGGGTTTGAAATGGGGCAGGCCGGGCTGGCCTTTGGCCTTCGCTTCGACGGCGCGCGCGATGCTGGAAGAGAGTAGCGAGCCGAGGGCGATGCCGCCGATGCCACGCGCGGTGCGGCCGAGGAACGTGCGGCGCGTGAGGTGGCGGAGGTAATCGTGGGCGGGTTGCATGGGCGGAATATTTTTCCGCGGATTACGCGGATGGCGCGGATAATCCCATCCGTGATATCCGTGCAATCCGCGGCAAAAACGATGGAGAAGTTTTCATCAGTTGCGCGTGACGGCTTCACTGAGGTTGAGGAGGAGCGTGGCGACCTGCGACCACGCGGCGTGCTCCGCGGGGGCGAGCGCGGGGTTGCGCGGCGATTCGCCGATTGCGAGGTGGGTGCGCGCGGCGGCTTCACTTTTCGCGTAGCGGGCACGCTCGCGTGTCAGTGTGGCGGCAAGGATGTCGAACTCCTTCGGTTGCGGCGGACGGGAGAGGCATTCGGCGAACGCCCAGCGCAGGCGCGCCGAGTCGTTGCCGCGCTGGGCGAGAATGCGCTCGGCAAAGACTCTCGCCGCTTCGACGAATTGCGGGTCGTTGAGCGTGACGAGGGCCTGCAGTGGCGTCGTGGTGTTGCCGCGGGAGATGGTGCAGACTTCGCGGTTGGGGGCGTCGAACGCGGTCATGTTGGGCGGCGGGGCGGTGCGTTTCCAATAGGTGTAGAGCGAGCGGCGATAGAGTTTCTCGCCGTGGTCCTGCACGAACGTCTGCGACGTCGCGGGCGTGCTGCCGTAGTGGCTCACTTCGCGCCAGAGGTCGCCGGGCGTGTAGGGGTTGACGCTCGGGCCGCCGATGGCGGGGACCAGCAGCCCGCTCACGGCGAGGGCGTTGTCGCGGACGAGCTCGGCGGAGAGCCGGAAACGCGGGCCGCGGGCGAGCAGGCGGTTCTGCGGGTCGCGCTCGATCAGCGCGGCGCTCGCGGCGGAAGACTGGCGATACGTGGTGCTCGTGACGATCTGCGTGATGAGGCGCTTCACGTTCCACCCGTGCTCCATGAAATCGACGGCGAGCCAGTCGAGCAATTCGGGGTGGCTGGGCCACTCGCCCTGCGAGCCGAAATCCTGGGGCGTGGCGACGAGGCCGGTGCCGAAAAGCAATTTCCAGATGCGATTAACGGCCACGCGAGCGGTGAGGGGATTTTCGCGGGAGACGATCCAGCGGGCGAGGCCGAGGCGATCGGCGGCGCCGCCGGGCAACGCGGGCAGGGCGGCCGGTGTCGCGGCCGTGACCTTCTCGCGCGGCTGCTGGTAGTCGCCACGGTTGAGAACGAAGGTTTCGCGCGGCTTGTCGGCGACCGCCATGACCATCGTGGTGAAGGGTTCGGTGAGGGCGGCGAGGCGCTCGCGCAGGTTGGCGAGGGCAACGCGATCGCGGGACAGCTCGACGGCCCGGGCGCTGCATTCGCGCCAGAGCGAGGCGAGTATCTCCGGCGAACGTTGGGCGGCGGGCGTTGCGAGCGCAGCGACGATCTCGGCGGGGAGATCGGTGCCGTCGTCGGTGCCGGTGATGGCGCAGACTTCGATCAGACCGGCGATGAGGCCGCGGCCGGCGCCAAAGTTGAGTTGCACGGTCAGGTGGGGCGTCGCGCGGGCGTTGAGCGGTCGGGCGAGGGTGGCGGTCAGGTGCACCGGGCCCTCGGTGGCGAGGTCGGGGGACCAGCCGGTGTCGTTGCGCGGATCGAGGCAGCCGGCGGCGGGATTGGCGGGCTCCCATGAACTGGCCGTGACGCGGGTGAATTTCTCGAGCTTGTGGAGGTTGATCTGGTCGCCCGGCACAGGTTCGGCGGAGGCCGAAATCGCAGTGAGACGGAAAGTGCCTTTCTGCTCGGGCAGCGGGGCGGCTTTCTTCTTTTTGGCGGCCGGATCGGCGGGGCGCGTCGGGCCGCCGCCCCAGCTGCCGAGCGCATTGTCGGGGATCGGATGCATCACGAATCGCAGGCCGGTGATCGGGGTTTCGGAGGAGGGCAGCTCCGTGAGAATATCGAAGGCACCGAGGTCGCCGGCGTCGCGCAGGCGGACGCGGCCGTCGGGCGTGACGTCGAAGCCGGCGCCGCGGTTGGGGGTGGAGACTTTCGCCGCCTTCAACGGGATGACCTTCAGATCGCGGCCGCGGGTGGCGAGCTGCGCGCGTTCACGCCCCTCCCAGGCGGCGAGGACGGTGTCGTCGCGACGGGCGAGTTTCGCCTCAAGCGCGGCGATGTCGCGGCGGAGCGACTCCTCGGCGCCGGTGCGCAAAACGGTGCGGGCGCGGATGGAGGGGCCGGGATTGTTGCCGCCATTGCCGTCGAGACCGCGGTCGCCGAGAGAATTGAAAAACGCGAACAGGCCGTAGTAGTCGCGCATCGAGATCGGGTCGAACTTGTGGTCGTGACACTGGGCGCAGGCGAGCGTGAGGCCGAGCACGGATTCGCCGAGGGTCTTCACGCGGTCGGCGTTGTAGTTGACCAGATTTTCCTCGGGGATTGTGCCGCCCTCGTGGGTGACCATGTTGTTGCGCTGGAAACCGGTGGCGATCAGCGCGGCTTCGCGCGCTGATGGGAGATGGGAGGTGGGAGATGGAAGATGGGAATCGGGCAGCAGGTCGCCGGCGAGTTGTTCGACGAGAAATTGATTGTAGGGCTTGTTGTCGTTGAACGCCTGGATGACCCAGTCACGCCAGAGCCACATGTGGCGGCCACCGTCGATGGAGAAGCCGTTGGTGTCGGCGTAGCGCGCGGCATCGAGCCAGTCGAGCGCGAGGCGTTCGCCGAAATGCGGACTGGTGAGGAGGCGCGCGACGAGGCGGTCATAGGCGTCAGGCGAGCGGTCGTTGGCGAACGCCTCGACGTCTGCGCCCGAGGGCGGCAGGCCGGTGAGGTCGAAGGAGAGACGGCGGATGAGCGTGCGACGGTCGGCCTCGGTGGACGGCGCGAGCTTTTCCGCCGCGAGCCGGGCGAGGACGAAAGAGTCGATGGCTTGGCCCGCGGCGGGCAGGGGCGATTTCCGCGGGGCGACGAAGGACCAGTGGGACGCGTAGGCGGCGCCGGCCTCAATCCATGTCTTGATCTGCGCCTTCTGCGCGGCGGTGAGGGTGTGATTCGAATCGGGCGGCGGCATCACCTCCTCGGGATCGGTGCTGACGAGGCGTTGCCAGACCTCGCTGTTGGCGAGGTCGGCGGGCTTCAGCGGCGTGAGGCCGCTGCCAGCGGCGGCGTAGGCGGACTCGGCGACGTCGAGGCGGAGCTTGGCCTTGCGCGCCTTCTCGTCGGGGCCGTGACACGAGAAACAATTCTCGGAAAGGATCGGCTTGATGTCGCGGTTGTAGTCGACGGTGGGCGCGGCCTGCCCAACCGGGCAAACGGCCAGCGGTAGCAGCAGGAAAATGGCGCGAGGGAAAGCAGGCATCAGCGGGCGCGGGGATTCCCCTTTGACCAAACCGCCCGCCGCCCGGAGCGCAAGGTCGGGATTCAACGCCGGCGGTTGAAATAGACCACGGCATTCTTGGACTCACGGCCGGCGAGGATGAGATCGGGGCGGCCGTCGCCATCGAGATCGGCGGTCTTCAGATCGTAGGCCTCCTGTTTGTTGGCGGTGTCGATGTCGTGCGGTGTGAAGTGGCCGCGGCCGTCGTTCTCATACCAGCGGACGATGTGCGCAGTGTAAGATGCGACCGCTACGTCGACGTCGCCATCGCCATCGAAATCACCGACCGCGAGCGCGTGGGGAGTGGCGAGTTCGGCGTCGATGACATGCTTCGTCCAGGCGGGCCCGGAGAACCAGAAGACGCCCTTGCCGTGGCCGCAGGCGCCGACGACATCGCGCCGGCCGTCGCCATCGAGATCGGTGGCCTTGAGGTTGGTCGCGCCTTTTTCCTGCGCGATCAGATGCTTCGTCCAAGGCGCATCGGCAGTCGCGCCCCGGCTCCACCACGTAAACGTGCCGCCGCCCGAGTCGCCGAGCAAAACGTCGCCACGGTCGTCGCCATCGATGTCGGCGAAATCGAGATAATGCGGCCGGCCGTCGGTGCCGCCACGTGTGACGATGGCGCGCTGCGGGCCACCGGGCGCGACGAGATCGAACCACGCGAGGCTGTTTGCAAATGCCGGGCCGCTGATGCTGCCGGCGATCACGTCGAGGCGGCCGTCGCCGTTCACGTCGCCGGCCGCCAGGCCGTGGATGCCGTTGAGCTCGCGATCCACGACGTGGAGCCGCCATGGCGCGCCGAGGCGCCGCGGGTTTTCGAGCCAAGCGACGCTGAAGTCCGGGCCGGCCGGCTCGGGCCGCGGCGCGCCTTTCGCCTGAGCCACACGGTATTCAATCCACGGGATGGTGTAGCGGCCGAGCGCGAGATCGGGGTGGCCGTCGCCGTTGGCATCGAGCGCGACGCAATAGAGCATCTTGCCGTCCCGGGCATCGAACAGCGTGTCGGTGCGCCAGTTTGAGAGCTCCACCGAAAACACCTTCGTCACGCCCATCGCGATGAGTTCGCGCTGGCCGTCACCGTTCACGTCGATGGCCTCAACGCTCCAGATCGACTCCGGCAGCGGGAAAGCCCGCCGCTCCCACGCCACGGGCGAACGCGAGGGCGCCGGTGCGCTGCGCTCGAACTCCGCGTTCGCCAAGTCGAGCCGGTAGATCATGCCCTCGTAGCCCACGACGAGGATCTCGCCGTGGGAATCCGTGGCGAACGACGCCACGCTCTCGGGCGCGGTCACCAGGTGCCGCAGCGACTCGAGTTGTCCGCCGCGCTGCGTGAGCCCGAAGATCATCCGCGAAGTGTAGTCGCCGAAAATGTAGACCCCCTCGAACGACGGGGCGCGCGCGCCGCGATAGACGAAGCCGCCCGTGACCGAGTTGCCGTAGCGGCGGCGGTAGGCGGCGACCGGCGGCGTGAAGGCTTCGCCCTCGCGCCGGTGCGCGTTGGAGAATCGCTCGAATCCCTCGAAGACGTTCCATCCGTGATTCTCGCCCCGGCGCACGAGCGCCACCTCCTCGACGCGATCCTGGCCGACATCGCCGACCCAGAGGTCGCCGGTCTTGGCGTCGAAGCTGAAGCGCCACGGCTCGCGAAAACCAAGGGCGAAAATTTCCGGCCGCGCACCCGCCCGATCGCGGAACGGATTGTCGGGCGGGATCGCGTAGGGGAGGCCCGAATCGCGACGGTCCACGTCAAGGCGGAGCATCTTGCCGAGCAGGAGCGAGAAGTCCTGGCCGTGGCCGTTGGGATCGCTCTGGGGTCCGGTGTCGCCCATGCCGAGGTAGAGAAAGCCGTCCGGCCCGAACTCAATGCAACCGCCCGTGTGGTTCTGCGTGACGCACGGAATCGCGAGCAGACGGCGCGAGGCGGCACCGGCATCCGCGCGAAAATCCCCCGCGGCGAATCGCTCCACCAGCGTCGTCAGGATTTGCCCGCCTTCGAAAACGTGGTGTTTCAGATAGTATTTGCGGTTGTCGCGAAAGCGCGGGTGAAACGCGACGCCGAGCAGCCCGTTGGGCCCGCGCTCGGAAAACACCTCCGTCGAAAGATCGGCGAACGGCGTCTTGGTGAATCCTTCGGCGGTGCGGTCCAGCCGCCAGATTTGACCCGACTGGTGCGCGGCGAGAAACGCGCCGTCCTCGCCCGGGATCGCGCCAAGCCACACGAGACCGAGGCGCACGTCGCCGGGCCGGCGCACGACGCTGTGCGGAAAACGCTGCGACTCGGAGAGGAGCGGCCGTAGCGCGGGGGGCCGCGCGAGCGTCGGAATGTCGTCCGGCATCCCGCGGTGCGCCGTGAGCGAGCTGGCCGGCTGCTTCAGGCTCACGAGGTATTCCACGAGATCGGCGAATTCGGGCACGGTGAGCGCCGCGTGAATGCCCTCGGGCATGAGCGACACCGGGCTCGGTCGCTGCGCCTTGATCTCCGCGGTCGTAAGGGTGACGAGCCGGCCATCCGCACCCATCAGGCCGAGAGCGGAGGCATCGGCGCGCTTGATGATGCCGACGTGCGTGGCGCCGGACTTCGTTTCGACGATGGTCGCGCCGTAGCCGACGGCGATGGTGGCATTCGGCTGGAGAATCGCGGTGATGAGGTCGCGACGCGGCAGCGCATCGCCCACCGAGAGCAGGTCGGGGCCAGCCTTGGAATTTGAGCCGTCCACCGAATGGCAGACGGCGCAGGCCCCCTTGCCGTCCGTGGCGAACAGCGCCCGGCCGCGTTCGGCGTTGCCGCCGCGGACGAGCGCCCAATCACGGTAGGCGCGGACGGGGACCTCGGCAGCGGAGGCCGCGGCCACGCATAGCATCGCCGCGAGTGCCGGCCGGAGGGAACGCCCCGCCTTCACTTGGCTTTCCGTTTTCCCTTCTTCGGCGCGGCGTCGGCGGCGCCCGCCGGAAGATCGGTGAGCGCAAGCGCCTTCGTGGCCTCGAGCTGGCGCTCCCACAGCGCCTCAAGTTCGCGAACCTTTTCGGGCCGGGCCGCCGCGAGGTTGTTCGACTCGCCGCGATCCTTGGCCAGATCGTAGAGCTCCCAGCCGCCGTTCTTGAGCGCGACGAGTTTCCAGTCGCCGGCGCGGAGCGCGCGGTTGCCTTCATGTTCCCACCAGAGGAAGTCGTGCGGCACGGTCACATCCTTGGCGAACGCGGGCACGAGGCTGCGGCCGGGCGCGGGCGGGACGGCGTGGCCTTTGATCGTCGCGGGCTTGGTGGCGCCGGTGAGCTCGAGCAGCGTGGGCACGACGTCGACGAGGTGCGTCGGCGTGCGGCGCAGTTCGCCGCGCGCCTTGATGCCGGCCGGCCAGTGGGCGATGAGCGGGGTGCTGATGCCGCCTTCATGCACCCAGGTCTTATGGCGGCGGAACGGCGTATTGCTCGCGCTCGACCAGCCGGGGCCGAGGCAGAGGAACGTCTTGGCGGAGCCCATCGGCGCGGATTGGTCGTGGCCGTCGCCGCGCACCATCATCTCGGCGGAGGCGCCGTTGTCGGAGGCGAAGAGGATGAGGGTGTTTTCGAAGGCGCCCATCGCTTTCAGCTGCGCGATCACGCGGCCGATCTCCTGGTCCATGCGATCGACCATGGCGGCGTGGATGGCCATTTTGGCGGCTTGGAATTTCTGCTGCGACGGCGTGAGCGTGGCCCACGGCACCGGGCGGTTTACTTCATCGGGGCCGAGTTTCACGATGTCGTCGGGAAAGGCGTAGGGCGGACCGACATCGCGCTCGAACGGGGGCTTCGGGTGTGTGACGAGCCCGGCCTTTTGCTGACGCGCGTAACGCTCCTCCGACATCACATCCCAGCCGCGGGCATACTTGCCCTCGTATTTCGCGATGTCCGCCGCGGGCGCGTGCAACGGGAAATGCGGAGCGGTGAAGCAGAGGTAGTGAAAGAAGGGGCGGCCGGAGAATTTCTCGGCGTGCTCGCGCAACACGCGCACGGCGTGGCTGGCGGCGGCGGTGGTGACGTAGTAGTCGGGCGTCTGCACGTCGGGCACGCCGTCGATCAGGTTGCCGGGGGCTTTGAAGAAATTGTTCTGGCCGGTGCCGATGTCGAAGCTGTGGTCGAAGCCGTTCTCGAGCGGCTTGCCGTCGATGTGCCATTTGCCGGAGTGGTAATTGCGGTAGCCGAGCGGGCGGAGGAACTCGGTCACGAGCGGCGCCCACGACGGACGAATGCCGCGGTTGCCGCCGCCGCTGGGGATGCCGGGGAGGATGTCGCGGCGCACCTGCTGCGCGTAGTAACCGGTGGTGACGGCGGCGCGCGACGGCCAGCAGCGGGCGGTGTTGTAGGCCTGGGTGAACCGCAGGCCGCCGGCCGCGAGGGCGTCGAGATTGGGCGTGGCGATTTCCCCACCGTAGCAGCCGAGATCGGAGAAACCGAGATCGTCGGCGAGGATGACGAGGATGTTCGGGCGCGGGGCGTCGGCGGCGGAGAGGCGGGCCGCGGCGGCGAGCGCGAGGGCGAGGCAGAGAAGGCGGGCGCGGAGCATGGGGTGAAAAATTGGGGAGCCTCCCACGATGCCGACCGAGACCGGTCCGTCGATAGCGGATTGTGCGAGGCAGGCGCTGAGGGCGCATCTCAGTTTTCTGACTGAGGCGGGACGCCTCAGCCACGTGGACGAGGCGTCCCGCCTCGTCGATTGCAGAAGAGTGGGATGCCCCCACGCGCTGACAGACTGACCGGCGTCAGCTCTGTTGCCGGACGTGAATTTGTCGCGTCTGCTCCTGGTCACGATGTCACTCGGAATGCTCGCTTCCGGCGCCGCGCAGGGCGCGGCTATCCACCACGATTTCCTGCTCATCGATGAGGGACTCGCGCAGCTCCTGCGCATCAACGAACGCGATCCGGCGAAAAACTGGATCGTGCCCATCGGGCATCCGCAGGCGCGCGATATGCAGCTCGTGGGCGGCGGCCGCGTGCTCATCGGGCACGACGCGGGTTACGCGGAGTTCGACATTGCGACGGGCAAGGTCGTGAAAGACGTCGCCACCTACAAAGGCGTGACTGCCGCGCGCCGCCTGCCCAATGGTCACACGCTGCTCGCCGGCGCGAAGCTCGCGGGCGAAACGAGCGTGGTCGTGCTCGAAGTCGATTCCGCGGGCGCGGTGAAAGCCAGGACGACTTTCCCCGGCACCTATGTCCGCCTCCTCCGTGAAACCGCGCAGGGCACGTGGCTCATGATGAACGACTCGATGATCCGCGAAGGCGACCGCAGCGGGCGCATCGTGCATGAATGGAAAGTGCCGGGCTTCGTCCACGCGTGGAAGGCCCTGCGCTTGCCCGATGGCCGCACGCTGGCGTCGGCCGGCTACGGGGCGTTCATGGTCGAACTCGACGCGCAGGGCCGCGAGCTGCGGCGCTTCGCCGAGAAGGCGAAGATGCCCGCGGCGGTGAACGCGAATTTCTACGCGACGTTTCAACTGTTGCCCAACGGCCACATCGTGCTCGCCAACTGGCAGCAGCACGGACCCGGCCACGGCGCCGAGGGCGTGCAGCTCTTCGAACTCGATGCGCAGGCCCGGATCGTCTGGCAGTGGGGCGACCCGAAGATCATGTCGTCGCTGCAAGGCGTGCTGGTGCTCGACGGGCTCGACACGGCGAAACTGCACGACGAGCGCACCGGCGTGATGGCGCCGTTGGAGTGAGGGCCGGCAATGGCGCGCTCCGTTGGGTTGAAACGCTGGATTCAATAAACGCCGGACCTCGGAGCTGGCCTGGCGGGTTTGGGTGACTGTCGGGGTTTGTAGGTCGGGCTTTACGCCCGACACTCCGAAATGTCGGGCGTAAAGCCCGACCTACATGGTCAGCGCAGCCACTCGGGGAATGGCAGCGACTCATCGGTCATTCTTCCGAACCACTCCCAATCGTCCGGTCCACAGAAATACCACGGCCACTTCCGGCCGGTCGGGATCAGGTTGGCGCGATAGGGGTTGAGGAAAATGTAGAGGAACGTTGGCAAACGTTCGTCTCCGTTGCGTAGATGATGGTCGTAGAAATTCTTCTGCCAGCTCACGCCCTGTTTTCGCAACATGGGTGCGAGGGGGCCTTTGAATTGGCGCATGGCTTCTGACAGATTTCCCTGCGGCCCGAGCGTGACAAGCAGATGGAAGTGATCGGGCATCAACACAGACGAGCGTAACTTCCAATACCCGGAGGTTTCGAGCTCATGGAGTCGAGCCTGCACCATCGTTGCAAGGGGCTCGCTGGTCAGCCCGGTCGCTGGTCGTTGGAGGCAGCCCGTGACGAAATAGTCGGCATCCGCTTGTGACCATCGACCCGTGCGCAGCGCGCCGTAACCGCGATAGATTTTGGGTTCCGTGTTCACGACTGGATCGATTGCAGGTCGGGCTTTACGCCCGACATTTCAGAGTGTCGGGCGTAAAGCCCGACCTACAAAATAGAGAAGGAGGTCTCCGATCGATTGGTGACGGCCTCACTTCAACCACGGCGCCAGCGGCAGCTTTTGTTCGCGGAGCTGGGTGACGGCGAGTTCGGCGACTTTGGTGGCGCCGGCTTCGACGAAGTGGGTGTCGTCTTTGCGGCCGTCGGGGATCTTGGCGAACTTGCCCGGCTCGATCCACATGAAGAATTTTTTCGAGGGTTCATCGCCGGCGGTTTGCAGCCAGGCCATCGTGGCTTTTTCGAGTTCGAGCAGCGGGACTTTTTCGCTCGCGGCGACAGCCCGGATGGCGTCGGGGTAGGCTCCGTGGGTGGGTTGAAGCTGGCCGGCTTTGTCGAATTTGCGGCGGGCCGCGGGCGTGGCGAGGATGGGCGAGGCGTTTTTCGCGCGGACTTCGCGGATGAAGCGGCGGAGGTTTTCCGGGAAGGTGGTCTTCGGATCGGTGCCGCGCTTCGGGTCTTCGACCTTCTCGTCGTTGTGGCCGAACTGGATGATCACGAAGTCGCCGGCGTGGAGGTCGTCGACGATTTTCTGCCAGCGGCCTTCGTCGATGAAGCTCTTGGTGCTGCGGCCGTTCATCGCGTGGTTTTGCACCATCGCGGGATCTTGGAAGAACTGGCCGAGGGCCATGCCCCAGCCGCGCTCGGGGAGGTCGAGCGGCTTGTTGGCCATGGTGGAATCGCCGGCCAGGAAAATGCGCGGCGTGTCGGCGGCCGGCGCGGCGACGGCGGCGAGCCAGAGAGCGAGCGAGGAGCGAATGAGGCGAAGCAATTTCATGGCGGAAAAATTTAGCGCTCCATCCACGGCAGCTTGTCGAGGTCGACGTTGCCGCCGGAGAGAATGAGGCCGATGCGCTGGTGCGCCGGGTCGAAGCGGCGCTCGAGGATGGCGGCGTAGGGCACGGCGGCGGAGGGTTCGACGATGATCTTCACGGCCTCCCAAATGAGGCGCATCGCGGCGATGATGCCGGCTTCGCTGACCGTCACGATGTCATCCACGTGGTGCTGAACGATGTCGAAGTTGAGCTCGCCGATAGTGGTGCGCAGGCCGTCGGCGATCGTGTCGACGTGGGTGAGCGGGATGCGCTGGTGAGCGCGGAAGGAGCGTGCAGCGTCGTCGGCGCCGGCGGGCTCGGTGCCGATGATCTTGATCGCGGGGCGGAGCGCTTTGGCGGCGATGGCGGTGCCGCTGAGCAGACCGCCGCCGCCGACGGGGGCGAGGATGAGATCGAGGTCGGGGACGTCTTCGAGCAACTCGATGGCGGCGGTGCCCTGGCCGGCCATCACGAGTTCGTCCTCGAACGGATGGATGAGCGTGCCGAGGGTTTTTTCGAGGAGTGCGTTGCACGCGGTTTCGCGGGCGGCCTGCGTGGGTTCGCAGAGGGTGATCTTGCCGCCGTAGGCCTCGACCGCGCGGATTTTCGGTTTCGCGGAATTCGACGGCATGACGATGTGCGCGGGAATGCCGCGGAGCTTGGCGGCGCGGGCGACGGCGGCGCCGTGGTTGCCGGAGGAGTGCGTGACGACGCCGCGGAGGGCGGCGACCTCGGAGAGGGCGAAGACGGCGTTGGTGGCGCCGCGGGCCTTGAAGGCGCCGATCTTCTGGAGGTTCTCGCACTTGAAGAAGATCTTGCCGCCGCACTCGGCGCTCAGTCGCGCGCAAGTCAGGACCGGCGTGCGGTGGATGTGGGGGCGGATGCGGTCGTGCGCGGCGCGGATGGCGTCGAGATCGATGGGCATGGTGCGCGCAGCTTGCGCGGCGGCGGGCGCGGGTGCAATCTCCGCGCATGGTCAAAAAACTGCTCCACACCCGGATGCGCGTGAACGACATCGAGCGCTCCGTGAAATTCTACCAGGACGCGCTCGGCCTCACCGTGGCCCGGCGCAGTGTGTCGCCCCGCGGCGCACAAATCGTGTTTCTCGCGACTCCCAACAGCGACGAGGAGATCGAGCTCTGCCAGCTCCCGAACAGCCCAAGCGTGCAGGTGCAGCCGGACCTGATGCACCTCGCATTCGAGGTCGACGATCTCAAGGCGTGGGCGGCGGCGGCGGAAAAGCGCGGCTTCAATCTGAGCGACGGCCCGACCCCGACGAGCAGCGGCTCGGTCATCGCGTTCATCGACGCGCCCGAGGGCTACGAAATCGAACTCATCCAGCGGGCAGGTTTTCGCGACGCGAAAACCTAACCTTAGTTTTCGCGACGCGAAAACTTGCGCTCCCAGGCAAAGAGGAATTGCTGCGCGAGGCCGGCGTGCGGGCCGAAATGGGCGCGGCCGAACTGGGCGACCTGCGCCGGCTTCCAGCCGGTGAGGCCGTAGCGGCGCGCGAGTGACTGGAGAATCCACGTGTCGACCGGAAAAGCTTCGAGGCGGCCGGCGCCGAAGAGGAGCACGCAGTCGGCGATTTTTTCGCCGACGCCGGGGAGCGTGCAGAGGCGGGCCTTCGCCTCGGCGTAGGGGAGCGATTCGGTTTCGGCGAGCCAGCCGGGGTGCGCCGCGAGGAAGCGGGCGGTTTGCGAAATGAACCTGGCGCGGAAGCCGAGCTGACAGGTGCGCAGTTCGGCTTCGGAAATCTCGGCGAGTTCGGGCCAGGTGGGGAGGCGGTGGGGCGTAGCGGAAGCTGTGAGGCTTTCGTGCGGTGGCGAAACGCTTACGCGTTCCGCTACGGGCGGCCCGTGGCGCTCGGCGAGGAGCGCGAGCATCTGCTTGATTTGCACGATCTGCTTCGTGGCGCTGCACAGGAAGCCGAGGAGCGTCTCGCCGAAAGGCTGGCGCAGGAGACGGAGACCGGGGAAGGCGGTGAGGCAGCGCGCGAGGTGCGCGTCGCTGCGCCATGGCAGCGCGTCGGCGAGCGCGGCAAAGTCGCGGTCGAGCGCGAAGTAGCGGGGCAGGGCGGCGGCGACGCGCGGCGCGAGCGCGGCGGGCGCGGACCATTCGGGCTGTCCGCTCGCGGAAAGGCGGAGACGGGTGAGGTGGTCGCTCCACCCACCGAGCCAGGTCGCATCGGGCTGGGCGTGCCAGCGGAAGGCCTGGCCGCCGTCGAGCGTCTCGGCGAGCGTGGCGGCGGAGAATGGCGGGAGGCCGGCGAGCGGCTGCCACGTGGACCACGCTGGATCAGGTAGCGGAAGCCGTGAGGCTTTCGCGGCAGGCGAAACGCTCACGCGCTCCGCTACGGGCCGGTTCACTTCGCGGGCTTTTCCCACAGGAAGCTTTTTTGCTCGGCGAGCACGCGGCCGTCGGCGGCGACGAGCGCGAGTTTCCACGCGACCGGGTGCGCGGCTTTGCCCTTGGGCCAGTCCGCACCCGTCAGGCCGAGTTCGAAGACGGCGCCGCCGGCGCGCACATTGGCGGGAAACGAAAACGTTTTCGGCTCGGGCGCGTCGGGGCGGATCACCTGCAAGTCGAAGCGCGTGCCGGTGAGCGCGGTCGGGGTGGCGATGCGGGCGAGAAAGTAGTAACCGGCGCGCACGTCCGCATGCGTGCGCAGGATGATTTCTTTCTCCGTGCTTTCCTTGCCGCCGAAGTATTCGCCGATGCGGTCGAACGACTCGGCTTCACGCCACTGCGGCCAGACGCGCACGAACTCGGCGTCGGCGGCTGCGAGGTGGGAAACCACGAAACACACCAAACACACGAAAATAAGGCGGAGCGAGGAGGGATGCACGGAGGGAAGGTTGGGTGGGGCGCGTAAAGGTGCAAGTGGCGTAGCGCGGCGCTTTCGCCCGGGCTCGACGACTCGCGGTGTTTCGGCGCGGCTGAAGCACCGCGCTACTTTTCGAGTCGCACGAGTTGGAAGCGATGGAAGCCGAGGGGCGACGGCTCCCAGTTTTTCACGGTGGGATGGAGGAGGTAGGTGCGGGCGCGGTGGACGAGCGGCGCAACGGGCGCGGCGTCGAGCAGCAGCGCCTCGGCTTGCTGGAATTTTTCGAAGCGGGCCGCCGGATCGATCGTGCCGGCGGCTTGGTCGAGAAGCGTGTCGTAAGCCTTGTCGCCCCAGCCGGTCCAGTTCTGGCCGTTGCCGGTGCGGAAGACGTCGAGGAACGTGACGGGATCGGGGAAGTCCGCGGTCCAGCCGAGGGTCGCGAGCGTGTGGGCCATCGTCTGCTGGTTTTGCAGCCACGTCTTCTGCTCGTAGGGCTCGATAGTCACGCGGATGCCGAGCTCGCGCTGCCACATGGCTTGAATGGCCTCCATCATGCGCGGGTGGGCCTCGTCGTTGAGGACTTGCACGGCGACGGCGGGAAAACCCTTGCCGCCCGGAAAGCCGGCCTCGGCGAGCAGGCGACGGGCGGCTGCATAATCGGTGGGCACGCGATTGACCGGTGAATAGCCGCCGCAATTCGGCGGAGTCATGGCGAACGCGGGCGGGTAGGTGCCGTTGAGCACCCGGCTGGAGATCGCTTCACGATCAAGGGCGAGCGCGAGGGCGCGGCGCACGCGCGGGTCGGTGAACGGCGGTTTCTTCGTGTTGAAGTTGAGGTAGGTGATATTCAGCAACGGATCGATCCGCAGAGGTGACGGGGACTGAGTGCGATAGGTGGCGGCTTTGGCTTTCGGCACATCGTAGGTGAGGTGCAGCTGGCCCGCGCGGAAGTTGCGATCCTCGGTGTCGGCCTGCTCGATCGGGAAAAAGACGACGCGTTCCAGCCAGGTGTGGGCGGCGTCCCAGTAACGCGGGTTCTTCGTGGTGACGATCCGGGCGTTTGGTTTCCACTCGGTGAGCGTGAAGGGACCGTTGCCGATCAGGGTGCCGGGACGGGTCCACGGATTGCCCCGGTCGTCGGCGCGGCCGTGTTTCTCGAGCGTGGCGCGGTGGACCGGCATCCACGTCGGGTGGGCGGCGAGGGCCGGCAGGTAGGCGGTGGGATTTTCCAGGCGCAGCCGGAGGGTGCGGTCGTTGATCACCTCGACGCCGACGTCGGAAAAATTCTTCAACTCGCCTTTGTTGTAGCGCTCGGCGTTTTTGATCGGCCAGAGCATGAACGAGTATTCGCCGGCAAATGCGGGCGAGAGGAGGCGATGGAACGAATAGGCGAAATCCCGCGCGGTCACAGCATCGCCGTTGGACCACCGGGCATCGGCGCGCAGGGCGAACGTCCACGTCAAGCCGTCGGGCGAGGCCTGCCACGATTCCGCGACGCCCGGGCGCGCCTGGGCGGTTTTCTCGTCCAGCACGGTGAGACCCTCAAACAACGCGACGAGGATGATCTGGTCCGTGTAGGCGTTGACGACGTGGGGATCGAGGGTGGCGGGCTCGTTCTGGTTGCCGACGAGCAGCGTGCGGGTGCGGATGCCCTCCTCGACGGGGATCTCGCGTTTCGCGCATCCCCCCAGGCAGAGGGCGAAAGCCACGACGCAGAAGACGGAAACCGTTGGGCGGAAACGCATGGCCGCACTCAAACCCCGGCTCGCCCCGCAGGCAAAAATGTTTTCTAAGAAACGACTGCGCCGTCCGTCATCAATGAAAACGCTCATGTCCAACGACCCCACGGACCCCCGGGCTTTGTTACATGAAGACGCTGGATTTCTGCGACGCACCTTTGAGACCCAATCGGGGCCGCTCACCCGCTATGCGGCCCGGCTGCTCGGGGGCGATCTCGACCGGGCGCGCGACGTGGTGCAGGACACTTTCGTGCGGCTCATGGCGCAACCGCCCGAGGCCGTCAACGGCCACGCCGTGGAATGGCTTTTCACGGTCTGCCGCCACCGCGCCCTCGACGTGCTGCGCAAGGAGGGCCGCATGAGGGCGTTTGCCGACGGGGAGGTCGAGCGCGTGACGACGGGCGACCTGCGCCCGGGCCGCGCGCTCGAGCGCGCCGAGACGCGCGAGGCCGTCCTGCATTTGATCGAAACCCTGCCGCCGCACCAACAAGAGGTCCTGCGGCTGAAATTCCAAAATGGATTCTCCTACAAGGAAATCGCCCGCATCACCGAGCTCTCGGTGAGCAACGTGGGCTTCCTCATCCACACCGCCGTCGCGCGCCTGCGCGCGGAATTCGCCGCCCAGCGACCCTGAACTCTGACGACCACTGCCGACCGATGAACGACTACCAACTCCCGCCTGACGATCCCCGGCTCACCGCCTACGCGCTTGGCGAACTCGAGGGAGACGAACGTGCCGCCGTGGAGGCGGCGCTGCGCCAGCGGCCCGAGCTGCGGGCGGCGCTGGAGGAAATCCGCGCGGCCACCGCGCAACTGGAAGATGCCCTGGCCAGCGAACCGATGCCTTCCGTGTTTTCCACGCCGCCGATGGAGGTGCCGCGCCAGCCCGCCCAAGCCGCTGCGATCATCCCGAACCGCGACGCTCGCCAACTGCACAAGCTCGACGGCGGGCCGCTGACCGGCGGCGAACTCCTGCGTTTTCCGCGCGCCTACTTCACGATCGCGGGCCTCGCCGCGGCGTGTTTCGCGGCGATCTTTTTCATCGCGCGCGAATCGCTCGCTCCGAGCACGGTCACCACCGCGCGGCCCGCGGCGAAACCGGTCGCGACCGTCGCACCGGAAACGAAAACGGTGGCCCCGGCTCCCACGCCCATCGTTGAAGTTGCGCTGCCGGCCGAATCCGCGGTGGCGACGATCCCACCGGCCACGACGCCGGTCGCCACCGAAGCGTTTGCGCCGGCGCTGGTGAAACCGGATCCGCTTTCGCTGCTCGGCCAGTCGAAGAGCGTCGAAGATCTGACCAGGAAAATCGGGCCGTTCGCCCTCGGCCCGGAGCGCTCGTCGCCCCGGGCATCGACCGCAACGACCGCCACCGCCACGGTTGCCCAAATGCCGGCGCCTCCCGCCGAACCAGTGCGCGCACAGCCCGCCGGGGTCGGGGCCGAGACCAGCCGCACGTTCGTCTATCCGCCCGATGAGAAGATGGTCATCACCGCCGTCCCCTCGACGCAGGCCAGTGAGAAGCGATCCAGCATCGCGGGTGCGACGAAACGTCCGGCGCCCGCCGCTCCGTCGCCGAACGCGCCGTTTACCACGCTGCTTCCGCCCTCGTCCGGTAGTGTGACCATGACGCCGCCGTCGGGTGATGCCGTCGCCGCGAGCAGCACCGCCGGTGCCGCGGCGCCGCTGCCGCCGTCCCAGGCGGTCGCGACCTCCACTCCGTCCGTCGCGCCGGCATCGTCCTTCCTGGCGGAGACGCCCACGTCGCTTGCGGAGAGCGCGCGCGAGGCCCTGCTGCGTCCGTTGACGTTCGTGACCGGGGCCGGCACCACCACGAGCGTGCGACCCGCGCCGGACAATGGCTTCATCAGCGCCGCGCAGTCGCCGGTGGCGACGGTGTCGATCGAGTCGGACACGTCCAGCATGTCGGCCATCCGGCGGTTCCTGCAACAGAAGCGCCTGCCGCCTCGCGAGACCGTGCGTATCGAGGAACTCGTGAATTACTTCCCGTATCACTATCCGCCGCCGCGCGGCGACGCGCCGTTTGCCGCTTCGTTGGAGGTCGCGGATGCCCCGTGGGCGCCCGCGCACCGGCTCGTGCGCATCGGGCTCAAGGCGCGCGAAGCCCAGATCGCGTCACGCCCGCCGGTCAACCTCGTGTTCGTGCTCGACGTGGTGGATGTCGAGCGCCTGCCGAGCCGCCTGCCGATGATCAAGGAAGCGATCCAGTCGCTCGTCGGCAAACTCCGGCCCGACGACCGTGTCGCGCTCGTGAGTTGTCACCACGATGCGTCGCTCGTGCTGCCGCCGACGGTGGCCGCCAAGTCCCGTGAAATCGCCGGTGCGCTCGATACGTTTTCCGCGGCCGCCGCCACCAGCCGCATGAAGGGCATCCAACTCGCCTACGATACCCTCGCGGCCTACGGGCTGAGCAGCCACGGCCGCGTGATCCTGTGCACCGACGGCAATGCCGGTCTCACGATCACCGCCGAGGGGCCGCTGGCGCGGGTGATCGAATCCAAGACGCGCGCCGGCGTGGCGCTCACGGCGTTTGCGTTCGGCATGGGCATCTATCGCGACTCGCTGATCGAGTTCCTCGCCGACTGGGGCAGCGGCAACTATGGCTACATCGACTCGCGCCGCGAGGCGGAGCGGATGCTCGCCGAGGATGTCAACGGCCCGGCGGTCATGATCGCGAAGGACGTGAAGGTGGAGGTGGAGTTCAACCCCGCGCGCGTCGCCAGCTACCGCTTGATCGGCTACGAGAACCGCGTGCTGGGCAAAGATGATTTCAAGGCGGGCGCGCTGGCCACCAACGAGGTGAGCGCGGGGCACGCCGTGACGGCGTTGTTCGAGATCGTGCCGGCGGATGGCCGCGTGACCGTCGGGGCGAGCCCGGTCGCGGGGCTGCGTTACCAAGCGCCGAAGAACACCGCGCTCGACCTGCCGCTGCCCGGACAAAACGAACTGCTCACGGTGAAGGTGCGCTACAAGAAACCGGGCGGCGCCATCGGCCGGAAACTCGATCTGCCGCTGGCGGATGCGCGGACGCGGTTCGTCGATGCGAGTGCGGATTTCAAGTTCGCCGCCGCGGTCGCGAGCTTCGGCATGGTGCTGCGCGATTCGCCGCACAAGGGTGCCGTCACGCTGGCCAACGTCATCGAGTGGGCGGAGTCCGCCGCGCTCGATGATTTCGATGGCAATCGCGCCGAGTTCCTCGAACTCGCCCGCGAGGTGCAGGCGATCGTGCGGTGAGGGCGGCGCGCGCCGGCTCCGATGCGCCGGAGGGCGGAAGGGGAGAAAAGCGCGTTGAGGGCAACGCGCTCCACCTCAGGCGATCGCCGTCCCGTCGGCCCGCACGTGGCTCCACACGGCGAGTTCGAGCCCGCTTGGCTCGGTGAAGTGAAACCGCCGGCCGCCGGGGAACTCGAATCCCGGTTTGGTGATGGTGCCACCGGCGCTTTTCACCCGCGCCTCGGCCGCTTCGAGATTGAGCGCGAAGATCACGATCATCGGGTTGGTCTTCGCCGGGGTTCCGGGGGCCGAGTAAAAGCCCCCCGTCATGCGACCGTCCGCGAAGCTCGTGTAATCGGGACCGTAGTCGGTAAACGTCCAGCCGAACGCGGCGGTGAAGAATTTTCTGGCCGCGGCGATGTCGCGCGACGCGAACTCGACGTAGTCGAGGCGGAGGTCATTGGCGGGTGTGCTCATGATCGAGGGAGAACGCGGCCAGCCTACCACATCTCAGTGACAACGTCCTGTCAGGAGTGGCGGCGGGCTCCGACAGGGCGCAGCTCAGTTTCCTGCAATGCGCCCGCACCGCAGGGGTGGGCCGGGCGCTCCGCGCCCGGCCAGCGCGCTGCGATGCCCGCTCGCTCCTGGCCGCCCGCGGAGCGGCCGGCCCACCTTTCAGTTTACTGCAAGAAAGTGAGAGGCGCGTGCTCCGACAGAATCCGGGCGATTGAGTGTGCGATTCGTCGCTTCCCGGGTGCTACGAGGTGAAACCGGATGAGGCCGATGCGCAACTTTCCGATCGTGATCGTGGCCGCGGCGGCCGCCGGCACGGCGACGCTGGGCTGTCGGCACGCGATGCCGGCGGCGGCCGAGGGGGCGAGTTCGTTTTCGTTCGTGGCGCCGCCGCCGGCGTCGCGGCCGCCGCAGAAAAAGGCCGGGCCGCCGGGCGTGGCGCCGCTCCGGCGCGAAGTGGTGGTGCCGCCGCGCCCGATCGGGACGCTGGTGACGCCGGTCTATCCGCGGGCGGCGCTGGCGCGGCGCGCGGGCGAGGCGATGGTGGGCGTGCAACTCACGCTCGGCCTGGATGGCCGCGTGAACGATGTGACGACGAGTCTGGCCGCGCTGTCGTCGCCCGGGCCGTTGGCCGGCGAGTTCCGGGCGGCGGTCGAGGAAGCGGTGCGCCAGTGGCGTTTTCATCCGGCGGAGATCCGGCAGATCGAGACCGTGAAGCACGCACAGGGCGACTACCTGCATCTCGCCGGCACCGAAAAGATCGAGTGGCGGTTCGATGTGCAGTTCCGGTTCAGTGCGTCAGGCGCGGTGGTTTCAGACGGAGCGAAATAATCGCATGTTTTTTGTGCGATCTTCGTCTCCGCGGGTGCTAGAAATCGAAAGCCGACACATGGACGCGAATCCCGAAGACACCGAACTCCTGCGCCGCTACGCCGGCTCGCACGCCGAGGCCGAATTCGCCGAGCTCGTGCGGCGGCATGTCAACCTCGTCTACTCCTGCGCGCTGCGCCAGGTGAACGGCGACGCGCACCTCGCGCAGGATGTCACGCAAACCGTGTTCACCGACCTGGCACGGAAAGCGGAGTCGGTCGCGGCGCATCGCGTGCTGGCCGGCTGGCTCTTTACGAGCACGCGCTTCGCCGCCGCGAAGGCCGTGCGCGGCGAGCAGCGCCGCCACGTGCGCGAACACGAGGCCCAACTTATGCAGGAAATCAACCGCGACTCCGCCGCTCAGCTCGACTGGGACCGCGTGCGCCCGGTGCTTGACGAGGTCCTCGGCGAACTCAGCGACAGCGATCGCGAGGCGATCCTGCTGCGCTTTTTCGAGAATCGTGATTTCGCGAGCGTGGGCGCCCGGCTCAACGTGAACGACAACACCGCCCGGATGCGCGTGGAGCGCGCGCTCGAGAAGCTGCGTGCGTTGCTCGCGCGCCGCGGTGTGACTTCAACGAGTGCCGCGCTCGCGGCGGCGCTGGCCAACCAGGCGGTGGTGGCGGCTCCGGCGGGACTCGCCGCGACGGTGACCGGCGCCGCGCTGGCCGGAGCGGGAACGGCCGCGGGCACCGGCGCGTGGCTGGGACTTATGAGCATGACGAAACTACAGGTCGGGATCAGCGGCGCGCTGCTGGTGGCCGGGGCCGCGGGCCTCGTGATCCAGACCCAAGCCAACGCGGAGCTGCGGAGTGAGATCGAGGCGCTGCGCCGGGAAAATACCGCCGGCGCCGCGCTGCGCGCTGAAAACGAGAGACTGAAGCGGACCGCCGTCGAAGTGGCCGATATGCGCAACGACGACGCCGAACTACGGCGGCTGACGGAGGAGACGGCGGCATTGAAGACCGCGATGCAGCAGGCGGAGCGGGCGCGGGCGGCGGCGCAGGCGCGCGCGGAAGTCTTCGAGCTGGCGAAGCTCGATCGCACGCCGCGGCCGACTTTCCAGGCACGACCGCAGTATCCGATCGAGCTGCGCAACGCCGGCTTGGCGGGAACGGTGGTGGTCGATTTCATCGTCGACGCGAATGGCGACGTGCAGAATGCGCGGGCGATCGACACATCACTCAAAGGCAATCGACTCAACCGTGCCGATGAGAGTCGCGCCACCGTCGTGGTCAAAATGGGGGATTTCGTCGTGGCCGGGGCCGGGAATAACACCTTGAACGGAGTCGACACCGTCGAGGGGGCGCAACGACTGAGCGCGGCTGCGGTGGAGGCGGTGAGCCAATGGAAATTTGCGGCCGGCCAGAAAGGCGGCCGCGCCGTGAACACGCACATGCAGGTCCCCATCGTGTTTTCGCTTGCGACGAAGCCGCCGACAGATACGCCGCAACCAAAGGCGAACCCATGAATCCGCGGCGCTGGCTCTCCGGACTGCTGCTGGCGCTGGCCCTGGTGGCCGGCGCGGCGCTCTGGCTGCAACGCGAAGCTGCGGCGGCGCTGCACAGCGAAATGGTCCTGTTGCGCGAGGAGCAGCGCGAGCTCGTGCGTCTGCGGGCGGAGAACCAGCGGCTGCAGTCGGCGCAGGTTGCGTCGGCGGAGTTGGAGCGGTTGCGCGCGGACCGGATAGCCATCGGGCGGCTTCGGACGGAATTGGAGAAACTCAGGGCGAACGTCGACCGCACCCGGCCTTAGCGGAACGGTTGCAGTTGAACTCGAGTTTATGCGTGACCGTGCCGTGGAGCGCGTTGACCCCAACGCGTTTTTCAGTATTCACGTCGTAGCCCAAGCGCTTTGAGGTCAACGCGCTCCACCCCGTCGGCAATGTTGGCTGAGCGGGAACGTTGCAGCTGAAGTTCGAGAAACTTGGCAGCCGCCGAGGTGACGAGGCGGGTTGACGCGGCTCATCTTGCTCCAGCTTCCTCATGCCGGCGGCCACGTCCGACCACACCATTCCGCTCGGCGGGCACGGCGCGGGCTTGCCACTCGGGCACCGGCACGGCCAGCCTTGGCGCCGCTTTCGTCTGTGGAAACACCCCCTGCTCCCCCGGCCTCGTCGTCGATCAGACCCACCCGCATCCGCTACGGCGTCGTCGGGCTCATGATCGCGCTCGCGATGGTGACGTATCTGGACCGCGCGTGCATCGGCAAGCTGGCGCCGGACATCTCCCGCGATCTCGCACTGAGCAAGGAGCAGATGAGCCTGGTCTTCAGTTCGTTTGCGCTGGCTTATGCCCTGTTCGAGGTGCCGACGGCGTGGTGGGCGGATCGCTACGGGACGCGCAGCGTGCTCACGCGCATTGTGCTGTGGTGGTCGGCGCTCACGATGGCGACGGCCGCGGCGTTCAGCCACGGGTCCCTCGTTGTGATCCGATTTCTGTTCGGGGCCGGCGAGGCCGGGGCGTGGCCCTGCGTGGCACGGACGTTTTCACGCTGGATCCCGCTCGCGCAACGCGGGCGGGTGCAGGGAGTTTTCTTTGCGGGGGCGCACCTCGCCGGCGGGGCCACGCCGCTCATCGCCGCGGCGCTCAGCAGCGTGATCGGGTGGCGCGGGGTGTTCGTGGTGTTCGGCGTGACGGGCGTGGGATGGGTTTGGATCTGGCACCGCTGGTTCCGTAACGACCCGGCCGAGCACCCGGGCACCAACGCGGCCGAGCGCGAACTGATCGCCGCCGGCCGGACGGCGGCGAATACGACGCACGAAGGCTGGCCCTACTGGCGGCGGCTGCTGGCGCACCGCAACACCCTGCCGCTCTGCCTGAGCTACATTCCGAACAGCACGATTTTCTATTTCTGCATCACGTGGCTGCCGACTTATCTGGAGGAGAAACACAAGTTCGCGGCGCTGTCGCTCGGATTTTTTGCCGGACTGCCGCTGTTGATGGCGGTGGCGGGCGATCTGACCGGCGGCGCGGCGACCGACTGGGCCGTGCGGCGGTTTGGCCTGCGGCGCGGGCGGGCCGGGGTGGCGGGGGTGGCCAACCTGCTCGCGGGTGCCGCGATGGCCGGCGCGGCGCTCGCGCCGCACCCGGTGGCGGCGATCGTGCTGATCTCGCTGGCGGTGACGCTCACGATGTTCACGCTCGGGGCCACGTGGTCGACGTGCCAGGACATCGGCGGCGCGCACGTGGGTGTGGTGAGCGCGGCGATGAACACCGCGGGTCAACTCGGCGCGATCGGCGGACCGCCGCTGGTGACGTGGCTGTTGAGGCACTACGGCGATTGGAATGCGCCGGTGGTCGCGATCAGCGTGCTGTTCTTCGTCGGCGCGCTCATGTGGCTGGTGATCGATCCGCGCGACAAGGTGTTCGATTGAACGCTGTGACGGGCCGAACGCCGGCAGCCGCCGCGACGCGAGCCTCGCTCCTGATCGGCGACATCCGACGTGCTGGATCGCCGGCGGCTCGTGCCAGCAATCCCACCGGGCGGATTTTGGGCGCTCACGGCCTCCGAAACGCTTGCTCACACCAACGTCACCTTGCTTTTGGACTGTAGGCCCGGCCGGTGGCCGGGCTGATACCAACGGCTGCTGAAGAATGGACTATTGGGTCCCGTGGGTAGGTCGGGGTTTATCCCCGACATCCGCCGTCGGCGGACAAGTGTCGGGCGTGAAGCCCGACCTACGATGATCCAAAAAGGCGCAGTTGGTATTAACCGCAAAGAGCGCAAAGAACTCAAAGCGAGACGCTCCGGCTTTTCTGAGCGGACGGGAGACCTTCACCTCGTGGGGTGAATGCGCATGAAGGGCAACAAACGAGTTTTTTTCTCTCTGCGCGCTTTGCGCTCTCTGCGGTTCAATTGCGGGATTTAGGATGATCCAAATCTCAACAGCCGCTGGTATCATATCCAAAGTGCCGAAGCGCCACGTATCTGGTATAACGGCACAACGGCTGCGCAACGTGGTTGCTGCACCAAGCGCCGACTGGTGGCTGTTGGCCCGGCCCGGCGGTGATGCGCGGGGCGTGTCGAAAATAATGCGAGCGCCTTCCGGCGGCGCTCCGGGCCCAAGCGGACCTCAGCCCAGCTTGCGGTATTTTTCCGGCGGGATCTTGAAGCGGTGACCGGAATCCAAATCGGTGAAGATGTGCCAGTGGGTGTCGCTCGCACTATGCACAGCGACCTCGATCTTGTGACCGGCTTCGTAGGTGTATTCTTCCATGGCGAAGCCGTGATCCTCGTGCAGGATGGCTTCACCCAGTTCTCCGCTGTGCGGTTCGGTGATTTCGATTTTCCAGGTTTCCATGATGTTCCGGGGTTGAATTCTAAAGGGACTAGCGGCCGGGAACCCGAGACCGCCACGTCCCGGACTCGGGCGAAAAGTGGCGGAAGGGGGTTTCGATCGCGGTGGGGGGTTTCTTGTCTCTGGTCGTTTAGTGGGAGGCCTTGCCGTTGTGCTCGGCTTCGCGCTTGGCCTTGGCCTCGGCGATGATCTTCGCCTCGAGTTCGCGCGGCATCTCGGCGTAGTGGCTGAATTGTTCGGCGTGCCGGCCCTTGCCGCTGGTGAGCGCGCGGACGGTGGAGCTGTAGCGGTTGATCTCCTTTTGCGGCACGTTGGCTTTCACCACCTGGAAGTGGCCGTCGTTGTCGATGCCGAGGATCTGACCGCGGCGCGACGAAAGGTCGCCCATGATCGCGCCGAGGTAGTCCTCGGGCACGGTCACGGTGACGGTGTAAATCGGCTCCAACATACAGGGCTGGGCCGCGGAGAACGCTTCGCGGAAGGCGAAGTAGCCGGCCACCTGGAACGCGATGTCCTTCGAGTCGACCGGGTGCATCTTGCCGTCGTAGAACTCGGCCTTCACATCGGTCACGCGGCAGCCGGCGATGATGCCCTCGGTGCAGACCGTGCGGACACCTTTCTCGACCGAGGGCACGAAGACGCGGTCGACGTTGTTGCCGACGAGCGACTGCTTGAACACCACGCCGCTGTCGCGCGCGCCGGCTTCGACGCGCAGCCAGACTTCGGCGAACTGCCCGGCGCCGCCGGTCTGCTTCTTGTGCCGGTAACGCGATTCGCCGCGGCCGCGGATGGTCTCGCGGTAGGGCACCTTCGGGTCTTCGAGGTCGACCTGGACGCCGTAGCGGCGCGCGAGGCGCTCGATGATCACCTGGAGGTGGATTTCGCCCTGGCCGGAGATGATCGTCTGGTGGAGCTCGTCGTCGACGCGGTAGATGAAGGTCGGATCCTCGACGTGCATCGTCTGGAGGCCGACGGCGAGTTTATCCTCGTCGCCCTTGGCGCGCGGCTTGAGCGCGGCGTGGATGTTGGGCCTGGGGAATTCCTCCTTCGGCAGGGTGACGACGAATTTCGCCGAGCACAGGGTATCGCCGGTGTGCGTGCTGCGCAGTTTGACGACGGCGCCGATGTCGCCGGCGTGGAGCGCGGGCACCGGGGTGCGGTCGTGGCCGTTGAGGACGTAGATCTGGCCGAGGCGCTCGGCGACGTTGCGGGCCGGATTAAATAGTTCGGCACCGCTTGTGACGGTGCCGGAATAGACGCGAAACAATGAGAGCTCCCCCACGCCGGGCTCGTTCATTGTCTTGAAGACATACGCGACGGGCTCGGCGTGGGCGAGCGGCACGGTGGTGGCCGCGCCGCTCGCGTCAATTGCAGGCACCTCCGCGCGATCGAGAGGGGAGGAGCCGTATTTGGCGATGAAGTCCATCAGCCGCGCCACGCCGACGTCGGTCTCGGCCGAGGCGGCGAAAAGCGGGATGAAAACCTGGTTCTGGATCGCCTTGTGCAGGCCGGCGCGGAGTTCCTCCTCGGCGAGCACGCCCTCGGCGAAGAACTTCTCCATGAGCGCGTCGTCGGACTCGGCGACGTATTCGATCAGTTGCTTGTGGAGCTCATGCACGCGGTCGGCGAGCGGGCCCTCGGCGGTGGATTCGGTGTAGGAGCCGTTGCCGCCGGGCCGGTAGGTGATGACTTCGTCGCGCAGGACGTCGAGCAGCCGGCTGAAGCCCGGGCCGGCGTCGAGCGGGATCGTCATCGGGAAGACGTTTTTCCCAAAGTGCGCGCGGGCGTCGGCGAGGATCTCGTCGAAATTGCAGTTCGGTTTGTCGAGTGCGTTGACGACGATCATCTTCGGGAGGCCGTGATGCGTGGCCTGCTCCCAGACGGCGTCGGTGCCGACGCCAAGACCGTGGATCGCGTGGATGACGACGAGGGCGAAATCGCCGACGCGCAGGGCGCCGAGGCCCTCGCTGATGAAATCGGCGTAGCCGGGCGAGTCGACGAGGTTGAATTTCTTGCCCTGCCACTCGAGGTTGAGGAGCGAGGCGTGCACCGAGATCTGGTGCTGCTTTTCGCTCGCGTGATAGTCGGAGACCGTGGTGCCGGCGGCGATGGAGCCCATGCGTCCAATGCGGCCGGCGGCGACTTCCATCGCTTCGCACAGCATCGTTTTTCCGGAGGAAGCATGGCCGACGACGGCGAAGCTTCGCAGGTCAGGGGAGGCGTAATCTTTCATGAGGCCGAGGGGTGGTTTTCAGGCCCGCCAGTTCGGAAGTTGGCGGACGAACGCGGCGAAGGCTAGCCCTTTTCTTGGCGCGCGGCTGCGCGCGGTTTGGCCGATCCTGCGCAGAAACTTGCCGAAAATTTTTTTCGCGACTTCGCCGTCGGGCGCGGCGGGCCCGGCGCGTGCGATCCTGCCGCCGGGCGCGGGCGTCCCCGGCCATCGAATGGCCTAATGGGAGGTGTGTCGGACGGTTTTGTAATGCGCCGCCGGGTTCAGTTTCCCGGTGGTGCGCCGATAAGGGGAGAGGACGCCCCCATGGCCGGCCTCGCGCTGGCTTTGGGCGTCTCCCTCTCCATGGCCTGCATTCTACTCGTCGATCCCAGCGAAGTGGCGCAACGCGCCATGAAAGGCATCCTTGCGCGGGGCGGGCACCGGCTCGCGATCGTCGCCAACGCCCCGGACGCCTGGCGCTTCGTCCGCACGCACGTGCGGGTGGATCTGGTCTTCACCGAACTCAAGCTCGAGGGCGAAGCGGGCCTCGAGCTGGTGCAGCGCATCAAAGCGGACTGTTTCACCAAACTGCTGCCGGTCGTCGTCTACACCGAGCACGGCAATCGCGAGGCGGTGAAGCGCGGCCTCGATCTGCGGGTGCAGAATTTTCTGATCAAACCGTATCACGACGCGGCGATCTTCGGGGAGATCGCGAAGGCGGCCGCGAATCCATGGAACGTGCGCCATTTCGAGGAGGAGCGTTCCTTCTGCAAGCTCGTCGGCCTCACCGCGGACGGGCTGCACAAGATGCTCGACGCCCTCCGGGTCACCCTGCTCGCGGCGCGCACCGGGCTGACCGAGCTGGCCAAGGCGCGTTCGGCGGCGCGGGTCAACGAAACGCTGGGGGCGCTCGCCGAAGATGCGGAGACCGCCGGCGCGTGGGGCGTGGTCGATTGCGTGAACCAGCTGCGGGAGAAAGCGGAGGCGGGGGCGTGGCCCGAGTTCGATGAACTGCTGGAGGGGCTCGATTTTGCCGCCGCCCTGATTTTCCGCCACCTCAACCCCGGCTTGCTGCCGGAGCCGTTTCTGGCGGTGCACGAACTCAACGCCGAACGGGAGGCGCGCGAGCAGGCCGTGTGGTTCAGCGCCCCGGCGGAGCAACGCTGCCCGGTCACGACTTTACCCGACCTCCAGCGTGAACTCGACGCGATCACCGGCGTGCCGGTGATCGACTCGGTCGCGGCGGCCTTTGAGATGGGGGCCAACGGCCATCCGTCGTGTCTGAGCCCGCTCATGGACATCGTGGATCGCGACCCGGCGCTGGCCGCCCAGCTGCTCATCGCTGCCAACGCGGCGCGCCGCACGGAAGACCAGGACGCCAACCCGATCGAGGATCCGCGCCTTTCCGTTTCGCTGCTCGGCGAAAAGCGTCTCGCCGATCTCGCGCGGATGCTGGTCACGGTGGAGGAGCGGCTGATGCACGTGCCGCCGGCCTTCAACTGGCCGCAATTCTGGACCTTCCAGGTGGGAGTCGCGCGCATGGCCCGCTACACGGCGCGCTATCTGGATCTGCATGTGCTGGAGGCCCCGGCCTACACCGCCGGGCTGCTGCACGACCTCGGCAAGCTGCTCCTGCTGCGGCTCCATCCCTTCGGCCTCCAGGCCGTGTTCGACCATGCCCGGCGGGCGAAAATCCCGGTGCGCGAGGCGGAAAAATATTTTCTCGGCTGCACGACCGCCGAGATGGCGGTGCATTTCGCGACGCAGCAGCGGCTGCCGCCACGCTTCATCCACGTCATGGAATGGTGGGCCACGCCGGAGCTGGCCACGGCCGACGCGGATCTGGTCGCGGTGGTATCGTTTGCCCGGGCGCTCTGCCTGCACAACCGGGTGGGGAATTCCGGTGATAGTCCGGCCGAACGTCTGCTGCCCATCGAAGAAACCCCTGAGTGGCGCGTGCTGCGGGGCAGCGTGTTTCCGAGTTTCAATTTGCGCGAATTCGAGCTGAAAGCGCACCAGCACTGCCACGAACTGCGGCTGGAGCTCCACGGACGGCTCAAGGAATACGCCGCGGCGTGAGGCGATCTAGATCCTGTCATGAACTTTGCGCGGAGCGGTGGCTGGGAGTAGGGCAGGTCTGTGACCTGCCCCGCGAGCACTCACCGCGTGAAAGGGCAGGTCACAGACCTGCCCTACCTCGGAGTCCGTCCGTCTTTTCGGACAAAAGTGCATGACAGCCTCTAGCCGGCAGTGGCGGGCACCGGCGAGCGGGCGCATCTCACTTCTTGCACTACGGAGGGGCGCTTTTCCAAGCGCCCAAGCTCGGCGGTTGAAAACCGCCGCTCCGTCGCTCTCGCCGGACTGCATGAAACTAAGATGCGCCCCGGCGAGCCGGAGAAAAAATTCCCGCGACCGCGGGGGCGTGGCGTCAGGCTCGAACTCCGCGGCGGTGAATGATGCCAGCGACGGCCAACATCCCGCGTCTCACGAAGCGGGCCATCAACAAAAGTAGCCCGCCGCGGGAGAGGCTGTGTGAGAACCCGGCGGTATTCGTTCAGCCGCGCGAAGCGTAGCGGAAACCGTGAGGTTTTCGTGGGATTGCACCCGCGGTCGGGCGAAAAGCTCACGCTTTCCGCTACAACCGCCACGTTTTCACACAGTCTGGTGAGAGGCGGGACGGCTTTGGCCTGCCATGCCCGGGGCGCGAAACCCAGGCGGCCCGCCTCAGAAGTTGAACTGGTCGATGTTGCCCTTGTTGAAAATGAAGGGCTTGCCGAGGAGGATGTTGTCGCCGGCGATCGTGAAGCTGCCGAGCTTGCCCGCGGTGTAACTCTTGGCGCCGGGCTTGAGCGTGCCCTTGGCCAGCGACACCGCGGCGTGGATCGTGAGGTAGCCGAGATCGCCGGTGTTCCAGAGGATGACGCTGTCGGTCACGCCTTCGTGCACGTAGCGTTTGTTTTCGTTGGGCAGGCCGAGACCGACGACCTTCACCTTGCCGGTCTTGCCAGCCTGCTTCACCGCCTCCGCCGCGCCGGGGACGCCGGGCGAACAGATGGCCATGATGAGTTTGAGATTGGGATTGGCGCTCATCAGCGCGGTCGCCTCGGACTGCGCCTTGTCCTTGAGGTCGTCGCAGGGGCGGACGGCGACGAGCTTCATCTTCGGATACTTTTCCTTCAGCCGCGCCTCGATGTGCTTCTGCCACTCGCGTTGGTTCGCGGCGGTGAGCGAGGCGGTGATCATCGCAAACTCGCCCTCGGCTTTGAGCAGGCGCGCAGCCTCGTCCATCAACGTCTGGCCGATGCCCTCGGGCGTGGCTTGATTGACGAAGAACGAACGCGCGTCCGGCATCGAGTCGGCATCGTAGGTCACGACCTTGATGCCCTGCTTCTGCGCCTTGCGCAGCGCGGTGGAGATGCCCTCCTTGTTTTCCGCGGCGACCGCGATGGCGTCGACGCCGAGCGTGATCCAGTTCTCGACGATTTCGTTCTGCTTGGCGGCGTTGCTGTCGGTCGGGCCGTCGAAGAGCAGCTCGATGCCGAGTTCCTTCGCGGCCTTGTCGGCGCCGGCCTTGCACGAGATGAAGTAGGCGTTGCCCTTCGACTTCGGCAGGAAGGCGACGACGAGTTTGGGGTCGGCGGCGCGGACGCCGGAGACACTGCCGAGCAGCAAGGCGGCCGCGAGGCCGAGACGGGTGAGGAGGGATTTCATGGGGAAGGTTGAGGGTTGGGCGAAGGAGCGGATGGCGCGGGCGCCGGCCGGTGCGCACGCCATGACGACAGGAGTTTTGGCAAAACGCTCCCGGTCAACGCGAGCAACAACAGCGCGCCGGTGAGCAGGCCGGACATGTCCTCGGCGGCGTTCAGGCGCATGACCGCGGGCAGGCAGGCGAGGCCGTTTTTCAATACCGCGATGGCCGCGACGCCGAGCAGCGTGCCGTGCACGCTGCCTGTGCCGCCAAAGATGCTGGTGCCGCCGAGCACGACCGCGGTGATGGCGAAGAGTTCGTAGCCCGTGCCGGCGTCGGCCTTGGCCTGACCGAGTCGCGCCGTGTAGATGATGGCGGCGAGCGCGGCGATGAGCCCGGCGAGGATGTAGACCATCGCCACACGCCGCTCGACCGGCAGCCCGGCGTAGCGCGCGCCCTCCGGCGCGAAGCCGATCGTGCGGAACGAGCGGCCGAACGTCGTGCGGTGCACGAGTAACCACACGGCTGCCGCCACTCCGAAGAACAGCCACGCCTGCGTCGGCAGCCCGAGCCAGCGCTCCTGCCCGACGAACAGGAAGCCCGCCGGAAAATCCGTGTAGGTGACCGCTCCGCGCGTGATCGCTTCGGCCAGCCCGCGGAAAAGCGAGTAGGTGCCGAGCGTGATGATGAGGGGCGGCAGCCGCAGCGAGGTGATGAGCGCGGCATTGAGGCCGCCGCCGAGTGCGCCACAGCCGAGCGCGAGAAACGCCGCAACCGGGATCGGCAGGCCCGCATCCTTCCAGAATTTGCCGAAGAGGATCGCGCACAACCCGAGCAGCGAGCCCACGGAAAGATCGATGCCCGCCGTGATGATCACGGGAGTGAGCGCGAGCGCGAGCAGCCCGATCTCGCACGAGTGCCGCAGAATATCGAACTGCCGGTCGACGGTGCCGAATCCGACCGTGACGCCGCGGCGATTCACGGTCGTGCCCGCAAAGTAGAAAAACAGCCACTCCGCGATGAGGACGTAGAGGAGCAGCATCTCGTGGCTGAGAAGCAGCGCCTTCCAGTTACGTGGCTGCGAGGAACTCATCGAGCGAAAGAACAACCACAGATTACACGGATAAACACAGATAAATTCTCCGTGCTTGTCATTCTGAGCGTAGCGAAGAATCCAATTGGAGAAACGTAGCTCTCCCGAGTCGCGAATGTCCCAGTGGATTCTTCGCGGCGCTCAGAATGACAAACCAAGGGGTTCGATGCTTGATCCGTGTTCATCCGTGTAATCTGTGGTTAATTTTGTTTTCGCGACCGCACCCCATCGGCCACGACGGCGAGCAGGATGATGCCGCCCTGGATCGCTTTTTCCCAGTAGGCCTCGATGTGGAGGTGCGTGAGCGCGGGAGCGACACACGCGAGCAGCAGCAGGCCGGCGAAGGCACCCCAGAGGTTGCCGCGGCCGCCGGAGATGGCGACGCCGCCGACGACCACGGCGGCGATGACTTTCAGTTCGAGGCCCATGCCGGAGAGCGGCTGCACCTGCGGCGACTGCACGATGTTCATCATCGCGGCGAGACCGGTGAACGCGCCGATGAACACGAAGACGAGAAACGTGACGAGCTGCGGCTGGATGCCGGCGAGGCGCGCGGCCTCCGCATCGGTGCCGACGGCGTAAACGAAGCGGCCCGCGGCGACGTGGCGCATCGCCAGCCCGAGCGCCACGAGCAACGCGAGCGCGATGGCCACCATGAGCCACTGGCCGGCCGATTGCGACAGGCCGAACCATTGCACGGCGTCGGGCATGTTTACGAACTCGCCCTGGCGCACCATGTTCAGGCCCTGCCGGAGCGCGACCATCGTCGCGAGCGTGACGACGATCGACGGGAGGCGCAGGCCGGCGACGAGGAAACCGTTGAACGCGCCGAGCAAGGCACCGAGCAGCATCGCGACGGGCAGCACGAGCAGCAACGGCCAGCCGCGCGCGGCGAGCAGGCCCGCGCACACACTCACGACCGAAAACATCGAGCCGACGGAGATGTCGATCTGCCGGCAGATGATCACCAGCGCCATGCCGCAGGCGACGACGAGGGTCGGCGCCTCGCGGGTGAGGAGCGAGAGCAACGGCTGCGGCTGGTAAAACGCCGGCGCAAACACCGCCATCGCGATGAGCACGGCGCCCAGCGCGCCGACGACGGAGAGTTCGCGGAAGTAGCGGTTCATCGCGGAAAATCCCAAACGCCAAACTCCAAACGCCAAAGAAACTCCAAACGGAAAAAATCGAAGGTCGGATGGGCTTGGCCGATGCTCTCGAACTTGGGCATTGGAGATTTTTTGGAGTTTGGACCTTTGGCGTTTGGAATCTTCATGTCCCTTGTCCGAGCGCCGCGCTCATCACATCATGCGGATCGGACTTGCCGGGGAGCATCGCTTGCAGCCGCCCGCCGCGCATCACGCCGATGCGGTCGCTCATGCCGATCACCTCGGGGAGGTCGCTTGAGATCAGCAACACGGCGAGGCCGTCCTTCGCGAGGCGGCGGACGATCCGGTGGATTTCGCTCTTCGCGCCGACGTCCACGCCCTGCGTGGGTTCGTCGAGGATGAGGAGCTTCGGTTTCGTCGCGAGCCAGCGGGCGAGGGAGACTTTTTGCTGGTTGCCACCGGAGAGGCTGCCGCCGGGGGCGTCGGGGCCGGCGCATTTCACGGCGAGGTCGCGGATGAAATCGAGCGCGAGCGCTTGTTCGGCTCCGAAGCGCAGCCACCGGTCGGGAAACAGGCGGCGATGCACCGCCATCGTCATGTTGTGCGCGATCGGCAGGTCGAGCACGACGCCGTGGCGCCGGCGGTCCTCGGGCACGTAGGCGATGCCGTGGGCAACGGCATCCTGCGGCGAGTGCAGCGTCACCGGCGCGCCGCGGAGCGAAATCTCGCCGGCATCGGCCGGCGTGAGCCCGAAGAGCACGCGCGCGAGTTCGGTGCGGCCGGCGCCGACGAGGCCCGCGAGACCGACGACTTCACCGGCGCGCACGTCGAGCGTCACGTCGCGCACGCCGGAGGCGGCGCAGCCGACGTTGCGCAATGCCAGCACGACCTCGCCCGGGGCCGATTCGCTCGGTGGGTAGATCTGCGCGACCTCGCGGCCGACCATGAGGCGGATGAGTTCCGCCTCCGTGAGTGTAGCGGCCGATCCTTCGGCAGGCTCAGGACGGGCGGTGAGGAGGCCGGGGCCACCAGCCTCGTCACCTCGGCTGCTACGGACTTGGCGCGTGCCGACGCTCTCGCCGTCGCGGAGCACGGTCACGCGGTCGGCGAGGTCGAAGATTTCCTCGAGGCGATGGGAAATGTAGATGACGCCCACGCCGCTCTTCCGCAGATCGCGCACGACGGCAAAGAGCAGGTGCTGCTCCTTCTGCGTGAGCGAGGCGGTGGGCTCGTCCATGATGACGATGCGTGCGCCGGCACCGAGCGCGCAGGCGATCTCGACGAGCTGCTGCTCGGGCATCGAAAGCGAGCGCACCTCGGAGTCGGGCGAAATGGCGGCGCCGATGCGGGCGAGCAGTTGCGCGGCGCGCTCGCGGCGCGACCGCCAGTCGACACGGCGGGAGGCGGTCGCGGGCTCGAGGCGCAAGGCGATGTTTTCGGCGACGGTGAGATCGGGGAACAGGGCCGGTTGCTGGTAAATGCACGCGATGCCGAGTTCGTGCGCGCGCTTCGGGGTCAGTCCCGTCACGGGCTGGCCGGCGATGGCAATCGTGCCGGCGGTGGGTTCGTGCGCGCCGGTGACGGTCTTGATGAGCGTGCTCTTCCCGGCGCCGTTTTCGCCGAGCAGGGCGTGCACTTCGCCGGCCCGCAGTTCGAAGTCCACCCCGCGGAGCGCGCGCACGCCGCCGTAGTTTTTCACGAGGCGGCGGAGTTCGAGCAGGGGGGCGGCAGGCATCGGGGAGGGCGGAAAAAGTTCCATGGCGCCGGCCGGGTCGTCCACTGTCAAATCACGCCCCGGACTGACAGTCCGGGCTGGCCGCGCGCAGCGGCGCGAGGTCGGGATCGGTGGCGGCGGCCTCGGCGAACTTCGGGTCGAGCGCGATGGCGCGGTCGACGCGGCGCCGCGCCTCGGCGAGATCGCCGCGCTGGCAGGCGTAGCAGCCGAGGTTGAACTGGATGGTGGGTTCGCGCGGATGGCGTTGCTCGGCCTCGCGGAGAATGTTTTCCGCGGCGGCGAGGGAGTCGGCGCGCCGCGTGCCGTAGGCCCACGTGACCCAGGCCGCGGCTTCATCGGGCGCGCGGCGGACGAACTCCCCGGCGGCGGCGGCGAGCGCGGGCCAGGCGCGCTGCTCCTGGAGCACGGCGACACGCAGCGCGAGCACTTCGAGCGCGTCGCGTTCGGACGCGGGGAGTTGCTCAAGTTCCGCGGCGGCCTCGGCCACCATGCCGAGCCCGAGGTAACCCTGCGCGTGCGAGAGGCGCCACTTCGGTTGGATCACGCCGCGGAAGAAAGCCGAAGGACGGAAAGACTGAAAGGCTGAAACCGGGTGCAACTCGAACTGATGTCAGTTGTCGAAGGCCTCGGTTGTAGCGGCGGGCCGACGCGGGTGAGCGCGTGCCTTGGGCCGGCTTTTTCGCCGTTTCCTGACCTCAATTTGAGTCACACCCGCTGAAACCGTTTCAGCGCCTTCCGCCCTTTGCATTCTTCAGCCTTTATGCCGCCGGCGGCGGCCCGCCGAAATGCGCCTTGTAGGATTCGTAAGCGGCGACGTCGCCCAGCATCGCGTCGATCGTCGCGGCCAGCGGCTCGATTTTTACGAGACCGGAAAACACGGCTTTGTCGCCGATCGCGTCTTCGATGACGTAGGCGGGGCGTTGGGTGATCCGATGCGCAAAAAACTCCTGCGTGCTCGCCTCGACGCGCGCGGCGACCTCCTTCGATTCGGCGGCGGCGCGGAGTTTTTTCGCGGGGAGTTTTTTGCCGCCGGCCTTGGCGGCGACGGCCACCGCGACCTCCATGCGGCCGATTTTGATGCCTTCGCGTTCGCTCGCGTGCGAGAGGGCGAGGCGGATCTCGTCGCCCGTGAATCCGAAGTCTTTCGCCGCTTCGGCGACGTAGCTCGCGGCCGGATAATCGCCGGGTTGGAGCGGTTCAAACCATCCCGAGTTGAGCATGAACGGGGCGCGCATGACCGTGCCGCTGCGGCGGTAAAACCACTCGCATTGTTCGCGTGAGACCGGCCAGTCGCCGGGCTGCATTTTCGCAATCTGCCAGCCGAACGCCACGCGGCCTGCGTAGCGCCGCTTCAGTTCCGCCCACGTGGGCTCGCTCCAAAAACACCAGGACGACGTGACCTCGAGGTAGTAGGTGATTTTCATGGGCGGAAGCGCAGCGCGGTGGAGGAGTGCCGTCAATCGGCGACCCGCACTCGGCCGGCACAGCGAGCCCTGAATCCACGGAGCGACTGCGGCTCGGCGGGAATTCGACGTGACGACGGCGAGGCGCGCTGATTGCGTAGCGGCGTCGCTCGCTCCCCCTGACCCCAGGCGAAAGACCAACCATGAAATGGCTGACTACCCTTACGCGGCTTTCAGGCCTGCTGTCTGCGTCCGGTGCCTTGGTCCGTGCGCAAGTCGCTCCGATCCCGCCCGCGACCAGACCCGCGACGGCCGGCTGGCGGTGGCGCAGCGCCAACATCATCGGTGCCGACTCGTCCGGCCGCGGCACCCCCAACGGCCGGCTCGACTTGGTCGACCCCCGCGAGTTTCGCTTCACCACGACTTACACCGTCTGAGTCGTGGACGAGGTGTCTCGCCTCGTTCAGCATTCCCTCCTCCTCCCATGCGCCTCGTATTTTTCCTTCTCGCTCTCGCCTCCGCCGCGCTCGCCGCCGAGCGCCCGCTGAACGTCCTCTTCATCACGGCGGACGACATGAACGCCGATTCGCCCGGCTGGATGGGGAATCCGCTCAAGCTTACGCCGAACCTCGATGCGTTCGCCGGCACGGCGCACCAGTTCGTCAACAACCACGTCTCCGCGCCCATCTGCCAGCCGTCGCGGTCCGCGTTCATGTCGGGCCGCGTGCCGCACCGCAACGGCGCGCTCGGCTTCGAGCCCATGCGCGAGGGCACGCCGTCGCTCGTCACCGTGTTGCGCGGCGCCGGTTATTTCGCCGCCGGCATCAACAAGCTCCCGCACATGATGCCCGAAACAAGCTTCCCGTGGGACGCGAAGTTCATGGGCTCCGGCAAGAACCCCGAACTCATCGGCCGCCACACCCGCGACTCCATCGCCGCGGCGAAGCGCGCGGGAAAGCCGTTTTTCATCAACTGCAACATCACCGATCCGCACCGGCCGTTTTATGGCTCCGAGCAGGGGGCCGCGCGCAAGCAGAAGAAGGCCGCGAAGAAGAACGCCGATTCCGACACGGAAGTGGGCGAGGACGTCGAGGGCATCCTCGAGCCTGTGAAGCCCGCCGAGGTGCACCTGCCCAACTTCCTCGAGGAGATCCCGGACGTGCGCCGCGAGATCGCGCAATACTACAGCAGCATCAAACGCCTCGACCTCAGCGTCGCGCAGATCATGAAAGCCCTTGCCGATTCCGGCGAGGCGGCGCGCACCATCGTCATCTTCATGAGCGATCACGGCATGTCGTTTCCGTTTTCGAAGGCCACCGTGTATTTCAACGGCACGCGTTCCCCCGTTCTCCTGCGCTGGCCCGGCATGGGCGCGCCGCAGCGCCGCGAGGAGTTCGTCTCCAGCGTCGACCTCATGCCGACGCTGCTCGAGGTGCTGAAGGTGCCCGCGCCCGCCGGCCTTGACGGCCGCTCCTGGCTGCCGCTCCTCCGCGGCGAAAAGCAACCCGGCCGCGACCACGTTTTCACCAACGTCAACAGCGTGAGCAGCGGCATCTATTTTCCGCAGCGCTGCGTGCGCAACGCGACGCGCGCGCTGATGTTCCACGCCTGGGCTTCGCCGACCGCGTCGTTCAAGGTCGAGGCGATGAACGGCCTCAGCTACGCCGCGATGGCCGAGGCGGCGAAGACCGATCCGCGCATCAAGGGCCGCGTCGACCAACTGATCCACGGCAACGTGCTCGCGTTCTACGATCTCACCAAGGACGGGTCCGAGCGCCGCAATGAAATCGACAACCCCGCGTTCGCCGCCGAGATCGCAACGATGAAGCAGCAACTCCTCGGCTACATGGAGCGCACGCAGGACCCGCAACTCGAGAATTACCGCAAAGCCCTCGCCGGCCAGCCGCTCAATTTCAAAATGGAGCGGCTCAATCGCAAGAAGGGCGGATGACAGCGTGGCGCCGTTCCAGCTTTCCCGGATTGTCATTCTGAGCATCGCGAAGAATCCGATGGGGCCCCCGCGTCGCCACCCGGTGCGATTCAAACTGAGGTCAGCGATTTGTCGCGGCGGTCTATCACCGCCGAACGAGGACCCTCGACGCAACGACGGCGGTCATAGACCGCCGCTACAGCTGAAGCAGGCGGAAACTGACCCCGGTTTGAACCACACCCGTCGCCACCTAGGGTCGAAAATCCAACTGGATTCTTCGCTCCGCTCCGAATGACAATCGACCACCCCGCCATGAAATCATCCATCTGCTCCTTGGTTACCTTGGTGGCCGCGCTGATCGCGTCCACGTTTCCGCTCCGCGCCCAGATCCCCGGCGTGAAGATGCCGCCCGCCAACGATGGCAAGCTCCGCATCATCGCCTTTGGCGCGCACCCCGACGACTGCGAGTTGCAGGTCGGCGGCGTCGGCGCGCTCTGGGCGAAGCAGGGGCATCACGTGCTGCTCGTGTCCGTGACCAACGGCGACATCGGCCACTGGCGCGAAGCCGGCGGCCCGCTGGCCGTGCGGCGCAAAAAGGAGGTCGACGACGCCCACGCCATCCTCGGCGTGCAGGGCGTGGTGCTCGACAACCACGACGGCGAACTCGAGCCCACGCTCGAAAACCGCCGCACGCTCACGCGCCTCATCCGCCTCTGGAACGCCGATCTCGTGCTCGGCCCGCGCACCAACGACTATCATCCCGACCACCGCTACACCGGCGTGCTCGTGCAGGACGCGGCGTTCATGGTCACGGTCCCGTTCTTCTGTCCCGACGTGCCCGCGATGAAGAAGAACCCGGTGTTCATGTATTACACCGACCGCTTCCAAAAGCCCGCGCCATCGAAGCCCGACATCGTCATCTCCATCGATCCGGTGATCGAAAAGAAACTCGATGCGCTCGCGGTGATGATCTCGCAATTCGCGGAGGGCGGCGCCAACGGCAACGCCTCGCTCTATCCCGCCGACGCCGCCGGCCAGGCGCAACGCCAGCGGCAGGTGCGCGAAAATTTCTCCCGCCGCTACCAGGCGATCGCGACGCGGTTCGCGAAGGAGCTCGCCGCCTGGCATCCTGGCGACGCCGCGGCAAAAGTGAAACACGCCGAAGCCTTCGAAATCTGCGAATACGGCGGCCAACCCGACAAAGCCGAGCTGCGCCGGCTGTTCCCGTTTTTTCCGTAGGGACAGGCTGTCGGAGGGCGGGGGCGCCGAACCCCGCCATTGAATGCCCAGCTGCGCCCGGAAGACGGCGGGGTCCGGCGACCCCGCCCTGCAACTTCCGTTCGCTCACTTCTTCCCGCCGCCGAAGAGATTCTTGATTCCTTCGACGGTTTTCTTCGCGCCCTCGGCCGCGGCGGCGCCGGTCGTCTTGCCGATTTCGCCGACCGCCTTCGTCGTCGCGCTCACGATGCTGCCGGTGACGTTCTTCATCACGGCGAAGACAAGTTGATCGGGCGTGATGCCGCCTTCCTTGGTGCCGAGGTCGGTGAGTTCGATGTCGGGCATCGGGAGGGTCATGCCGGCCGCCGCGCCCACGCCGAGGCGCACCTTGCCATTCCGCAGGCGGAATTTCTTCACCTCGAATTTGATCGGCTTGCCGTCCTTGGTGGCGGCTTGCGGCGCGCCCTCCTTTTTCCCGCCCATGGCGGCCTCGATGTTTTTCAGGAGATCGGCGACGTTGCTCGAGACGAGCTTGGTCTCGTAGTTGAACTCCGGCGCCTCGATGTCGATTTCGTTGACCACGATGTGGTCGCCGAGCACCGAGAACGGCTGCACGGAGAGGTGGATTTTTCCCAGCGAACAGATGTTGCCGTCGCTCCAGCCCGGCGGATTGCCGACGACGAGGCCCTTGAGCGTGCCGCTGCCGGTGAGCGGCGAAATCGTCGCGCCCGCGAGCGTGACCTTCGTCTGCGTAAGCTTCGGGGCGAAGCCGTTGACGCCCGCCGTCACGGCGTTGCCGAGGAAAAACGTGAGCGCGACGACTGCGACGAGCCCGAGTCCGGCGATGACGCCGCCGATAACGAGGAGTTTTTTCATGGTGATAAGCAGGAGCCGCCACTTGGCGCGCCGGGGCGGCGCGCGGAAAGTGCAGGCGAGGCCATCGGCGCGGAGTGAAGCGCGGCGCGCCGCCGGAGGCAAGCCGCCGGCGGATTGGATCGCGGCCGGCGGTGTGACTCAAACTGAGGTCAGGAAACGGCGAAGAAGCCGGCCCAAGGCACGCGCTCACCCGCGCCGGCTCGGCGTAGCGGCGGGCGTCCCTGCCCACCGAGGGATCGGGCGAAAGTCCTGAACCGGTGGGCCGGGAGGCTCGCCGCTACCACCGAGGCATTCGAGAACTGACATCAGTCTGAGTTGCACCCTGCGGCCGGGGCGCAGTGCACGTTCCGCCCGTCGAGGACGGCGCCGGAGGAGCGGCGGTTTCCAACCGCCGGGTTCAGGACGGCGGCGGCCGAAAAGCGCCGCTCCTTCCGCGTCGGCGCAAACAACAGAGCGGCGCCCGGCGTCACACCAGCTCGCCCATGTGACCGAGTTGATACTCCTCGAACGCCTGCTGAATCTCCGCACGGCTGTTCATCACGAACGGACCGTGGCCGACGATCGGCTCATCGATCGGTTCGCCGGACATGACGAGCAGCTTCGCCGCCGACTTCGCGGCGACAGCGATGCCTCCGCCCGCGCGGGCGAAGAGGGCGAGGTCTCCCTCGCGCGCGGTCTTGCCGCCGTTCACGGTGACTTCACCGCTCAAGAGCAGAAACGCCGTCGTGTGGCCGTCGGGCAGCGGCAGTTCGGCCGATTGGCCGGCGCGCAGGTCGACATCCCAGAGGTTGATCGGCGTGAAGGTTTTCGCCGGGCCGTGGCCGCCGCCGACCCCGCCCGCGATCACGCGCACCGTGCCGGCGTCCTGCGGCAGCGTGACGGTGGGAATCTGCGTCTTGAGCAGCGTCTGGTAGCGGGGCGCGGCGGTCTTGTCCTGGGCGCGCAGGTTCACCCACAGTTGCACCATCTGCAGCGTGCCGCCGTGGCGGGTGAAGTCCGCCGAGTGAAACTCCTCGTGGACGATGCCCCGGCCGGCGGTCATCCACTGCACATCGCCCGCGCCGATCTTGCCGCCGCCGCCGCTGGAGTCGCGGTGTTCCAACTCGCCCTGATAGGCGACCGTCACGGTCTCGAAGCCCTTGTGCGGATGGCCGCCGACGCCGCGCCTGGCGGATGCCGGTGCAAACCGATGCGGTGCGGCGTAGTCGAGCAGGAGAAACGGACTCAGCTCGCGGCCGAGATCGTTGTAGTTGAAAACCGGGCGGACGGGGAAGCCGTCGCCGACCCAGTGGGTGGCCGAGCTCTGGTGGAGGCGGAGCAGTTTCTTCATGGTGGCGTGAGTGGATTTCATGCCGGGAGTCTAACGCGAAGCGCGGCGCGGCGGAAATACCATGTTGGTTCGCTGAGCATACCCGCCGCGTCTGCCCGGCTTGGCGCGATTACGGCGGGGCCTCGCGTCCCACGGCGCGCTCGATTCGCGGATCGGGGAGCAGCCACATGAGCGCGACCAGCGCGTAGAGCGCGAGGGCGATCCACGGCTGGACAAACGCGAGCAGCGCGGCCGCGAGGTAGAGCACCGTCGAGAGCTTGCCCTTCCAATCGCGCCCGACGGCGGCCTTGAGCAGCGAGTCGCGGCCCTGCTGCGCGATGATGGCCCGCTGTAACATGAGCCAGGCGATCGCCGCCATGAACAGCACGCCGCCATACACGGCGGTGGGAATGGGGGCGGCGTGGTTCTCGCCCATCCAGCCGGTCGTGAAGGGAAACAGCGAGAGCCAGAACAGCAGGTGCAGGTTCGCCCACAGGATGCCGCCGCTCACGTGCCGCACCGTGTGCAGCATGTGATGATGGTTGTTCCAGTAGATGGCGACGTAGAGGAAGCTGAGCACATAGCTGAGAAAGGCGGGCAGCAGCGGCTGGAGGGTCGCGAGATCGGTTCCGTGCGGCACTTTCAGTTCCAGCACCATGATCGTGATGATGATGGCGATCACGCCATCGCTGAAGGCTTCGAGCCGGTTTTTAGTCATGACCAAGCGTGGATGCAGCCGGCGAATCCAGCGACAAAATCCCGCACGTGTTGCCTGCGCCTTCGCCGGCGGGCTGGCCGCCGGCTCGCGTCGGCGCCGGCGACGCCGTTGTCACAGGTCAAGCCATGACCCCTTCGGCTGATGCCTTCGTGGACGATCGTAGATCAGATATTAAACATTAAAACCTGACCCCTTCGGCCTCCCTTCGGCCTCAATTGACCCCTTCGGCCTCAATTCCGGCTCTGTCCTTCCGGCTCTGGCCGCTCGCGCGCGGCGCTCGTCGGCCCCACCGGGCGCCCAACACAATCCGCATAAGCGGCGGACTCGCCTGGCGCCGTCATTCGCGACGGGCTTGTTCAACCGGCGTCCCGCTCCGCGCTTGCCCGCCTCCGGCGGGCTACGGCGCAGCAGAACGCTCAGAGTTGGGCTTTTTCTTCATGGTGAGATTACGGCCAAGGCACGACATCGACGATATCTGCCAGACTGAATCCGAGCTGCTTCTCTTCTTCAACGCGCTCTCCGTCGAGCCGAACAATGTCGCCTCCCCAAGCGAGCGTCACATCGAAAATCTTTCTTCCGTCTTTGAGGATCAACGTCGCACGGCACGCTCCGTAAGAGCATTCCGGGAAACCTGCCGCTTTGTCTGCGAGTTTAGCTGGAATCCCGAGAGACATTCTTTCTTTGCCCAACGTTAAAGATGAGCCACGACCGCGGCTGGCGCGAGCCGTGCGAAAGCACGGATCGTGACAGACGTGGGCGTTGGCTCTGGCGGCTGGTTGGGCCTGTTCATCAGTTGGTGGTAAGCCACTCGAAATCCACGGACTGCGTCGCGAAATCAAACTTCACGACTCTCATAGGCATTCTGTTCGCAAACAACTCTTCGTGCGATGGGTCTTTCTTCACGACGACGCGCGTCTCGCTCCGATAAAGGATCTCCGCACGTCCTTCTTTCGAGACACTGACAAGCCGGAAAACGCCGTCCGCGGATTGAGGGACTTCTCGCGAGAGATGGTAA
>JACRKC010000093.1 GCA_016235555.1 Verrucomicrobiota bacterium
CCAGGCGGAAATATCCCTCCTGTCGCGCCTGCGCGTGCGCCGAAATCACCGGCACGAACAGCGCGCACGAGGCGATCTGGCCGCGGATCTTCGCGTCCCACGCATCGCCGCCCACGAGCTCGTTCTGGTCGAACCACACCTCGATGCCGCCGGCGCGCAACGCGTCGCAAAGGCGCTGCGCCGCCTCGGTATCTTGCGAGGCGTAGGAGAGAAAAACAGCACCGTGGGAACGGGTCGAAGCGGGCGCGGACACGTGGGCAGTGGACGCGAGGATAAGGACCACGGCCCGGCGGGGTTGCGAGGGCGAAATGCGCCCGCGGGCCGGTGCGGGTGTAACTCAAACTGAGGTCAGTTTCCGAAGGTCTCGGCTGTAGCGGCGGTCTATGACCGCCGTCGTTGCGCCAAGGGAATTCGTTCGGCGGTCATAGACCGCCGCTACCAATCACTGACATCCGTTTGAGTCACACCCGGCCGGTGCGTGGAAGAGACGTCCCGCCTCGTTTTCGTAGGTCGGGCTTTACGCCCGACAATTACCAACCTCCGGAAGATGTCGGAGACAAACTCCGACCTACGCGGGAGCACCGATAGAGACGAGGCGGGGACGCCTCGTCCACGACTCACCAGCGGTAGGCGGCGCTCACGCCGAACTGGCGCGGGTCGGCCCGGTCTTCGTAGCGCGTCTCGATGTAATCCGGGTCCTCGTTGCCGAAGAAAAAGACGCGTTTCTCGTAGCGCGTGTTGGTGAGGTTGCGCGCCCACGCGGTGAGCGTCCAGCGCTGCCACGCGTAGCCGAGGCTGGCGTTGACGATTTTGAAGGCGCGACGCGACTCGTTCTGATTGTTCGAGTCGAACTGCTCGCCGCGGCCGACGAGGGCGAGCTGGCCGAACACGCCCGAGGCACTGCGGCCGCGGACGCCGATCGTGTAGCCGTGGGGCGGCGTGTTGGCGAGACGGCGGCCGCCGCCGGTGTTGCCGTTGGTGAGCGTGAAGCGGTCGAGCTGCGACGACATCGTCGAGAGCGAACCGAAGAGCGAAATCTCCTTCGAGATGGCGAACGCGGCGGAGGCCTCGACGCCGGCGACGTGGGCGCCGCGACCGTTGGCGGTGAAGAAGCGATAATTTCCACCGAAGCCGGCGGAGTCGCGCACCTGGGTGTCGCGACGCGAGAGGTAGAATGCGGTGAACTCGCCGGTGAGGCGTTGCTCGAGCCAGTGGCCGCGGAAGCCGGCCTCGTAATTCCAGAGATTCTCGGTCGCGTAGGTGAGCGGGTCGGCGGGCGGGCTGATGCGCGCGTCGACGTTGATGCCGCCGGCTTTGTAGCCGCGCGTGATGGACACGAACGCGAGCTCGTGCTCGCTCACGTCGTGTTCGAGGGTGACCTTGCCGCCGACGAGTGTGTCGCTGAACGACGGACGAAACGTGACCACAGGATCGAAGGTGCCGCGCGATTTGCGGTAGCGGGTCTTGGTGCCGTCGCCGTCGAGGTCGATGTCCTCGACGCGGAGACCGACGATGAGGCGCGTGTGTTGGTCGAGGTCGTGCGCGAGCTGGCCGTAGAGCGCGGTGTTGTCGGCGTGGTAGTTGGTGGCGAGACCGCGGATGTTGCCGGGATCGGTGTCGGTGTAGCCGGCTTTCTCGTAAGTGCGCGAGAAGTAGCCGCCGATCGTCCAACGATCGATCCAGCCGGCGGCGGCGCGGCTCGCGGCGGAGTCGAGGCGCAGCTCTTGATTGAAGACTTCGCGGTCGCGCTTGAGGTAGCTGAAGCCGGCATAGGAAGCGGGCGTCCAGTCGTCATCGTAGCTGTAGACGGAGTGCGTCCACGCGGCGCCGGTGATCGTGGTGAGGCGCACGGCGGGCAGGCCCTTGAAGGTGCCGCGCAAGCTGAGGGCGCGCGAGCGCTGGGCATCGCGGCCGGGCTGGTCGCTGTAGGTGAACCTGCCGTTGTTGTTCAGCGCGAACTCGTCGAAGCCGTTGGCGGCATTTGCGTAAAACGCCGTGCCGTCCCAGCGCCAGTCGGCGGTGGGATTCCACGTGAGGCGGAGGCGGCCGGCGAATTCGTCGCGGGCGTTGGTGTCGCGCTGGAGCATGACGTTGCGGCGGAAGCCGTCGCTCCCGCTCCAGTGCAGCGCGACGCGCGCCATGAGTTCCTCAGGCTTGCCAAGGAGCGGGCCGCCGACCGCGAAGCCGGCGGTGCGGAGATGGTCGTTGCCGAGGCCGGTCTCGACGAGGCCGGTCCAGAACGGCGTGGGCGCATTCGTGACGAGGCGCACCACGCCGCCGGCGGCGTTGGCGCCGAACGCACCGGCCTGCGGGCCGCGCAGCACCTCCACCTGCTTCACGTCGAACGCGTCGCCGATCGTGCCGAGGCCGGTGAAGTCGAGATCGTCGACGAGAAAGCGCACGGTGGAGTCGGGCGTCTCGCCCTCGTATTGGGAGTTTTCGCCGATGCCGCGGATCTGGAGGTAGCGCGGGCGCGAGGTGGCGCCGGTGAACGTGAGATTCGGAATCTCGTCGGCGAGATCGGCGAAGTGTTTCACCGCGCCGGAGCGGAGCGCGGCGTCGTCGTAAACCGTCACGCTGGCGGACATCCGCGCGAGCGGCGCCTCCCAGAGATCGGCGGTGACGAGCACGGGCTCGAGTTTGAGGGGCTCACCGCGGGCGGGCGGCGGCACGGTTTGAGCGTGTGCGGAACTCAACAGAGACCCTTCGGCAGGGCTTAGGGCGATTGCGGCGAGGGCCGCAATCGGGAGGATTCGTGTCGGGAGCTTCATGGTATGTGATGCCCGACCCAAATCGGACTCCCGAGAGAAGGGGCGCTCGCGTCGGCACCCCACGGCGCTGGTCGCGGCGCCTGCTGTTTCCTTCGTCGGCATGATCCGTTTCAGGTTCAGAGGGTCGAGTGGCCGGTCGCGCCACAGTCTCAGCCTTCCGCGGAAGACACCCCTACAGGCAAGGCGCACGAAATGCGCCACCGACACACGCGCAAGCGGAAACTCTGTCAGCACCCGAAGCCCGGGTGTAGGCGCGCTTTGAGACTCCTGATCTTGTAGGCCCGGCCGGTGGGCGGGCTGCCCGGCCACCGGCGGGCCTACAGTCTCAAAGCGCACCGTAACTGGTATAACAGGAAGTGAGGTCAGTAAACAGAGGCCTTGGTTGTAGCGGCGGTCTCCGACCGCCGAACGAGAACCCTTGGCGAATCGCCGGCGGTCGCAGACCGCCGCTACAGCTGGCTGACCGCACTTCCTGTTGCGCCCCCCGAAGCCCGGCCCGACACCGGCGGCAACCCGGCGCGGCCCGAAGCGCTCAAGGCACCTCGTAGACCTCGAGCAGGGTGGAGCCCGGCGACCCATCCGCGCTTTTCACCTGCACGGTGTAGGCGCCGGGGGCGAGCGCGAGCACGAGGGCCGAATCCCGGCTGGTTTCATCGAGGAGCCGGAAGGCCCCCGCCCGGTCGAAGGCGGTCACGAGCGGCGTCGCGCCGTCGGCCGTGCCGGCCCAGGCACTGTTTGTCGCCACCAACTGCTCCCCTTGGTAGACCGAGAGCACGGGCGCCGGGAGCGCATCGTTCACGCCGAACGCCGACAGGGTCGGCCCCACGGCCCGGATCAGGACGTTGCGGGGCGAAGTGCCGCTGAGCACGAAACCGCTCGTGATCGAATCATTCGTGGCGGAGATGCGCGCGAGCGTGGAGATGTTGACGAGCGAGTGGCCGCCGGCACCGTTGGCGGAGCTGCTGAAAATATAGGTGAGCTTCTGGCCTTCCCCCACCCTCATGCCGAGGAAGCGGCAGGCCACGCTCGGGCCGCCGCTGTCGTAGACTTCGAGGATGCCGTATTGCTGGTTGCCGGCAATCGCCCCGCCGGTGTAGGGCCCGCCCTTGATCGAGCCACCGGCCGTCAGCGCCGCCGCATGGAGCACGGTGATCGGTGCGCCACCGCCCGTGGCGTAATCGGAATTGGTGCCGTCGTCGTAGGCCAGCGCGTGCATGTCGGCCGAGATCGAAACGACATTCTGAATGCGGTTGTCGCGGATGAAATTCGCGATCTCGGTGCGCTCCGTCGTGTAGCCGGCCCACATATCGGAGCCGGGGGAGGCCGCGCCGATCCACGGATCGGGGTTGACCCAGAGGATCATCGGGAAGCCGCTGTCGCGGGCGGCGATCAGTTCCTGCTTGAACCAATTCTTCTGGGCGGTGCCGAGCCGGGTCTTGGAGGCGGACTCCCTGGCGGTCGCGGCGGTCGCGGCGCTGCGCGTGTCGGTCATGAGCACGCGGACGCGACCGATCGTGAAGGCCTGGGTCATCGTGCCACCGGCGGTCGAGATGATCGGATAATGGGGCACGCGCTCCTTGTAGACGACGCGCGCAGCATCGCGGCCGATCGCGGTGCCGTCGCTGTCGTTGCCGCAAAAATCGTGGTCGCCCCACATGTAGGCCACGGCGGTGCTCCGGTAAAGGGCCCCTTGGTTGGGGTGGTTCAGCACGTTGTCGTAGTTGGCCCGGTAGTCGTCCGCCACCGTCGAGTTGGTGTCGTTGTAGTGGAAGTCGCCGAGGTGGATGAACAGCAGGGGCCGCTCCGCCACGATGGCATCGAACGCCTGCTGATCGGGATGGCGGTAATCGCTGTCGCCGCTGAAGGCGATTTTGAAGGAGCCCTTCGCGATCGGGAAGGTGTGGAAGCGCCCCCGCGAGATCGCCTCCGTCCGCAACGCACCGGCCACTTCGATCCCGTAATAATAATCCGTGTCGGGTTTCAGGCCGGTGACGGTGAGAAACGCCGTGTTGCCTGATGTGGCGGCTGTGGTGACCACGCCGGAAAAAACGGCGCCCGTCAGGCCGGCGTTGGTGCTCACTTGCAGGCGCACCCGCACCCCGGCGGAGGTGAGGCGGGCGACCACCGAGCCGCTCGTGGCGGTCACGTTGCCACACCAAACCCCGCTCTGGAACGGCGACACCGTCTGCGCGGTGGCGATCGTGGCCGCAAGGAGGCCAAGGAAAAGTGTTATGATACGGGGCACCATCCGGGGATGGTGATAAATTCGACCCATTCCCCGGCGCGGCAAGTGCAAATTCAACGCGGATTTTGCCTTGGCGCTAAGTGGGCGGATGCACGCGAGAAGCACAAAAAGTGCGATGAACCAGCGACGCCGGCCGCCGCGGCCGGTTACCCTCCATCGGGAGATTTTCCCGATTTTCGAGCGAACCCCGGCGGGACGGAAACGTCACTGAGGACGCAAGATGCCACCCACCCACCCAGCCCAAATCCTGACTTTGCCGCCCGCGACGGCTCCTGGGATCGCCGCGGCCGGACGGGCCGGGGTGCGGCCGGCGGGAAAATTTCCCGGGAAAGATTCCAAAATACCTGACTTTTCCGGCCATTTTTTCGCTATAGATGGTAGCGTGAATGCAGCGATCAGCCAGTCATCCTTCCGGGGAGCCGGTGCACTTCGTGCGCGGCTGTTCGCGGCGTTGATGGCCTTGGCTGGATGCGCCGGGCTTGGCGTCCTGCCCGCCGAAGCCGCTCCGATCATTTCCGAATTCATGGCGTCCAACGCCACCACGCTTGCGGACGAAAACGGAGATTTCTCCGACTGGATCGAAATCCAGAATCCCGACGCCGGACCAATCAACCTCGCCGGCTGGTATCTCACCGACGACGCCACCAACAAGGTCAAGTGGCCGTTCCCCGCCATCACGCTCCCCGCCGGCGGCTACCTGGTGGTGTTTGCATCGGGCAAGGACCGGCGCGAACCCGCCCGCCAGCTGCACACCAATTTTTCGCTCGATGCCGACGGCGAATACCTCGCGCTCATCGCGCCGGACGGCGTCACGGCCTCCACGGCGTTTGCGCCCTCGTTTCCGCGGCAAAAGACCGGCGTGTCCTACGGCTTCGCGCGGAACGGCAACGTCGTGGCGTCGGTCGCAGGCGTCCTGCGTCGCCCGACGCCCGGGGCCGTGAATAGCGACGGGGTGGTGGTCTCCCTGACCGCGACCGTCGCGTTTTCCCGCGCGGCCGGGGCGTTCAGCCAGCCCATCACGCTCCAACTTTCCGGTGCCGGCACCGGCCAACGCATTCGCTACACCGTCAGCTCCTCCAGTGACCCCGCCAGCGAGGTCACCACCGCGTCCCGCCTCTACACCACCCCGATCACGATCGAGGTCACGACGACGGTGAGCGCCGCGGTGTTTGCCGCCGACGATGCCACCCGGGGCCCCGTGACCACGAGTCATTACTACCGCGTCAACAGCGCCGGCGCCGAGCGGGCCGACAATTTCACCAGCGCGCTCCCCGTCGTGGTCGTCGACAACAACGGCGGTGGCGAACTCACCGACGATCGCACCTACCACCCCGCGTGGCTGCATGTGTTTTCGCCCAATTCCGCCGGCACCACCTCGCTCACGGCCGCGCCCGGCCTCTCCACGCCGGTGGAGATCCGCGTGCGCGGCAACAGTTCGGCGGAATTTCCGAAGAAGAGCTACAACGTCGGGCTCCGGGACGACAAGGGCGACAGTAAATCCCAAGCCCTCCTCGGCCTCGACAAATCCGCCGACTGGGCGCTTGTCTCCCCTTGGAAATACGATCGCAGCTCGATTCGCAGCGCCTACCTCTACGCGCTCAGCAACAGCATCGGCCGCTGGGCGCCGCGCACGCGTTTCGCGGAGCTGTTTTTCAACTGGGACGGCAACGACCTCGACAGCGGCGACTACCTCGGCATCACCGTTCTCACCGACCGCCTGACCGTCGACAGCGATCGCATCGACATCAAGAAGCTCGACGCCAAGGACAATTCCGCCACCGAGGTCACCGGCGGCTACGTGCTGAAAATCGACGACAAACTGCCGACCGAATACGGTTTCATCACCGACCACGGCATTCCCGACTACGACAGCTGCTACGTCGTGGTCGACACGCCGAGCGCCGACAAATTCAGCGACAAGCAGCGCGACTACATCCGCGGCTATGTGCAACTGATGGAGAACGCCATCGTGGCGGGCTACAACACCGGCTGGCGCGACCGCAGCTACCACGACTATCTCGATTTCGCGTCGTGGGTCGACCACCACCTGCTCGAAGTGTTCTCGGCCAACATCGACGGCCTCGGACACAGCGATTATTTCCACAAGGACCGCGGCGGGAAGCTCGTCTCCGGCCCCGTGTGGGATTTCGACCGCGCGCTTGGCTCCTACGATCCTCGCACCAAGGCGCCCGAGATGTGGTCGCCCGGCCCCGTGGACTACTGGGAATACGGCTGGTATGGCTACCTCGCGCGCGATCCCGAATTCCAACAAGCCTGGATCGACCGCTGGCAAAAGCTGCGCGCGAAGGAATTCTCCACGGCCGCCCTCACCGCTCTCGCCCAATCGATCGCCGACCAGGTGACGCCCGCCGCCGCCGCCCGCGATGCCGCGCGCTGGCCCGACAACGCGAGCCCGACCGGCGGCGGCTTCACCGGCGAGATCACCCGGCTCAAGGACTGGCTCACGCGCCGCGCCGTCTGGATCGACCAGCAGTTTGTGGCGGCGCCCACGGTCGCGGCGAGCGCCAGCACGCTCGTGTTCACTGCGCCCGCCGGCGCGCAACTCGCCTACACGCTCGACGGCTCCGATCCGCGCTCGCTCGGCGGCGCCATCGCGCCCGGCACGAAGTTTGCCTCCGGCCCGCTCACCGTCGCCACCACCGCCAACGTCCACGCGCGCAGCTACCGCGCCGACATGGCCAACGGTTTCCCCGGCAGCCCCTGGAGTTCAGCCGTCGGCGGCGCAAGTTCTTCCCCGATCACGCCTGTTGCGCGCATCGTCAACCTCTCCAGCCGGGCCATCGTCGGTGCCGATGAGGACGCGCTGATCGCCGGCCTCGTGGTGGCCGACACCGCGGCGAAAACCTATCTGATCCGCGCGGTCGGCCCGACCCTCGCGGCCTTCGGAGCCACGGACGTCGTCGCCGACCCGCTGCTCCGCCTGGCCCGCGCCGACGGCACCGAGCTGGCGCGTAACAGCAACTGGCAGAGCGGCCCGGATGCCTCGGTGCTCCCCGCGACGGCGCGCGCGGTCGGCGCCTTTCCGCTCGCAGCCGATGCGACCGACGCCGCGCTGCTGCCCCGGGTCGCCGCCGGCAACTACACGATGCGGGTCACGAGCGCGGGCGGCCGGACTGGCTCGGCCCTGGCCGAAGTTTACGAATCCACCACCAACGGCCGCACGCTCAATCTCTCCACCCGCGCGCGGGTCCGCGCCAGTGCGGACGGAGCGCTCATCGGCGGCTTCGTGATTCAAGGTCCGGCCTACAAACGCGTGCTGGTGCGCGCGGTGGGCCCCACGCTGGGCACCTTCGGGCTCACCACCGCGCTCAGCGATCCGGTGCTCACCGTGTTCAGCGGCCAGACGGCGGTCGCGACCAACGACAACTGGGCCGCCAGCCCTGATTCCGCGGCCATCGCCGCCGCGACGACCGCCGTCGGCGCGTTCGCGCTCCCGGCCGCCAGCGCCGACTCCGCGCTGCTGCTCACCCTCGCCCCGGGCGCCTACACCGTGGAGGTCAAGGGCCAGGGGACCGCCGAGGGAGTTGCCTTGCTGGAGATTTACGACGTGCCGTGAACGCCCGCCGCACCCGCGGTCACCGCGGCAGCCGCCTCTCTTTCCGAAGGTGGGAGCGGTGCCGTCCTGCATCTGGCTGGGCCGTAGCGCCAATCGCCGCAGAAATCCGCGTCCGGCCTTGACGGGCTCGGGCGGGGAAATCGGAAATGTCTTCCCGCACCGGTTGGTGCCGTGCCAGAATCTTGGTTTTACAGTCGTGGACCCTCAATCGATTTCCCCTGGATTCTCACCGCGGCCAACCTCGCTCGAGCAGTTCCGCGTCAAGCCCAAGAAACTGAAGATTCATCCGATGGAGCGGGCGCTCCTTTGGGTGATCTCGCTCCACCTGGTCTTTCTACCGTGGGCGCTCGGCGGGATGCGCGTCTGGGCCCAGTGGATCAGTCTGGGGTTTGGCGCCGTCTCGCTCGTGCTGGCGCTGTTCCCGCGAAACTACTCCGAGGAGGAGACCGGATCCGAGGCGTTTCGTCTGGTGATGTGGCCGAAGCTCGTGAACTTCCCGCTCTTCTGGCTGGGCCTCGCCATGTTGGCCTACGTGGCCATCCAGACATGGAACCCGGCCTGGGTATACGTCACCGACCACAAGAGCTGGTGGATGCAACGCGTGACCAGCACGCCGTGGCTGCCCGCGGGAGTATCCGGAGTGCCGTTTGCCATGTGGGGGCCATGGCGGATGTTCATCATCTACGCGGCCACGTGGATGACGGTCTGCGCAGTCTGGGTGGGATTCACCCGCCGGCGCACCGTCCGGACCCTTTTGATCGTGGTTGCAGCCAATGGCCTCGCGCTGACCGGCCTCGGCCTTGCGCAAAAGCTGCTCCCCAACGGCAGGATGTTCTGGTTCTTTGAGTCGCCGAGCCCGACATTCTTCGCCTCGTTCATCTACAAGAATCATGGCGGCAACTACCTGAACCTGGTGCTGGCCGTGACCTGCGGATTGGCGGCGTGGTATTATCTCCGCGGTTTGCGCCGGCTCGAGAAGTCGAATCCGTCCGGGGTGTTCGCCTTCTTCGCCATGTGCATCGCCATTGCGATCGTCGTGAGCTATGCCCGCGGCGCAACGGTGGCGATGCTGGCGTTTCTTGGCTGCTGTGTCGGAGCGTTCGTCGTGCATCAGCTGTTGATGAAGAACACGACGCGCAAGCCGGTCGTCGCCGTGATGCTGCTCCTCGTCTTCGGTGTTTTCCTAAAAACCGGACTCAACGCCCTGAATTCGCGGGAGGCCTGGACCAGACTCACGGAGGGGATCACGGAAAAAGACAGCTCACTCGAGTCCCGTCGGGTGGCCCGTGAGGCGACCTTCGACATGGTGAAAGCCAACTGGGTCAGAGGGGCTGGAGCAGGCAGTTTCAGGTTTCTCTTCCCGCTTTACCAGCAGAACTACCCGTCGATCTATGTGGAGGGGCGAACGCGGATGTTCTGGGAACACGCCCACAACGACGTGATGGAAATCATCGCCGAGCAAGGTGTCGCCGGCCTGGTGATTCTGTCGGCCAGCCTGCTCTACGTCCTCGGGGCACTGGTGCGCGGGCGATTCTGGCGCAATCCATTGAGCGGCTGCATCGTTTTGGGGGCCGCATTCACCATTTTCCAAGCCTGGTGGGACTTCCCCTTTCATTGCACGGCGGTTTTCACGCTCTGGTGGGTCCTGCTGGCGTCGGCCGTGCTCTGGACACGCTTCGAAGCGCAAGGTGCGCCGGCATAGCTGTCGCTCGGTCGCGGCGTGAACCGCAACACCGACCAGCCTCGCCGCGCCGCGCCCAGCCAGGCGCCGTCAGTCCAAGTGCGGCTTATACTCCGGTATCAGCCGCTGTAGTTGCTGCTTGAACGCGCTGCCCTCGACCGCATAGCCCCGGCGCTGGAGTTCGTCGACCTCGCGGAAGATGTCGCCTTGGAACGAAGACCGGGCGACGAAGCGCATGATGTGCGGGTGTTCGGTCGCGGTGTGCTCTTCATCCACGTGCTGGAGTTCTTCGTAGAGTTTCTCGCCGGGCTTCAATCCAGAAAACTTGATCTCGATATCTTCCCCCACCCGCAGCCCGCTCAACACGATCATCTGTTTCGCGAGTTCGACGATCTTGATCGGGTTGCCCATGTTGAGGACGAAGATTTCGCCGCCCTTGCCCAGTGCCGCGCTCTGCAGCACGAGCGCCACCGCCTCGGGTATCGTCATGAAATAGCGGGTGACCTCGGGATGGGTCACGGTCACCGGTCCGCCGTTGGCGATCTGCCGCTTGAAGATCGGCACCACGCTGCCGGAGGAGCCGAGGACGTTGCCGAAGCGCACCGCCATGAACCTGGTCGCGTGGCCGCCAAGCCCCTGCATCGCCTGCAATTGGATTTCGGCGAGGCGCTTCGTGGCGCCCATCACACTCGTCGGGTTGATCGCCTTGTCGGTCGAGATCAGCACAAACTGCCCCGTGCCGTGGGCTGCCGCCAACTCCGCCACGGCGCGGGTCCCGACCACGTTGTTGCGGAAGGCCTCCCGTGGCTGGCGTTCCATCATGTAGACGTGTTTATGCGCGGCGGCGTGAAACACGATTTCCGGCCGGGAGCGCGCAAAGACGGACTCCAGGCGCTCGCGGTTCAGGATGTCGGCCACGATCGGGAGCGCCGCGGAACCCAGTCCGGCTTCGTTGAGTTCCTGTTCGATCAGGAACAAGGCCCCCTCGAACTGTTCGACCATGAGCAGGCGTGAGGGGCCCAGCGCGGCGACCTGCCGGCAAAGCTCCGAGCCGATGCTGCCGCCCGCCCCGGTCACCAACACCACCCGGCCTTCGATCAAATGCCGGATCGCCGCGGCATCGAGCCGCACCGGCTCACGCCCCAACAGGTCTTGGATCTCAACGGGGCGGAGGCGGGTCGTCGTCACCCGCCCTGAGGCAAGTTGCTCTATCGACGGCAACGTCTCCACCTTGTAGCCGCGCTGGTTCATCAACTGCACGATCTCCCGGATGCGCTTCCCGGGGGCCGACGGCATGGCAATGACGACCTTCGTTATATCGGGCGGGGGGGTGAGTTCGCCGATCGCTTCGGCCCGCCCCAACACCGGCACGCCATGCACGAGTTTGCCATGCTTGGCGGGGTCGTCGTCGAAAAAAATCACCGGCCGAAAGCCGCGCATCGGATGGCTGATGAATTCCCTCGCCAGTGAAGCCCCGGCGTCGCCGGCTCCGATGATCGCGATGCGCTGCTGCGGGATATCAATGTCGGGTTTTTTCCCGTCGTTCATCCGCTCGCGATAGAGACGCATCACCACGCGCCCGGCGCAGATCGACCCGAAACACAGCAGGAAATCAGCGAGGATGACACCTCGCGGCGCGGCAAAGTCATTCCAGCCAAACGTGCGCGGCAACAGGAGGAAAAGGCTTGCGCCCGCCATGGCCCAAAACAGCCGGATCAGGTCGGGGATGCTGAAGTAGGTCAGGAGTGTGCCGATTTGCCGGGCCGAAACCAGTCCCACCAGTTTGACGGCCACGACTAGTGGCAGCAGCCGCATTCGCTCCTGCTGGTGCTGTTCTGGAACCAGAAAATCAAAACGGACTTCGTAGGCGAGATAGATGCTTGCCGAGACAATACCCGCATAAGCTGCGGCCAACACTGCAGCACGACGATTCAGCCCCCAACCGCGTTGAAAGAAATGAGTTGAGCTAAGATACCGCATGCGCGCTAAAAACACGGCTCTTCGTTAATCTCCGTGGAGGAATCATGATTTCGCTGGGCGGAGCCCTCCGAAGGCCCGGAGATTGCCACCCACCAGGCGGTGCTCAGTTCGCGACCACCCGTGCTTGGACAACGTGGTCGGCGCCCGGCGGCGGCGCCGGCTCCAAGGGCGTCTGCCGGGCAGCGACACGGACCAAATCGGGGCCTCCGTTCAAATCGTTCACCACGCGCGCCAGAGACCGCAGTGCCGATGGCCGGCTGGCGGCACTGACAAGGGTCAGCACAATCAGGCGGATATCGAGCGCAACGGACTGGTGCTCGATATAGAGCAGCCCCAACCGCGATTTCCACGGCCGGATCAACTGGTTATAGGCGAGATCGGGGTCCGGCTTGCCTTCGAGAATCGCCCCTTCATCGGAAAACACAATCGATGAAATGTCCGTGATGCCGGGCCGCACCGAGAGCAACCGTTTTTCCTCCCGGGTGTAGAGATCGGTCTCGCGTTTGACGTTGGGCCGAGGGCCGACGAACGACATCTCGCCTTTAAGCACGTTCCATAGCTGCGGAATCTCGTCCAGTTTGAGCCGGCGGATGAAATGCCCCAACGTGGTGATCCGCGGATCATTGTTCGCGGTCGAGTCCACTTTGTTCGCGTCTGCGCGGATCACCATGGAGCGCAGCTTCACCATGCGATACGGCTTCTCCCCCCGCCCCATCCGGTTCGCAATGTAGAACGGCGAATGCCGATCCTGCAGCCAGACCAGCAGGCAGAGCACGAACATCAACGGCGAGAGGACCATCAGCCCCAGCAGGGCGACCACAAAATCGAACAATCGCTTCATTTTCTTCCAAGGATCTCCTGGGCCGCCGCCACCACTTCCTCGGCGTGGAAATAGTAGGCTTTCTCCAGCGGTTTGCTTGTCGGTGCCGGCGCGTCGGGCAACGTGAGTCGTCGCGGCGAAGCCTTCAACGAACCTGGCGGGACGCACTCGCAAACCGACGCAATAATCTCACCAGCCATTCCGCAGGTGGACCAGTCGCCATCGACCGCGAGGAGGCGGCCGGTCTTGCGGACGGAGCCGGCGACGACGGTGCGGTCGAGCGGATTGATGACGCGGAGGTCGACGACCTCGGCACTGATGCCGTGGGTTTTGAGTTCGGCCGCGGCGAGGCGGCAGAGGTGGGCCGAGTAGCTGCAGCCGACGAGCGTCAGGTCGGTGCCCTCAATGTCGATCCGCGGCTTCACCTCGGCGAGCCGCAGCGCCGGGTTGACCGGGGGGAGTTCGGCTTTCTGCTCGTAGAGCCACCGATCGTCGATGAAGAGCACGGGGTCGCAGCCAAGCGAAGCGGCGATGAGCAGGTCGCGGGCATCAGCCGGCGTGGAGGGCATCACGACCCGCAAGCCGGGCACATGGGCAAACCACGAGTGCAGCGCTTGCGAATGCTGCGCGCCTTGTTCGCCGCCACGATTGATAATGGCGCGGACGACGACCGGCACGTCGACCTGGCCGCCAAACATATGGCGCCACTTCGCGGCCTGGTTCACGAGCTGGTCGACCGCGAGGAGGAAGAAATCGACACGCGGGTGAATGACGATCGGACGCTTGCCGCTGAGCGCGGCACCGACGGCGGCACCGGTGGTGGCGAGTTCGGAAACGGGTGTGTCGATCACGCGCTCGCGGCCGAACTCCTTGTCGAGGTCAGTCATGCTGTGACCGACATACCACGGGCTCCACAGCCCCTGCCCGATGGTGAAACACTCGGGGTGGTTTTTCAGCAGATACGCGAAGCCCTCGCGCAGGGCCTGGCCGTAGTCGGTCATGACGCCCTCCCGGTTGAATAGACCCGCTCGATCAAGGCAGCGGCCGACGGATAGGGATCAGCGCAGGCCTGCACCCAAGCGGCCTCGACGGCGGCACGATATTCCACGGTGATTGCCGCAACCCCGGTCTCGGCCATCTGACCGGCGGCGACCATGGCCGCAGCGAGGCGCGCGACCGGGTCGCGCTTCTTCCACTCAGCCAGACCCTCCTTGCGCTGGACACCGACATCGTTGTCCTCGCGGTGCCCGACGTGGCCGCGCCAGCGGTAGGTCACGGCCTCGATGAGCTGTGGTCCCTGGCCCGCACGGGCGGCGGCGATCGCCCGACCCGCGGCCGCGGCCATCGCGACAGTGTCGTTGCCGTCCACGCGCTGCCAAGCCACGCCGTGGGCCTCGGCGTGGCGGCACTCGGAGTCGAAGGGCTGCCGCAGACTGATATGGAGGTGGCTCGAGAACAGGTTGTTCTCCACGACGTAGAGGACGGGGAGCTTGAACACGGATGCAAAGTTGAGCGACTCGTGGAAGACGCCTTCCTCGGTCGCACCGTCGCCGAGATAACTGACAGCCACGGCGCCGTTGCCGTCCATCTTCGCCGCGAGAGCCGCGCCAGTGGCGATCGGCACGGTGGCGCCAACAATCGGCACGGACCCGTGGAAATTGTGCGCGCGGTCGAGCAGATGCATCGAACCGCCCATGCCACGGGAGCAGCCGGTGTCCTTGCCGAGCACTTCGGCGAGCAAGTGGTGCAGCGAGCCGCCGAGCGCGAGGAAGTGCGCGTGAGACCGGTGCGCGCCGAAGACGCGGTCGCCGTCGCGGATGTGCGCGGCGACGCCGACGGCCGGGGCCTCCTGGCCGATAACGAGATGGCAGGGGCACTTGATGACGGCCCTGCCGAATTCATCGCCGATCTTCTCCTCGGCGCACCGGATCTCGATCAGCTTGCGAAGCCACGCGCGCGCCGTGCTTGCAGGCGTGCCGGCGAGATCAATCGGGCCATGGCACTCGCCTGGGTCAGCAAGCGGGCCGAGGTGGAACGCGTCGGATTGCATACGCACAGTCACTTGCGGCCGTAGAACTTCCGGATGACTTCACAGATGTAGGCGACCTCGGCGTCCGTGAGCGAGGTGTTCATCGGAAGGAGGAAGCAGCGCTGGAAGAGGCGGTCGGTGGCCGGCACGTTGAATTTCGGCAGACCGAGGTCCTTGAACTGATGCACCGGCGTCCCAGCCCATTGGATGATCGTCCGGACGCCGTTTTCGGCCAGGTGCGCACGCAACGCGTCACGGCGACCGGCCTCGACTTCATAGTTCTGGAAGATGTCGTAATGCCGTGGATCACTGTCCGGCGCGGGCGGCAGCGTCATGTCCTCGAGATCACTCAGGCCGGCCGTATAGAGCGCGGCCAGTGCGCGCCGGCGCTCCATCTCCTGTGGGTAAATCTTGAGCTTCTCGAGGAGGATCGCAGCGTGCAGGTTGTCCAATCGTGAGTTCATGCCCCAACGCACGACCAAGCCGTCATCGTTGCGGCCATGGTCGCGAAGCTGCCGCAGGGCGGCATAGGTCTTGTCATCGTTGGTGAAAAGCAGGCCGCCGTCGCCGAAGCAGCCGAGAACTTTCGCGGGATAAAGGCTGATCGAGCCGGCAAAGCCGAAGGTGCCGGCGCACTTACCTTTGAACTTCGAGCCGAGCGCCTGCGCAGCATCCTCGATAATCAGCAAGCCATGCTTGCTCGCGATCGCCTGGAGCCGGTCCATGTCGCAGGTGCGGCCGTTGAGTTGCGTCGGCATGATGGCCTTCGTCCGCGGCGTGATGGCAGCCTCCACCGCGGCGGGGTCAATCAGGTGATCGGGACCACAATCCACCAGGACCGGAGTCGCGCCGTTGAAATGCACCGCCGCGGCCGTCGCGATGTAGGTGTGTGACGCGAGGATCACCTCGTCACCGGCGCCCACGCCCGCCGCACGCAGCGCAAGGAAGAGCGTGTCCGTCCCGTTCGCCATGCCGATCGCGTATTTCGCCCCGGCAAAGGCGGCCACCTGCTGTTCGAACTGCTTCAGTTCATCCTGCAGGATGAAGGCGCCGCGATCCATGACCTTGATCATCGACGCGAGGATGCCCTCGCGCTGCTGACCAAATACATGACCATAGCGGAAGAACGGAATCTGCATTGAACTCATAGTGGTAGATACAAGGCGCTGATACGCACCGGACCCAATCGTGCGCATGAAATTTGCAGTGAAGCAAAACGGATTCCCGCCGGTCAAGGACTAATTGCCCCGTGGACCTTCGGTCGTGATGCATCGACCACCACCTTGAAGGCATGGCGGCGCTGGCGGGTCAGACGCGCATCGGTCCGTTCCAGCCACCGGGCGGTGCCGGCAGGGCCTAAGAACGGTTTGATCACCGGCACCATAAACGAAAGCACCCCGAAATATTGCACCTCGACTTTCCCGAACATCGTGCCGAGCTGCGCCAGCAGGGCTTCGTCCGGCATCCGCCGCAACGTGGAGCGCGTGCGGTGGCCGCGAAGATAACGTATCCAGCGATTGAATCGATAGAGGGGGTTGTGATTGAACGAGTCCACCGCGACAAACCGTCCATCCGGACGCATCAGGCGCCGAAGCTCCCGAAAAAATTTTGCGTGATCCATGTAGGACATTCCACCCGCGCAGAGGATCGCCGAAAAACTGCCGTCGGGAAACGGGATCGATTCCGCGTCGGCCACCACAGTATGCACCCTCAGGCCCGCGGCCTCCGCCCGCAGCCTCGCCACGCCCAACGCAGCTGCGGAGATGTCGGTTACCGTCACGTCGGCACCGCACCGCGCCGGGGTGAGCGAATGCAAGCCGGTGCCGCCACAGACCTCGAGCACCTTCATTCCCGGCCGGAGGAACCGCTTCTGCGCGTCTTCGTAGGCCAGGTAGGGCGCCCGCACCTCTTCGGCGATCGCGGCGGCACCGTCGGCGGCGAAGGGCAAAGCATGATCCGCCCCGAGAACCTGCTGCGCAGATCGTTCGTAACGTCTTCGTTCTGTTTCCTTGTCGTCGTCGGTCGTCAGCATTGCGCAACGGCTTTCACGGCGGGGCGCCAGCGGATATAGCCGGCGTCGCGCCAAGGCTCAGTCAGCGGCTGCACCGGGGCGGTTCGGGTCAGCAGTCGCAGCCCGCCCCAAAGAATCCCGAGTCCATGGATGAAATGGAACAGAAAGAAGCAGAAAGGCAGGATGAAAACGTGCGCTACGTTCCGATATCGCACCGCCTGCTGTATCGCCGAGCCGACCGCCAAAAGAGCATAGAACGCCATCACCGCGCCAAACAACGCTGCCAGTCGCGAGTCGAGCGGGGACAATAGCATGCCACCGATACAGCCGGTCGCGAAAACGCCCGTGATGGCGTGACGCGGGGCAAACGCATACGGAGCGATATACCAAAGATAGGCGTTATACGGTGCCTCGAGCACGACCTGTTTTTTGAGAAACTTGGCGAAGGTGGGTTGGTTGTGGTAACTGCATTGAATCTCCGGATTGAACCAGATATTCATTCCCGCCGCCCGAATCCGCTGGTTGAATTCGTAGTCTTGGGCGCGAATCAGGCGCTCATCCAGATAACCGATCGAGTCGAACACCTTGCGCGAGAACAACGCATAGGCCACGGTGTCCACCGGCCCCTCCGTCGCGCCGGTGCGAAACCCAGAGTTGCCGACGCCGAACTTGTGGGTCGTCAGCGCTTGCACGACCAGGGCACCCAAACCATCGCCACCGGGCAGCGTGATGCAATATCCACCCACTACCGGTGCGCCGGTGCGCACCGCGGTTTCGAGGCAAAGTCGCACGTAGTTGCGTGAAAAATGAGTATGTGCGCCGAGCCATAGATAATAATCCGCCCGCTCCGACTGCACCGCGATGTTGACGGCGCACGCCTGATAGCGTCGCGGATTAGTCAGATATCGGACATTCGACTTCGCGCGCGCAAACTCCGAGACAATGGCCGGAGTGGCATCGGTCGAACCACCGTCCAATACCAAGACGGTCAGCTCCGTGTGGGCGGGCAACTCGAACGACAGGATCGAATCGAGACACTGGCGAATGAACTTCTCTTCATTCCGGCACGGAACGATCACGCATACCGACGTGGTGGCTTGAGATCTCATGAATTGGTTGATGTAAAATTGGATCTACGCGGCAGTCAATTGTCCGGGCCGACGCATGCCAGCCTGTTTGACAAAACCGCGGTGCGCTAGCGCCGCGCGTCCGGTTCGGTTGCCACACGGAAGAGCGTTTCCAGCAGCCGGTGGAATCGGGTGTCCGCGTGAAAACGCTCGATCGGCTCCCCGCTGGAAAGTCTGACAAAAAACTGCCTCTGCGGTGCGTGCAACAGCTGCCGTGTCGTGCTGGCCCACCACGAAACCGCGCCCGACAAGCTGCCATGACGGCGCTGCCAGTCGGCGAAGCGTCGTCCCCCGACAAAATGCCAGAAGATCACGTGCTGTCGCCCGCCCTGTGGATCGGCGAAAATCCGCCACTCTCCGCCGTCGACCGTGTGGCTGCCAATCTGCATCGTGATGTTTTGGCGAGCTTCCAGGCACACCCAGCCACTGTCCCGCCAGCAGCCGTCGGGCGTATGCGATGCAACCTCGCGCGGAGGCATCCGGGCCGGCGACCAGTAGGCCGCGTATATATCCAACGGAAGCCCATCGAAGAAATAGCGGCGGTAGACCGACGAATCAAAATTCAGCGTCGCAACGACGTCCTGCGCCACCGCCTCCGTCGGCCCGAGCGACAAGGTCTCGAATTTGAGTCGATCAAGTCCTGCCGGGAGAATTTGAGTCAGTTCGACGAGATTGTGACGTGCCGGGTCGTCAGGCCTCGGCGCGCGGCACAGCGTTACCACAATGGCACTACCCAGCACGGCGCCACCCAGAACCCTCGCGCCAAGGGCGGACCACCGCCACGAACCGGTCGCGAGGGTGGTCTTCACGGATGCCGCGACGCCGGCACCGAGCCACTTGTCGGCGGATTCAGGCGGCCAGGCGTCATCGGCTCCCGCGGTCGAACCACGAAATCCGTGATCAGCTTTACGAGGAACAGCGGCAGCGCCGCCATCAGCAACGCTTTGATCGAGCCGACATACCCTGACCGGGCGCAGGCCAGAATCGACTGCGTGTAGATGGTCGCATACAGCAGCACGGAGAAATCAGTGCGGACAAACTTGATCAGACGCGCGTATATCCAGCATTGGAAAACCATATAAATGGCACTGATGACCATGACTCCGGCGATGCCGAAGTCCCAATATCCGTCCTGATACATGAAAAGGCCGTAACCGCCACCCGATTCGTATACGCCAGGATAGAACTTCACCACGAAGAGTTCGCTGGCAAACAGCGGGCGGTCGGGGAAAAGAAACTTGGGCAGGAACGCGCCGAACTGCGAAACGAGCATATAGCCGTGCTGATATTCGCTCTCGCCGGTGTCGATGGCGATGATCAGCCGCAGCAGATTCGTGCTGGTGGCAAGTTCGCCCGAATTCTCCAGCGCGAGGAATGATAATCCCTGCCCCTGATACTCGTCGGACAGCACGGTTTTGAAACCGCTGAGCGACGACTGGCTGCGGGCAACCGCAATGCCGTTGATGACGACGTATGTAACCGCGCTGAGCGCGAGCAGCGTCTTCATGTCAATGAGCCGCCGGCGGTAGTTGAAGGCGATCAGCAGAACCGTCGCAGCGGACATCATCACTCCACGCCAGCCCGACAGCATCGACGTGAGGATGTGGGCGCACAGCAGCACGATTGCGATCCCCCGGTGGTAGGGCTTCGACACTCGATCAGCGAGGGTCAGCGCGCTCCAGCACACGATGAGCGTCACCGGGGCCGCGACCAGAAACACGCCCCTCAGGCCGGCGTAATAGTCGCCGAAGTTTTCCGTGCGCGAAGTGAGCGCGTTTTCGGAATAATTGGTGGGCTGAAGGAAGTTGAAGGTCTTCAGGTAGAACGGAAGAAACGCCGTCCCGATCACGATCATCGTCAAGCCCAGCGAACGACGGAACTGCCGGCTCTCAATTTCCGCGGCCTGAACCGATACCTGAGGCAGCGTGCGCGGCCGGCGGAACAGGAAGCTCGCGGCGATCTGCCCGGCAGCGAGCGCGAGTTGCCCGCAGAGGCATGTCACCACATACATCGTCAGCTGCTTTTCCGTGAAGACTTCCCCGTAAATCGTCACGCCGTTCTTTGTGACATGGATGAGGGTCGACAAGGCATAAAGAAACGCGAGCCCGTATAGTCCGTAATACGGCTGAAAGTAATCGCGGTGCCTGGTATTGAAATCGACGCCCAGCAGAAAAATCGCCGCGCTCGCGAGAACGAAGAAAGGGACCAGGCCGTTGTCGAAAAACAGGCTTCCGACAGCGAGCAGAGCGGGCACGACGATGCCAATGATCTTCATGCGGAAAAAGGAATGCGATTACGGCGGGCCGGCGACACGGATCGCCAGCAATCTGGGTCAATCGCGAATGGCCCTAAGATAGCGAAATGCGATTGTTGATGCCCAATGAGAGGTTGCAGTAGGCGGGACGATACCGGCCCTAAACTTAGCGCCACTCGGGTCAATCGCCGAGGTCCATTGCTGGCAGCCGACGAAACCGTCATTCAGCTGGGCGCGATTCGCGCAGCACCACCAGAGTAACCAGATGTTGCGCGGTAGCGCTGGATTATCTCCACGACATCACGGAACAGATGTTGAGAGCCCCAATAGATGGTTCCGCAGCCGACCAGGACCAGCGCAGCCACGCCGCCATGCGGCACCGTCGCACGGAGCACTTGCGCAGCATGCACCACAATGACGTAGGCCCCCACCGCCACGGCAATCTGCTGGAGTATTTCCCGCCAGGTGAGGCCGAACGTTGCCACAGCGGCCTTGAGATTGAACAGGTGGCAGGTGCCCGACTGGGCGAGCACAACCGAGGCGATCGCGCCCAGAAAACCGAACTTCGGGATCAACACGTAGCAACCTCCAACGTTGAGGAGGGCCGACGCGAGAGACTGCCACTTGAAGTTGGTGTATCCAGCACTGATCAAGGCGTTTGTCACGGCCATCTGCGCAGCCTCCACAATGAGAAATGCTCCATAGAGCGCGACGGCGTGGTGGGAAGTGCCGAGTTGAATCGCCGGGAAGAACACCGTCCAAATCTCCACGATCGCCACGGTGACCACCAGCAGGGCAAGCGTCGTGCATGACAGGATTGTCCGGAGATTGCCCAGGATGGCACGGTTTCGCTCGGCGGGATTGTTGCCAAAGTGCAGCGCCGAAATCCGCACCGCCGAAAGTGTCGAAATGACGGAAAACACCGAGATCGCGTAATAAAACACTTGGTGAACGGAGCCAAACAGCGCCACCGTCTCGGCGTTTGAATAGGTCCGCAATGCAAACACCTGATAGTTGTAGATGAACAGGGCGGGCACGGTGTAATAAAGCCAATTCACGTGATCGCTCCGGTATTTCCAGAACACGGTCAGATCGGGAGCGGCGCGGGTGACCAGCGCACGAAGTCGGCCGCTGAAACCGAGCACGGTGACCGTCTGTGCAACCGTCGCGAAGAGAATCGAAATGGGCAGCGTCGCGAGGCCCACGTGAGCCTTCAACAGGACGTATTGCGTGGCGATCAGCACGACGGCCGAGACCATCTTGCCGGCCCGATCAAGCACCACTTCGCCGCCGGATACCAATGCCGGAGAAAGCACATTGGCGGCGGTGCGCATCAGCATCGCCCCAATCGCCGGCACCAGAACCGGCGCGTGCAAAAGCACACCGGCGCCGAAAATCAAGCCTCCCGCGGCAACGCCCCCCGCAAAGAGTGTTTTCGCGAGTCGCCCGGCGTCGTCCAGCAGATCCGGACGCCCTGAGGCTACGTTTCGCTGGACAATCGACGAAGCACCAAGATCGAACAGCGACACATAGGTGTAGGCCGCACTGATCACGATCCACGAGGCGGTCTGATCAATGCTGAGATGCCGCACGGCGAGGGCCACCGATGCGACCGAGACGAGGCCGTTGATCGCGATTTGCGCCAGAGCTATGAGAATTGTCGCCACTGCAATCGTCCGGTCGCCCCCGGTTTACCGCCCGGCGGCGACGCCGCTGCCGAATGCGCCCCGGCGTGGTCCACGAGCCGACGTCGGCGCACGCATCAGTTGCTGATATAGAGCGATGAGCTGTTCCGCAATGGTGTCGACCGCCATGTGCTCGACGTGCCGGCGCAGCGAGGCCGACTTGCCCTCTCGCAGCGTTTGTTCGACGGCGTCAGCGAGCGCGAGAGGTGCCGGGGCGCAGACGCGGCAGCGTGAATCGCGGGCCGCGATCTCCGCGAGATCACTCACGTCGGTCGACACGAAAGGTAACCCTGCCGCCAGCGCCTCCTTGATCGAATTCGGCCAGCCCTCGTGGAGCGATGTGCAGAGGACCATGTCGCAGGCGGCCACGAAGCGCGGCATGTCCTCGTGGGCGACCCCGCTGGCCACGCGCAACTCGACGTCGCAGCCGCGCTTTTGCAGAATCTCGATCGCATTCAACGCAAGATCGATTCGCTTGATCGGGTTCTGGCGCGAGAGCGTGGTAAAAAGTATCTGGCGGCAGCGTCGATCGACCGCCGGCGCCGCGGTTTCATCGATCGCAACGAATCTCCTGATATCGACGGGGTCGGGAATGTAGTGACACCGGGCGTCGTCCCGCAGGAAAGCCCCGACCTCGCGCCGGAGGCGATGCGACATCACCACGACGGCCTCGTAGGCGGGCAACGAGGCCCTCGTGAGCGTGACCGCCAGGGCCGAGTGCGCGTAAGTGCGGTTCACCGCGTTGCGGTAGCGGTGCCAGTCGGACCCCCGGATGCTAACCACCCGCCGGCAGGCCGCCCACCGGCTCACGAACGCGGTCATCGAGCCGAACTGGGCATGACAGATGTCGAAATCCCGCGATCGGCTCCTGATGGCCCGGAGATTGCGAACCACCCCGCCGATCCGGTTCAGCGCGCCGGTGTAGAACAGGGTAAGCTCGCAGCCTCTCGCGCGCATGCCTTCGCGCAGGATGTGCATGAACACTCCCGAACCAGGTGTGCTGGGATCGTAGTTATGCGTCCAAAGGATTCTCATCAATGCATCACAGGGCGCCGGCAGATCGTATCCCGGTAACTGATGCCGAACTCACTCCGACGATTTCCGCAGCTTAAGCGTGTGCAGGACCCGCTTCGCGGCCCGCCGGGCGCGATACTCGCCGCGGATCAAGCGGTTCATCGCTGCATACGAGAGCTGCGCCAGACGGCCGCTTTCACCCGCCCGACTGCGCAGGCTGCTCTCGGTTTCGAACACATACCGGGAGAATCCCCGACGCGCAAAACGCGGCGGCAACGCGATGCCGAGGGCGTGCGGCGTCGCAACCACAAAATGGCGGCGGAGAAACCCCACATAGGTTTCGAAGTCCATCCCGGGCAGGGCGTCGGCATACTTGTCGCGAATATCGGTGTCCGGCGGAACCCGGCCGCTGTTGCGGAGGAAACGAACGAACAAAACCTGTTCGGCCGTCGGCCGGCGCACATAGGAGAGTAGTTCGTCATGGTGCGGCGCCACCAGCGGCCCGTCCCAATAACGCAGCACATCCTCCTTGCGGCCGCAGAAGAACAGATCGGACAGATGCCCGACGCAGCGGTGCTCGCCACCATATTCGAAAAAATGGAGGCGGGTGAAATGGCTGCATGCGACGAGCGGCTGCGCGAACATCTCAGGCTTCGGCCGCGGCTGAAGCAGCCCCGCGAGCCGCGCGTTCAGGATTTTCGTGTCCGAACGCAGCTTGATCACGACGTCGCCCGTGGCCGCTTTCAGGCCTTCGACCGTGGAGACAATTTGCCGGTTCGTGTTCTCCACGTTCGGCCCGGCCACACTCCGCCCCAAGACCACGGTGCCCGGGTCATCCGACAACACGACGTGATCCACGCGTCGCGTCACCTCCGGTGCCGGCGCCGCGGATTTCCAGCCGGAGTAGACGATCTCCGCCTGCGGGAAGTATTCCCGCGCGGAATTTACCACGTCGATTGTCGCAAAGCCCGCCTTGTCCGAGGCGGCCTTGAGCGGCCCCTGCACGACAATCGACCACCGCAGCGCGAGTGTTTCCGCGCCCGATGTCATCCGTGGCCCCGAGCTCACGGCTTCCGCTCTTCAGCAGGGGTCTCCGCCGGACTGCCGGTTGCGGACGACGCGGAGAAGTCGCGGTAGGCCTTCCCCCCGACGGCCAGATGAGCCGGCAGCGCCTCGTCCTCCGGCACATCGAGACAACATAATTCGCCGCGGCTGTTTTCCTGATAACGAAGGTTGCTTTCGGGACAGGTGTAGATGCCGTCGGCTGTCGGATGACGGAGGGGATGCCCGTGGCGGCTGACCCAGCCTTTTTTTCGGGCGGGCGCGCCCACCATGAGCGCGTAGTCGGGAACGTCCTTCGTCACGACCGCGCCGGCGGCGATCAGACAGTAGCGGCCCAACGTCGTGCCACAGACGATCGTCGCATTCGCGCCAACCGAAGCGCCGCGGCGGATGCACGTGCTTTCATAGAGGGAACGGCGATTGATCTGCGACCGCGGGTTGGACACATTGGTCAGCACGCAGGATGGCCCGAGAAACACATCGTCCTCGATAATCGCCCCCGTATAGATCGAGACGTTGTTCTGCACCTTCACATTTCGGCCGAGCTTCACGTTCGGGCTGACGACCACATTCTGGCCGAGATTGCAGTGCGCGCCGAGCTCGGCGTTTTCCATCACATGGCTGAAATGCCAGATTTTGGTCCCCTCACCGATCACCGCCTTCGGATGAATGAACGCGGTCGGATGTGAGAAAAACCGCGCCCGGACGGAGGCCAGCTCCACGCGTGCACCGTCGCCGTCCAGGCTCGCCTGCGCCGCCTTCAAAACGCGCAGCACCCGCAGGCCTTCGTGCCCGTCCGTGCGCGGACGCGCGCGCGCCACACAGCAATCGCAGAAATGGCGACACTCCTCCTGCAGCGGCTCCTGCTCCGGCACGTTGATTTTCGTCCCGCCGACCTTGTTCGGAGTCGGCACGCGTCCTCCGGACCACGTGAGGTAGTCGCGGTAGACGACGAGCTTCTCCGCCCACGGCCTCGTGTCGTCGAAAACCGCCATGCCCAAGGAGCCGACGACGGTGAGCTTCTGCTCTTTGAAGGGATTCAGCCAACTCACGTAAACGTGAGCCCGAACATTTTCCGCAAAGCGGAACGAAGTCAGAGTCGTATCGGCGACGCCGGGCGTCAGATAGGACTCGCCGGTGCAGCACACCTGCTCGGGCAGGCGGTTTCCCGCCAGCGACAGAATGACGGAGATGTCATGGGGCGCGAAGCTCCACAACGCATTCTCCTCCTTCCGGATCTTTCCAAGATTGAGACGATTGGAGGTGATGTATTGGAGCCGGCCCAACTCACCCGCCAGCAGCATCCGCTGCAATTCCTGCACACACGGATGATATTGCAGCAAATGGCCGACCATCAGGATGCGCTTGCGCGTTTCGGCCAGCGCCACCAGTTCCTCGGCCTCGGCGCTGTCCAGACACAGCGGCTTCTCCACGAACACATCCTTGTCCGCCAGGAGGGCAGCCTTCGCGAGCTGGAAATGCATGGCAGCAGGCGCCGCGATGGCCACCTTTCGGATGGCGCCGTCATCGAGGACTTTCTGATACGATCCCGTCTTGGCCACACCGCTGTAGTCGCTGCCATAGGTGGCCAGGATTTCGGGGCTGCGGTCGCACAGCGTGTGAAGCGCATGCAGCGCATGGAAGTTGCGCGCGAGGTTCTTGCCCCAGTAGCCGGCGCCCACCAGCGCCAGGTCGCGAGTCGTGTTCGTTTCGGTCATGCCGGGTGAAGGGTTACAGCGAGCGTTTGGTGACGGCCACGATCTCGTCCTGCTCCGCGGTCGTCAGATACGGGTGCATGGGCAGGCTGATCACCTCGCGCGAGGCCTTTTCCGCCTCGGGAAACGCGCCCCATTTGTAGCCGAGCGGCTGGTAAACCGGCTGCTCGTGCAGACATTTCGGATAATACACCGCGGTCGGGATGCCGGCGGCCTTGAGCTTCTCGCTGAAGGCGTCGCGGTTCGCGGTGCGGATCGTGTATTGCGCGTAGACGTGGGTGTTGTGTGCGGCCACCTCCGGAGCGCCGCACACGCCGCGCAGGAGTTCCGTATATCGAGCGCCGATACGCTCGCGCGCGGCGACTTCGCCGGCAAAATGCGGCAGCTTCGCCAGGAGGATGGCGGCTTGCAACGTGTCGAGGCGGCCGTTGAGCCCGAGATAAGGGTGATGATGGCGTTTGAGGCCCCCGTGCGTCCGGATGGCGCGCATGCGTTCATTCAGCTGGTCGTCATCGGTGAACAGCGCGCCGCCGTCACCGTAGCAGCCCAGCGGTTTGGCGGGAAAGAAGCTGGTGCTGGAGATCCTGGTCACCGCGCAACTCTTTCGACCCCGCTGGGTGGCCCCGAAGCTCTGCGCCCCGTCCTCGATCACGACGAGGCCGTGTCTGGCGGCGATCGCGTTGATGCGCTCGTAGTCCGGCATCTGGCCGAACAGGCTGACGGGCATGATGACCTTCGTGCGGGGCGTGATCGCCGCTTCGATCCGGTCGACGTCAATATTGTAGTCGCCGGCATTGATGTCGACAAACACGGGCGTGGCTCCGACCAGACCGATAACCTCGGCCGAGCTGATCCATGTGAACGGGACCGTGACCACCTCGTCGCCGGGTCCCACGCCGAGGGCCCGCAGCGCGATTTCGAGGCTGACCGTCCCGCTCGCAACCGTGATCGCGTGTTTTACGCCCACGTAGCGCGCGAGTGCGGCCTCCAGTTCGGTGATTTCCGGCCCCATGATGAACTGGCCGTGGTCGAGCACCCGGCGCATCCGTCCGTCGATTTCGGCCTGATGCAGGCGATATTGCTTTTGGAGATCGATGAATTGCATGAAGTGCGGATCTGCAGGTTGCGTCAGGATTTCCAGACCTGTCCCGGTCGCGCCGGCACGCGCGCGAGGGCGTTGCGCGTGTCGATGATCACAGGGCATACGGCGGTCAGCTCGGCGTAGTCGACGCCATCGTGGGCGGTGGCAACCACGACCGCGTCGTAGGCGGAAAGGACCTCCCGGTTCCATTTGACCGAACGAACGCCGGTCCAGTGGCCATGCTCACGAGTCGGCGTGATCACCGGGATGTAGGGATCGAAGTAATCGACGGACGCGCCGCGCCGCTTGAACTCGTCCATCAGCATGAACGTCGGTGATTCGCGCATGTCATCCACGTTCGCCTTGTAGGCGAGGCCGACGAGGAGGATGCGGCTGCCGTTGACGGGCTTGCGCGCGGCGTTCAAGGCCTCGGCCGTGCGGCTTACCACGTAGCCCGGCATCGCCGTGTTCACCTCGCCGGCCAGCTCGATGAATTTCGTGATCTGGCCGTATTCACGGGCCTTCCACGTGAGATAAAACGGGTCGATTGGAATACAATGCCCACCGAGGCCGGGGCCGGGGTAAAATGCCATGAAACCGAACGGCTTGGTCCTGGCCGCGGCGATGACCTCCCAGATGTCGATGCCCATGGCGGCGTAAACGACTTTCAACTCGTTCACGAGGGCGATGTTCACACCACGGAAAATGTTCTCCAGCAGCTTCGTGGCCTCGGCCGCGCGACAACTCGAAACCGGCACCACGTTGTCGATCGCGAGGCGATAAAGCGCCTCCGCCGCGTGCAGGCACGCCGGGGTCAAGCCCCCGACCACCTTCGGAATCCGCGCCACCTTGCTGTCGGGATTGCCGGGGTCCTCGCGCTCGGGTGAAAAGGCGAGGTGAAAGTCGGTGCCGGCCTTCAAACCGGACACCTCCTCGAGGACCTCCCGGAGATCCGTGTCGGTTGTTCCTGGATACGTCGTGGATTCCAGCACCACGACCGAGCCGCGCGTGATGTGCGGCGCGATCGATCGGCCGGTATTGAGCACATACGAAACATCCGGCTCGCGGTTCTTGTTCAGCGGCGTGGGCACACAGATGATCACCGCCTCGACCGACTTGACCTGGGAAAAATCGGTGCTGGCGCGAAACCTCCCCGACTGCGTGTGGCTTTTAATATCGGCGCTTTCGATATGCTTGATGTAACTTTCGCCCCGGGTGATGGCCTCGACCTTCGCCGAGTCGATGTCCAGCCCGATGACAGAAACGCCTTTTCGCGCAAACTGAAGCGAAAGCGGCAGCCCAACATACCCAAGACCAACGATAGCTACGTTCATATGATATTTAATGTCGTGGGCGCCACAACGGGCGCCGGTAGAGCTGAATTCGCCGGCTATTTCGAATCCGGCGCGATCGCCCGGCCCAAATAGTGCGCCGTCCTCTTGAAGGCAGCCAAATCCTCCGGCGTTCCCAAACCGTGCATCCCGTCGTATTCCCGGCCGGTGCGATGGGTGACGATGCGCGCTCCCTGCGCAATCAATTGATTGTAGGTCGGCGCCACATAGAATTCATTGTTCACCCGGAGATTTTGGGCGATCATCGCATCCGCGGCTCGGACGAAATCACAACCCCGCCGGAAGTTGTAGATGCCAACCGTGGCTTCATTGCTCACCACCTGCTTTTCGACCACCTCCTGAACGAAACCATCGCCGTTCATCCGGCAATACGACCACTTGGGATGATCCGACCAGAAGGTCATGATGAGTCCATCCCCGTCCTTGTCGTCCATCGTCGCGAGATAAGCATCGATCTGCAGCGCCACGAACTGGTCGGAGTTCGCGATCATCAACGGGTGGACGCTGTCGATCAACGCGCGGGCCAGCAGCACGGTGCAGGCGGCACCTTCCGTCACGCGATCGACCGTGACAATCTCGCAACCGGGGCAGAGCCGCCGCAGCGTATCGGGCACCTGCGGATAGGCGGCAAGGTGCTCGGCGAGACAGATGAAGATAAACCGGTGCGCTTGCGCGGGGCGCACGTTCTCGATGACCCACTGGATCATCGGCTTCCCGCCCACCGGGATGAGCGGCTTGGGATCTATGAACCCGGCGGTCGCAAAGCGCGAACCGCGACCCGCCATGGGAACCACGATGTTAAGCATGTTGTTTCAGATATTTGTCGTTGGTCGCACCGGGCACTTTCACCACGGTCGTGACCGCGGTCGTCAGGGCGACGAAATCGGTGCCTTCGCCCGGGGCAATTACGATGATGTCTCCCTGATGGTAACGCCGGCCGTTCATCTCCACTTCGCCGCGGACGATCACGGTGATCTCCGTGGCGACCTTGTGGTAGTGCCACTCTTCGCGGAAGCCCGCCGCGTATTCCTTGACCGCGACCTCCACGGCTTCGGTGGCGAGCAACGTCGGCTGGAAATTGCCGACGAACCAACCTTTGGTCATGTCCTTCAATTGGGCGACTTGCATGGGGCAAAGCGGGGCGCGGTCAGGCGTGGCGACCGGCGAGGTGCGCCTCGTAGGCATGGACGTCGCCCGGCGCCGCGAGCGAGCGATACGCTGACCGCGGAATCACCCGCACGCCGATCCGCCGCTGCCGGAGGATCAGTTCGTTGTAGCACGGGCAGATGTAGAACTGCCCGTTCACCTGGGCGTCCTTCTTGATCATCTCGGTCGTTGCGAGGATGAAGTCGCGCCCGCGCGCGAAATAGTAGAATCCCGCCGTGGCGAGCCGGCTGATCGGCCGCTTTTCCGCGGTCTCAATCACCAGGCCGTCGGGTCCGCACTTCACGAAAGACCAGCGGGGGTGGACGTCCTCGAAGACCAGGATGCCGCCATCGAGCTGGCGCTGCTGGCACTCTTGCACGGCGGCTACGAGGTCGGTTTCGAGGAGTTGGTCTCCGTTCACGATCACGAGGGGGACATCGTTGTTGATGTGCTCGATCGCGAGCAGCGCGCTGCACGCGGCGCCGGCGGTGGTGCCGTTGATCTCGACCAGGGTGGCGCGCGGCGCGATGAGGCGGATGACGGCACCGGTGTGGTGCTTCGCGTTCTCGTCGTGCCGGATGGCGCAGAGCACGCGCGCGTCGAGCCCGTCGAGCGGCTGGAGGTGATCGAGCACGCGCTGGACGAGCGGTTTGCCGCCGATGTCGACGAGGTTCTTTGGAAATGCGAACCCCGCGGCCTTGAAGGCGTCGCTGGTGCCCGACATCAACACGAGGACGTTAAGCATGGTGTTCCTCCGCCCGCCGGATGTGCTCGCGGATGTTGTCCAAGGTGACGTCGGTCGTCCCGGCGACGATCATGAGGTGCGCCCCCGCCGCGCGCGCGGCGGCGATGCCATGTTCGTTGTCTTCGACGACCAGGGTCTCGGCGGGGCCAACCCCGAGCAGCGCCATGGCCTTGTGGTAGATTTCGGGATCGGGCTTGCCGACCTTCACATCCTGGTTGCTCACCAGCACGTCCAGGTAGGCGCGCAGGTTGCTCTTTTGCATCATCAGCTCGACGCTCGGCCGAATCGAGTTCGACGCGACCGCGAGCCGGTAGCCGGCGGCGCGCAGATGCGACAACGCATATTCGTGCTGGAAGATCGGTTTGCACTTCGTATGCACAATTTCGGTGGTGTAAATCTGCTTCAGCTCGTTGAGAAAACCGTGCAGGGACACCGGGAGGCCGTGCTCGCGCGTGAGCATCTCCAGTTTCTTGCGCGTGGGCAGGCCGTCGAAAGTCACCAAGTGGTCGTAGCGGCTGATGTTGTAACCGAGAAGGTTCAACGCCCGATTCAGCGCCTCGTAATGCCAGTCCTTGGCCTCGATCAACACGCCGTCCATGTCGAACACGACTGCTTTGATTTTTGTCATGGCCGGAAAAACGCCCGCGCATCCACGGGCAGGTCGGTGCAAAGCGTGACCCGCGTATCGCGGGCCACGCCTGTATTGGCCAGAAGTCGCCAAAATCCCTCGTGGGGCCGGCGGTGCAGTTCGGGTGAAACCAGACACACTTCCTTGCCGCGTTCGACCTGCGTCAGAATGCGCTCCGCAGTGAGCCAAGTGTCGTCGCGTAACGCGTCCATCCACACACCCGCTGCTTCCGCGTAGAGCACTGGCGCCGGCTCGACATCGCTTTGGCGGGTGTAGATTCTCAACCCAGCCTTGAGGGACTGCACGGCGTCGGGCACCGACATGTCGAAGAGAAAGTAGTTGGCGATGCCGGCGGCGTCCAGCGCTGCACGCACCAGATGCTGCAGCCCGTCGGCCTTGATGTTCATCGCCAACGGCAGGGCTGGGTTCGCCTGCGCGAGCAACGCCAGCACAGCCTCCGCCGGCAGCGCACCCGTGGTGGCCGGATCATGCGAGATCACGAGTTTGCCACCGGCGTCGCGGAAATCAGTTTCGGTGCCGAAACCCGCGGCAAAGGAACGCTCAAAAGCGGAAAGTGTGTTCTTCTCCGCCGGCGTCAGCCAATATCCACGATGGCTGATGATGTTCATTTCAAAAGCAACGGCCCGGGGGTTCGCCGCGGCAGATCGCGCACGAACGTCTGAACCGGCTCCGACTGCCAACCCTCCGCGACGGCCCTGTCCGCGAGCGTAAAGCCGGCATTCACAAATTGGGTATCGGACCGTGCCGGCTGTTCGCAACCAGCAGACATCCGTGCGCGATCGGCCCCTGCGCCACAGGCCGTGTGGTCGGGCTTCCAGTCCGCGAGGTCGCCCAACATCGGGCGACCGGGCTGCCCGTAACTCGCCCGCACCACTTCATTCGTATTCAGGGTAATCGGCACCTTGTTTCTCATTTTTGGTCCATCCGCCTCCGCGTCCAGCCGGATGCATTGGTCGCTGCCGGCGGCAGTGGCGGCAGGGATGCGCCAAGCCGGTCCAGCAAGAATAACAACCTGCCGGGGAAACATTGCACGACACGTTGAAAGGAAAGCTGGAATGGCTTCGCCCCATCGCTTCCGGTTCTGGAAGCGCGAAATAACCGCAGGGAGACCAGTGCCAAGCAATTCAACCAATCTTGAGCAAGCCGCGCACCACGGGAAGAGCAGCCGCGGCCTTGTCGTGCCAATTCTGAAGCTGCCTGACGCGCGCACGAAGCTCGCGGCCCGACGCCGAGCGACCTCCCGGTATTCCCCGGGCCAGTGAACGCAGGCGCTCCCGCCCCGTCCCCACCTGCCGCTGCAGGCGCTCCACCAGCCAGCGGTCGACGATCTTGCGCAGCTCCATGTCCGGCAAAAAACGCTCGATCCGGTCTCCGTTCCCCCCAACGGGTTTTATCGCCCCGACCTCGCGCAACACGCGTATGCCTTGACTGATCGAGCCACGGCTTAACTGCAGACGTCGTTCCAAATCGGAGAAACCCACGGGCTCCACCGAGGCAAAGACCGCGCCATAAAGAATCGCCACCGACTTGGGCACTCCGAGCAGATCGGCGGCGGCGACGAAAAAATCGATCACCGCCAGCTCGAATGCCACCTGCTCGCGGTTGCGGCCTTCTCCTCGCACATAGCCAGCCGACTCCCCGCCCAAGGCGGGAATCAGCGCAAGCGCAGCAAGCTTATCTGTTTCAGGAGGCACTCCCTTCCAGACAAGCGGCGAGCACCAGCAAGTTCAATTCAAAATGAAATGAATATTGACCAGCGGCACCTGCGATGGGGCAAACGGAGGTCACGCGGCGGCGGCCGAAAAGTCGCGGAGCAAGGGCGGTCTCGCCCGGGACGCCGGCTCTTCAGTCGATCCATGCGGATCTTGCCAAGTCCGCCGTCTCCCAAAAGGGCCGCACGCGTGTGCCGCCATGCCGTCCCAATGCGACCGGCATCAACATCGGCGCCTCCCCGACCACCGGCGAGCCCGCCACAGCCGCGAGGCGGTGGCGTGAACCTGCGGCACGCGGCTCCGACGCAGGCGATGCCCGCGGAACGACGGCGCCGTGGGCGCCCTTCCTGGCCGAACTCGACGGCATTCAGAGACACTGGCGGCGCCTGCCACCTCATCGCTGTGCTGGTCTTTGTGCCGCCGCGGGCGGAGTGAGCGGCCACACCATGGCACACTACTCCCGTCGGGCGGGCCACGGCCCGCCCTTTTTGTTTTCGTGTCGGATTTCGCGAGCGGCGGCGATAACAGGGAAAACCATGAGCGATCACGATCTGCTCCGCCGCTACGCCGCCGAGGGCTCCCAGCCTGCGTTTGCGGAGATCGTCTCGCGCCACCTCGACCTCGTTTACTCCGCCGCGCGCCGCCAGGTGAGCTCGCCGCATCTCGCCGAGGAGATCGCGCAGTCCGTCTTCCTCGATCTCGCGCGTCACGCCTCCCGGCTCGGCGCTGACACCCCGCTCGTCGCCTGGCTTCACCTCGTCACGCGGCGCACCGCCATCGATACGATCCGCCGCGAAGCCCGCCGTGTCGCGCGCGAAGGTGCCGCCGCCGCCCTCATGAAAGCCGATTTGTCACTCAAAGCCGCCAGCTGGTCCACCGTCGAGCCGCTCCTCGATGAGGCCGTCGAGTCCCTCGACACCCCGGACCGCACCGCGATCCTCCTCCGCTTTTTCGAAAACAGATCGCTCCGCGAAGTTGGCGCCGCCCTCGGCACGAGCGATGACGCCGCGCAAAAACGCGTCAGCCGCGCCCTCGAACAGCTCCGCACCTTTTTCCTCCGCCGAGGCGTGACCGTCACCGCCGCGGGCCTCGCCACCGATCTTTCCGCCCAAGCCCTGCAAATCGCACCGGCCTCCCTCGGCGCGGCGATTTCCGCCGCCACCGCCGCCTCCACCACCGCGGCCGCCGGCGCGGCACTCGAAACCACCCGACTTGTCGCCATGACGACTCTGCAAAAATCCATCGCGATTGCCGTCTTCGCCGCGATCGGTGGTGCCGGCATCTATCAGGCCGCCGCCTACGTTCGCGAGGACTCGAATCTCACGCAACTCCAGACCCAGTCCACCGCCTTGCTGCGGGAACTGGGCTCAACGCGTGCGTCCCACGAAACGCTGACGCGCCGCCTCGCCGAAGTGGAGACCCAGATCGACGCCCGTCTCGCCCAAGCGCGTCGCGCCCCACTTCCCGCTGATCCCAAACTTGAGGGCACGCTTGCCACGTGGTTGACCCGCGCCAACCGGCTCCAGTCGCTGCTCTCCTCTCGCCCCGAGCTCGCGATTCCCGAGCTGCGACTCCTCTCCAGTGAACAGTGGATCGAAATCGCCTCCAAGAGCGCGGCCGGCGTCGACACCGGTTCCGACCCCGCGATCAAGGATGCCCTGGCCCTCGCCCGCAAAACCGCCGAACAACTGTTCGCGCCGCAACTCCGACGTGCGCTGAAGGCCTATGTCGAGGACTCCGGCGGCATGCTGCCTGACTCGCTCTATCAACTCCTGCCGCATTTCGATTCGCCCGTCGCGCCCGCCCTGCTCTCCCGCTATCAACTGCTCCAGACGGGAAAACTCGCCGACCTCCCACGGATGGATCAGGTCAACTGGCTGATCGAAACTCGCGAGGCGGTGGATGTAGAGCGCGACAACATTGTCAGCATGGGCACCGACGGCTGGGCCATGCACAGCGCGAGCAGTCCCAGCGCCCGCGTCCAATGGCGCAAGGCCATCCAAAAACCCAAGCCATGATGCGGCTGCGCTTCGTTATTCTGGTCGGCGCATTCGCCGCCGGTCTCGGCCTGATCGTGTTCGAGACGCGGCTCGTTTCCGCCCAACGCGAGCAAGCCCGGTTTCTTGCCCGACAGGTCGCCGACACGACGCGCCATCTCGCCGCGCTCCGCCAGCAGCGCGACGGCGTCGCCCGCGATCTCGCCCTCGCGGAGCAACAGCTCTTGCGCCTGCCACCGATCACCCTCGCTGTCGAGCGCCCCACCCCCGTCGCGCGCGACTCCACCGCGGAGGCGTGGCTCGCGCGCCTCCAACAACTTCGCGCACTCATGGCGGCCAATCCCCCCCAGGCCATTCCTGAAATGCAACTGCTGACGGATGAGGATTGGATGCGCGTCGCCCAACGCGCAGCTTTCGACACTGACGCCCAGCGCCGCGAGGCGCTCGCGGAGTTGCGCAGGACGTCCAAGGCCAAATTCATCCCGGGACTCGCATCGGCGGCGCAGAAATGGACACTGGCCAACGGCACCGACAAGACTCCGGCCAGCATCGCCGACCTGGCCGCGCATTTTGAACCTCCGGTCGATCCCGCGATTCTGCGGCGTTACGAAATTGTCGCCGTGTCGCGATCGTCCTCCCGCGCGAACTGGCGGGCTCAAGAGAGCGCGGCCATCGACGAGGACTACGACACCCGCTACAGCGTCGAAGCCAATGGCAGCCACGGTTGGTCCGGTGGCGGCCCGCTCACGTGGAATGCCGAATATTCCGACCGCGTGCAGCGCGCCTACCGAACCTACGCCAACTCCAACCAAGGAGCCCGCGCGCCCGGCTTTTCCGCCATCGTCCCCTACATCGACCCGCCCCTCCCGCCCGCGATCGTCGAAAAACTTCTCAAGGCTGAACGCGAGCGCCAGAAGTAGCGCAGGCGTCCCGCCTGCATCTTTTTCCGACGAGCCGGCGCGGACGCCCGCGCCTACTTCCTCTCCCCCGCGATCTCCTGCTCCAGCTTCCGGATTTTCGGCGCGATCACGAACTGGCAGTAGCCTTGGTTCGGGTTCAGGCGGAAATAGTCCTGATGGTATTTCTCGGCCGGCCAGAATTTCTCCAGCGGCACGATCTCCGTCACGATCGGATCGCGGAACACTTTCGCCGCGGCGTCGCGCGATTTTTCGGCGGCGGCCTTCTGCGCGGCGGTGGCGTAGAGGATGATCGAGCGATACTGCGGCCCGCGGTCGTTGCCCTGCCGCTCGGGGGTCGTCGGGTCGTGCACGTGCCAGAAATAGTCGATCAACCGCTCCAGCGCCACCACCGCCGGATCGAAGTCGATCCTGATCACCTCGGCGTGGCCGGTCGCGTGCGCGCACACCTGCTCGTAGGTGGGATTGGGCTCCCTGCCTCCGGCGTAGCCGCTCGTGACGGCTTTCACCCCGGGCAGCATTTCGTAGGCGGCTTCGGTGCACCAGAAGCACCCGCCGCCGAGGACGAGCGATTCGGTTTTGGATTCAGCAGCTTGGGTCATGGGAGGAAGCAGCGCGCCGAGCGCGCCCATCAGGCTCAGGATCAGCGTGGAGCGGAACATGCGGATGGGCCGCCACCATGGCGCGATTCGGTTCCAGCGCAACCCCCTCCCCGCTAAACTTCCCGCCCGGTCCGCCGATATTGGGCGGATGGCTCCCGCACTCACGTCGCAGCAGACGGTGGATCGAGCTCGCGCGCTGCTCGAATCCGGCCGCGGCGCCGCCGTGCCTGAATTGCTCAAATTGATCGAGCGGCTCTCGACCGACATCGGCAAGGCCAGCATCGGCGAACTCGCCGAGTTGATCGAAAAGGACGGCATCGTCCTCACGCGCATCTTCGCCATCGCCAACCGGCTGCCGCACAATCCCGGCATCTCCCCCGTCGCCACGCTCTCCCAGGCGATCCACCAGATCGGCTACAACCGCATCCGCTCCGCCGTCGTTTCTCTTCTACTGCTCGACAGTGCCGGCGCCGACAACCCGCCCGAGCAACGCGACGCCGCCGCCCTCGCCCTCTCCGCGGGACTCATCGCCAGCGGCACCGCCGAAACGATCGGCACCCACGACCCCGAACTCGTTTTCGCCTGCGCCACGCTGCGCAATCTCGGCCGGATCTTGATGGCCACGCTCTCGCCGGAGCACTACCGCGAGGCCCTCGAACTGGCCCGGCGCGAGCCCCAAGTCGACGGGTTCCGCCGTCGCTTCGGCGTGACCGCGGTGGAGCTGAGCCGCCGCGTGCTGGGCGGCACAAAGCTCCCCGACGAGGTGCTCAAGTCGCTGCGCGACTGCGAACCCGAATCGCTCAACGGCGTCGCCACGAATCACGACGCCCGCCTGCTCGCCTTCAGCGACTTCGGCAGCCGCCTCGCCGCCCTCACCCTCGACGCCCAACAGCCGGACGAGGGCTTCGTCCGCCACGTCGCCGTCTTGTCGCGGCGGTTTCAACGGCTGATTCCCGACGCCGACACGATTGCGAAGCCCGCCCTGCTGCACGCCAACGAACGCCTCCGCAGCTTCGCGCGCTGTTCGGGTGTATCCGGTCTTCCCTACGGCGGCCTGAAGCGCATCCGGCACCGCCTCGAACTCATTTCTCCCGGCGCCGCCACCGAGGCCGAGAAAGCCGAGATCCTCCCCGTGCGCCTCACCGCGGCCGGCCTCCCGGATGTCCTGGCCGCCACCGTCGCGCCGGAGGACGTCTCCGCCACGCCCGCCCCGGCGGCCCTCGCGGCCGATGCGATCGCACCCGCCTCTGCCACGATTCCCCCGGCTGCGCCGGAGTCCGCCGCCAGCCCGCCCGCTCCTTCGCGCGACGCCCCGCCGCCCGCCGAGCCCGCCGTCGCGTGGGACGCCGCGCTCGCCGACTCGGCCTCGTTCGCTGTCCAGTCGCTCGACCAGCCGCCGCCCTCCGCGGCGCACGAAACCCTCGTCGTCGCCCGCGACGCGATCGGCGCCGCCGAAACGTGGCTGTTCAGCCCGGCCCCGGCCGGCCACTCGCTGGTCCTGACCGACGGCGTCGGTCCCGTGTGGTCTCGCGTCCAGCCTCGCGCCTCCCTCCTTGCCGAGGAACGCAGCGTGTTTGGCCTCTGCCTGAAACGGCGCGAGGTCGTGCTGATTCACGATACGTCCGACCCCGTGCTCTCGCGCTACCTGCCTCCGTGGTGGAGCACGGTCAGCGCAGGGCTGCGCGCCTTCTCTCTTGTCCCGATCTCCACGCCGTCGCGCCCCGTCGCCACGCTCCTGCTCCTCGGCTGGCCCGATCCGCGCCGCGTGCAACTCACCCACAGCCAGGTCCGCCTGCTGCAACAACTCTTCGCGCCCGCCGAAACCGCGCCGGCCTCATCCCGCGCCGCGTGATTCCAACGGCTGTTGATAGTCGAAGATCGTAGGTCGGGCTTTACGCCCGACTTCCGGCGAAGGCGGACAGGCGTCGGGCGTAAAGCCCGACCCACCCACCCGGCTCGCTCGTCTCGAACGAAATTCTTGAACAGGAAGCTCGGGAAGGACGGGAAGAATCCAATTTCTGCTTTTTCCGCTCTTCTCGGCCTTCCTGTTCAAAATCGTTCGGTTGCGGCCCTGCCGCGCTGTGCCGTCGGCCTGACCCCGCGCGAGCTACCGCGACAATTTCCGGTATTTGATCCGGTGCGGCTGGTCGGCGTCCTTGCCCTTCCGGCGGCGGAAATCCTCGAGGTAGCTCGAATAGTTGCCGTTGAAAAACACCACCGCGCTGTCGCCCTCGAACGCCAGGATGTGCGTCGCCACGCGGTCGAGGAACCAGCGGTCGTGCGACACCACCACCGCGCAGCCCGCGAAATTTTCCAGCCCCTCCTCGAGCGCGCGGATCGAATTCACATCGAGATCGTTCGTCGGCTCGTCGAGCAGGATGAGGTTGGCGCCGCTCTTGAGCAGCCGCGCGAGGTGCACGCGGTTGCGCTCGCCGCCCGAAAGCACGCCGACTTTTTTCTGCTGATCCGCCCCCGTGAACCCGAACTGCGCGCAATACGCCCGCGAGTTCACTTCGCGCCCGGCCAGCTTCATGATCTCCTCGCCGCCGCTGATCGCCTGCCAGATCGTCTCGCCGGCCGGCAGCGAGTCGCGCGACTGATCCACGTGCGAGATCTTCACTGTGTCGCCGATCCGCAGCGTGCCGGTGTCGGATTTTTCCACCCCGGTGATGAGCCGGAAAAGCGTGGTCTTGCCCGCGCCGTTCGGCCCGATCACGCCGACGATGCCGCCGGGCGGCAGCGAAAAGTTCACGTTCTCGAAGAGCAGATTCTCGCCGTAACTCTTCGCGAGCTTCTGCGCCTCGACGACCAGCGCGCCGAGCCGCGGGCCGGGCGGGATGAGGATCTCGAACTCGCGCTCCTTTGCGACAACATCCTCCTTGAGCATCTTTTCGTAGGCATTGATGCGCGCCTGGCCCTTCGCCTGCCGCGCCCGCGCCCCGGAACGGATCCACTCCAGCTCGCGCGCCATCGCCTTCGCCCGCTTGTCCTCGGTGCGCTGCTGCACCGCCGCCCGCGCCTGCTTCTGCTCGAGCCACGAGGAGTAGTTGCCCTTCCACGGGATCCCGTGGCCGCGGTCGAGTTCGAGAATCCATCCGGCGACGTTGTCCAAAAAGTAACGGTCGTGCGTGACCGCGATCACCGTGCCTTCGTAGCGCGCGAGATGCTGCTCCAGCCAGTGCACGCTCTCCGCATCGAGGTGGTTCGTCGGCTCGTCGAGCAGCAGGATCGACGGCTTCTGCAACAACAGCCGCGCCAGCGCCACGCGGCGGCGCTCGCCGCCGGAGAGCTTGTCCACGGGTTGTTCGCCGGGCGGGCAGCGCAGCGCGTCCATCGCCATCTCGACCTGCGGCGCGACATCCCACGCGCCGAGCGCGTCGATTTTTTCCTGCAACTTCGCCTGCTTGTCCGCGACGGCGTCGCGCTGGGCGTCGGTCTCCGCCGCGCTCAACTCGTCCCACGTCGCATCGTAGGCGGCGGTGAGTTCGCTCAAGTGCTTGACGCCCTCCTCGACGCACGCGCGCACGGTCGCGCCCGGCGTGAGTTGCGGCTCCTGCTCGAGCAGGCCGACATTGTAGCCCGGCTCGAAGTGCACCCGCCCGTCGATCTCGGTGTCGCGCCCCGCGAGGATGCGCATGAGCGACGACTTGCCGGAGCCGTTGAGCCCGAGCACGCCGATCTTCGCGCCGTAGAAAAACGACAGCGAGATGTCGCGGAGGATTTCCTTGCGCTCGATTTTCTTCGAGACGCCGAGCATCGAAAAAATGATGGTGGGAGCTTCGTCGGGCTTGGGCATCGCGCGAGAAGCAACCAGCGCGGCGCGGGGCGTCAAGCGAAGCGACGCCATGCACAGCGCTTCCCTCCCCTGGCCGCACCTCGCGCTCAGTCTTCCGACAGAATCACCACCAACTCGGCTTCTCGTCCCCTGGCAGATATTCGCCATTGGCTTCGAGGATGCGGCGGGCGTGCGGCGCGAGTTGCTCGGCGGGGACTTTGGTCACCTTGCCGTCAATGTATTGAATCACCGGCAGACCGAAGCGCAGATTTTCGAGGACGGCGTCGGCATAGGCTTTTCGCATCGCCCGCATCGAGGCGCGTGTCACAGCGTCCGCAATGAACGGAACAGGCTCTTGCACAACGGTCGGTGGGTGCTCGGGCATGAAGTTCACACTGGCCGCCTGCTCGATGATCGCAAGTCTCGGCGCGTCGGAGATCGAGAAAAACCCATTCTGCTCCTGCGCGACCAAGTGCGGTTCCGGTCGCGTGTTGTCGTAGAGTTTCCAGTGGTTCAGTAGCGGCCGATAGAGCGTCGCGAGATTCCGCACGCCGAGATGAAACCGCCGCTGCTGCACATCGTCGGGAATGTCGTGTCCGCCCTTCGCGACGCGCTCCTGCACGCGTTCCCGCGTGATGTCCAAATCCGGGATCCAAAGAAAATCCAACCGCACGTAGTATCCGGCCGCCCGCATCGCCTTCAGCAGCGGCGCATACGCGCGACCCGACAGCGTGGTCTCGAACGCGAAATCCTCTCCGCGCACCGCGAGCTCGCGCAATCGCTTCAACATAATACGCCCCGCTTCGAACGCCGCACCTGCCGGCGCAAACGGCGACAACCCCGCCGCGATCATGTCGGCGTTCACGAATTCGCGCGTGCGCATCTCTTCCGGCAGGAAACGCCGCGCATAGGTCGTCTTGCCCGCGCCGTTTGGGCCCGCGATGACGAAGAGGTTCGGCACGACATTGACTCAAGCAGCGTCCGCACCACGCGTGCAAGCTCCGCCGCGATCTCCACCAGCCTCGCATCATATTGCTCAACTCGTCCGCTCCTTGCGCCGATGCTACCCTAGGCGCCACGCGCGCGTGGCCGGGCCGCGGGCGACTGCGACCTTGACACGCGCGCGCCCGCGCTCCTTTGTCCGCCGCACTCACTCATGATTTCCCCGCGCACAACGTCCACGCTCGCGAGCCTCGTGCTCTCGATTCTCGTCGTCGTTGTCGTCGTTACCGGCGCACCGCGAGGGTCCTGAGCGAACACACTTTCGCCCCCTCCGGTGCCAGCACCGGAGGGGGCTTTTTATTTGGCCCCGTTCGGGTCCGGCGTCGGAGGTGGCACTCACACCACCATCCACCGCACCATGAAAACGACCACCGGAGCCGCCCTCCTGCGCACCTTGCTCGAGCGCCAGGGCATCCACACGCTCGCCGGCATCCCCGGCGGCGCCATCCTGCCGTTCTACGACGCCCTGCACGGCAGCTCGATCCGCCACATCCTCGCGCGCCACGAACAGGGCGCCGGCTTCATCGCCCAAGGCATGGCCCGCGCCACCGGCCGCGCCGCCGTCTGCGTCGCCACGTCCGGCCCCGGCGCCACGAATCTCCTCACCGCGATCGCCGACGCGCGCCTCGACTCCGTGCCGCTCGTCGCGCTCACCGGGCAGGTGCCGCAGGCGCTCATCGGCACGGATGCGTTTCAGGAAGTCGACACCTACGGCCTCACGCTCCCGATCACGAAACACAACTTCCTCGTGCGCTCCGTCGCCGAATTGCTCGAGACGGTGCCGCTCGCGTTTCAACTCGCCGAGTCCGGCCGCCCCGGCCCCGTCGCCATCGACGTGCCGAAGGACGTGCTCAACGCGAGCATCACCGTCGGCGCGCTCCCCGAGCCCGGCCGCGTGCAACCGCCGCCACGCTGCGCCGATGCACCCATCGACGAACTCGCCGCGCGCCTTCGCGCCGCGCACCGCCCCATCCTCTACCTCGGCGGCGGTGTGATCGGCGCCAACGCTTCCGCGCTCGCCCGCGAACTCTCCCGCCGCCTCGACGCGCCCGTCGTGTCCACGCTCATGGCCCTCGGCGCGATGCCCGACGACGACGAACGTTTCATGGGCATGCTCGGCATGCACGGCAACAAGGGCACCAACCTGCTCCTGCAGGAGTGCGACCTCCTCTTCGCCATCGGCGCGCGCTTCGACGACCGCGCCACCGGCAAGGCCGCGGAGTTCTGCCCGCGCGCCACCATCGCGCACCTCGACATCGACCGCGCCGAGGTTGGCAAAATCAAATCCACCGCGCTCGCCCTCATCGGCGACGCCGCCGACATTCTCCGCCGCCTCCTCGATCGGCTCGGTAGCGACGAGCACCAGCGAGTCGAACGCCGTCCACTCGCTGGCGCTCGTGGCTACGACACTCCCATGTCACGCCCCGCGTGGCGGGCCCGCGCCACCATGCTCCGCGACGCGCACCCGCTGCATTGCCCGCCGCGCGCCGAGGATCCGCTGCATCCGCTCAACCTCATCGGGTTTCTCTCCGAGCAGCTCCCCGCCGACGCCATCATCACGACCGACGTGGGCCAGCACCAGATGTGGGTCGCGCAGGCGTATCCATTCCGCCAGCCGCGCACGCTGCTCACGTCCGGCGGACTCGGCACGATGGGCTTCGGCGTCCCCGCCGCGATCGGCGCCGCGCTCGCGTGCCCCGGCCGCCGCGTCGCCTGCGTGAGCGGCGACGGCTCCATCCTCATGAACCTCCAGGAACTCGCCACGCTCGCCGAACTTGATCTGCCCGTCGCGATCCTGCTTTTCAACAACGCCCATCTCGGCCTCGTGCGCCAGCAACAGGAGTTGTTCTACGGCGGCCGCTACTCCGCATCGCGTTTCGATCGGACACCCGACTTCGCCGCCATCGCGCGCGGCTTCGGCCTTCGCGGCGTCCGCCTCGATCCCGGCGGCGATCCGCTCGCCGATCTCGCCGATGCCCTCGCCCAACCCGGCCCGTGCCTCATCGACATCCCGATCCACGATCAAACCAACGTCTACCCGATGGTGCCGCCCGGCGCCGCGAATCACCAGACGCTCACCGCCCCCGAGCTCGAACCGGCCCTCGCGACCTCCTCCTCCCATGACTGAACCCCTCTCCACCGCCTCATCCCCCAACGTAGAGTGTAACCCAATAGGTTACACTCGCCCGGCGCCCACCGTGCTCGAACTCCGCGTGCGCAATCATCCCGGCACGATGTCGCACATCACGGGCCTCTTCGCGCGCCGCGCGTTCAACCTCGACGCGATCGTCTGCGCCCCCGAGGGCGGCGGCGAAACCAGCCGCATGCTCCTCCTCGTCGCCGACGAACCCCGCCTCGAACAAGTCGAACGCCAGCTCGCCAAGCTTCACGACGTGCTCTCCGTCGACGTGCGCGTTGACCTCGGGCCGGCGTTTTTCACGCGGCTTTTCGCTGCGAAGCCGGCGTAGCCGCGAGCGCCAGCGAGTGGAGCCTCAGTTCGGTCGCTTCGCTGGTATTCGTCGCTCCGGCTCGAGACCCGTGGCATGTGCCAAGCGTTCGCGCGAAATTTTTCAGCCATTTTCATCCGCTTCGCCATTGCGCGCTCCGCCGCGGCGCGGTTGTTTGCGCGCGCTCCCCATGCCCAACCCCTACTCGCTCACCGCCGAGCAAAAGAAGTTCTATCACGATAACGGCTACCTCCTCGGTCTCCCGCCGATCTACGCGCGCGAAGAGATGGCGCGCATCAACGCCGAGTTGCCCGCGCTCCTCGCGCTCCTCCAACCCGGCGAAACCACCAAGGACATCCGCGAGTGGCACGAGACGAGCACCTATCTCTTCGAGATCGCGATGAACCCACGCATCCTCGACCTCGTCGAGGGCGTGCTCGGGCCGAATTTCTTCCTCTGGGCGAGCAACTTTTTCATCAAGGAGCCGCGCAGCACCTCGACCGTCGGGTGGCACCAGGACGCCTATTACTGGCCGATGGCGCCGCACCACTCGGTGACCGTGTGGCTCGCGTTCGACGACGTCGACGAGGTCAACGGCGGCATGAAACTCATCCCTGGCTCGCACCGGGGCGGCCTCGTCAAGCATCGCAAGAAGGACAACACCACCTCGGTGCTCACGCTCGAGTTGGAGGACGGCTCCGACTTCAGCGCCGACACCGCCGTGCAATTCCGTCTGCGCGCCGGCGAATGCTCGCTCCATGACGATCGTGCGATCCACGGCTCGCCGGCGAATCCGTCCGATCGCCGCCGCGCCGGCCTCACCATGCGCTACTCCGGCACCGAAGTGAAAAACGACCTCTCGGTGAACCCGAACTTCAAGACTTACCTCTGCCGCGGCGTCGACACCTACCGCCACAACCCCGTCGCGACGCTCCCCACGGCGCGCTACGGCCGCCCGAACTTCAAGCCGGTGAGCAACGAAGAAGCGGGCCGCGGATAAATCGCGATGAATCGTAGCGGCCGACGTGAGGAGGCCGGTCCCCGGGGTTTGTCATCCATTAGATGACAAACGCCCTCGCCCCAAAGTCGCCAGCCTCGGGACCTCGGCCGCTACCGCCACAGCCCCGTCGGTCTGATCGGCGAGACCCGGTGACACGCGGCTTGTCCGGCGCTCAGCTTCGCGCGACCGGCCGCGCCGGCTCGAGCACCTCGACGCGCGTTTCCTTCGTGCCGTCCGCACGGGTGATGACGGTCGTGAGCTTCATCTGATTCCGGTTGGCGCGCGACGTTTTCGTCTCGTAGGTCGAAACCTGACCGTTCGCATCCACCATCTGCCCGACGGTCACCGGACCGGCGTTCGTGCGCTTGGTCGTTTCGGTGAAGGTCGCGGGCCGCCCGTCGAAATCCGTCATCGTGCCGCGCTCGGTGATGGTGCCGTCGCGCTCGCGCGTGAGGTTCGAAGCGCGGGTCGCGATCCGGCCATCGGGCGTCACCGCCGCCTCATTCACCGTGCCGGTGCCCGTGGCATCGTCCCACTTGCGGTCGACCGAGGTGATCGCGGTCTGGCCGTCGGGTGCGGTGACCGTGCCCTTGCGCACGGATTCCGAAACGATGCCGCGCGTCGTGCCACGGGTGCGGACGGTCTGAGCGGAGGCTTGGTTGGCCAAGGTGAGCATCATCGCGGCGACCCAGGTGGCGGCGAAGAACGGCAGGCGGAGAGAAGTTTTCATCATCGGATTCGTGTGATCGATCGGTCTGACGCCACCCGCGCCCACGCGATGCGCCGCGCCGCGGAATTTTTGCCACGAAAATCCTCCGGGCCGCCGTAACCAATTTCCGTCGCCTGCGTCCGGGGCGCGGCGGCGCCGGGCAGCGCCATCCGCCCGCGTCACTTCTTCGGTTTGGCCGGCGGCACCTTCGCCGCCTCGACGAGCAGCTCCCGCCACGATGTCGCGTCGATCGCCTGCCACGTGCCACCGAAACGCAGCGGCTGCCGCAACCGCGCATAACCCAGCGAATCCTTCTCGGACGAGAGCAGACCCGCCGCGCCAAGATTGTCCGCCATCGATCCCTTCGCCGCGACGCGCACCTCGAGCTCGAGCGGTCGCGCCGCGAGCGAGGTATTTGCCATGGACCGGATGCGACCCGATCCCGTCAGGTGCAACTGCGCGGCCCGCACCTCGAATTCGTCGAGGTCGATCGCGCCGTCGGCCGTGCGGCTCGCGGTGAGTGTCATCTCATCGAAGGCAAACTCCCGCGAACGATAGGAAAAATTGAGCACCGCCTCGGCGGCCTTGCTCAAGTTGACCTTGCCCGACGTCACGCCGCCCTGGACGCCAAGAATCGCGCCGACCGCCGAACCCAATCGCTCCCATGCCTCGGAGCCCGCTGTCGCATCGACTGACATCGCCTCGGCGACATTGGCGCGGAGCAACCGCACGATGCCGTTGTGACTCACGAAACGCAGCTCGCCGCGACTGCGCACGAACAAGTCGTCCCGATTTGCGCCCGCGCCCGTGAGCGTTCCGGTCATCGCGAACTTCCCTTCGATCACCGGCTCGCCTTTCGCGGGTGCGCCGGCGAAAAGCAGCGCGTCATCGACCGGCTCGAACGTGGCCTTGGCGGTCAGTTGATACGGCTGCTCGGCCGCGGCCTCGAACGCGATCGCCCCTTCCAGCGTGACCGGGCTGGGCTTCTGCTCGATCCGGCCGAGGTAGTCTTCGTCGCCCCGCGCGTTCTTTTTTCGCGGCGGCGGAGGAGGCGGCAGCAGCGCCGCGCGACCATTCTCCAGGCGCAACGACTGACGATCCGCCAGCACCGTGCCACGCACACCGCTGAACTCGCGCGCACCCACCGTCACGTTGAACAACTCCAACCGCACCGCGCCGCTCCAGTCGCCCCAGAACGGCTTGGCGTCACGCGTCCGGTTGGCGAGGAACGCCACGCGATCCCGCGTCGGCAACCACGCCGCCGCCGCATCGCGCAAACCCATCGGCGCGCCGCCGAACATCCGCGTCGCGTGCTCGAACGCGAACTTCACCGCCGAAACCTCCGCGTCGATCCGCGGACCATCCCGCCCCGGCGTCCACGTGCCATCGACCGTGAAATCCGACCCGGCGGTGCCGAACTCCATCCGCACCGGCACCCGGAACGAAATCGCGCCACGCCGATCCGCGACTCCGGAAAAATCCACCACCACCTTCTCGGTGCGATCGCGGCCCGAGATCGTAAACTTGCTCTTCAGCTCGAGCGAATAGCCGGCCGTGAACTTGAATTCGCCGGCGGCCAACCTCCCATGCCACCACGGTCGCTCCGTTGCACCGGGCGGTTTCGCCCAGCCATCCAGATCGGCGCTCCACTTGCCCTCGACGACGACTCGCGAGTCTTTTTCCGAGACGCGCCCCAGCGAGGCCTCGATCAACGCGACCGGCTCCCCGCTGCTTTTCAGCACGAGCGGCGCAGCGTTGATCCGCCAGCCCTGCTGCGGGGCGCGCTCGGCGCGCAACGCGAGCGTGGCCTCGAGGCCCTCGACGAACTGCTGGCCGTCGCGCGCCATCGCGAGGCCCGTGGCCGCGAGCGGCTGGGAGGAGGAAACGGTGCTGGTGCCACCCTGCGTGCGCAGCGCGAGATCGCCGCTCACTCGGCCCGCTGTCAACGTGAGGCCCGGTGCCACGTCGGGCAGCAGCACGACCGGCAATTCACGCAACGAGATTTCAAGCCAGTCTGCCTCCGGTTGCTTCGGCGTGACGGCCCACGTGGATCGATCGATTTGAAACGGCTGCTTGGCCACCGCCGTCGCGACCTTCTCGGCGCCGACAAAGCTCAACGCCAGGCGCTCGAACCTCAGCGCACTGCCGCGCCGCGTGACCTCGAACTCCGCCTCAACTGTCGCCTGTCCCGCCCGCGCGAGCGACGGGTCGAGCGACTCCCATCGCGCCGACACCGCCTTGCCGCGTCCGGCGAGGTGGAGATCGGCCAGATTCCGCGCGGCGTCGAACGTCCCTTCGCCAGCGACGACAAGGTCCTTGGGCCAGGCCCCGCTGCGCGGCGCCGCCAGATCACTCTCCCGCAACTCGGCGTTCCACGAGCCGGTCAGCCGCGGTCCGGCCAACGCCGCCCGCAACGAACCCAAGCGCCGCCCGGATCGCGCCACCTCGATCGAAACCGCCTCGTCACCCGTGACCGCGACGACCGCGGTGATCTCCAGATCGCCCGGAACGTTAGCCGCGAGCGAGCTCGCCCGCCCCGCGAAACTCACCTGCGCCAGCCCGCGGTCCACGGCCGGCGTGAAACCCACACGCCCCTTGATCGCGACATCGCGCGCCGGCCCGCTCGCCGCCGGCACCGCACCTCGGAGTTCGACGTGCCATTCGCTCGGTCGCTCCGCGACCAACCCACCCGCCTTCACTGAGACATGCAACTTGGCCGGGCCATGCGCCGTTGGCAGCACGACATCGCCCTCGAGCGCGACGTCGTCCAGCGCCGCACCCGCCGGCAGACGCACCATCCGCAGCCACGACCGCAGCCCGGCGGCCGCCTGTTTCAACAGATCGGCGTTGGCGATCGGCACGGGATTGGCGGACGAGACAGCCGGCGGCGTTGCCGTCCCGGTCGCTGCCTCACCGGTGAGCTCGATGATCCACCCCTTCGCCGCGAGTCGCTTGATGCGCCACTCGCTCCTCCACAACGCCGGCACCATCGGGAGCGTGGCTTCAAGTTTCGGCACCGTGAATTTGCCGCCCACGAACTCGCCTCGCACCGCCGTGAGCTCCACCGACGAAAAATCGGCGAGCATCGAGTCGACCGAGGCGCGCACGGGCAGGTGTTGCGCGAGCCACCGTTGCGCCAGCCACGCCTGGGCCGGCGGCGTCAATGCGACCAGTCCGCCGAGCACGGCGACAGCAACGAGGACAACGAGAAAGGTGAGCAGGCGGCGCAGAATCTTCACGCGATGGACGGCCCGGTCAGACCGAGCCGCCGGAAGCCTGTGCCGGGAAATTCGCGGCTAGCAAGGGCTGGAGACTGGTCGAAGATCGAAATCGGAGGGCGCTGCTCCGTCAGCGCCGCTCGTCGACGCAGCGGCGACGGAGCGCCGCCCTCCGAACCAGAGGCATGATTCGCGCAAAACGTTGGTTTCAGTCGCGCAGCCGGACCGGCGGCGCCGCGCGGCGGCGGGCGGCGAAGAAATCGATCAGCGGGTAGGCCTCGCGGTTGACCTCGCGCGCAGCCGTCTGGAGTTCCGTCCACGGCGCGCCGTCGGCTTGGTAGAGGCCTTTGTTCGCGCCACCGGCGGAGTCGAGCGCGACCGACTCGGAGCCGTCGTCCATGTATTTGAAGTAGTGAAAACCCACGAGCGACGGCACGTCGAACGCCCCGAGCGCGAAATGCTGGTAGTAGCGAGCCCGGTCCGTCTGCGTGCGCACGAGCCAGCCGGCGCCGTTGGTGTTGGCGAGGCCGGGCGCATCCATCGCCTTCGCATACCACTCCGTGAGCATGAGCGGCCGCTGCAACGCCGCGCTCCATTCCTCGATGTCGTCCCGCTGCGGGCCCCAGAGCACATAGTAATTTACCGCGGCGACATCGACCCACGGCCCGACTGCGCTCCAGAACCACGGATTGTCGAACTGGCCGCGGTGGTTGTTGTAACGCGAGCCGAGGATGAGGTGGTTTTTGTCCACCGCACGGATCGCGTCGTGCACGATGCGCGCATACGTCGCGAACACATGCGCGATGAACTGATAGCGATCCTTGGCGGTGAGCTGCGCCACCTCGACCGGGCGGCCACGCTCTGCGAGCCAGGCGAGCGCCGCACGCCGGCCATGCCCGAGATAGGGATCGTCGGCCGGCAACTTGAGATGCCGGTCGAGCAGATCGGGCGGACACTGGAGTTCGTTGTCGGTGAAAATGCCGATGATCGACGGATCGTTCGCGGTCGCGGCGAGACTGGCGGCCTGCTTCTTCGCCCACGCCGGGAAGTCCGGATGAAACGCCGGGAAGCACTGCTCCTTGAAACCCGTGTGACCGCTGGTCGGATACGTCTGCTTGTGCTCGGCCGCGAAGCTCGCCATCACGCTCAGCCGCACCGTCCACGGCAACGCGTCGCGCGTCGTCTGCAGGGCGGACACGCCGCCGTTGCCGAGGCCGTTGAAGCCCAGCGCACGCAGCTCCGCCGTGGCGGTGCGCGCAAAATCGTCCGGGGCCGGCGCCGGCGGGCGGCGCGTGGGGCGGACCGAGTTGACGCCCACGTTCCAATAGAGATGCCCGTCGGGCGTGATCAGCCACCAGCGGCCGTCGCGCTGCTCGGTGCGGAAGAAACCCGTCGCCTTCGCGGGCGGCAGGTCCGTGCGCCCGCCCCAGCGGTCCGCGGACGGCGGCCCTTTCGGTTGGTAGCCTTCAAGGCCCGCGAGCGTGCGCGTCGCGTAGGTGCGCCACGTGCCGTCCGCCCGCGGTCCCGGCGATTGCACCTCGACGAACTGATCGCGCCACGGCAGCGCCACCGCGGCCGAGGGAAAACGCTCCGCCGTCTCCCGATGGAGCGACGCCACTTCCGCCGGTGCGAGCGCGCGCGACCACAGCGCCAGCTCACCGATGCGCCCGCGGAAGAACTGGCCCGCCGACCGTCCGACATACCACGGCGGCGTGCTCACCGCCGGCACCGGGAGCGTCTGCGCCGCCTCGGCCACCTTCTAGCCGTTGATCCACAGCGTCACCGTGCGGCCGTCCGCCACCGCCGTGACCATCGACCACGCGCGCAGCGGCAGCGGGCGCCCCTCGACGAGCACCTTCTTCGCCGCGAACAAACCGAAGACCGGCCTCCCATCGGAGAGGTAGAGTCCGGTGGTCGGCGTCGTCCACGCCGGATTCGGGTTGGGCCGGCCCACGAGCGGCTCGTTGCCGCGCACGCGGGTCGGATAAACCCACACCGAAATCGTCAGTCCCTTCGGGAACCGCAGCGGCGTGCGTTCATCGATCAGCCCGCCCGCGAAGCCATCGCACACCAGGCTGCGCGCCGTCCCGCCTTCGGCGCGAAACGTGCCTTCGTCGAGCACGAGCGCGTTGCCGGCGGGCGACAGGTCGGCGACACGCGGCCCTGCGCCCGCGTCGAACCGCCAGTGTCCGCTCAGCGCCTCCGTGGGAAATGCGGCGCGACTGCCAACCGGCAGCGCCAGACCCAGGAGCAACACCAGCGTAAAAGAAAGCGACGTGCGCACGCGGCCCAAGACGCCCACGCCCGCCCTCGGCTACCTGCTCGCCCCGCGTTCGGGGCACAACTCACTCTCGGGCACCACGGCGGGGCGCTTTTCCAAGCGCCCAAACTCGGCGGTTGAAAACCGCCGCTCCGTCGCTCCCGCCGGACTGCAAGACACTGAGATGCCCCTCCGTCCGGGGTGTAACAGGAAGTGAGGTCAGCAAACGGATGCCTTGGTTGTAGCGGCGGTCTGTGCCCGCCGACGGAGGACTGCTGGAGGTCGACGGCGGTCACAGTCCGTCGCTACAGCTGGCTGACCGCACTTCGTGTTACACCGCTCCGTCGCGCGGCCGCACACAGGTATTGCCACAATTTCCGCGCGCGAATAGCCAAGCAATACGCAGACCCCGGCGCCGATCCGGCCCACACTGGAACGGCATCTTGCTCCTCCGTCCGCGCACCCCGCCCGCACGCTATCATTGCCCTGTCATCACCACCCCATGAACCTCACCCGCCGTCGTTTCCTCCAGACCGCCACCGCCGCCGCCATCGGATTCCCGACCATCATCCGGGCGTCGGCCCTCGGCAAGAATGGCACCGTCGCCCCCAGCAACCGCCTCACGATCGGCGGCATCGGCCTCGGCCCGCGCGGCCGCGAAGACCTGAAATCGTTCCTCAGTCAGAAGGACGTGCAGTTCGTCACGATCGCCGACAGCCAGAAAGTCCGGCAGGACCTCGTGCGCGTGATGGTCAACCGCCACTATCAGAACGAAGACTGCAAGCAGGTGCAGGACATGTATGACGTGCTCGGCCGCACCGACATCGACGCCGTGCTCATCGCCACCGGCGACCGCTGGCACACCATGGCCTCCATCCTCGCCGCGAAGGCGGGCAAGGACATTTACTGCGAGAAGCCGTGCAGCATGACGATCCGCGAGACGCAGGAACTCGCCGACACGATCAAGCGCTACGGCCGCATCTTCCAGGCCGGCACCCAGCGCCGCAACGTCGACAACTTCCAGTTCGCCGCCCACCTCGCCCACACCGGTAAACTCGGCAAAATCCACACCGTCCACGCCGGCATTCTCGCGCTGGGCGAGAGCCACAAGTGGCTGCCCGAGGAGCCGCTCCCCGCCAAAGAGGTGTGCGACTGGGATCGCTGGCTCGGCCCGGCTCCCTGGCGCCCCTACAACAAGGAATACGTCAACGGCCGCTGGCGGGGTTATTACGATTTCCACGGCGGCGCCGCGCTCCCCGAGTGGGGCGCCCACACCGTCGACCTCTGCCAGTGGGGCGCGAGCGCGGATCACACCACGCCCGTCGAATACGAGGCCGATGGTCAGACCATCTACGCCAAATACGCCAACGGCGTGAAAATGGTCATGCGCCTTTCCGGCTTCAAGGGTGAGGGCAACTGGGTCGTGCCCGGCACCTGCCCCGTGCGCTTCGAAGGCGACGAGGGTTGGGTCGAGGCCGCCGACACCGGCAAGATCGCCGTCTCCAATCCCAAGCTGCTCGAGGGCGGGGCGCCGGCCGAGATGCACGGCACCGATCCCAGCAAACACGTGCGCGACTTCCTCGATTGCGTGAAATCGCGCCAGCAGCCCGCGTGCAGCGCCGACATCGCGCGCCGCGGTCACATTGTGTCGCACGTCGCCTCCATCGGCTGGCGCCTCGGCCGCAAGGTGAAGTTCGATCCCGTGAAGGAAGTTTTCATCGGCGACGACGAGGCCAACCGCCAGGCCAGTCGCTCGCGTCGCTCCCCGTGGCACGCCTGAACCAAGAAACGAGGCTCAAACATGAAACCGCTTCCGCACCTCCCTTCATCCTTCGCCGCTGCCGCGCCCAACCAAAAGAAAGCATCGCCCCCGGCGCCGCCACCCGGCCCCACGCCGCCGATGACCGAAGCCGCGTGCCTCGCCGCCCTCGCCGGCAGCGATCAGCACGACAAGGCTCGCGCCTGTCAGGAACTCGTCTCCGTCGGCACCCCGGCCGCGGTGCCCGCCCTCGCCGCGTTGCTCGATCAGGAGAACATCTCCGACTACGCGCGCAGCGCCCTCGAAGGCATCAAGGATCCCTCCGCCAGCGCCGCGCTCCGCAAAGCGCTCGGCACGGCGAAAGGCCGCCAACTCGCCGGCGTGGTCAACTCGCTCGGCGTCAAACGCGATCCCGCCGCCGTGGGCGATCTCCAGAAACTCGCGCTCGATGCCAAGAGCGGCGTCGCCTCGGAGGCGGTCGCCTCCCTCGGCATGATCGCCAGCGCCGATGCGACGAAGACACTTCAGAAAATCCTCGCCGACGGTCCGGCGGATTTGAAGGCGCCGGCCGCGCACGCCGCGCTCATGGCGGCCGAGTCGCTGGCGAAGTCCGGCAAACCGAAGGACGCCCGCCCGTTGCTCGACGCCGTCGTGCGCGCCTTCCCCGAAGGCCACCTCGCCAACGTCGCCAAAACCCAGGCCGTCTCCCTCGGCGCGAAACGCTCGTAAACCGGAGCGCAGTCGCGCCCCCTCGCGCCCGCCGTGAGCCGCGGTGGGCGCCTCTTAAAGCGCGTCGAAAAAGGTAGGGCCCGCTCTCCGAGCGGGCCTGAGTTCTCGCGTGCGCCTCTGCCAACTCAGGCCGGCTCGGAGAGCCGGCCCTACCCACGAACCGGCTTTTTCGACGCCCTCTTACTTTCCTGCCCTGCGGAGGGGCGCTTTTCCAAGCGCCCAAATTCGGCGGTTGAAAACCGCCGCTCCGTCGCGCTCACCGGACGGCAAGAAACCAGAGGCTGTCATGCACTTTTGTCCAAGAAGACGCTCGCGCTCCGAGGTAGGAGCAGGTCTGTGACCTACCCTTTCGCGCGGTGAGTGTTCGAGGGCGGGTCACAGACCCGCCCTACTCCCGGCCGCCGCTTCGCGCAAAGTTCATGGCAGCCTCTATGAAGACATCGAAAAAGGTCGCCCAGCAAGGTAGCGGAAGCCGTGAGGCTTTCGCCGCGTCGAGCGAAACGCTCACGCGTTCCGCTACAGGACCGCGCGATCACGCGGCTTTTTCGACGCCCTCTAACACTACTTTGTCACGTTCTTCTCAAAAACGACTCCAAAACGAAAGTAACCCATTGGGTTACTTTCCCCCTGAAAAACCCGGCGGTGATGAGCGTGAACATAACGAAGTAATACTAAGATGCGCCCCCGCGACCGGTCTCGGTGATCTTCCGTTTGCATCACGGGCCGATCCTGTGATGCTCGCGGGGATCGTTCCACGCGCCGGTGCGCGACGGGCCCGTGGCGATGTTCCGTGGTCGCGCCCTCTCCCTCCCGTGCCGCGCAACGTCCCTCCTCAGATTCGCACCCGCATCGCGGCCCTGCTCGCCGGGCTGGTCGTGTTGCTCGCCATCGCGATCGCGGGAATTCACTGGATCGAGGAGCGGGGTCGCGCCGAAACCGTGGCCGACGAAGCCAACGAGCACGGCCGCCTGCTGGACGCATTGTTGATGCACGCCGGCCGGCCCCTGCGGCTGTTCGTCGAGACCAACGCGCGGCGCGTATCGTTCACGCGTCCCGGGGAGGCGCCACGCGGCGCGTCACCCGAGACCACGCTGCGTGCAGGCCTGCGCACTTTCGGAGTCGACGCCGCGTGGGTGCTCGAAGCCGATGGCGTTCCGCGCCTGAGTGAGTCGCTGGTGGGCCCCGCATTGGACGCACCGCCCATCACCGGAGAGCAACTCGCCGCCCTCCCTGCGCCCACCGCGAGCTACTACGTCGAACGCGCGGGTATCGTCTATCGCATCCGTGGAGCCCGGCTGGCCGCGGACGGGACCCACCCGAACGCTCCGCGCGGCTGGCTGTTCGCGGCCCGGCGCTGGGATCGCTCCGACTTGGCCCGCCCCGCCCTGCCGATCGAAGGCCGGCTCACGTTCGTCGCGCCCACCGAGGCCGGCCGTCCGGCATCCGAAGAGCTCCCGGTGCGCATCGAACGGATGCTGCGCGACGTCGAGGGGCGCCCGCTGAAAGTCCTCCGCGTGGAATACCGCCCGAACTCCGTCGACGTCGCCGCGACCAACGACTCGCTCGAAATGCTGGTGATGGCCGGTTACGCCATCACGACCTTCGGCGTGTTGCTCTTCTGCCTGTTCCGGTGGGTCGTGGCGCCCGCCGGCGAGGTTCAGCGCATCCTCGAGGAGCGCGACTCGGGGGCCCTGCGCCCCATGATCGCCCGCGGCGGCTACCTGGCGAAACTCGCCGAGCTCGTGCGCCAGTTGCTCGAGACGCAGGACCGGCTCAAACAAACCCTGAACGATCGCGAGCGCCTCGGTCGCGATCTGCACGATGGCGCGATCCAAACCATCTACGCCGCCGGCATGGGCCTCGCGGCCGCACGGGCCAATCTCCGCGCCGACCCGGCCAATGCCGAGAATCAGCTCGACAACATCCGCGCCGAGCTGAACGCCACGATCGTCGATTTGCGCAGCTTCCTCCACGGACTGGAACCGGAACCGAGCGAGCGCCGGACGTTTGGCGCAGCCGTGCGCGCCATGACCGGGCTGATGGAGGCAGCCCGGAATGTGAGTTTTTCCATCGAGATCGATGAGGCCGTCGCCGCACGCCTCTCCGCGGAGTTCCAGATGCAACTCCTGCAGATCGTGCGGGAAGCGGTCAGCAACGCCGTGCGCCACGGCGGTGCGCGGAGCGTGACCGTCGCGCTTCGGTCGGAGTCCGGCACGACCACGCTGGCGATTTCCGATGACGGCCGGTCCACCGACTCGCCCGCCATGCGCGGCTCGGGGCGCGGCCTCGCCAATTTTCAAGCCCGGGCCCACGAGCTCGGTGGCACGATCACCGTCGCGGCGCGTCCCGCCGGTGGCGTCGTCGTGACCCTGCTCCTTCCTCCGAAAATCGAACCATGAGCAACCCCGCCACTCCCATCCGCGTCCTGGTCGTCGACGACAGCGCCTTGGTGCGCCACGGCATCCGCGCCGCGCTGGCGACGCAACTTGGCCCCCGGCCTGTGCAAGTCGCCGCGGAAGCCGACTCGGTGGCCTCCGCCGTTCGTCTGGCCACGGAAACGAAACCCGACGTTGTGCTGCTCGACATTCGCCTGCCCGACGGCACCGGCATCGACGCGTGCCGCGAAATCACGCAACGACTCCCCGAGACGGCCGTCCTGATGCTGACTTCGTTTGCGGGCGATGCCCTCCTCTACGATTCCGTGGTCGCCGGCGCCAAGGGCTACTTGATGAAGGAGGTCGATCCCGCCGGCCTGCTCGATGCGATCACGCGGGCGGCGGAGGGCCGGCCGGTCCTGACCCCTGACGTGGCCGCGAAAGTCATGCAGATGCTGCGGAGCGGCCCGCCCGCCGCCACCGAGGCGGACCTGTCCAAGCTTTCGCTCCAAGAGCGTCGCGTGCTCGCCCTCGTCGCCACCGGCCGGACCAACCGCGCGATCGGCGATGAACTCGGTCTGAGTGAGAACACAGTTAAGAACTACCTCGTAAACGTCTTTGAGAAGTTGCGCGTCAAACGCCGGTCGCAAGCGGCGGCGCTTTTCATCCAGGCGAACGCAGATCGAAAATAGGCCCGTTCAGGCTAGGCCTGCTACGTCCCTAAATCGCAGCCGGAGTGGCCCTAACTGGGTCCGGGGAAATCCCCGATAATCGGCATCGTGTATTCTACCCATTCCCCGACGGCCGCCACCGGAAGCCTGACCGCATCCCACCGCCGCCGGGCCGGCTTCACGATCGCTGAAGTCGCGATGGCCACCGCCATTCTGGCCCTCGGGATTTCGACCTCGATCACGGTGATGCAACGCGGCTTCGCGATGCTGGACTCCGCCCGGAATGTCACGACCGCCGGGCAGATTCTCGTCAGCCAGATGGAGCAGTTGCGCATGTATGACTGGGCGACGGTCAATGCCTACCCCACCAGCGAGACGACGCTGACGATCGATTCCGTCTTCACGAGCAGCAGCACCGTCGGCAACCGCTTCACCCTCAAACGGACCATCTCCTCCCCCGCCACCGAGGTGCTGCAAATCACCTTCAAGGTCTCCTGGCGCAACTACGACGGCCGCACCATCGAGCGCGAAATGACCACCTACTATGCGCGCTACGGCATCCATGACTACTACTACAATCACACGTAGCAAAACCCGGCGCGGCTTCACCCTCGCCGAGGTGATCGTGGGTTCGGCCATCGGCGCGTTCATTCTCGCGGGAATGCTCTCGACCTTTCTCATGCTCGGCCGCAGCGGCACCAACATCGTCTCCTATTCGACGATGGACGCCCAGACCCGCCGCGCGCTCGAGGAGTTCGCCCAGGATGTGCGCATGGCGAGCAACATCACGTGGAATGGCGACCTTTCGATCACGCTCACCGTCCCGGACAACTACCCGGCCAACGCCAATCTGGTCACGTATGCGTGGGACACCACCGCGGGCAGCGCCACCTACCACCACTTCTTCCGGAAACCAGGGAACGACGCGGCCACGACCACCCGGACCTCCTTCATCCGCAACGTCACCAGCCTGCGCTTCCTCCGCTACGACCGGCTGAATGCCACCGCGACCACGGACGCGGGCACCAAGCGCATCCAGATCAACATGACCATCACGACTGAAAATCGCACGGTGGTCGCCGCCACCGACACCACGCTCTCCGCCTCGTTCGTGCTCAGAAACAAGACCACCAACTAACCGCCATGCGCTCTTCCGCCAACGTCCCTTTTCCCGGCCGGGCCGCTCAGGTTCACTCCAACCGTGGGTCCATCCTGATCGTCGCGCTGATCCTGTGCGCGGTCATCGCCATCTCGTTGGTCAGCTATTACCGGCTCGCCAGCAGCGCGCTCAAGGGCGCCAACCGATCCCTGCTCTCCTTCTCCAACATCAACGTCGTCGAGATGGGGGTCGAACGGTCCATGGCGTGCCTGTATCAGGTTTCCACCGGCGTGGCGGCCGCGACGGCGTGGAGCGGCTGGACGCTCAACTCGGGCACCAATGAGGCCACCACCACCTTCCCGTCATCCAGCACCTACTTCACGGTCGGACCCAACACCCGCGCCCAAGTCAAAGTTTACGTTCGCAACTACACCGGCTCCGGCGGACAGCCCGTCATTGTGGCCAAGTCCATCATCACCCCGCCGGACGGACCAACCATGAGCAAGTTTGTCGAGGTCACGCTCACCAACCGCTCGCTCTGGGGTTACGGCATGGTCGGCCGGACCTGGGTGCACATGAACAGCAATGCCCGGGCCGACAGCTGGATCTCCGATCAGGACGGCAACCCGGGCACCGCCGGGGTCGCCTACAGCTCCGCCCTCCGCCGCGACAACGGCACCGTCGGCACCGTCAGCAGCGCAAACGGCGCGATCGCCATGGACTCCAACGCCGAGATCTACGGCACGGCCAACACCGGCGGCGGCACGGTCTCGACCAACAGCAACGTGCGCATCTACAGCGCCACCAGCCCCGGCACGCCCAAGGTCGATCCCAGCCGCGTCCACACCGATTTCACCTTCACGTTCCCGCCCATCACGACCCCGACCGTCACCCCGATCACGCTTTCCACGACGATGACGGGCGGTTCCTCCGCCTCCCCCCAGGTCCTGCCGCGCCTCGGCGACGCGGCGGTCGGCGGCAAGTTTTACTACCGCTTCGCCACCGGGAAGAACATCAACATGGACTCGAACAAATACATTTCGATCACGGATTCAGTCGTGTTGATCTTCGACAACCACGCCGGCTTCGACGCCATCCACACCAGCTCGAACGCCAACATCAATGTCACCGCCGGCAAGACCCTCGAAATCTACACCAACGGCAACCTCACCCTCGACAGCAACAACAACCTCAACGTCGGCAACGAAGCGAAGAACCTCACCATCTACGGCACCAATCCCACCAGCCAGACCTTCACCCTCTCCAGCAACGTCACCATCTACGGCACCATCTACGCCCCGAACGCGACCTACCGGATCGATTCGAACTGCAACCTCTACGGCGCCGTCATCGCGAACACGATCCAGATGGATTCCAACGCCGCCTTTCACTACGACGAGTCGCTCGCCGGCGCCGGAACCGGCTCCGGCTTCCGCGTCTCCAAGTGGAAGGAACTGCAAACCGCGAGTGAACGAGCCACCTATGCGGCCGCGCTCAATTTCTGACGATGGTTCCTCCTTCCTCGCTCCCGCCCGAGCCGACCCTCCAGGCCGCTTTCTGCCGGAAATTCGGCTGCACGCCGGATCAATTCGAGCAGAAGGTCTTCCTCCGATCGCTCTACCCGCACGCCCGCCTGCTCACGTTTTTCATCGGCCACCGCGCCGAGAGCTTTGCGCTCGACCGCGCGCTCGTCCGCTACTGCGGCCGGCTGAACTCCCGCGCGGCGATCGACGCGGAGCTCCGGGAATTCGCCCGCGCCCCGGACAACGCCCGGCTCTCACGCCGCCTCCTCCGTCTGCGCATTTCCGGCCGGAGGTTTCGGCAACTCACGTCCCAAATCCTGTGAACGCCTGCCCCTCCCCCCAACGACTCCCCGCCGGTCCGCCCCCACCCGCCGGATGCGACGGAAACCAGCTGCGTTGCCCCGCCGGCCGAAACTGCCGGCTCACGCTCGTGAATCGCAAGGAGCTCCTGGTGTATTGCGTCCCGCTCGAACCCGGCCCGTGCGCCAACGTCATGGCCTTCGGCGACACCCGGTTCTGCCGCGCCTTGCTGGGCAGCCGGCCGGCCGCCAGCGGCGGTTGATCCCGGCACCACGAGCCGGTGATGCTCCCCGTGTTTATCGAACGCTAAAGGCTGTCATGAACTATCGCCGGAGAGCAGGGCCGAGCCTTCGCGCGCGCTGCGCTGCGCAGCACACAAGGGCATGACCGCCGCGAGGCGGGTTCGCCACCGGATCATCGACTCTCCGACCGCAATGCCAACCGCCGCGATCACGATGCCGATCAAAATATCGATCGGTCGATGCTGCCAGATGAGCGCAATCGAAGGTAGTCCGAGCACCAGCATTCCCACCAGCGGCCTGCGCCAGGTCGGGCGGTCACGACCCGCAAACCACGCCGCCACGATTGGCCCCAGCGCATGGCCCGCAGGCATCACGTTGTTGGGGGCATCAATCCGGACGATCCCCCGGTAGACTTCGTTCCACCATCCCTCCGGCATGGGTGGCCGGGGCAGAGTGGTCGGAATCAAGATCCAGCCCCCCGCGATCACCAGAAAACCGCAGGCCAAGGCCAACAGGCACGCGAAAAATTTCGTGGTGTCGCGGATGGACAGCGGCAGCACCCAGGGAACAAACAACATGGCCAGATACACTGGGGCGAAAGCCGGCCAGAATGGCACCCAGGCCGGCATCACCACCGTGCTGCGCGACACTGACGGGGCGTCACCGATGTGTGCGTAGACCATGATCATCGTCCCACAGAGGACGCTGCTTGCCGCCAACCGCCCCAACACCCCCGCCAAACCTCCAGGATACTTCGCATCCCGCTCGCCGACTAAACCGCCGCTCCTCTGTAGTGCCCAGCAAAGGTAACTCACGCCAAGCACTCCTGCGACAAAGCAACCGATGGGAAGCAGTGGAGTCCTCATGTCATGATGCGTCGTGTCACCCAATGTCGCTGATAGGCGGCGCGCGCCGCGCAGGCGAGCCGCGTTTCCCGCCAGCGGTCGTCGTTTTGACGCTTATGGCCGCGTCTCCCATTCCAGTGTCCGCAGATAACTCAAGGCCTCGTCCCGATTCGTGCCGCACATTTCCTCCGTTGGCCGGAGACTAGCGCAGAACGCGGGTCGCTCCGGCTTGCCGAACAACGCACAGCGATAATCCGGCAACAACTGCACGCAGGGAAAATTTGCCGGCTTCCCATGCGGCATGCCGGGGATCGGCGACGAAATCGATGGCGCGATGCAACACGCGCCGCAACCGGTGCGGCAGTCCATGGCAGGGATCGCGGATTACGGGCCGGTCTTCGCGCTCGCGGCGAGTTTCGTGTCGAGCTCGTCCATCGTGCGCACGAACGCCCGTTCGAGATCCACGCCGCACGCATCGGCGAGCACGAGCACGCTCCACAGGCAGTCGGCCAGCTCGTGCGCGAGCCGCGCGTCGAGATCGGGCGGACCGGACCGGCGTCCGTCCTTGGCCATGACGAGCTTCATGAGCGCACCGACATCACCCGCGAAACCCTGCGCGAGTTCGGCCCGCGACCACGGCCGTCCGCCGTGCGCCGATTCGAGCGCCGCATAACGGGAGCGGATTTCGAGGGCGCGGCACGAAAGATCGGCGAGTTCCATCCCGGCACTCAATCGCCCGCCCTCCTCCGCGTCGAGCGGGACCGCCCCCCAAGCCATCGGGTGTGACCCAAACTGATGTCAGTGATTGGTAGCGGCGGTCTATGACCGCCGAACGAATCCCGTTGGCGCAACGACGGCGGTCATAGACCGCCGCTACAACCGGGGCATTCGAAAACTGACATCACACCCCCAGCCATCACGGTTCAATACTTCTGCCCCAGCGCCTGCCGCATCGCCGATTTGATCCCCGCCGGATACAGCGCCCCTTGCAAGAGCTCCACCGTGCGCCCGTCGGCGAAAGTGACGGTGATCCGATAAACCCGCAGCGTATTGGAAATCGTCGCCATCCAGCCCAACCGCGGATCGGCCGGATCGATCGCCTCCGTCTCCCGGTGCCAGACGCCCGCGTCGGACAGCGTGGGCGCGGTGTCCTCCACCAGCACCAGCGCGGCGTCGTCGGAAACATCCTCCACCCGAATCGCGCGCAGCGCGCGCTTGCGGGAATCGGACAAGGCAAAGATGTGGATCGGCTTCTTTTCCTGCGTCAGCGTGAACGTCGCGACGCTCATCTGCACCCCGTCCTCCTGCGTCATCGCCACCCCGCCGCGCCCGAGCGGCACGTGGACCTGTTTCCCGCCGGAAATCGTCGCGAGCATTTCGACCTCGCCCGTTGCGCACCCGCCGAGCCACAGGCCCCAGCCACCGCAGAAAATCCCCAGCCACCGTCTTGGATAATTGATTCGCATCGTGATCGCCCACTGTCGTGCCGGCGCAGCCGCAGCCTGACGAGCACTATCCGCCGTCTGAGCTTCCGGCCGGTGCAACAGGAAGTGAGGTCAGTAAACCGAGGCCTTGGTTGTAGCGGCGGTCTGCGACCGCCGAACGAGAACCCTTGGCGCACCGCCGGCGGTCGCAGACCGCCGCTACAGCTGGCTGACCTCACTTCCGGTTGCACCCGCTGCCGACCGGCGGACCGCCCCTCGGCCCGGTCTTCCCACCGGCGTCCAAGTCGCATTCGTCGTCCCGCGGTTGCCGCAGCCTGAGGAAAGCGGAAGGAATTTGACCGCGGATGGCACGGATGGCGCGGATGAAGGCGACGCCAGCTGAAATCGATCCGCGCAATCGGCGCCATCCGCGATCAGAAGGTTTGGGGTCCGAAATCGTCGCAGTTCTGCGCGATCCGAAGAGACAGTAATACCAGCGTCACCTTGCTTTTGGGCTGTAGGCCCGGCCGGTGGCCGGGCTGCCCGCCCGCCGGGCGGGCCGGCAACGGATAGTCTGAAACGGACGGGACGTTGGATTACGTTCTGGTTCGCTTCAGGGCTGATTTTTCCGGGCTCACCCACCGCCCCCACCCCGCTCAGGCGCTGTCGATTTCCGATCGCGAGCGGCGCACCGCGAGGACCAATTCCCGGTTCCGCAACAGGGCCATCGCAACGGGAATCAACGCGAACCCGGCGACCGCCCCCGTTGCGATCAGGTTTTTCGTCAACAGCCAGCCCACCCCGCCCAAGCCCATGGCCAGCACCGCAAAGAACACCCCCAACTGCCGGGTCGCCGCCATCACGGTGAAGGCGAGCACCAACGCCAAACCGGCGACGCTCCCGGGTGCAGCCACGGCCGTCACGCCCGACACATACACGACCGGCGCCAGCAAACCAGTCGTCTTGCGAAACAGGGCCAGCATCAACATCAGGCCCAGCGCCGCGACGCCCACCGCGGTTTCGTCCCGCAACCAGAAAGGCGGAGCCTTGCCGTCGAGCACGGGATCCAGACGCAGGCCGCGCACCGCCAGCAGGACGCAGGCCGTGCCCGCCACACTGCGCCCGAGCTCAATCCAGTGCTGCGGCATGCGCAGCAGCCGCCGCCAGACCACCCACCAGCCGGCGTTACGCCGGGCGATCTCCAGATACTCGATCGTGCGATACGACACCATCCGTCCATACCACTGCGGCGCAGGCACCAGCAGGAGCACGGTCCCACAGGCCGCCAGGGCAGGGTTGGTCGGAAGCCACGACATAGAGGCATCAGCGTGAACCGCCGGGCGCACGCCGCGAGCAGGAAACTCCCTCATTTTTTCCCATCCGTGCGGAAAATACGCCGCCGTGGCCGCGCCGGCCCCGACCGCACTGTTTCTCCATCCGTCGGCAGGACGCGCGGGATTCGCCGGCGCAGACGTCGCGTGGATTCGCCGGGGTCTGCGCTACCGGCGCAGCCGCGCCGCCACCGCCGCCACCGCACGGCCGACCTTGTCGATGTAGCCGGCAGTCATCGCCTCATTGATCGTGAGGGTGAGGCAGTCGCCGAGCAGGGCCTCGGCGATCGGGCAGTGCACGGCCCGGTAATCCATGGTCGTCAGGCCGGCATCGCGCACGGGCCAGGCCCCGCCGAAGAAGTTGTGATTCTGAAACACGCGGTAGCCGTAGACGGGTTTCGGGATGTAGCCCGCGGACGCCGGTGCGCCCTCGGCCCGCAGCGCCGCCGCAAACTCGTCGCGCCCGCCCCGAAACCGCTCCGCGTCCACCCGCAACAGGAAGAACCAATAACTGGAGGTGTCGCCCGGCCGGATCGCCGGCGGCACGAGGCCTGGCACGGCGGACACATGCGCGTGGAGGCGCGCGCCGAGCTGCACCCGGGCCTGCACGATCTCGCCGAGTTTCGTGAGCTGCGCCGCGGCGACCGCCGCCTGCGGCTCGCTCATGCGGTAGTTCGGCGCGAGTTCGGCCGGGTCGCGCAGCAGCGCGGCGTCGCGTTCGCCACCGGCGCGGTCGTAGGATTTGTCGCCCCACTGACCGAGGCTCGGGCCATATTCCTCGGCGTCAGTCGCCACGATGCCGCCGTCGCCGCAGCTCACGTGCTTGAACTCGTTGAAGGAATAGCAGGCAAAATCCCCCACCAATCCCACCGGCCGGCCTTGGTGGAGGGCGCCCCACGCCTGGGCACAGTCTTCGATCAGCGCGATGCCGCGTTCGCGGGCCAGCGCGCGCAGCGCGGTCGAATCACAGGGATTGCCCGCGAGGTGCACGGCGACGATGGCGCGCGTCTTGGCGGAGATCGCGGCGCGCACCGCGCCCACGTCGAGGTTGCCCGTGGCAGGCTCCACATCCGCAAACACGGGCACGGCCTGCTGGTAGAGGATGCCGATGACCGAGCCCATGTCGGTGATCGGCGGCACAATCACCTCCTCGCCGGGCTTGAGGCGCAGCGCGGCGAGCGCGATGTGAATCGCCGCACTGCCGGACGAGCAGGGGAACACATGGTTCAACGGATAATGCCGCCGGAACTCCGCCAGCAGTTCGCCGCACTGCGGTCCGCGCCAATAAAACAGCGATGGCTGGTCGACCATCCGGCGCAGGCGCTCCAGTTCGGCTTCGCCCCAGCGTTGCGGGCGGGGAAACGGTTCGTCGACGATCGGGGTAAACGGGTTCACAGGCGGAAAAAAGCCCGGGCGTTGCGTTCGCCGATCTGTCGGCGCTCGGCCGGGGTGAATGAGGTGGCAGCAAGCTTGGCCGCCTGCGCCCGGGCCGAGATCATCGGGGCCAGCGAACCGAACATCAGGCGCGCCAACGCGACTTTGCCGCGCAGTTGGTCGGCGAAGGCCATGTGCTCGGCATACGAGAGATCGGCCGAGAAGTTCGCGTGCGCCGGCGCGAGCTCCACCACTTCATTGAGGGTGAGCGCCGTGCACAGCACGTGGTGGCGTGGAAAGCGGGCGAGAAACGCGCCGATCTCCGCCGCGGCCACCGGCTTGATGCGCAGCGCAAAGTAGCGGTGACGCTCGTCCTCCAGGCGGGCCGAGAGCACGACGCGCAGCCCGGCCGCTTCGGTCGCCGCCATGAACGGGTCCAGCCGGCGGGACTTGAGCCGGTAGTTGTGGTAGTTCGGCACCAAGCGCACCGCCCGCACCCCGGCCGCGGCGCACTCGGCGAGTTGCTCCCGCCAGTCAGCCAGCAGGGGATTCACGATCGGCACGGGCGCCAGCGAACGCTCGCGCCGGCAGGCCGTGAAGAGCCGGCGGTTGGCGGTCATCGGCTCGGGCGCGAAGACTGCACCGAGGTGCGACACCGCCGCCCGATCGATGCCGCTCGCGGCGAGCACCCGGACCAGTTGCCGGGCCGTGGGCTCGGCCACGAGGCCAAAGGGCCACCAGCCCAGGTAGGCGTTGACGTCGATCAGCATGGTGATTCAGCCGAGATTCAAGAGACGCGCGGCGTTGTCATGCAGGATCATCCGTTGCTGCGCCGGCGTGAGTTTCGCGCCCTTGATCCGCTCGATGGCGACTCCGGCGGAGCGGAACGGCAGGTCCGAACCATGAAGCACGCGCTCGGCGCCGAGGTGCTCGACGGCAAATTCGACCAAGCCCGCCTCGGGCAAACCGCCCGAAGTGTCGACGTAGAGGTTGGGCAGGCCCCTGGCCTCGAGCACGCCGCGCACGCCGCAACCCGTGAGGTGCGCCATGATGATCGCCACGTCGGGATGCCGCCGCGCCAGCAGCGCGGTGTCGGCCGGGTCGGTGTGAAAGCTCCGTTGGCGGAGATTCGTCTGGCTCCACGAGTGTTGCAGGACGGGCAGCCGCCAGCGACGCGCGGCCTGCATCACCGGCCGCATGCACGCGTCCCGCGCGTTGTTGCAGATCTCGAGCTTGAGGCCGATGAAGCCGTGACGCTCGACGCACCGCTCCACCTCCCGCATCACGGCGCGCTCGCCCAGCCGCGGGTTCAGGAAGCAGAAAAAACGAAAATAATCCGGGGCCAGCCGCTGCACGCGCGCGCTGTCGTCGTTGACCTCGACGATCTGCTCCGCCGTGAAATTCCGTCCATGGAGCAGCACATCACCCAGCCCGACCATCCGCGTGATGCCCAGCGAGCGCCCGTGGGCCACCAACCAGCGCACTTCGGCGGGCTTGAGGCCCGCCTTGAACATCACGGGATGCGTGTGGACATCGATGACCCGCATGGCACTCAACGCGTGACGCGCCGGTCGCGTGGGCTCGAAGCCGTGCCAAGAGGGCGTCGAAAAAGGTGAGGCCCGACCTCCGGGCGGGCCGAACGCCGCGCCGCGACCCGAGCGCCGAACGGCCGGCCCGGAGGTCCGGCCCTACCTTGGAACCACCTTTTTCGACGCCCTCTCAGCGTGCAGGGAAACCTTTCTTCCATGTCAGAAAGTCGTCTAGCCGACCCGATGGAGGTTGGCGAGTCTCTGCTGTCCGAACCCGATCAAAGCGTCCCTTGAACCGCGCCCCCGCTTGACGCTCCCGCGCCTCGGCCACCACGCCGTGCGCAACCCGGACGGCGAAACATCAGCGCGGAGCAAGGCGCCCGGCTGGGCCGGCCGCTGTTCCTCGGACCGCGCGCCGACATGGACGCCATCGCCGGCGCCTTCGAGCGCATCCACGCACACCGCGCCGCGCTCGCGGACTGGAGTCGGCGCCACCCGCGCTCCGAGTGATGGCCCGGCAGCCGGGGCCTACGCGAGCCAGCGCGAGAGATGCCGGCCCACGAACGCATCGTCGACCAACCACGCGTGCTCACGCGACACGCGATCCAACTCCCGCGCCTGTCCCGGCGACAGGCGTTCATGGGGATTCAGGCACGCCGTCGTCTCGAAAATTCCCTGACGCCGCAGGATCTCATGGATGCCCGGGATGCAGCCGGCGAACCCGTGGGCCGGATCGAAAATGGCCGCGTTGGCATCGGTGAGCGCCGCATTGCGGCGCAGCCATTCGGGCGAGAGCCCGCCCCGGGTGCGCGCCCGTTTGATCTCCGCCAACAGCGCGACGGCGCGTTCGGTCCACACACCCCACTGGCCGAGCAGTCCGCCCACGATGAACCGCGGACGCCGCCCCGGGCCGAACGGCGTCAGCAGGTCGACGATGATGTTGTCGTCGTTGCCCGTGTAGAGCGCGATGTCGTCGCGCCCGCTGGCGATCACGGCGCGCACGACATCAAGCGTCTGATAGCGATTGAACGGCGCGATCTTGATCGCGACCACCTGCGGGATCTCGGCGAACTCGCGCCAGAATCGATGGCTCAAAATCCGCCCGCCCACCGAGGGTTGCAGGTAAAACCCGACCAGCGGCAGCGTGCGCGCCACGGTGGCGCAATGGCGCACGATGCCGCGCTCGTCGTCGTTGCGCCACGCCCCGAGGCTCAGCAACCCCGCGTGATAACCGAGACCGCCGGCGAGTTCGGCCTCGCGCACGGCTTGCTCCGTCCGGCCGCACAGCCCCGCGATCTTGACGAATGACCGGCCGCCGCGCGGCCACGCCCCGATCGTCTCCGCCGCCAGGCGCAACACCGGTTCATACAACCCGTGTTTCGGATCACGGATCTCGAACTGCGTGGAATGCACGCCCACCGCGATCCCCCCCACCCCGGCATCGATGTAGTAGCGCATGACCGCACGCTGGCGCCGCTCCGACCAACGACGGCGGCGATTCAACGCGAGCGGCAGCGCAGGGATGACTTGTCCTTCGAGCAGGTGGGAGCGGATGGCGGCGGGGGTTTTCACGGCAAAAAAAACGGCTTCCGACAACGAAGCGCGGCCCCGCCCGACCGACAATGCCAATTCCGGAAATCGCTATCGCCCTCCCGCCCGCCACCGCTCATACCGGGCGCCAGGTCGCGCCGCGCGCTCCGCCGCGACCCACCACCCCACCCCATGCCAAAACCGAATTTCCTCCTCTGGTCCTGCCTGTTGATCGCAACCATCGCCGGCGCCGCGGACCGCCGGCCGCCTAATTTTGTTTTCATTCTCGCCGACGACCTCGGCACCCCGCCCGTCGCCGCCTACGGCAACTCGTTTTATCGGACGCCGCACCTCGACGGTCTCGCCCGCGACGGCCTGCGGTTCACCGACGCCTACGCGGCCTGTCCCGTGTGCTCGCCGACGCGCGCCGCGCTGATGACCGGGCAATATCCCGCGCGCACCCGCGTGACCGACTTCATCCCCGGCGCGCCCTATCCCTACGCGCGGCTGAAGCAGCCGGAGTGGCAGAAGTTTCTCCCCTTGTCCGCCACGACGCTGGCCGAGGCGCTCGCCGCGCGCGGCTACGCCACCGCGCTCATCGGCAAATGGCATCTGGCGAAAGGCTACTTTCCACCCGAGAGCGTCGCCGAAGGGCCGGATCGCCAGGGATTCGGCGAAAGTTTCATCACGCACAAACCGAAGAAAACCGACGATCCCGAGCAGGATCCCCACGGCGTCGAAGCCATCACGACGCGCGCGCTCGATTTCCTCGCCCGCCACCGCGAACGTCCCTTTTTCCTCTACCTGCCCCACAACTCCATCCACGCCCCCATCATCGCCCCGCGCGCCCTGGTGGCGAAACACCGCGCCCGCCCCGGGGCCGACCGGCCGGAGAACAACCCGGTGATCGCGGCGATGATGGAGGTGCTCGACGACTCCATCGGCCGGGTGCTGGGCAAGCTCGACGCGCTCGGCCTGCGCGAGAACACCCTCGTGATATTCTACGGCGACAACGGCGGATTACTCGCCGACGCGGCCCAATTTCCATTCCGCGGCGGCAAGGCCCAGCTCCACGAGGGCGGCATCCGGGTTCCTCTCATCGTCCGCTGGCCGGGCACGATCGCCGCCGGCCGCGTGAGCGCGGCGCCCGTGACCACCGTCGATTTCTTCCCCACGTTGCTCGAACTCGCGGACGCGAGCCCGCCGCCCGGTGTCGTGCTCGACGGCGTGAGTCTCGCGGGCCACCTGCGCGGCGCTCCGCCGCCCCCGCGCGACGCGATCTTCTGGCACTATCCGCATTACCATTCCGCCGGTGATGGCGGCCCGGCCGGAGCGGTGCGCGCCGGGGAGTGGAAGCTCGTCGAATATTACGAGCACACCCTGACCCAGACGGGCCGCGCTCCGGAGCTCTACAACCTCCGCGCCGACCCGGCCGAAAGCCGCAACCTCGCCAGCGCTGAGCCCGCCCGTGTAGCCGAGCTCCGCGCGAAGCTCACCCGGTTCCGGCAGTCAACCAACGCCCAGATGCCGGCCCTCAATCCGGCCTTCGATCCCGCCCGCGCCAAACAATCCGGCCCCAAGAGCGCCGACTGATCTTATCCAACGTTGCAGTCGGATGGTGCGAAATGAGGTAGCAGCCGAGGTCACGAGGCTGGAGTTTGCACGTCTGGTAATACCAACGGCGGCTGAAGAATGGACTGTTGGGTCCCGTGGGTAGGTCGGGTTTTATCCCCGACATCCGCCGTAGGCGGACACGTGTCGGGCGTAAAGCCCGACCTACGATGATCCAAATCTCAACCGCCGTTGGTATAACTGGTGCCATCCATGCATCGCCGCCACGCCCTGCGCCCCGCCGCCTGCGCGGGGCTCCCGCCGGCGTTCGCCACCGCAGCGCCTCCGATCTCGTTGCAGAAAATTGTCCTCGCCGATCGGTAGCTGTGTGCCGGCATCACCGCCGCCGACCTCGCTCGCGCGGGCCACATCGATGTGGTGGCGCGACGCGGAGGTTTCGTGACAGGTAGCCGCGAGCGCCAGCGAGCGGACCGCTCGCGGCCACCGGGCCGACTCGCGCCGCCGGGGTCCGTCTACTTACGCCCCCACGCGATGAAGCAGGCGGTCGAGCACGAGCGGATCGAGCGCCTGCAATCGGGAAATCAGCCCCTGGCCGTCGATCAGTTCGATGCCACGCTCGGCCGCGAAGCGCCGCGCCTCCGTGGAAAATCCACCCGGGGCCACGATCCAGCCGCTGTCGATGCCCGTCGAAACCATCGTGCCGAAAAACTCCCGCACCCGCTTGGCCTCGACAGCCGTCGCGCCGGAGAGGCAGCACACGAGCACGCTGGGCTCGGCGCGACCCGGACGAAACAACTCGACGGTCGCATCGTCCCCGTGGTCCGCCAGGCGGGTCCGGTAGCCCGTGGCCTCGAACACCGCCGCCACCAGCGTGCGCATCTGGGCCACCGGCCAGGCCATCAACTCGGTGGGCGTCGGCACATCGGTCAGGCGCACGGCCGGGCCCGAGAACTTCGGCCCATCCCCTGCGCGCACGCTCAGCTGCACGCGCGTCCGCCAGACCCACCACACCAACCCCAGCGCCAGCACGGCGCCGCTCCCCAGCCCGAGCATCAACGTCCAGCTCGCCGACGACACCGCGACGGCCGCGGCGTTGTCTTCCGCGCGATCACCGGCGGCCGCACCCGGCGTCGTGGGGCCCGGGCCGGTCGCGCCGGCCGGGGCCGACGGCTTGCCGGGCGTCGGCGGCAGCACGGCCGCCGGCAGGTTCGGCCGCGGTTCGAGCGGCGCCTTGATCTTCAGCAGATCCCGCAAGGCGGCCACCGCCTCGGTGATTTGTTCGCGATAGCTGCCCGGGCGTTCCTTGTTCAGGTCCGCCACGCCCACCGGCTCACCCCGGGACGACAGCACGATCAACGCCGGGTAGGTCGTCACGCCGCAGCGCGCGCGCAATTCCTCGTTCTGCTTCTTCCGCTCCGTCGGCTGGGCCGCGCGCGTCGGAAAATCCACCTTCAAAAACACGAAATCCGCGGTGAACGTGTTGAAGAAATCCGGGCTCGCCGCCACCTCGTCGAGAAACCGCCGGCTCGGCGGCGACCAGTCGGAACCGACGAAGGCCGCGAGAATCCGCGCGTGCCGGCTCTGCGCCTCCTTCATGGCGTCGGCCAGATTTGTGCCCCAGAATTCCGTCGACGCCTCGCTGCGCTTGACCGTCGTGCCGCTGGGCGGGGCCGGCCGCGGTCTCGGCGCCGCCCATTGGATGTTGGGTGAAAAGTCCACGCGCTCCACCTTGCCATCGGAAATCAGGATGCTGCCCTGCGGGTAGGTCAGCACCTCTTTCGTGCCGAGCCGCGACTGCCCCGACGGCCAGCCGTAGGCGCTGATGACCTCGTCCCGCGTCGCTCCCGGCCCGACCACCGGCCGGGTATCGGCGGCTCGTGCGCACCCGAGGCCCAGCACAAGGCCGATAATTCCACCACAAAGCCAACGCCGACGGTGCCTGGGGGCTAGAACCATGCTTCCTTCATCGACCACCCGGCCCGGATTATCAACGCCAAGCTTAGCGCCGCTCGAAAATTCTCTCGCCCCGGCGCAGCCACTCCGCAGCCGCGGCCCTGAGGGATTCACCGCATGGTCATCAACGCCGTGTAGGTCTCCAGCCCGTCCCAGAGCGCCTGCACCTTCACGTTCTCGTTCTCGGCGTGCTGGTTGTTGTCGGCGTTCACGACCGGCACCGTCAGCAGCTTCACGTCCAGCAACTCTTCGATCGTGCGGGACGGCAGGGTGCCGCCGAGCGTCGGTAGCAGCACGACCGGGTAATCCACCGTGGACTGCACCGCCGCCACCACCGCCTGCGCCACCGGCCAGTCCATCGGCGTGCGCTGGGCGTTGGTGCCCGCGGATTTCGTCTCCACGCGGATCAGCTTCGCATGCTGCGCACGCTCCTCATCCGTCGGATCGCGGTCGAGCACGTGCCAGCCGCGCGCGCGGATGTGTGCGACGACTTTGGCCACTTGCCGCTGCGCATCGTTGCCCGCGACCAATCGCAGATCGATCACCGCGCGCGCCACCGTCGGGATCACATTGGCGGCCTGCGCGCCGACGTTGGCGCCTTGGATGCCGTTGATGTTGAGCGATGGCAGCGCGAAGCCCTCGAACAACGTGCGCCCCGCCACCTCCGGCCGCGCGAAACCGAGTTCGCGTTTGAGCTCCGCCTCGACCGACGGGATCGCCGCCACGGCGCGCCGCTCCGCCTCGGTCAGCGGAATCACGTCGTCGTAAAACCCGGGCACCAACACGCGCCCGTCGTCGGCCTTCATCGAAGCGAGCAGGTTGACGAGTAACTGCGACGGATTCGGCGCCCAGTTGCCGTAGTTGCCGCTGTGCAGCGGACGCTTCGGGCCGAACACCGTGAGGTTCACGTTGATGTCGCCGCGCGCGCCAAACATCACCGCCTTCTTGCCCGACGGATGACACGGTCCGTCCAACACAATCCACAGGTCCGCGCGCAACGCCTCGCGATGCGCCGCGATGATCTCCCGCAGATTCACCGAGCCAAACTCCTCCTCGCCCTCGATGAAGAACTTCAGATTCGCCGTCGGCGCCTGCCCGGTGGCGACGAGCGCCGCGTAGGCATTGAGCAACGTGAAGACGCCCGCCTTGTCATCCGCCGCGCCGCGCCCCGTGATCCGCCACGAAGGATCGATCGGATCGCCCGGTTTCCATGAGTCGACGATCTTGCCGCCGCGCTCCGCCGACGCCGTCGCGAACTTCGGCGCAAACGGCTCCCACCCCGGCGCCCACTGGGCCGGGTTGACCGGCATCCCGTCGTAATGCGCGTAGAGCATGATCGTGCGCGTGGCGCCGGGCACCTTCACCTCACCGAACACGACGGGATTCGCCGTCGGCGTCGGAATCGTGAGCAACCGTGCCTCGATGCCGCGCCGCTTCATCATGGCGACGATGAAGTCCGCGTTGCGCCGGATGTTCGCGCGATCGACCGAGGCATTCGGAATCGCGAGCAGCTCGCGATACTCAGCGATCAGTTCGTTTTCGCGCGCGACCCGCCAAGCGCGGACTTTTTCCTGGAGAGGCGTGACGCCGAACAAAGGCGTGGCAAAAGCGAGCAACAGCGGGGCAAGGCGGGAGGAACGCATGCGGGTCTCATCGCCCATCGCACCGTGCGAGCCAAGGCCGAAAGATTTTCCGTGCGCCGGGCGGCGGGCTCCACTCACCATTTACGCCACGTGCCCGATCTGATCCACCAACTCAAGACCACCTTCGGCTACTCGACCTTCCGGCCGCTCCAGCGCGAGATCGTCGAGGCGTCGCTGGCCGGGCGCGATGTGTTTGCGCTGCTGCCGACCGGCGGCGGCAAGTCGCTGTGCTTCCAACTCCCCGCGCTCGTGCGCGATGGGCTCACGGTCGTCGTCTCGCCGCTCATCGCGCTCATGAAGGACCAGGTCGACGCCCTCCAAGCGAGCGGCGTCGCGGCGACGTTTCTCAACTCCACGCTCGACGAATCGGAGGCGCGCTCGCGGTTGCGCGGGCTGCATCGTGGCGAGTTCCGCTTGCTCTACGCCGCGCCCGAGCGGCTGATGCTCGACTCGTGGCAGGAGAACCTGAAGGCGTGGAACGTCGCGTGCATCGCGATCGACGAGGCGCACTGCGTGTCGGAGTGGGGCCACGACTTTCGTCCCGAATACCGCCAGCTCGCCAAGCTCCGCGCCGCCCTGCCCGAGGTGCCGCTGATGGCGCTCACGGCCACCGCCACCGAGCGCGTGCGCGCCGACATCATCACGCACCTCAAGCTGCGCGAGCCGGAGATTTTCGTCGCGAGCTTCAACCGCCCCAACCTCACCTACCGCGTCACGCCGAAGGACCAGCCGCTGAAGCAGATCATCGACTTCGTGCGCAAGCGGGAGCACGAGAGCGGCATCGTCTACTGCGCGAGCCGCGCCGCTGCCGAGCGCGTGGCCGAGGGGCTCGCCGGCCGCGGCTTTCTCGCGCGGCCCTACCACGCGGGCCTCGACGCCGGGGAGCGCAGCCGCAACCAGGAAGCGTTTCTCCGCGACGACGTCCGCATCATCTGCGCCACGATCGCGTTCGGCATGGGCATCAACAAGCCCAACGTCCGCTGGATCATCCACCATGATCTCCCGAAGAACATCGAGGGCTACTATCAGGAAACGGGTCGCGCGGGCCGCGACGGTCTGCCCGGCGATTGCCTGCTGCTCTTCAGCGCCGGCGACATCGCGAAGCAGCTCCACTTCCTCGACGAGATCACCGACGAGCATGAGCGCGAAGTCTCCCGCACGCAGCTCCGCCAGATCGTCCACTACGCCGAGAGCGCCGGCTGCCGTCGCGTCGAATTGCTCGATTACTTCGGCGAGAAATTCGCCGCCGCCGATTGCGAGGCGTGCGACAACTGCCTCGAGCCGCGCGAGACCTACGACGGCACGGTCGTCGCGCAGAAATTCCTCTCCTGCGTTTACCGCATCCGCCAAAACAGCCGCTTCAGTGTCGGGCAGAACCACCTCATCGAAGTGCTCACCGGCGCCGACACCGACAAGATCCGCCGCTGGGGCCACGACCGCCTGACGACCTACGGCATTGGCAAGGAACTGTCCCGTCCCCACTGGGCCGCCGTCGGCCGCGAACTCATGCGCCTCGGCTACGTGGCCGTCGACGAAGGCGAGTTCGCCACGCTCTCGCTCACCGAGGAAGGCATCGCCGTGTTGCGCAATCGCACGCCCATCACGCTCACCAAGCCAATGGAGCTGCCGAAAGCGAAGCGCGCCACCGTGCGCCGCGAAGGCGACATCCCATGCGACGAGATTCTGTTCGAGCGCCTGCGCACGCTGCGCAAGAAACTCGCCGATGAACGCCGCGTGCCCGCCTACATCATCTGCGGTGACACCACGCTCCGCGCCCTCGCGCATCATTACCCGACGGGCATCGACCAACTCGAAGGCATCCCCGGCATCGGCGAAAAGAAACGCGCCGAGTTCGGCGGGGTGCTCACCGCGGAGATCGCGGACTATCTACGGACGAATTCGCGCATGGCGTTTGGGTAGGTGTTGGAACCGCTAATCGACGCTAATGACCGGCGGCCAATTGACCGCCGGAATGATGAGCGCAGATTAGCGGTTACTCCCGCTTCAGCCACACCGCCATCGGCGCGTTGCCGCGGTTGTTCCACGCGAAATAGGGGATCGCTGTCGTGGTCGCCGTTCCATCGCGAATCTCGATCGTCGTCACACCGCCGAGCAGGTCTTGGCGCGCGACGGTTTCAAATTTGGCGGTCTTCGCCACGACGAGATCGCCGGGCACCGATCTTTTCTCCGTATCCTCGACGCAGTAGACGACCGGCCCGCGCTCAAACGCCACCCGGCCAGCCGTCGCCGCGATCTTCTCGTGGCCGCGCACCGTGCGCACTGGCATGGCAAAGTTCAGCTCGACTGCGTCGCCCGCGCGCCACTCGCGCGTGATCGCGAGGAATCCGGCTTCGACCGGGCCGGAGATTGCCTGGCCGGCGACCTTCGCCGAAAAACCCGCCTTCACACTGTCGTCATAGGTGTAGAGAGCCGAAGGCACGGGCGCGCCGGTGGCCCAGCCGGGGATGCGCAGACGCACGGTGAATTTCGCCGGCCGCTCCGGTGCCACCGCGATCCGCACCCGTCCGTTCCACGGATAATCCGTCGTCTGCACCAACTTTACTTTCGTGCCGGCCACGGTCACCTCGCCTCCGCTTTGCGCGTAGAAATTGACGAACAGCGAGTCGCCCTTCGTCGCATAGAAATATCCGGTCAGCGCCGCGAGCGTGCGCACGACATTGGGCGGGCAGCAGGCGCAGCCGAACCACGGCGCGCGGCCCGCGAAGCCGTGGTTGTTCTTCTTCTCACCGTCGTAGACCACCGGGTTCGGATAGAAAAAGCGGTCGCCGGAGAGCGACACGCCGCTGAGCGCGCCGTTGAATGCCGTGCGCTCCAGCACATCGAGATACTTCGCATCGCCCGTGAGCAGAAACATGCGGTGATTCCACATGATGAACGCGATCGCCGCGCAGGTCTCGTTGTAGCCGTCGAGGGGCAATTCGTAGTCCGCGCCGTAGGCCTCGCCCTTCGCGAGCGCGCCCACACTGCCGGTCACATACATTTTCTTCTGCACGGCATCGTCCCAGATTTTCGAAATGGCCGCAACGTAGCGCTGGTCGCCGGTGAGCGCGGCGACATCGGCCATGCCGGCATACATGTAATTCGCGCGCACGGCGTGGCCGACCGCGGTGGTCTGGTCGACGACGAGTTGGTGGCGCTGGTTGTAGCTCGACTGGCCGGGGCCGCGCGCCTCGAGAAAAATCTTCGCGAGATCGAGGAAGCGTTTGTCACCGGTCACGCGGTAGAGCTTGGCCAGCCCCATCTCGATGACTTGATGGCCGGGCGCGATGCGGAGCTTGCCGTCGCCGAAATCGCGCCACACGAGCTCGGCGCTCTTCAAGCACACGTCGAGCAACGCCCGCTTCCCCGTGGCTTCGTAGTAGGCCACGCCCGCCTCATACATGTGCCCGATGTTGTAGAGCTCGTGCGACAGCTCCGGGTCTTTCATCCAGCGCTGCTGGTCGATCCATTTGTGCCCGGGCGAGTCCGGGTGCATCGTGCGCCACGTATAGAGGTAGCCGTCGGGCTCCTGCGCGGCGGCGATCCGCGCGATGATCCCATCCAGCCTGGCCTCGAGCGCGGCATCGCGCTGGATCGAGAGCACATAGGCTGCGCCTTCGATCGCCTTGAACACATCCGAGTCGTCGAACGGAAACTGGGTCGGCGGCTTGTGCTGGAACTCCTTCTCGCCCGCCGCCCGGCGGCGCATCGTCTCGGCGGCGAGGTCGAAATTTTTCACCCGCCCCGTATCCTCGCATTGCTGCAAGGCAAACGGCACCGTCACCGTTCGATTCACCTCCTGCCGCGCCCGCCAGAAGCCGCCGGTCACCCGCACCGCCGTGAAGGGCACCGGCTGCACCGGATAATCGGCCGCGGGCAGGCCCGCCGCCACCATGAGAACTCCTGCCAGCAGGGAGGAAGTGTAGCGCATGCGATCGAGGTTTGGCCCGACGCTACACGCCGCCCGCCGGTCTTGTCGAAACCGAATCCGACCGCCCGGACGCCTCGTCATGCTCCTTCCAATTCGCTGTCAAGATGAGCCCAGCGCGATTTGCAGGAGCCTGCTTGCAGGCGATGGGCTCCGAGCGGAATCGCCTGCAAGCAGGCTCCTGCCTCCCGGCAAATTCGTCTCTTCTTGATCGCGAAATAGAATCAGTCCGCGAACCGCCACGCCGGCTTGAAGTCCCGCGGCAGCTTTTCCTGCGTCAGATAAGCACGCACCATCTCGATCGGCATCGTGCCACCGCGGAGGATCGTGTCGTGGAATTGTTTCTCCGGCATCTTTCCGGTCGGGACGAGTTGCTGGTAGAGCGCGCGGATTTGCAGCGCGCCGAGCATGTAGCCGGCCTGATAGAGCGGCGAGTAGCTGCCGTTGAACGAGCGCCGCACCTCGCCCGTCGCGCTCGCGCGTTCGTGGCCCACGCGTTCGACGAGAAAGTCGATGCACTGCTGAGGCGTCCATTTGCCGAGGTGGAAGTTGAGCGAAAAAATGATGCGCGCGCAGCGATGCGCCCGCCAGAACAGCGCGCCCATGCGGTCCTCCGGCGTGGAAATGAACTTCAGATCCCAGAGGTGAAACTCCCACCACAGGCACCAGCCCTCGATCCAGAAGGGCGTTTCGAAAACCAACCGGTGGCGGTTGGCGCGTTGCCTCCAGTAGTATTGCAGATGGTGGCCAGGGATCAGCTCGTGAAACACGGTCGCCCGCGCGAAGTGGCGGTTGTTCGCGCGCAGGCTCTGCACTTTCTCCTCCTGACTCATCGCGTCGGTGGGAAACGCCACGATGATGTCGTCGCCGCCAAGGAAGAACGGGTTCACCTTCTGCGCCTCCGGCGACATCATGCGCAGCAGCCACACATCCGCCGAGAGCGGCGGCACCGTCACGAGGTTTTTCTCCTGCACGAACCGCGCCGCCTCGAGCGCGAGATCGCGCACGACGGCCGGCTGCTGACCGGGTTCGACGTGGCCCTGTTTGGTTTTTTCCAGCGCGGCTTTCCAGTCGTCGCCGCAGCCCATCTCGCGCGCCGCGCGTTTCAATTCGGCATCGACCCACGCAAACTCGCGCTCCGCGATCTTGATCAATTCCTCCGGCGTGTAGGCGACCATTTCGTTGGCGAGATCCGCCAGCAATCCGTCGCGGCCGATCGGGTCGCCGATGATCGGCTCGTCCTTCGACTTCGGATCGATCCCGACAATTTTCTCGCGGAGAAACCTGCCGTAATCGTCGAGCGCGGAGCCAAGCTGTTTGTAGGGGTCCCGCGTCCACCAGCTGAACAGCGGATCGTAGCCGTCGTAGATCTTGAACCACTCCTCGAGTGATTTCTGGAGTTCGCCGAGACGGTTGGCCGCGCGGAAGGCCACGATCTTCGAAACCGTGAGCGGGGCCGGTTTGTCCCCGGCCGTCGCCGCGACCCCGTCCTTCGGGGCCGGCTTGAGCCCGGCCTCGAGCGAGGCACGGGCACGCTCCACGGCTTTTTTCATCTGGCCGAGGGTCGCCGCCGAAGCCTTGGGATCGACGGGCTCCAGCAGACGCCGCCGCTCCTGCAGCCGGGCAATCTCGTCGGCGACCGGCAGGAGCGAGGCCATTTCCTTCGCGCGAGCCTCCTCCCGGTCGAGCAAGCGCAGCTCATGCGCCAGGCGGGTGCGCAGGAGCGTGCAGTCGATGCGGCCGTCAACACCGAGCCTCTCGAAATTCACCGTCCCGAGCCGCGTGAGCCACGTCTCGTAGAATTCCCGCTGCCGGCGCAGTCGCAGCGCGGAGCCCGGGACATTGTAGAACCGCTCCAAGTCACGCCGATCGCTCACGAAGCGCTCGACCAGTTCGCGGAGCTCACTCGACGCGGGCGTCGTCAGCGCGGCGACATCCGGCACGTAGTCCGCCGTCGGACGGTTGATCGCGGGGTTGACTTCGGCGGCCGTCGCCACGGCAGCGCAGGCGAGCAGGCTCGGCCAGGGGAAGGAACGGGGCATCATGCGGCGACTCCAACGGCTCCGCTTCCGCGCGTCAAACTGCCGCTCGCGACCGCATCAACGCGTGAGCTTGGTCACCAGATCGACCACTTGGTAGGCACCCGCGAGGGCGAGCGCCGCCACCGCCAGCCAGAGCGCCAGCGACCACGCTCCGCCCGGCCGCAGGCGGACATCCGTGCGCCGATAGCGGAAATACAGCGCCGCCAGCCCGAGGAACGGCAGCATGATCCCCTGCCCCACGCCACCCACGAACACGAGCGCGACCGGTTTTTCCCAGATGAGGTAGAGAGCCGTCGCGTAGAGCGGAAGCCCGATGCACGCGGCGCGCACCATGCGGACGCGGGCCGCCTCGTCGGCGTATTTTTTCACACCGAACACCGACAGCGCGTCGGCGAGCAGCCGCGCGTTGGACGCCGAGGCCGCAAAGGCCGTCGAATAGAGCACGAAAAACGCCCCGGCCAGAAACACCCACAGACTCCACGCCCCGAGGCTGCCGAGAAACATGTGCGCCAGCGTATCGATCAGGCCCTTGTCCGTGACCTGGAGTTTCTTTGCGTGGAGCACCGCCGCCCCGAGCAGATAGAACGCCACCGTCGCCACCGTGTAGATCACCGCCGAGAACCACGCATCGGTCCGCATCACGCGCATCCAGCCGCGCGCCCGCGCAAACCACGCATCGCTGCCATCGGGCCGGCCCGTCGCCACGCCATAGCCCTTCTCCAGACACCAGTAGGGATAGTAGACGAGCTCCGACGCGCCCACCCCGATGATCCCAAGCGCCGCAAACGCGGTCCCGAAATTCTGCGGCAGATGAAAACTCAGCCCGCGCACGACATCGCTGCTGCCGATCCGAAATTCCGTCCATTGCAGCGCGCCCACCGCCACGACCGTCGCCACGGTGAAACCCGCCACCATCGCGGTGGACCCGATCTCCACCCACTTGTAGCTACCAACCGCGAGCAGCAACGAGCACGAGCCGCCCACGATGATCGCCAGCACGGGTCGCGAAACATTCCAGCCGCCGGCTGCGAGCGTCTCCGCCACGCCACCCACGATGCCACCGACCTGGCTGATCGCACACAAATACATCAGCAGCCACAGCCACACGAGCCACGACACGCGCCAGCGCGGTCCCGGCACTTCATCGAACGCCTCGAGCGACGTCTTCTGCTGCGCGAGGGTGAAGCGCCCGATTTCGATCTGCACAAACACCTTCACCACGCAGCCGGCGACGATCAGCCAGAGCAGGTCGAAACCCACCTCGCCCGCGAGCTTCGGCGTCACGATCAGCTCACCCGATCCCACGATCGACGCGGTGAGGATCAATCCGGGACCGATGAAACGCAGGGCGCCAAACAAACTGGTGGGGGCGTCGCGGGGCGTGGACACGCCGCGAAAACTGCGCACGGCACCCGCCGCGGTCAAGGTCGCGACTTTTCGCGAGCGCCTCCCTTTCTCGCAACGCATCCGCCCCGCGGCGTGATCCGGTCGCTCCGCGCCCGACCGAATCGCTCCGCGTCCCGCTCGCCTCTGACCTCCCGCGGAACGGTCAGTCCGCCTTTCGGCCCCCGGCAAGGAGGCGCGATGCGCCCAGCGGCACGGGTGCAACCGGAAGTGAGGTCAGCCAGCTGTAGCGGCGGTCTGCGACCGCCGGCGATGCGCCAAGGGTTCTCTTTCGGCGGTCGCAGACCGCCGCTACAACCAAGGCCTCGGTTTACTGACCTCACTTCCTGTTACACCCCCGCGGCACGGCCCGCCGGATTTGCATTTGCGGTCGTCCTTCGTCCGCCGCATAAACGCGCATCCCCTCCGGCTCGTGTTTTCCCCGACCCGACGCGTCCCCCTGCCGACCGCTTTGCTGCCGGCTGCGCTGCTCCTCCTCGGCGTGGTGGCGAGCTGGAGTCTCGCCTGCGCGGGCCACCGGACCGTGGCCGACGGAGCGGAGGACTTCCGGCAGAAAATTCTCGCTGATCTCCGCAAGGTGCTCCCTGCGCCCGCCAGCCGCCAGACCGCTGGCGCCGACCGCCTGCGCGTCACCTTGGAGCCCAGGGGCGAGGCCTTCACTTACTACGTCGCAAATGTCGTCGCCGTCGGCGATTTCACCACGGCCACCGCCCGCGACTTCGCTCTCGTTGCCCGCCAGCGCTATCAGGCTGGTTTCCGGATCGGCACGATCCACCTCTACAGTGATGCGGGCGGCAAGCGCCGGCTCATCGCCGCCTACGGCCTCGATCACGCCTCCGCGATCAAGCAGGCCATCACGCCGCGGCTGCCGCCGCCGGAGCCAGGATTTCCCAACCGTGTCGACGTCGCCTTCGCCGCCGACGGCCTCGTGGATCGCTACACCATCACCGTGGTTGCGCCGTTCGCGCAACCGGACGCCGATGCGCTGGCGGCGTTCGTGCGGCAATTCCGCCCCACGCTGGCCGGCGACCTCCGCTTCGTCGTCAAATTCACCTCCAACGCCGGCGGCCCCTGGGTGACGATGGCGCAATTCGACACGGCGCAGGAAAAGTGATCCGCCGGCCGCCATCGACCCAGCGCCTCCTCGATGACCTTCCCCGTTCACCTCGAATTCTTCGGCGTGCGGCTGCATCCGCACCTCGCCTTCGAGGCGCTCGGCTATTTTGCCGGGGCGCGCGTCTACTTCGCCACGCGGCGACGCGACGCCGCGGCACTGCCCCTCGAGCAAAGCCTCTGGCTGCTCGTCGGCTGCATCTTCGGCGCCTGGGCCGGGTCGAAGCTCCTCGCGTGGGCGGAGTCGCCCGCCTACTACCTCGCGCTCGCCAGCCGCGATCCCGCCGCCTTGCTCGGAGGCAAGACGATCGTCGGCGGTTTTCTCGGCGGGTGGGTGGGCATCGAGATCGCCAAGCGCCGGCTCGGCCTCGCGCAGAAAACCGGCGATGCGTTCGTGTGGCCGCTCGCCCTCGGCACCGCCATCGGCCGGCTCGGCTGCTTCTTCACGGGTCTCGACGATCGCACGTTCGGCGTGGCGACCACGCTGCCCTGGGGCGTCGATTTCGGCGACGGCGTCGCGCGCCATCCCACGCAGCTCTATGAGAGCCTCTTCGTGCTCGTGCTGGCCGCGATCGTGGCGTGGTTCGCCCGCGGAGGAACGATGCCGCGCGGCGCATGCTTCCGCCTGTTTTTCGCCGGCTACTTCGCCTTTCGATTCGGCATCGAGTTCCTCAAGCCCCGCGAGACCGCGCTCGCGTTCCTCAGCGCGATCCAGATCGCCAGCCTGCTCGGTGCCGGAGTCGCCCTCGCCTCGCTCCGCCGCCTCGCGCCTGCCGAAATCGAGAATCGAGAATCTAAAATCTAAAATCCCGTGGACCGCCCCTACCTCTACGCCGATTGGACTCAAAGTCTCTGCCCCGAGTGCCTGCGCACCGTGAGCGCCAAAGTCGTGTTTCAAGAAGGCTGCGTGTTTCTCCACAAACATTGCCCGCAGCACGGCAACTCCCGGGCCCTCATCTCGACTGACATCGACTACTACCAACGATGCCGCGGCACCTTGAAGGCCGGGCAGATGCCGCGCACCTTCAACACCGCCACTCGCTTCGGTTGCCCCTACGACTGCGGACTCTGTCCCGACCACGAGCAGCACAGCTGCCTCTCGCTCATCGAGGTGACCGACGCCTGCAACCTCGCGTGCCCCGTGTGCTACGCCGAGTCGTCGCCGCGCCGCACCACGCACCGCCCCCTCGCGCTCATCGAAAAGATGCTCGATGCCGTCGTCGCCAACGAGGCCGAGCCCGACATCGTCCAGATCTCCGGCGGCGAGCCGACGATCCATCCCGAGTTTTTCGCCATCCTCGACGCCGCGAAACGCCGCCCGATCAAGCACCTCATGCTGAACACCAACGGCGTCCGGATCGCCCGCGAGGACGGCTTCGCGGAAAAACTCGCCCGCTACGCGCCCGGTTTCGAGATCTACCTCCAGTTCGACTCGCTCCGCGCCGACCCCATCCGCGCGCTGCGCGGCGCCGACCTCGTCGACATCCGCCACCGCGCGCTCGAACGACTCAACGCCCTCAATCTCTCGACGACGCTCGTCGTCACGCTCAAGCGCGGCCTGAACGACGGCGAACTCGGCGCCATCATCGACTTTGCGCTGCGGCAACGCTGCGTGCGCGGCGTGACGTTCCAGCCCATCCAGGACGCCGGCCGCGCCGAGGATTTCGATCCCGCGCGCGACCGCCTCACGCTCGGCGAAGTGCGCCAGAAAATCCTCGCGCAATCGCCGGTGTTCAAACCCGCCGACCTCATCCCGGTCCCGTGCCACCCCGACTGCCTCGCCATGGGCTACGCCTTGAAACTCGGTGGCAAGGTCACCCCGCTCACCGGCCTGATTCCGCCCGAGGTGCTGCTCCACGCCGAGGGCAGCAACCTCGTCTTCGAACGCGATCCGAAGATTCGCCACGAGGTGTTCCGGCTGTTCTCCACCTCGCACTCACCCGAGTCCGCGACCGATGCGCTGCGTCAGCTGCTCTGCTGCCTGCCGCTCGTGTCGGCGCCGCCGAGCCTGAGCTACGACAACCTCTTCCGGGTGCTCATCATTCAGTTTCTCGACGCGCACAACTTCGACGTGCGCACCGTGAAGAAAAGCTGCATCCACATCGTCCACCCCGACGGCCGGATCATCCCCTTCGACACCTACAATCTTTTCTACCGCGAAGGGAAAGAAGCGCGGCTGCGCGACCTCCAAGGCCTCGCGTCTTCAGGCCATTCCCGTCCATGAGCGAATCACCCGAACGCGAGCCCCCGTCGGACCGAACGGCGCCCCCGCCGCCGAGCACGATCCGTTACGAATCCGCGCGTCCACCTTCGGCCGGGCCGGGCTCGGGTTTCGTCGTGGGCTCGATCGTCTGGGCCTTGTTCCTCCTGCTGCAAAACTCACGGGACAAAGACGTCGCCATGGCGGCGGGTTTTCTTGGCTTCTTCGGGGTCGCCCTCGCGCTGCCGTTGATCGGCATCGCGTTCGCACTCCGCAAGGCCTCACGGCAATTCGGCGTCGGCCTGTTGCTCGCCAGCGGCCTCGGCTGGCTGATCTTGCTGGCGATCTGCGGGGGGCGCCGCTGACGGACCCGACCATGAACGAGCAGCCACCACCCGACCATCCGCCCGCGACGGCGGCGCCGTCGACTCCGGGTTCAGTTCCTGACCAGCGCCCAGCGCAGTCGGACAAGTGGGAAGAAGTGGCCCCGATCATGATGGGCTTCGTCATCGGCGCCATGCTGTGGGTCCCGGCCTTTTCAATATCGAGTCAGGACGGCCTGGTGTTGCTGCTCATCGTGCCATTCGGCACGCCGGTCGCCGCCGGGCTGTTGGCGAGCTTCAAGGCAACGCGCCGGTTTGGCTTGGGCATGCTGCTCGCATCCGGGCTGGGCTGGCTGGCGCTCGGCGCGCTTTGTGCCGGATTATGGAAGTAAAGATCCCCGGAGCAAGCTCTCGGGCATTTGACCAAACCTCCATGTTCCGCTCCCAACCTCGCCGGTTTTGTGGCACGGGTCTCCCGACCCGTGATCCACTTGGCCACGGGTCAGGAGACCCGTGCCACCTCCCAACCAAGGCGAAGCAAGCTTCGCGGTATCGGACCCAACGAGAAGGAACGCCCGCGGCTCGGGCTCCGCGGGCGCCGTCGCCCCGACCTGATTCTAGAACTTCCACTCCACGCCCCCAAACGCCCCGAAGCCGAGCGCGGGGTAGCCGTTCACTTCTTCGTAGCGTTCGTTGAGGAGGTTTTCGAAGCGCACTTTGAACGCGAGCTTCGGCGTCACCTGCCACGCGGCGTAGACGCGCGTGACCGTGTAATCCTCCTGGTCGATTTGCGCGAAGGTCCGCGCATGCACGTCGCGGCGATGCGCCGCAAACGTCACGCCCGCACCCGCACTCACCCCGCCGCCGAAGTCCCGCCACGCGTCGAGTGCCCCGCTCTGGCGCGGGCGGCGCAGGAGGCGGGTGTTCGAGGTTTGGTTGAGGGCTTCGAGGTAGGTGAAGCTCGCCCGCAGTGCGATTGCGGCGGTCAGCCTGGCCTGCGCCGATAATTCCGCCCCGCGTGTGCGCGCTCGCTGGATGTTTTCGACGCTGCGGAAGTTCGGCGTGCTCGCGATGAGGTCGGTGAAGTCGGTGTTGAACCACGTCGCGCTGAGCGTGCCGCGGCCGGCCGCGAGGTAGTAGTCCGCGCCGGCATCCCAGCCGCGCGCCCGCTCAGCGTGCAGGTTGGGGTTGCCGACGTAGAACGCGCTCTGCCCATAGAGATCGAGGAAGCTCGGCGAACGGAAAGCGGTGCCATAGCTCGCGCGGAATTTCAGCGTCTTCGGCATCGCGAGCCACGCGGCCGTCGCCCGGCCCGTCGTGGCGCGGCCGAAAGTGTCGAAATCGTCGCTGCGCAGCCCGCCCGTGAGATAGACGCGTTCGACTGGCGACCACTCGTCCTGCGCGAAGACGGCCAGCAGGCCCTGCTTCTTGTTGATGTCGCCGAAACCGGTGTTGCGCGTGTGATTCGCCTCGGCCGTGAGTCCGCCGGTGACGCGGTGCCGCTCGATTCCGGTGTAGGTCGTCTGCGCATCGAGCACGGCGCGGCGGTTCTTCACCACGGTGAAGGAGGTCGCCCGGCCCGCGCGCGGGCTCTCCGCCACGAAGCGTCGGTCCTGCCCGCCGAGCACCGCGTGCGCGGTCCAGGCGTCGGCGAGCTTCAGATCGGCGAAGGCCGTCGCGAGCAGGTTCTCCTCGCGGATCTGGTTGTCGGGATCATTCGTGTAACGGTCGCCCGGATCGCCATAGACGCCGTGGAACCACCGCAGTGTGCCGCCCACCGCCGCGCGGTCGCTCACCTTGTGATCGAGGCGCAGCGTGGTCGTGGCGGAGTCGAATTTGTTGTTCGGCCGGTCGTTGTCCGTGTGGCCGCCACGCGCGGAGAAATTCCACGCGTTCGCTCCGCGCTCGCCCTGCGCCGCCACGCCGCCCTGCACCGTGCCGAAGCTGCCCGCTTCGAACGACACGCTGCCGCCCGGTGCGCCGGCCCCACGCTGCGCGCGCAGCGACACCACGCCACCCACGGCTTCGCCGCCATAGAGCGTGCTCTGCGGGCCGTGCGCGATCTCGAGCGAATCGCACGCGCTCACGCACGCACCACCCAACGTCACCTGGTAGTCGGTGTTGGGATCGTTCGACCGGAGGCCATCGATGAGGAAGAGCGTTTGATTGGAGTTGGCCCCCCGTAGAAACAGCGAGGCGGAGGCTCCGCCCGCCCCCGAGGCGAAGAGCGGCGCGCTGGTAACGCCCCCGAGGGCGCCGGCGAGCGAGTTGACCTGCCGCCGCGCGAGATCAGCGGCGGAGATGACCTCGACGGCCGAACCGATGGTCTGCGCGTCGGCCGGAGTGCGCGTGGCCGCCGTGACGAATGGCGCGAGCTGCGTGGGCGGCGTCTGCGCGCGCGCGACGGTGACGGCCGCGGCGGCGGCGAGGAAATGAAATACCCGGCGCGCGAGGCGCACCGGCGTGGACGAGTTGGGTGACATCGGTGTCTGCTTTCTAATCTGCAAGAGCAGACACACGCCCCGGGCGGGTCGCACGGCCACTCTCACGCTTCATTTTTGCGATGAAGTTTTCGCGATCGGTCGCCGTCCCGCCGGAGTGGCGGCACGGCTGAACGCGTGAGTCTCCCGTCGGCAGGTATTCGGACTTCGCATGTGTGCGCGACGCATGGTCGCGGCGCCTCGCCTCCGCCTTCATCGGGTCGCCCCGACTGGCTGTGCTCGCTCAAGCGCGATGGAGGTCTGTGATGCGTTACCGCAGCGCAACTGTGGCCGATTTTCACGGCCTTCCCTGTCGCCGAAAGTGTGAAGGAACGACGAAACGCCGCCAGCGCACGCCCCCCGCCTTCGCGGCGCAAGCGCGAACTTTGTCAGCACGCATCAACGCATAACGATGCACCGATATGTATGCTTGCGTTGGCCCGGCCCCCACCTACCCTCCCGCCCACATGTCTCATCCCGCGCCCTTCCAAACCGAAGCCGAGATCGCCCTGCGTCGCACCCTCGCGGAACGCATGGTCATCATCGACGGCGCCATGGGCACCACCATTCGCGACTACGGCATCACCGAGCAGCAGGCGCGTGGCGCGCGGTTCCACGATGCGCCGAAGGACCTCAAGAACAACGGTGACATCTACTCGCTCACCTGCCCCGACCAGATCTCGGACATCCATCGCCGCTTCCTGGACGCCGGGGCCGACATCATCGAGACCAACACCTTTTCCGCGACGGCGATCGGCCAGAGCGAATTCTTCATCGACGACCCGCGCGAGAAGGGCGGCCGCAAATCCCCCGAGTTCTACCAGGAGGTCATCGAAAACAAATTTCTCCAGGAACTCGCGCACGACATCAACTTCCACTCCGCCCGTCAGTGCCGCCTCTGCGCCGATCGCGCCGCCGCCGCGACCGGCCGCCGCCGCTATGTCGCGGGTGCGATCGGTCCGCTCACCGTGTCGCTTTCGGTTTCGCCGGATCACGACGACGCGAGCTTCCGCGTCATCACCTTCGATCAGGTCAAGGCCGACTACCGCCGCCAGGTGCGCTCGCTGATCGCGGGCGGCGTCGACCTCCTGCTCGTCGAGACGATCTTCGATTCGCTCAACGCGAAGGCCGCGCTCGTGGCCATCCAAGAAGTGTTCGCCGAGGACCACATCCGCCTGCCGCTCATGATCTCCGCCGCCGTCGGCCGCGGCGGCGAAACGATGATCTCCGCGCAGACCGTCGGCGCCTTCTGGAACGCCGTCCGCCACACCCACCCGCTCGCCGTCGGCCTCAACTGCTCGATCGGTCCCGACCTCATGCGGCCGTTTCTCGAGGAACTCGGGGACAAGGCCGACACGTTCATCTCGTGCTACCCCAACGCCGGCCTGCCCAATCCGCTTTCGCCGACCGGCTTCGACCTCGGCCCCGACGACATGGCGCGCTTCATGGGCGAGTTTGCCGATGGCCATCTCTGCAACATCGCCGGCGGCTGCTGCGGCAACACGCCCGAGCACATCGCCGCCGTCGCACGCGCGCTCGCGCCGAAGCCCGCGCGCACGTGCACGGTCGTGAAGCCCGAGTTTGCGTTGTCCGGTTCGCTGCCGTTCACGCCGTTGCCCGGCAGTTTCGTGATGGTCGGCGAGCGCACCAACGTCGCCGGCTCGCCGAAATTCGCGAAGCTCATCAAGGAGGGCAAATACGAGGACGCCGTCGCCGTCGCGCGCCAGCAAATCGAGAACGGCGCCAACGTCATCGACGTGTGCATGGACGAGGGCCTCATCGACGGCGTCGCCGCGATGACGCGTTTCCTCCGTCTCTGCGAAAGCGAGCCCGAGGTCGCGAAGGTCCCCGTCATGGTCGACTCCTCGAAATGGGAGGTGATCGAAGCCGGCCTGAAATGTCTTCAGGGCAAGGGCATCGTGAACACCATCTCGCTCAAGGAGGGCGAAGCGAAGTTCCTCGAACAGGCGAGTATCGTCCGCCGCTACGGCGCCGCCGTGGTCGTGATGGCGTTCGACGAAAACGGCCAGGCTGCCACCTATGCCGACAAGACTCGCATCGCCGAGCGCGCCTACCGCCTGCTCGTCGACCGCGTCGGCTTCCCGCCCGAGGACATCATCTTCGATCCCAACATCCTCACCGTCGGCACCGGCATCGAGGAGCACAATAACTACGCCGTCGATTTCATCGCGGCCACGCGCTGGATCAAAGCCCACCTCCCGCACGCGAAAGTCAGCGGCGGCGTATCGAACATCTCGTTCAGCTTCCGTGGCAACAATCCCGTGCGCGAGGCGATGCACGCCGCCTTCCTCTACCACGCGATCAAGGCCGGCATGGACATGGGCATCGTCAACCCCGGCATGCTTGAGGTCTACGAGGAGGTGCCGAAGGACCTGCTCGAACTCGTCGAGGACGTCCTCCTCAACCGCCGCCCCGACGCCACCGAGCGCCTCGTCGAGTTCGGTGAGAAACTGAAAACCTCCGGCGCCGGCAAACCCTCAACTCTCAGCTCTCAACCCTCAACCAGCGAGGCTTGGCGAGCCGCCACCGTCGAGGAGCGGCTCTCCCATGCGCTCGTGAAGGGCATCGACGCGTTCATCGAGCGGGACACCGAGGAGGCGCGCCAGAAATACGGCAAGCCGCTCGCGATCATCGAGGGGCCGTTGATGGATGGCATGCGCGTCGTCGGCGACCTGTTCGGCGCCGGCAAAATGTTTCTCCCGCAGGTCGTGAAGTCGGCGCGCGTGATGAAGAAGGCGGTCGCGTATTTGCAGCCGTTCATGGAAGCGGAGAAGGAAGCCGCGCGCCAAGCACGCGGCTCCGCTGACTCTCAACCCTCAACTCTCAACTCTCAGCTCGGTCGCCAGAACGATTCGGCTGGCCGACTCGTTCTGGCGACCGTCAAAGGCGACGTCCACGACATCGGCAAGAACATCGTCGGGGTCGTCCTCGCCTGTAACAACTACGAGGTGATCGACCTCGGCGTGATGGTGCCGTGCGAGAAGATCCTCGCGACCGCCCGGGAAAAGGGCGCCGACGTGATCGGCCTCTCCGGCCTCATCACCCCGTCGCTCGACGAAATGGTGCACGTCGCCAAGGAAATGGAGCGCACCGGCGTGAAGCTCCCGCTGCTCATCGGCGGCGCGACCACCAGCGCCGCGCACACCGCCGTGAAGATCGCGCCGAACTACGCCGAGCCCGTCATCCACGTGCTCGACGCCTCGCGCGTGATCGGCGTCGTCTCGAAGCTGCTCAACCCCGACAGCAAGCCCGCCTACATCGCCGAGCTACGCGAAAAACAGGAAACCTCGCGCACCGAATTCGCCGGCCGCCAGAGCAGGCGCCCCCTCCTCTCCCTCGCCGAAGCCCGCAAACGCCGGCCGACCTTCGACTGGTCGACCGTCGACATCCCGCAGCCCGAATTCCTCGGCTCGCGCATCTTTTCGACGGATCGGTCTCTCAACTCTCAACCTTCAACTCTCAACCTCGATGAAATCGTAGATTTCATCGACTGGGGCCCCTTCTTCTCCGCGTGGGAACTCCACGGCCGCTACCCGGACATCCTGCAGGACGCCGTCGTCGGCGCCGAGGCCACCAAGCTCTTCAACGACGCGCAAAAACTCCTCGCGCGCATCGTCGGCGAAAAACTCTTCACCGCGAAGGCCGTGCTCGCCTTCTGGCCGGCGAACTCCGTCGGCGACTCCGTCGAGGTCTACGATCCCGCTTCCTGTAGGTCGGGGTTTACCCCCGACATTTCCGGCTCACCCGTCGGGCCTAAAGCCCGACCTACCGCCGCTGCGCCGAAGCTCCTCCACACCTTCCACTTCCTCCGCCAGCAGCTCGAGAAGCCGGCCGACCAGTTCAACCACTGCCTCGCCGACTTCATCGCGCCGAAGGACAGCGGCCGCCTCGACTACCTCGGCGGCTTCGCCGTCACCGCCGGCCACGGCGTCGAGCAACTCGCCGCCGAGTTCCGCGCCAAACACGACGACTATTCCGCGATCATGGCGCAGGCCCTCGGCGACCGTCTCGCCGAGGCATTGGCCGAGCTCCTGCACAAGCGCGCCCGCGAGGCGTGCGGCTTCGGCAAAAGCGAGAGCCTCGCGATGCCGGACATCATCCGCGAAAAATACCGCGGCATCCGCCCCGCGCCCGGCTACCCCGCGTGCCCCGACCACACGCAGAAGCCGCCGCTCTTCACCCTGCTCGACGCCACCACCGCCACCGGCATCACGCTCACCGAGTCGAATGCGATGCACCCGGCCAGCAGCGTGAGCGGCTTCTACTTCAACCACCCCGACTCAAAATATTTCGCCGTCGGAAAGATCGGGAAGGACCAAGTCGAAGACTACTCCCTCCGCAACGAGCAGTGGGTCGAAGCCACCGAGAAATGGCTCGCGCCCTACCTCGACTACCAGCCCTGAGAACCTGCCACGGAGTCACAGAGCACACAGAGGATTTGGCTCCGCGTTCTCTGTGCCTCTGTGGCCAACTTTCAAATCGGCCGCGATCAGATCGAAGACTACGCCGCGCGGAAAAGGTCACCGTCGCCGACGCCGAGAAATGTCTCAGGCCGTATCTCGGCTACTAGAGCTGCACAAATTAAAAAGAGGAAGCTCCGTCGCGGCTCTTTTCATGGGCCGCTATCTCTTCCGCAAAGGACATCGAAAATTTGACCGCATCGCTTTCTCTTATCAGTTCAGTTTCAATAGGAGCTTTGCGAAGAATGCTAAGAGCCTTTTCGAAGTCTCCGCGCAAATCAGCGCTCTGTGGTTCACCGAGGAGCGCATAGACCTTGAATGGCTCGTCAGCCGATTTAAGACTTGTGATTTGCCCCAACCATTTGTGCGCCTTTTCACGAATCGTGTCCGCCGAGCTAAGATCAAACGAGATTGGCTCCAAACAATGCCAGACGCCGTTTTTCCAAGCATGATTGAATTCCACTTCGTCGTCCTGAACTGTGATTTTCTTCGGAGTGAGGTATTTCAAAACATGGCGACTTTCTAGGCTTCGCTTGTATTTCCGCCAGACGTCTTCATCACTTCGGCTCTCGTAAATGTGTTTCTCATCATTCTGCGTGACCAAGCGCTCATAGAGCTTCTCGAGGGTTACTGAAGAATTTTCGGTGAGACCGCTGCCTATAGGTGACCATTGCAGCGAACTATCGTCAGACGGTAAGACGGCATGAGCCAATTCGAGGACAGAGCTTGGTAGCTCTTCGAATGGCAGCTCCTCAGTGATGCGAGCACCGATCGTTTCAAAACGAGCCTGCACAAACCGCATCATGTTTTTGAAAGAGTCTCCATCAATGCCTGGAAACATCTTGCTCAATCGTCCGTAGGTGGTCCGGCAAAGTGCCCCCGAATAGCGGGCTTCTTTAGAGTATATCGCTACGCCAACATTGATAAACTCGCCTGTGCCGACGTCGTGGACGTAGCGCAGGGTGGTATATGTGTAGGTGTGGGCGGGTTTCATGAGAGGGCGGCCTCCAAGAGTCTGGTTGCGGCTTCCAAGTTTTGTCGAAGGGAACGGACGTAGTCGAGCATCGTGTTCAGGCTCCTTCCATCCCCGATCCAATTGGGCGGTATGGCCGCCCGATATTCCTCAAGTCTCGCGTCGGAAATACCTTCGAACGCCCCAACAAAGCGGCTGAAGTCAGGTTCGCTCCCGCGAACCTCTTCCAAGAAAATGTGCTGCTGACGTTCATTCAGGTTTTTCGGTAAAACGATGCCCCCAACTTCCCAAGGAGGGAGCCAGCCAATCAGGCCGTCCGTCATGAGTGAAAGCTCGTGGTCATAGATGGCAATTTGGTTTCCTTTTATTAAGCAATTCGGATTCGCGACGACACGATCCGGATTCGCCAAGAAGTAATCCAACGCGAGAATTTCTGCTGCTGTTGTTTCGAGCGATTTAGGAAGGCGTTTGTTTTTCGGATAGACACCGAATCCAGGGGGAAGTTTGCGCGACCCAAAATTTAGACCGATACTTGCGAGCGCGTGCCGCTTCGCCTGTTTATGGCGCTCCGAGGATTCTGGAATTGTGGCAGCGAACTCACCGGCCACATCCACCAAAAAAGGCTCTGGAACCGGCAAGTCCAAGTCTGCCGCGATCATCGCGACGAGGGCCTCTGTTACTAGGCCACGATACCGAGACTCACATCCGGCAGCAAATTTGACCACTAGCTCTATTTCAGATTCATCGGCTTGCGTGCAGCCGATCAAACTCGGAGTCGTCTTTCCTGAGCCCATCGGCTGGATAAAGCGTGAGGCGACGACTGTCTTGAGCATCGAGCGGTGTTACCTGTCCGCGTGCTTTGAAACAATCTGATTTGTTGCACACTAAGAATGGCCGAAGGAGGCACATCTTGAATGAAATCGGGTGCACCACGCCAAAACCCAAGTTGAAACCACCGTCAACTTCGCTCACGTTGCCCACACGATCGCAGTCAACGCCGAAGCAGTGCGATGACCAAGAAACTTCCATGAAACCCACCGAACCCAAAAAGAGTTTCTCCCCAATACAACGCGAAGAACTACTCGTCGGGTTGCAGGCGCGGTTTGAGAAGAATCTGCAGCAGCACCCGGCGCTCGGTTTGGCGAAGGTGAAGGCGCGGCTCGAAGCCAATCCGGAAAAGCTGTGGTCCCTCGGCGAGATGGAGCGCTCAAATGTCGGGTTTGCTGTCGTCGGTGGGCGACTGGCGCGGTGAAAGTTGGGTTGAAATCGGCACCGGTCCAACGCACGTTGCCCCCATGAGCGCAGCCAAGGCCGAGGCCGTCGAGATGATCAAGAATCTTCCCGACGACACCACGTTGGAGGACATCCAGCACCACCTCTACGTGCTGGAGAAAATCAAGCGCGGCCAGCAGCGTCTGCTCGCCGAGGGCGGCCTCTCGCAGGACGGGATGGAGCGCGACCTCGCCAAATGGATTTTGTCGTAAGCTGGTCGCCGCAAGTCCGCGAGGATTTGCACGAGATCGCTGCGTTCATCGCGAAGGATTCACCGCGCTACGCGTCGGCCGTCGTGGAGAAGATCTTGGCGGCCGGTCGCAGTCTGCAAATCCTACCGAATCGCGGTCGGGTGGTGCCCGAGGTCGGCCACGAAAATTGCCACGAGCTTTTCATCTACGAGTATCGGCTGATTTATTTCGTCGAGGGTCGCGACGTGCGGATCGTGGCGGTGATTCACGGGCGACGACTGCTCAGCGCGGTCGCGTCGCGAATGCCGAAGTAGCGCGGGCGTTTCGAACGCCGCGGCTCGGCAAGAACTGCGATCAAAAATATCCCCACTGTGAAGCCCACCACCTCCCCAAAAAATCTGCCGCCCAAACAACGCGGCGAACTCCTCGCCACATTGCAGGCGCGGTTCGAGAAAAACCCGCAGCGTCACCCGAAGCTCGACTGGGCGAAGGTGAAAGCGCGGCTCGAGGCGAAGCCGCAGAAACTCTGGTCGCTCGCGGAGATGGAGCGCACGGGCGGTGAGCCGGATGTCGTCGGGCACGAGGCGAAGACGGGCGAGTTTCTTTTCGTCGATTGCGCGGCGCAGAGTCCGGAGGCGCGCGCGAGCTTGTGCTACGACCGCGCGGCGCTCGACGGGCGGAAGAAATTCCCGTCGAAGGGCTGCGTGACCGAGGCGGCGGCGACGCTGGGCGCGGAGTTGCTGACGGAGGAGCAGTATTTCGCGCTGCAGCAGCTCGGCGAATTCGACACGAAGTCGTCGAGCTGGCTGAAAACGCCGGACGACATCCGCCGACTCGGTGGCGCGATCTACGGGGATCGTCGTTACAACCGCGTCTTCATCGGCCACAACGGCGCCGACTCCTACTACAGCGGCCGCGGCTTCCGCACCTCGCTTCGCGTTTAACCACTCCTCGCGATGCACAGCGACCCCAAGCTCGTCGAGCGGGTGAACGCCGCGACCAAGGACTGGCGCGGCTTGAAGGCCAAGACCATGTTCGGTGGCATCGGCTGGATGCTGCGCGGCAACATGTGCGTGGGCGTTTGGCACGAGAGCCTTGTCGTCCGTTGCGCGCCGGCCGACTGGGCGGAACATCTGAAGAAAACCGGCGTGCGCGAGATGGACATCACCGGCCGCAGCATGAAGGGCTGGCTGCTGGTCGATCCGCCGGCGATCCGGACGGCCGCCGGCCTCGCCGGGTGGCTGGAAGTGTCCCGCCGCCACGTGGCGACATTGCCGGCGAAGTGATTCGTCGTGGCGCATCGGGATGACTACAGCACCTTCGGCTACGGACTCTTCGCCCCGTTCTTGCTCCAACGCGCGCCGTCCGCGAATCCCTGACCGCGCCGGCCCGGCGCTTGGGCGCATCTCAGTTTTCTGACTGAGGCGGGACGCCTCAGCCACGTGGACGAGGCGTCCCGTCTCGTCGACTGCAGAAAAGTGAGATGCGCCCCTGGCGCTTCCCCTCCCCATGCGACCGAGGCGCTCCCGCCCTCGGCATCGCTCCCTCGACCTCCGCCAGGTCGGCCTGCGCAAATAAAAGTCCCGTTCGGAAAATCTTCCTGCCAATAAAATCTTCCTGCCCAAAGCGGGTCGGACTCCATGGCGGAAGATTTTGTTGGCAGGAAAATCAAGAACCCACGCGCCAAACCTCACTGCGTCTTGTTGTGGCCATTCCGTCGGCAAACGCCTTGATAACCCGGGCGTGCCCCTCATCGACCACCTCCTCGCCTCCGCCGCCGTCCGCAAAAAAATCTGGCAGCTCTGGTATCCGTTCCTCACGCGCCGGCTCCAGCGCGACGACGTGCTTTTCCTCAACTACGCCTTCGAGGAAAACCCGCCGCGCGCGCTCCCGCTCGATCCCGCCGATGAACCCAACCGCGCCTGCATCCAACTCTACCACCACGTCGCCACCCAAATCGATCTGCGCGGAAAAACCGTCCTCGAAGTGAGTTGCGGCCATGGCGGCGGCGCTTCGTTTCTGACGCGCACGCTCCGCCCCGCGCGCTACACCGGCCTCGATCTCAATCCGCGCGGCATCGCGTTTTGCCGCGAGCGTCATCGGGTCGACGGACTCACCTTCGTTCAAGGCGACGCCGAGCATCTCCCCTTCCCGGCCGGCGCTTTCGACGCCGTCGTCAACGTCGAGGCCTCGCACTGCTATCCTTCGCTTCCGCGCTTTCTTTCCGAGGTCGCGCGCGTGTTGCGCCCTGGCGGCGCCTTTCTCTACGCCGACTTTCGGTTCAATTCCGTCATCCCCGAATGGGATGGCTCGCTCGCGTCCTGTCCGCTCACGCTCCGCGCCCAACGCGAAATCAACGCCGAGGTGCTCCGCGGGATGAATCGCAACTCCGAGCGCTCGATGCAGCTCATCGTCCGCCACCTCCCCGGTTTCCTGCACGCGCTCGGCCGGGACTTCGCCGGCATCCGCGGCTCGCGCATCTACAACGCGATCGAACGCGACGAACTTTCCTACCGGTCATATCTGCTCGAGAAGCGATAGCGCCATTCGGCCGTGGCGGCCGGCGCAAGGAGGCCGGCGCCGTGCGCCTTGGCGCGTCTCGTCTCATCCCGGCCCCGTGACCTCGGCCGCTACGAGGCGCCGCTCCGTTCGTCGTGTTATTCCGTCGGTTCGTCGCAGCAAAATCGTGTGCCCGCGCGTTCCTTGCCGCACTGTGCCTCACGCTCGCGCCCGCTTTCCGCTACTGTGCCGGCGTCCCACCCGCCCATGCACTCGCTCCTCCTCGACCTGCAAACCGCCCTGCGGTTTTTCGCCCGTCGGCGCGCCGCGTTCGCCGTCATCGTCGCCACCATGGCCCTCGCGCTCGGCGCCAACACCGCCGTGTTCTCCGTCCTGAAGGCCTTCGTCTTCGCCAACCTTTCCATCCCCGAATCCGACCGCGTCGTCATCGTCTGGACCACAAAGGACCTCCCCGGTCGCGGCACCGTGAATTTCAACGATGCCTACCCGAACTTCAAGCTGCTCAGGGAAACCACGCGCAGCTACGAATCCATCAGCACGACCTGGCTCTCCGACGTGAACTGGCAGCAGCAGGCCGACACGCGCCGCCTGCAAGGCCTGCGCGTGACCGCGAGCTTCTTCGACGTGATGCGCGTGCGCCCGGCCGCCGGCCGTTTTTTCACGGCGCAGGAGGAAGGCCCGAAAGCCGCGCCCGTCGCCGTGATCAGTCACTCGCTCTGGCGCAGCGCGTTTGGCGGCACACCGGACGTGCTCGGCCGCAGCGTGCGATTCAACGGCGAACCGCACACCATCGTCGGCGTCGCACCCGCCGGTTTTTCCCAGCAACCGGGCACCGATGTCTGGCTGCCATTCGATCTGCCGCAAACGCAGTGGACCGCGATCATCGGCGGCCGCCAGCTCGTCACCTACGCGCGGCTCGCCCCCGGCGTCACTGAGTCGATGGCGAAAGCCGAGTTGCAGACGTTCACGCCCCGCGCGATCGAGATGGACGGCGCAAACAAGGACTGGGGCTGGACCACCCAGCCGCTGCGCGCCGTGCTGCTCTCCGGCGCCGACAACGCCCTGCTCTTTGTGCAGGCCGGTGCCGCCGTGCTTCTCCTCCTCGCGATCTGCAACCTCGCCTCGCTGCTCATGGCGTGGGCCGCGGAGCGCCAGCGCGAGACGGCCGTGCGCCTCGCCCTCGGCGCGAGCGGCTGGCGGCTGGTGCGGCAATTCCTCGTGCAAAGCGTGACGCTCGTCACCCTCGGCGGCGTGCTCGGGGTGCTGCTCGCGATGTTCTCGCTGCCGGCGCTGCAGCGGCTCAACCCGAATCCCGCGTTGAGCAGCTTTCTCACGCACCTCGAGCTCGACCGCGGCACGCTCGGCTTCGCGGCGTTGCTCGTGCTCGGCACCGGACTGCTGGCGGGCCTGCTGCCCGCGTGGCAGGCACGCTCGGTGTCGTTCACGGAGGCACTCCGCAGTGAGTCACGGGGAGCCAGCCTGAGCCGCGGCGCGTTGCGCTGGCAGCAGGCGATGGTGGTGCTGCAAGCGACCGTGTCCGTGCTGATCCTCGTGGGCGCGGCGCTGGCGGCGCTCGGTTTTCAAAAGCTCGGTCGCGTGCCGCTCGGTTTCCAGACGGCCGGTCGGGTCGTCATGCAGATCCAGTTTCCCGAACCCGCCTACGCCACGCCTGAGCAGCGCACCCAACTCGTGCATCAGCTCGCACAGGCCCTCGCGGCCGAACCGGCGCTCGCGAGCCACGCGATCGGCACCACCATCCCCGTCGGCGACATTCAATGGGGCGGAGGCTTCTCTCCCCAATTGAGCAACGGCGAATTCACCCGGGATCCCGCCGTGTTTCATTTCCGCCGCTCGACGCCCGGCTACCACGCGGCGCTGGGCATTCCGCTCGTCGCCGGCCGGCTCCTCGACGAACGCGACACCGCGGACAAGCCCGCCGTCGCCGTCGTGAGCCAGGCGCTGGCCGGAAAATACTGGCCCGGCGAAAACGCCCTCGGCCGCAAGCTCAAGCGCGCCTCCACCGTCGGCGGCCTCCCGCCACTCGTGGAGATCGTCGGCATCGTGGGCAACGTCATCGACGCCGGCGCCGGCTTTCCGGTTGGCGAGGCCGTCTATGTGCCGTGGGCCCAGCAGTCGATGCGCCGCGGCTGGATCATTCTGCACGGCCGCGGCTCGGTCGAGGACACCATCGCCGCCGGCAAGCGCGCCCTCCGCGCCACCGAGCCCGGCATCGCCGCTTACAATATCAACACCCTCGACACGCTGGCGTGGCAGGCCAACGCCCTGCCCCGCCTCCAGGTCGCGCTGCTCGGCGTCTTCGCCGTGATCGCCATCGGCATCACCGCGCTCGGCAGCTACGGCGTGATGAGCCAGCTCGTCGCCAACCGCCAAAAGGAGATGGCCATCCGCGCCGCACTCGGCGCCACGCAGGGCGGCGTGCTGCGCCTCGTGCTCTGGCAGAACGCCCGCCTCGCCGCGTTCGGCACCGCGCTCGGCCTCGCCGCCGCCTGGTTCGGCGCGCAGGCCCTGCAGGCGCAACTCACCGGCTTCGACGCGAAACCGCTCTGGCCGTATCTCAGCGTGGCCGCACTCGTGCTCGTGCTCACGCAACTCGCGAGCCTCATTCCCGCCCGCCGCGCCGCAAAGCTGGACGTCCCGACCGTGCTTTCCGCGTCGTGACCGACCGATTGCCCGGCGCCTGGCGTCCGCTTACACCGGTCCCGGGAGCACCGCATGCCACACCGCGAAAAAGTGGCAGATGCTCCCCCCCAGCACGAAAAGGTGCCACAGAGCGTGGTGATACGGCAGACGCTTCCAGACGTAAAACACCGTGCCCGCCGTGTAACTGAGCCCGCCCGCCAGCAGCAGCCACAGGCCATCCACCGGCACCGCGCGCAACATCGGCCGCAGCGCGATCACGACGAGCCAGCCCATGCCGAGGTAGAGCAGCGTCGAGAGAACCCCGAACCGCCCGGTGAACCAGAACTTCAACGTCACACCCGCCACCGCGAGCCCCCAGATCACGCCAAACAGACTCCAACCCCACGGCCCGCGCAGGCTCACGAGGAGGAACGGCGTATACGTGCCCGCGATCAGCAGAAAAATCGCCGCGTGGTCGAACTTGCGCAGCAGGCGCTTCAGCCGCTCCCTGCGAAAACTGTGGTAGAGCGTCGACGCTGTGTAGAGCAGCACGAGCGTCGCGCCGAAGATGGCCGTCGCCGTCACGCTCCAGGCGTCGCCCCGCAGGCTCGTCAACGTCACCAGCACGGCCAGGCCGGCCACGCTCAGCGCGAGGCCGATCCCGTGTGTGATGGCGTTGGCGAGTTCCTCGCCGGGAGTGTAGGCGGTCGCGGTCGGAGCTTTCACAGGGCTCACCGTATCGAACGTCGGTCCCGCCGCGAAACAAAAAGCCCGGCAGGGCACGATTGACCCCTTTCGGGGGCGGCCGCAGTTTCCGCCCCATGAGCAAACTCCTCGGCAAGCGCGCCCTCGTCACCGCCGGCGCGCAAGGCATCGGGCTCGCGATCTGCCATCACCTGCTGCGGGCGGGCTGTGACGTCTTCGTCCATTACCACCGAAGCTCGACCGGCGCCGCCGAACTCACCGCCGCGGCCCAACGGCTCGCCCGCCGCTGCGCCAGCGCCAGCGCCGACCTCACCTCGACGGAAGGCTGCAACCCGCTCGTGGCCGAAGCCGTGCAGTTCCTCGGCGGCCTCGACATCCTGATCAACAACGCCGGCTCGCTCATCGCCCGCCGCACGCTCGCCGAAGCCGACGACGATTTTTGGGCCGAGACCATGTCACTCAACCTCGGCAGCGTGCGCCGCATCACCCGCGCCGCCCTGCCCCATCTCGCGGCCTCGGCCAAGGCCCACGGCGGCGCGAGCATCGTCAACCTCTCCTCGCTCGCCGGCCGCAAAGGCGGCCACGGCGGTTCGCTCGCCTACTCCACGGCGAAAGGCGCCGTGCTCACGTTCACCCGCGCGCTCTCCGCCGAAGTCGGCCCGCGCGGCATCCGCGTCAACGCCCTCGCCCCCGGCCTGATCCTCGGCACGAGTTTCCACACCACGCACACCACGAAGCAGTCCGCCGACGCCACCGTCGCCACGATCCCGCTCGGCCGCGCCGGCCACGCCGATGACGTCGCCCGCGCCGCCGTCTATCTCGCGAGCGAGTTCGACGGCTTCATCACCGGCGCCACGCTCGACATCAACGGCGGTGTCTACTGCGCGTGAACCCGATCAAGTGGAAGCAACCACGAAACCCACCAGACCCACGAAAGGAAGACCCCGGCCCAGGTCGCAGGCTCCGATCGAATCACTCCGCGGCAGGCCCTCTCCGTTGTCAGGGTTTCGTGTGTTTCGGGTGTTTCGTGGTGACAAATTCTGAGTAAAAATCCCCGGAGCAAGCTCCGGGGCATTTGACCAAACCATCCATCATGTCCTCCCCACGATTGCCGGCTCTGGTAGCTGCGAGCGTAAGCGAGTGGTTTCTCGTCCACTCGCTCACGCTCGCGGTTACCCCAACCAAGGCGAAGCAAGCTTCGCGGTCTCGAACCCAACGAGAATGAAAGCTCCGCCCCTCCTGCCCGAAATCGTGTTTCAGCGCGTGCTGCGCGTGGCGCGCTTCGACGGGCTTTCCGTGGCCGTCCTCGCCGGCTTTTTCGCCCTCGCCTCTGCCTCGGCGCACGATGTGCCCGGCGCGCTCGTCGGCCTTGCGATCGCCGGTGCGGGCGCGATGGAGCTGCACGGTGCCTCGCGGCTGAGCCACGGCGCGGCCGACGGCATGCGCTGGCTGATCGCGAGCCAGCTCGGCGTGATGGCGGTGATTCTCGGCTATGCCGGCTGGCGGCTCGGCCACCCGGACCCGCTGCTGCTGGAAGCGTTCAAGGCCGGTCTGAAAGACGAGCAACGCCAGCAGCTCAAGGAGGTCGGGCTGACCGAGGCCGAGTTTGTGCGCGTCGGCAGCCGCATGGTCTATTGCTGCGTGGGCCTCGCGACCTTGCTCTATCAAAGCGGCATGGCGATCTACTACGCGCGCCGGCGTCGCGCCGTGGAGCAGGCCATCGAGGATGACGCGCCACAGGCCCCCTGACCCGTGATGCGGCCCCGCGGGTCAGGCGGGGTGTAATACCACCGGCTGTTGAGATTTGGATGATCGTAGGTCGGGCTTTACGCCCGACATCGTCCGATCGCAGGCGTCAGAGATAAACCCCGACCTACCCACGCGACCCAATAGTCCATTCTTCAGCAGCCGTTGGTATAACAGGAAGTGAGGTCAGCCAAACGAATGCCTTGGTGGTAGCGGCGGTTTGTGACCGCCGACGGAGGAATGCTGGAGGTTCGACGGCGGTCACAGACCGCGCGACAGCTGGCTGACCGCACTTCCTGTTACGCCCGGTCAGACGACCCGTGCCACGGCCGGCCCTGGCCGCCGAAGCCTCGGCGAAGGTGGCTTGCGCGCCGTGCCCACCCGCCTACCGTCCGCGCCATGTCGAAAGCGCGCTACATCGAGGCGAAACAAAAATGGGCCGAGAAACAAAAGGCCCGCGGCGTGACCGCCCGCCCCGTCGCCTCCAAGGATCGTCTGCCACCCGGTCAGAAACTCACCACCGGCTTTCCCGTGCTCGACCTCGGCGTGCAGCCGGAGATCCCGCACGACAAGTGGACGCTCAAGCTCGACGGCCTCGTGGAAAAACCCGCGACACTCTCGTGGCCGGCGTTTCACGCCCTGCCGCAGGTCGAGGACGTGAGCGACTTCCACTGCGTGACCACATGGAGCAAATACGACTGCCGCTGGGGCGGCGTCGCCTTCACCACGCTCTATGAACTCGTGCAACCGAAGCCCGCGGCGCAGTTCGTTTATTTCACGAGCTACGACGGCTACTCGACCAACGTCTCGCTCGCGGCCTGCCTCGACGACGACGTGCTGGTGGCCACGAGCCTTGACGGCGCGCCCGTCTCGCGCGAACACGGCGGCCCTGCGCGCGTGATCATCCCGAAACTCTACGCATGGAAGGGCGCGAAATTCGTGAGCGGCATCACCTTTCTCGCCGAGGACAAACTCGGCTTCTGGGAAGTCCGCGGCTACTCCAACACCGCCGACCCGTGGACGGAGGATCGCTACGCGTAGCCGCGCCAACGGCGCGGAACGTTGAACGCTCAACTCGTAACGCTGAACGCTCAAGTGACAGAACGCAGCCGCCCCTTGAGCGTTAAAAGTTAAACGTTAAGCGTTGAATGTTCTCAAAGCGGCTTGGCCGCCTTGAGTATCTCCTCGAACCGCGGGTCGTCCTTCAGCCGCGACCAGAGCGGATCGAGTCGCACGGCCGGTGGCACGAAATGGACCGGGGTGGCACCTCCGAACGCCACACGCAGCTCCGCCAGTGCCGCTTCGCGCTCGCCCAGCACGATCAGCGTCGCTCCCCAATGCGGGTGCAGTTCGACCTCGATGAACGCATCCGGCCGCTGGCGCAGCAAGTCCCGGCTCCGCTGCAGCGCAACGCGCGCCGCCGGCGCATCGCCCGCGAGCGCGCAGGCGAGCGCGAGCTCCGCCGCGACGACGGCCTCCTGCCGCTTTGTCCACACGCCGTTTTCGAAATAGCGGCGGGCCTCGACCGCCTCCCCTCGCGCACGTGTCCCATCGCCCTGCATGTAGGCCAGCAGGGCGCGATAGTGGGCCATGGGATTGTTCACCACGCCGCCCAAGCCTGCGAGCGTGGCACCGCCCGATTCCAGCAGCGTCGCCGCGCTCGTCCAATCCCGCGCCAGCAGGTCGCTGTGCCACGACATCGCCTGCCGCAAAAAACCCTGCAACTCGGCGCGAACGCCGCGGAGGTTCCGCCGGTAGGTCGGGAAATCGCCGTCGTCCGCAAACTGCGCGATGGTGCGGACGCCGATGATCAATGGCGATATCGTGATCAGCTGCGCCAGGTCATCTGCCGCGCGCATCGCCTGGGCGTGACGACGCATGATCACCTGTGTCTCGATCAGCGTCTCGGTGCCGATCAACCATTGCGGGTCGCGGGCGGCAGCGCGGGCAAACGCCGCCACCGCCTCGGGCCAGCGGCCCAGCCGGCGCAACGCGTTGCCCTCGTAGCGGAGAGCCTCCGTGTCGTTTGGCCGCTCCACCAGCACCCCGCGAAACTCGGCCAGCGCCGCCGCCCAGTCGTTGCGACACGCGTAGAGCACATAGCCCGTCGCCAGGCGCGCCTCCACCGAGCCGGGGGCGAGCCGCCGCACGGTTTCCGCACTCGTCTCCGCCAGTCGCGCCCGTTCCGCCACCGGGTCGAGTTCGCCGAACCAAAACATGACCGTGTGCAGCCACGCGAGCTGCACGTGCGGCAACACGAAATTCGGATCCGCCTGCACCGCCTGGTTCGTGGCCGCGATCGCCGACTCCAGCCGCGTGCGACCGGCGACTGTCGGGATTCCGATGCTGCGGACGGTCGACGCCGCCTGCAGGTAGAGCCGGTAGGCCTCCGCGTTCCGGGTGAGCTGCTGGCCGAGCGTCGCGCGCTCGCCCGCGGTGAGGCTCGCTTTGAGCGCACCTGCGATTTCCTGCGCGATGGCGGACTGGATCGCAAACGTGTCGGTCAGCTCCTTCTCGTAACTGTCGCCCCAGACCTGGCGCGACGTCTGGGCGTCGAGCAGCTGCACACCGATGCGCACCCGGCTGCCGCGCCGCTGCACGGTGCCTTCGACGACGTGCGCCACGCCGAGCTTCGATGCGATGGCGCGGAGATCCCGTGTCTTCGCGTCAGCGTAGGGCAGCACCGAGCTGCGACCGATGACCTTGAGCGCGCTCACCTTCGCGATCGCGGAGCGCACCTCCTCGTGCATGCCATCCACGAACGACGCGCCGTCGGGCTCGGCGCTGAGATTCTCGAACGGCAGCACCGCGACGGACTTGGCGTCCGCCGCCGGCGCCGCGGCCTTTTCCGTGATGGGCGGACGCGTCCCGGCGCCCGCGTTCGCAGTCGGCGCAGGTGAAGCCGGACCGGCCTTGCGCGTGGCATAGTAGACTGCAACTCCACCGAACCCGACTGCGAGCACGGCGATCCATGCCGTGGCCGGGACGCGACGACTCACCACTGGAGGCGGAGCGCGCATTTCCGCCGCGCGCGCGTTTTCAGCCGGCACCGCCGGCGGCGCGGCGCGCATCGGCATCGGCGCTGCGGTCACGCCGGCAAATGGGGTCCTTTCGAGCAGCCGCTTGATTTGCTCGGCGAACGCCGCCGTCGGCCGGCCGTCGGGCAGCCGCGTCCATTGCACCTTGCGAAATTCGGCCGGCACCATCGCCGTCGCCTCCCGCGTGTCGTCGATCGCGACCGGCGCGAGATACGGCACGCCTTCGGCGAGCAGGTGCGTCTGGTCGACGGCGAGTTTCCACTCGAGGCGGAAGTAGCCCTTCGCGCGCGCCTCGGTGTGGCGCGAGATGATCGGCACGAAGAGCGTGCAGCCGTCAATTTGCTGGCGGATTTTCCGGTCCCACGCGTCGCCGCCGCGCAACTCGTCCTCGTCGAACCACACGGTCAGGCCGGCGCCACGCAACGCCTCCGCGATCCGCCGAGCGGTCTCGGCGTCTTCGTGGGCATAGCTCAGGAAAACCGCGGGCGTGGGAGGGGGATTGGACACTGGCGGGAGGAGGCGAAAGCAGTGGCAAGGCTGCGGCAGGCTGACGAGGAGAAAGCGGGTCGGCCACCGGTTATCGCGGTTCGTTCCAATTCTCAAACAGCGGCACCTCGGACGCGGTGATTTCGCAAACCTGCATCACTCCGTTCGCAACCGCCGTGCCGGAGAGTTTCTGCAGCGACAATTCGCCGCGGGCCAGCGCGGCCCATGCCAGCGGCATCAACTCCCGCGGGTAAATCGCCGCCAGCGGCTCGAAAAATCCGTCCCGTCGTCCCACCGCGCCGACCCCGGGCCGGCACGTCGCGCGCAACGCCGTGAACCACGCGGCCGTCATCTGCGGCAGATCGATGGCGAGCACGGCGAGATGAGCCTGCGACGCGCGTTCGAGGCCCGCCGTGATGCCCGCGAGCGGCCCGCTGTTCGGCTGCGAATCGTGCACCATGGCGGCGAAGTGCGGGGCCGCCGCCCGCGTCCACGTCTGCTCGGGACGCGCCGACAACAGCACCTCGGCCGCGCCCGCGCGCACCAACATGTCCCGTTGCCGTTGCCACAGGGGCGCGCCGTCCAGCTCAAGCATCGCCTTGTCGCGGCCCATGCGGGTGGAGCGGCCCGCAGCGAGCAGAAGGGCGGAGAAGGTCGTCGGCATGGCGCCCGCCCAACCATGCATGCCACCTGTCCGCGCGCAACCTCCCGCCAGCCCAGCGCCCCCACCGCCCAAACTATGTCTCAATTGCGACATAGTTTGGGCACGGCGGCGAGAAGCGGCGGCGGGGCGCGGGACGAAAGGCGGACGGACGCGCGCGGCGGACACTTCCCGTTGGACAAGGCCCACCCGGCGGCGCAGCCTCCCGCGGCAATATGGCTGAGTCCAACCGCCCCCTGGCCAACCGCATCCTGCTCGGACTTTTCATCGGCGTCATCGCCGGCGTCATCACGCTCGGCGTCGGCCGCTTCTCGCCCGAGGCGCTCGCCTTCATGCGCAAGGTCGCGACGAACGTCCTCGATCCCTTCGGGCAGGTGTTCCTGCGGATGCTGTTCTTCGTGGTGCTCCCGCTCGTGTTCGCGTCGCTCGCCACCGGCGTCGTCCAGCTCGGGCGGCTCGACAAGCTGGGACCGCTCGCCGCGCGCACCTTCACCCTGTTTTTCCTGAACATGGCCATCGGCGTCGGGCTCGGGCTGGTGATGATGAACACCGTCAAGCCCGGCAACAGCCTTGATCCCGTCGCGAAGACGCGCCTGCTCCAGGAGTTCGGCGGCGCGGCCCAGAAACACATCGCCACCGGCGCGGCCAGCCCGCAGATGAACTTCGCGACCGTCGTCGAGATGTTCATGCCGAAAAACCTCTTCGGCGCCGTGGTCGGGCATAACAACAATGTGATCGGCGACGTGCTGCCGCTGATCCTGTTCGCCATCCTGGTCGGCGCCGTTGGCACCCAGCTCGCCGAGGCGCGGCGGCGGCAGTTGCAGGATTCGCTCGAAATGGTGAGCGACCTGATGACGGGCATCGTGCACTTCGCGCTGCGCCTCGCACCCTACGCCGTGCCGGCGATGATCTACAGCGTGATCGTGAAGATCGGGGTGGATATCCTGGTCGCGCTCGGGGTCTTTGCGCTCGGGTGCATCACCGTGATGCTCCTGCACCTGTTCGGCACGATGTCGCTCTGGCTCAAGTTCTGGGCCGGGCGCGCGCCGCTCCAATTTTTCAAGGACATCCGCGCGGTGCTGGTGACGGCGTTCTCGACGAGTTCGAGCAATGCCACGCTGCCGACCGCGCTTGATTGCGCCAAGGAGACGCTGAAGCTGCGGCCGAGCGTCGCCGGCTTCGTGCTGCCGCTCGGCACCACGATGAACATGAGCGGCACGGCGCTCTACGAAGGCTGCGTGGTGCTGTTCGTCGCGCAGGTGTTCGGCGTCGATCTCTCGATCGCGCAACAGATCACGCTCCTGCTGCTCTCGGTGTTGAGCGCGGTGGCGGTGGCGGGCATCCCGGGCGGTTCGCTGCCGCTCATCGCGGGCCTGCTCGCCACGTTCGGCATCCCGCCCGAGGGCATCGGCATCGTGCTCGGGGTGGATCGCGTGCTCGACATGGTGCGCACGATGACAAACGTCGGCTCCGATGTGGTGACGACCGTCGTGGTGGATGCGCAGGAGGCGCGGGCCGAGGCGCGCGCCGCCGCGTCTCCTGACCTTCGCCAAACAGGATGACCCGCCGATCAACTCCCGCCGCTCACCAGACGGTGTGAAAACGTGGCGGCATTCGTGCAATCGCGCGAAGCTTGGCGGAAACCGTGAGATTTTCGTGGGATCTGGTCCGGGCGAAAAGCTCACGCTTTCCGCGACGACCGCCACGTTTTCACACCGTCTCACCCGAGGCGGGCGAACGTTCGCTCGCCGCCCCCGCCGCGTGAGCCGCCGGGGTGCGGCCGCCGCGGGGCCACTACCCAACCGACTACGCAGCGCTCCGCCGTGCCCCCTAAGCATTATCCTTGTTGGACATGCCGGAGCCGCACCGGCAAAAAAACCGTGAAAATCCGGTTCCCCATGTCCACGTCGACCGCCACCACCTCGTCCGCCCGCCGCGTCCGCGCGCGCCGGGGCATGACGATTGCCGAGGTGATGATCACCGCCGTGGTGCTCGGGATCGTGATCATGAGCAGCCTCGGCGCGCTGTCGCAGGCCTACGCGTTCACCAACCACGCCCGCATGGTCACGCTCGCCAGCCAGATCGTGCAGTCCGTCATGGAGGACCTTCGCCTGCGCAATTTCAGCGAGATCCAGACCCACGCGGGCCAGACCCAGCCCGTCGACTTCACCAGCACGCTCGCCTCCGAACGCTTCGCCTCCAACTTCACCACCGGCTTCTCCCTGTCCGGCAATTTCACGACCGTCGTTGCTTCGAATCCCCCGCAATACGGCAAAGTCAACGTCACCATGACCGTCACGTGGACCGAGCGCGGCTCCACCTTTCGCCGGTCATTGTTCACCACGTTCAGCGAAAAAGGGCTGAGCGATTACTACTATGTCGGCTGGGCACCATAGCACGGAGACCAGCGGTCGGAGCACCGAGGACAGAGGATCAAACCTCCGTTCCCGGCCCTCCGTCCGCCGTTCTCCGTCCTCCGGCTTCTCCCTCATCGAGTTGATGATCTCGATGACGCTGATGCTGCTGCTCACGCTCGCCCTGCTCACGTCGTATGTGTTCATCGCCCGCGGCGACCGCTCGCTGACCAACTACGGCGACATGAACTCCCAGGCGCGCCGCCTCCTCGACAAACTCGGCTCCGACGCCCGCTCGGCGACCGACGTCACCAACTTCACCGCCAGCACCCTCACGATGACGGTGCCCACCAACGCCGCCGCCACCACCACGGAGGACATCATCTGGACCTACGACAGCGTGGCCGGCACCGTCACCCGCCAGGACTCCGCCAACACCGTCACTTACGCCCGCGACGTGAACACGTTCGCGTTTTACTACACCAACGGGAACAACGTCGAGACCACCAGTCTCGTCGAGGTCAAACAAGTCCAGGTCAGCCTCCGGATGCTGCGCCTGGTCGCCTCCACCATCACCTCCGAATATGTCATCTCTGCCCAATACACCATGCGGGCCAAGTCCACGGCGCACTGATCGCGGCAGCGCGATCGTCACCGTCCTCGTGCTCGCCGCCGTCACCGCCGTGGTGATCTCCGGCTTCCTGTTCCGCTCGGCCCAGGAGGCGAGGATGGCCACGCGCTCGTTCTACAACATCGCGGCCCTTCACCTCGCCGAAGCCGCTGTCGAGGAACTGCTCCACGCCTCCAACACCGGCATCTTCAACCTCGCCAACGGCTGGACCGCGCTCGCCGGCTCGACGACCTCCCTCGTCAAGACGGTCAGCTCCGGCATCAACCTCTCCCCGGGCATCGAAGCCGTCACCGGCCAGATCCTGATGCGCGTCGACAACTTCGCCTCCTCCACGCCCACGCTGGTCGCCGCCGGCGTCGTCACGATCCCCGGCCAGCCCTCCATCGTGAAGCAGCTCCGCGTGAGCGGCACCAAGCAGATCGTCTGGTCCGGCGGCGTCGTCGCGGCCGACGGACTGACCTTCAACGGATCCGATCACGCCGTCGACGGTTACGATTCGGAGACCGGCGTCTACGATGCTGTCACCAACATCACGGACCGCGGCAGCGTCGTCACCCGCCAGTGCACCGGCGATGGCACCGCCCGCATCTGGGGCTACGCGACCCGGCACGGCTCGTATTCGTGGTCGAACCGCCACAAGGTCAAATGCCCCACCACGCCCGCCAACGTCGACGTCGACCCCAGCCGCATGCGCACCGATTTCAACGTCAACCTCGTCCAGTCCACCGCCCCCTCGTGCAGCAAGATGAGCCTCGGCACCGTCACCAACAGCCTCACCCTGCCCCGCGCCGGGGACAGCCCGAACTGGAACGGCAAATACGTCTACTCCTGCAGCGGCCTGAACCTCGACAGCACCGACGTGCTCGACATCAAGGGCCCCGTCATCCTCGTCGTCACCGACGACATCACGCTGCGCGAAAACGCCCGCCTCCGCATCGGCCACACCGGCAGCACCGACGCCTCGCTGAACCTCTACTTCAGCGGCGACATCGATATCAACGGTTACGGCATCGACAACCTGCTCAACGTCCCCGGCAAATGCCTCTTCTGGGGCACCCACGCCTATCGCTGGTGGTATACGCCCTCCGTCCGCTTCCGCGGCTGGGGCCGCCACCACCGCTGCGCCGTCTACGCCTCGCGCTGCCGCATCCGCCTCGACGACGACGAACTGCACGGCTCCGTCATCTGCAAGAACATGGATTTCTACGGCACCTCCAAGTGCCACTACGACACCAAGCTCGCCACGATCGCGAGCGATCCCAACGGCGATTCCAGTTCCGCCGGCTCCTCCACCATCCGCCTCGGCTCGTGGGTTGAGCTCACGCAGCCTCCGGGCAGCGGCGGCGCCTTCGCCCGCGACAACACCGCCCCGTTCAACACCCTCTTCTGATTTCATGGGTCGCGCGCCTCAGGCGCGCGGTCAGGCTATCCGGCGGTGTCCCACGATGGACGCCGCCGTTGCTTTTGGTGGAGCGCGTTGCCCCCAACGCGCTTTTTGTGGGAGGGGCTTTACGCCCCGACGAGTCGCGGGGTAAACCCGTTCCCACCTTCGAACCAGCGCGTTGAAGTCGACCCGCTCCACCTCCCGCGAGTTGCCTTCCGCCGCCTTTCGCCTAACCAGAAGGCCGCGATGCGCATCCTCGTGATCGAAGACGAACCCCGGCTCGCTGGCCACATCTCCCGCGCGCTGGCCCGCCGGGGCCACACCCTCGCCATGAAGCACGACGGCGCCGAAGGCCTCCGGGCGGCCCTGGCCGACGCCCCCGATCTGCTCGTCCTCGATCTCAACCTCCCCACGCTGGATGGCCTCGCCGTGCTCGCAAAACTCCGCCAGGCCAAGTGCCCGTCGCGCGTGCTCGTCCTCACCGCGCGCGGCGAAGTCGTCGATCGCATCAAGGGCCTCGAAGCCGGCGCCGACGACTACCTCGCCAAGCCCTTTTCCATGGAGGAACTCGCGGCGCGCGTCGAGGCGCTCGGCCGCCGCGGCGGCGCCACGAGCGCGTCCGACCTGTTCCGCCTCGCCGATCTCCACATGGACGTGATCCATCGCCGCGTCACCCGCGGCGGCCGGCCGATCGCCCTCTCCCCCCGCGAATTCGACGTGCTGCAGGTGCTCATGCAGGAGCCCGGCCGGCCGTTTTCCCGGACCGAACTCTGTGAACGCGTCTGGCAGCGCGATCACGAATACGACACCCGCACGGTCGAAATCTTCATCACCCGCCTTCGTAAAAAGATCGACTCGCCGTTCTCCGCGCCGCTCATCCACACGCTCCGCGGCGTCGGCTACGTCATCCGCCTGCCGGACTAGCGCACCCTACTCCCATGCGTTTCCGCCTGTCCCTGCTCCTGCCCCTGCTCTGCGCCACCCCCGCGAGCGCCCTCGCCCAAGCCGCCATCGAAGGTCGCGTCACGCTCCTCAAGACGCGCTCCGCGCCCGTGATGAACAAACGCTACGAGATCGTGGCCAAGGGCGGCGTGCTCGCCACCAACCCGCCGCTCGCCGTCGTCTACCTCGAGGGCGAATTTCCGCCGCCCCGCGTCCCCCCGCTCGCACAGCTCGCGCAGAAGGACCTCGCCTTCATCCCCGGCCTCCTCCCGGTGCAGGCCGGCACCCGCGTTGAGTTCCCCAATTTCGACGATCTCTACCACAACATCTTTTCCTTCTCGCCCGCCAAACGCTTCGACCTCGGCCGCTACCGGCCCGACGAAAAGCCCGTGCCCTCGGTCACCTTCGACGAGCCCGGCCTCGTGACCCTCCGCTGCGATATCCACGAACACATGCGCGCGCTCATCCTCGTGCTGGCCACGCCGCACTTCGTGATGACCGACACCGACGGCCGCTTCCGCCTCGGCGGTCTCCCGCACGGCCGTTACCATGTGCGCGCCTGGATCGACAGCAAGACCACCACCCCGCCGCGCGCGGTCGACCTGACGGCCGGCGAGACCATCCGCGTCGATTTCCCGTGACCGGCCGCCCGTTGTAGGAGCCTGCTTGCAGGCGATTACCTCCCCCTCCCGCCTGCCCCACCCGCCATGAATCGCCTGCAAGCAGGCTCCTCCCCCCAGGCAGATGCACGCCCGTCCCGCGTCGCCGGCTTCCGCACGAAGCTGCTCGTGGCGATGATGCTCGTGGTCACCGGCGTCACCGCCCTCGCGCTGTCGCTCGCCGAACGCAACCTCGTCGCCGGCGCCGAGCGCGACCTCGAGCGCGACTTCGCCGCCGAACTCTCCGCCCGCCAGCGCGCGGCGGCGATCCGCCACGCCGCCCTCGCCGAACGCTGCCGGGCGCTCGTGCGCCGGCCCCGCATCCAGGCCGCGCTCGAGGAATTTCGCGAGGCGCTCTACGACAACGCCGAGGACGAGTTGCGCGACATCACCGAATCAGCCGCCGAGCCCGCCGCCCCCCGCACCACCCCCATCCTGCGGGCGCGGTTCTACCGCTTTCTCGACCAGACCGGCGCCGTCATCCCGCCCGCCAAACCGAAAAACCTCCCGAGCGCGGGTGAGCTGGACCCGGCCGACACCGCGAAACTCGCCCTCCCGGGCCTGCCCGCCGAACAGCAGCTCGGCTATCTCGCCCCGCGCGACGGTGCGGTCGTGGAACTCATCGCCATGCCGATCGTGTCGCTCGACAACGGCGAGGTCATCTCCGCCCTCATCCTCGGCTCCAAGCCGGTCGAGTTCACCACCGGCCCCGCCACCGCCGGCCTCTGGTTCGGCGGCCGGCTGTATCTGACAAGCCCGCACGCCGGCACCCTCGCCCCGGAAGTCGAGCGCATGCTCGCGGCCGACCGCGAGGCCGGCCCGCCGCGCCGGATTTCCCTCGCGGGCGAGGCCCACCTGCTCTTCGCCAAACGCCTGAATCCCGGCTCGCGCTTCCCGCCGGCCTACGAAGTGTGCGTCTATTCGCTCGCCGGCCTCAACGCGCGCCAGTGGCAGTTGCGCTGGCAGGTGGTCGGCTCCGGTGCCGGGCTCCTCCTCGTCGGCCTGCTCGCGAGCCAGTTCCTCTCGCGCCGCCTCTCCGCGCCCGTCGAGCAACTCGCCGTCGACTCCGAGCGCTCCGCGCGCTTCTCCGCCGACGCCTCGCACCAGCTCAAGACTCCCGTCACCGTCCTCCGCGCCGGTCTCGAGGAACTCATGACCCGCGAGAACCTCACCCCCGAGGAGTGCGCCGAGATCTCCGCCCTCATCCACCAGACCTACCGTCTCTCCAGCCTGATCGAGGATCTGCTGCTGCTCTCGCGCATGGACGCCGGCCGGCTCAAACTCGACCTCACCGCCGTCAATCTCACCCAGCTCATCGAGGCCTCCCTCGACGATCTCAGCGCGCTGCCCGACGATCATGAGATCGCAGTCGAAACCGCCTTTCCCGCCGGCCTGCTCATCGCCGGCGAAAAACGCTACACCGCCATCATCCTCCAAAACCTCCTCGAGAACGCCCGCAAATACAACCGCCCCGGCGGCTCCATCCGCCTCGCCGCCCGGGCCGAACACGGGGCCGTGTTTCTCTCCATCGCCAACACCGGCGGCCCGATCTCCTCCGCCGCCCAGGCCCACATCTTCGAGCGTTTCCACCGCGGCGCGATCGGCGAAAACGTCCCCGGCTACGGCCTCGGCCTCAATCTCGCCCGCGAACTCGCCCGCCTCCATCAAGGCGATCTTCGTCTTGTGCGCTCGGACGATTCATGGACAGAGTTCGAGGTGCGCTTCCGCCCCGCCCCATGAGCCGCGCCCGATCCATCCGCTCGTTCGCCCGCGGCCTGGCGGTCCTCTTCGTCCTCCTGGTCCCAATCTCTCGCGTCGCCGCCGCCAACGAAGACGCCCTCGACCGCCTCGAAGAAACGCTCACGTTCGCCACCCCCGACGCGCAAGCACGCGCCCGCCTCAGCGGCCTCATCGATCTCGAGCAATACCATTTCCAGTTGCCGCCCCCCGGCGTCATCCGCGCCACTGGCAACGATCTCTTCACTCCCCGCCTCACGCTCTTCCTCGACGCCCAGCTCGGCTCGCAGCTCTACCTCTTCGCCCAAGCCCGCTGGGATCGTGGCTTCGATCCCCAGCCGGCGCACGGCCGTGTGCGTCTCGACGAATACGCGCTGCGCTACACCCCGTGGCCCGACGGCCGCCTCTCGGTCCAAGCCGGCCGCTTCGGCACCATCGTCGGCAACTGGACCCCGCGTCACGGCGCGTGGACGGATGCGTTCATCAGCGCACCTCTCGCTTACGAGCAGCTCACCGGCCTCTGGGACCGCGAAGCCATCACCAACCCGGTCGCCCTCCTGCGCTGGTCCCACGTGCGCAGCGGCCTCCCCGCCGCCATCACCGCGCGCGAGAAGGACCTCCGCATTCCGGTCCTCTGGGGCCCGGCCTACGCCACCGGCTTCGCGCTTTCCGGCGACCTCGGAAAGTTCGGCTACGCCGCCGAGATCAAACACGCCCCCGTCTCGTCGCGACCCGAGACGTGGGAGCCCGGCCAGGTTTCCTTCGCGCATCCGAGCATCGGCGCGCGCCTGCGCTACCGGCCCAACGCAATGTGGAACCTCGGTTTCTCCGCCACGAGCGGCACCTACCTCACCCCCGCCGCCGAGCGCACCCTGCTGCCGCGCCATGGCCGCGGCGACTACCGGCAAATCACCCTCGGCCAGGATCTCGTCGTAGCCTGGCACCACTGGCAGTTCTGGGCCGAGGTCTTCGAAGCCCGCTATACCATCCCGGTCGTCGGCGATGCCGACTTGGTTTCTTACTATGCCGAGGTGAAATACAAATTCTCCCCGCAACTCTCCGCCGCCGTCCGGTGGAACCAGCAGCTCTTCGGCGAAATCACCGACCGCACCGGCCCCGTCACATGGGGCAAGAACGCCTGGCGCCTCGACGCCGCCCCCGCGTGGCGCTTCACCCCGCACACGCAGCTCAAACTCCAATACAGCCTTCAGCACGGCGACACGGGCGCCCGCGCCTTCACCCACACCCTCGCCACGCAGTTCACGCTGCGGTTCTGACCGTCCGCCAGCAACCGCCCGGCGAACTCACGTCGCTGCTCCAGCACGCCGTCCCCGCCAACGGCCCCGCCTCCCCGCCCACCTCCTGCGCACCGCAATCCCAAACTATGTCGCAATTGCGACATAGTTTGGGATTGCGGCGTGGCGCGGCGGTAGCACGATGGCGGCGCCATGCGTGCGTCGACCGAGGAGTTCCTCTACGTCCTGCTCTGGACCGCCGACTCGTTGATGCGCCCGTCGTGGCGCGACGCCTTCGCTCCCGACTTCGAGGCCTGGGCCTGGCGCAACCGCCTTGGCCGCCGCATCGCGCAGCTCCAACAGCGCAAACTGCTCGAGGAGCACCCGGCCAGCCAGCCCAGTCGACGCATCGTCCGGTTGACCGAGACCGGCCGGCTCACCGCGCTCGGAGGCCGCGATCCCGTCGCCCGCTGGGCGCGGACCTGGGACGGACGGTGGCGCCTGCTCCTCTTCGATCTGCCCTCGGCCGAAGTCGCCGTCCGCGCCAAACTGCGCCGCTACCTGCGTGCCGAGCAACTCGGTTACCTGCAAAACAGCGTGTGGCTCACGCCCGATTCCCTCGATGAGACCCGCCGGCTCGTGCACGGCATGCCCACGGATCCCGAAGGTTTTCTCCTGTTTGAAGGCCGGCCCGCCAGCGGTGAGACGGACTCCGCCATCGTGCGCGGTGCCTGGGATTTCCCCGCCATCAACGCCCGCTACGAACAATACCTTGCCATCGCCCGGACCGCGCCACGCCAATGGCCGCGCAACGATCCCGAGCGCGAACGCCTGCAAACCTGGGCCCGCCGCGAGCGCGCCGCCTGGAACCGCGCCGCCACCCTCGACCCCTTTCTCCCCCTCGCCCTGCTGCCAGATGGCTATCTCGGTCGCACCGCCTGGTCGGCCCGCACCGAAGCCTTCGCCGCACTCGCGCCGGGCCCGCTTTAGTCGGTGCCACATGATCCGACCACCGTCACCCGTCGCGCATCACCCCGCACCGCAAGGCCCGCCACGACTCACACCTCTCCGTCACCGCAATCCCAAACCATGTCGCAATTGCGACATGGTTTGGGATTGCGGGGGAAAAACGGGAAAAGGGTTGGGCGCGGGCGATCGAGGCGGAGTTGCGGAGGGTCGATTTTGGGGCAGCGTGCGGCGCATGAGCTATCCCGGGGTCGCACGCTTCGTCGCGGGGTTGGTCGTCGCGACGGGGCACGTCGCGGCGCAACCGCTCACCCGCGTCGCCGCCACGTCGCTGCGGCTGCCGGCCGTCCCGCCGCCCACGAGCTACACGACGGCGCGGGTCTGGCCGGCGCTGTCGTTCAACTTTCCCGTCGCACTCGTCTCGCCGCCCGGCGACACCCGCCGGCTTTTCGTCGTCGAGAAAGTCGGCCGCATCTGGGTCATCCCCGACGTCACCGCCGCGAGCCCCTCGCGCACGCTCTTCCTCGATCTCGCATCGCGCGTCGCGACGAACCCCGCCGACGCTTCCGACGAACGCGGCCTGCTCGCGCTCGCGTTTCATCCGGCCTTCGCGACCAACGGCCAGTTCTACGTCTGGTGGACCCTCAACACCACCACCGCCGCCGGCACCGGCCTCCACGACCGGCTCTCGCGCTTCCGCGTTTCGGCCAACGACCCCAACGTCGCCGAGCCCACCTCCGAGCAGCCGCTGCTCTCCCAGCGCGACGAGGCCGGCAATCACAACGGCGGCCAGCTCGCGTTCGGTCCCGATGGCTATCTCTACCTCTCGGTCGGCGACGAGGGGAACGCCGACGACACGCTCCAGAACAGCCAGCGCATCGACAAAGATTTTTTCAGCGGGATGTTCCGCCTCGATGTCGATCAACGCCCCGGCTCGCTCGCGCCGCACGCGCACGCGGCCGTCCACGCCGGCACCTACGCCGTGCCGCCCGACAACCCGTTCGTCGGCGCCACCGCCTTCAACGGCGCCGCGGTCAGGGCGGACGCCGTGCGCACCGAGTTCTGGGCCACCGGCCTGCGCAATCCCTGGCGTTTTTCGTTCGACTCCGCGACCGGCCGCCTCTGGTGCGCCGACGTCGGCCAGGGCGCGCGCGAGGAGATCGACCTGATTGTGCGCGGCGGCAACTACGGCTGGAACTACCGCGAGGGCACCATCGCCGGCCCGCGCGCCAGCCCTCCGGCCGCCAGCGCGACCACGTTCCTCCCGCCCGTCTGGGACTACGCGCGCGCGCAGGGTTCATCGGTGACGGGTGGTCTCGTCTACCGCGGCCCGCTGCACGCGGCGCTCCACGGCAAATATCTCTTCGCCGATTTCGTGAGCGGCCGCATCTGGGCGCTCGATCCCGACGGCGACAATCCCGTGCCCGACTCGCGCGTGCAACTGCTCGCCACCGACTCCGGCATCGCGAGCTTCGGCCTCAACCCCGCCACCGGCGACATCCTCCTCGCCGATCTCACCGAGGGCTCGATCCGCCGGCTCGTGCCGGGCACCGCGACCGGCGGCACGCAATTCCCCGCCACGCTCTCGGCGACAGGCGTGTTTTCCGCTACCGCCGCGCTCACGCCCGCCGCCGGCGTGGTCGCGTATGAGCCGAACGTCTCCTTCTGGTCCGACCACGCGCGCAAACGCCGCTGGTTCGCGCTGCCCGACACGGCGTCGCGCTTCGGCTTCGCCGCCACCGGCAACTGGTCGCTCCCCGCCGGTGCGGTCTGGGTGAAGCACTTCGACCTCGAGCTCACGCGCGGCGATCCCGCAACCGCCCGCCGCGTCGAGACGCGCCTCCTCGTGAAGACCGCCACCGGCGTCTACGGCCTCGGCTACCGCTGGAACGACACCCAAACCGACGCCACGCTCGTGCCCGACGCTGGCGCCGACGCGGACTTCGACGTCGTGGAAAACGGCGCTCCGCGCACGCAGACGTGGCGTTTCCCGAGCCGCGCCGAGTGCCTCGCCTGCCACACCGAGCGCGGCGGCTTCGCACTCAGTTTCAACACGCGCCAGCTCGACCGCACGAACGCTTTTCCCGGCGGCACGGCCAACACCGTCGCCGCGCTGGCGCAGGCCGGCTATCTCGACATTGCCACGGCCCCGCCATCCGCCGCGCTCCCCGCGCTCGCGGCCGCGGACGATGCGCGCGCGTCGATCGAAGCGCGCGCCCGCAGCTACCTCGACGCCAATTGCGCGCAATGCCACCAGCCCGGCGGCACCGCGCTCGGCGCGATCGATGCGCGCGCCTCCACGCCACTCTCGCTCGCAGGCCTCATCGACGGCGCGCTCCTCGACACCGGCGCCGATCCGGCCAACCGCGTGATCGTGCCGGGCGACGCGGCGCGCTCGCGGCTCCTGCACCGCCTCGCCGCGAGCCACGGGGCCGCGCGCATGCCGCCCATCGCCACGCGCGAGCGCGACCTCGCGGCCGAGTCGCTCCTCACCCAATGGATCGCCGCGCTTGCATCACCGCAGCCTGCGAGCCGGCTGATCAATCTCGCCACGCGTGCGCAGGCCGGCAATGGACCGACCGCGCTGATCGCCGGTTTCGTGATCGAGCCCGGGGCCGCCCGCACCGTGCTGCTTCGGGCGATCGGCCCCTCGCTGACCCAGTTTGGCGTGAGTGACGCCCTCGCCAGCCCCGTGCTGACTCTCTTCAATGCCTCCGGGCGGTCGGTGGCCAGGAACACGCGTTGGAGCACCGACGACGCCGATTTGTTTCGCGCGACGAGCGCGCAGGCCGGAGCGTTTCCCGTGCCCGAGGGCAGTTTCGATTCCGGCCTCGTCGTGACTCTGGTTCCGGGCGACTATTCGGCCCAAGTGACCGGCGCCCGCGAAACCGCCGGGGTGGCACTGCTCGAGGTCTATGCGGCCGACTCCTTCGTCGCCCCGGCCGCGCGCCTGATCAACCTGTCCGTCCGCGCCCACGTCGGCACCGGTGCGCAAATCCTCATCCCCGGCCTCGTCGTCGGACCCGGCGCCGCGAAGACCGTCCTCATCCGCGCCGTCGGTCCCGGACTCGCGCCATTCAACGTCGCCGGTTTTCTCGCCCAGCCCGTGCTCACGCTCTACCACGGCACCGAGGCTTTCCGCTCCAACACCCGCTGGAACACCGCCGCCAACGCCGCCGACATCCGCACCGCCGCGCAGCGCGTCGCCGCCTTTCCGCTCGCCGAGGGCGGCGCCGACAGCGCGCTGCTCGTCAGCCTCAGCCCCGGTCCCTATACCCTCCAGGTCGGCGGCGCAAACGACACCACTGGCGTGGCGCTCGTCGAGGTCTACGAAGTGCCCTGATGCCGGCGGCCGCCCAGCGAGGTGCGCCGCGCCCGCACTCGGGCATCGGTCCGGCGCATCCCAACCTCCCGGGAGATTCAGCCCTCTCCGGGCATCCGTCGGGTGGCGGATCGCATCCCGGAGAACGCTGCTCCGTCCGTGTCGCTCGTAAACGCAGCGCCGCGCTTGTTGTGCGGGACAAATTTCCTAATCGTTCGGACCTCGCGCCGCCACGCGCCCTGATTTTCGCTCCCACCATGTCCGCCCCTGCGCCCTCCGGTTCCCAGACCATCCCGCTGCCGCCGCCGCACTCCCTCGATCTCGACGCCTACCTCGCGCGGCTCGGTTACCACGGGCCTCGCGCGGCGACCACGGCGGTGCTGCGGGCCGTGCATGCGGCCCACGCGCGGACGATTCCTTACGAAAACCTCGATGTGCTCCTCGGCCGCCTCATCCGCACCGATCTCGCCAGCATTGAGCGCAAACTCGTGCATGAACGCCGCGGCGGCTATTGCTTTGAGCAAAACTACCTCCTCGCCGCCGCGCTGCGGTCCTTGGGCTTTCGGGTGACCCAGTGCATCTCCCGCGTGCGCTGGCAGGTGCCGCTCGACGTGGTCACGCCTCCGACGCATCTCGTCCTGCTGGTCGAGGGCGACGACGGACGGATGCTCGCGGATGTCGGCTTCGGCAGCATGTCGCTGATCGAGCCGCTCGCCTTCGCGCTCGACCGCGAGCAAGCCGTCGCGGTCGAGCCGCGCCGGATCGTCGCCCTGCCGCGCGACGGCGCCGCCATCCGCTCCGGCGGCCTCGCCTATGCGCACCAAGCGCGGCTCGGCGACACGTGGCACGACGTCTACTATTTCTCGGCCGACGAAGTGCCGGCCATCGATATCGAAGTGGCCAACTGGTTCACGTGCACGCACCCGCAATCGCGGTTCAAACTCAACCTCACGCTCGCGCGGGCCGGCGAGGGCTGCCGCTACACGATCTTCAACCGCGAATTCACGATCCGTTACGCGGATGGCCGCGCGGAAAAGCACGAGATCCGCTCGCCCGAGGAGTTGCTGGATTTGCTCGCGGTCCGCTTTGGCGTCGTCCTGCCCCCCGGCACGCGCTTCGGCCCGCCCGGCTCGCCGTGGCCGTCGTAGTCGCGGACGCCGAATCCTCACCTCGCGGATTGCATCTGGCCCGGCACCCGCTTTTCTCCGCCCTTTCCCCATGCGACCCTCGTCTCTGCTCTACCTCGCCGCGGCCTTCGCGCCGCTCTCGCTCGCTGTTGCCCAGAACATCCGGAACACCGGCAAGATTAACGAATTCTACGCCCAGAATTGCGCCAACTGCCACGGCCCGAAACTCGAAGGCGGCGTGACCCCCGGCAACCAGAAGGTGCCCTCGCTCGTCGACGACGAGTGGCTGCACGGCGGCGATGACGACAGCATCGCGAAGAGCATCAAGAACGGCTATCCCGAAAAGGAAATGCCGCCGTGGAGCGCCACGCTCACCGACAAGGACATCCGCTCGATGGTGATCTACCTCCGCGAACAGCAGTTCCTGTTCAAGCAGGGCAAACTGAAGTCCGAGAAGCTGCCCGACTCCTTCGCCGGCAAGACCCAGCTGCACAATTTCCAGCTCAACACCTGGGTCGGCGATCTGATCGAACCGTGGTCGCTCGCGTTCCTCGGCCCCGACAAGGCGCTCGTGACGGAGAAACTCGGCTACGCCTACCTGATCGACAAAGGCAAACGCGCGCCCCGCCCGCTCCTCGGCCTCCCCACCGTCGACACCGGCGGGCAGGCCGGGCTCTTCGACGTCGTGCCTCATCCGGACTACGCGAAGAACGGCTGGCTCTATTTCGCGTTCAGCGATCCGCAGACTCGCGACGGCCAGCCCGTGAGCCTCACCCGCATCGTGCGCGGCAAGATCAAAGGCAACGCCTTCGTCGAGCAGCAGACCATCTTCCAGGCTCCCGTGGACATGTATCCCAAGGCGGGCGGCCCGCACTTCGGCGGTCGCATCGCGTTCGACGGCAAGGGGCACCTCTTCCTCACCATCGGCGACCGCGGCACCGGGCCGAATGCCCAGAACCTCGGCGTCGTGATGGGCAAGGTCCACCGGATCAAGGACGACGGCCAGATCCCCGCCGACAATCCGTTTGCCAAAGATGCGAAGGCCTTCCCGACCATCTGGAGCTACGGCCACCGCAACCCGCAGGGCCTCGCGCTGAACCCCGCCACCGGCGAACTCTACGACGTCGAGCACGGCCCGCGTGGCGGCGACGAGGTGAATCTCGTGCTGCCCGGCCGCAACTACGGCTGGCCCGTCATCACCTGGGGCATGGATTACCCGGGCACGCCGATGCCCGGCAGCGAAGGCACGGCCAAGGAAGGCATGGAGCAACCCGTCACGTATTGGCTGCCGTCGATCGCGCCCTGCGGCGCCAATTTCTATGCCGGCGATCTGTTCCCGAAGTGGAAGGGCCATCTCTTCGTCGCGGCGCTCGCCGCGAAGGAACTGCGCCGCCTCGAAATCAAGGGCGACAAGCTCGTGAATCAGGAAGTGATCATCAAGGGCGAGACCGACGCCAACCGCATCCGCGACGTGATCGGCGGCCCGGACGGCGCGCTGTATGTGCTCTTCCGCGAGCGCATCGCGCGGCTCACGCCGGCGGAGTAGGTCCGATCTGCGACCGGCCCAGGCCGGTCCCCCTGGTCCGGGTGTAATACCAGTTACGGTGCGCTTTGAGACTGTAGGCCCGGCCGGTGGCCGGGCAGCCCGCCCACCGGCCGGGCCTACAAGATCAGGAGTCTCAAAGCGCGCCGCAACTGGTATGACTCAAACTGAGGTCAATTCCGAAGGCCTTGGCTGTAGCGGCGGTCTATGACCGCCGAACGAATACCTTTGGCGCAACGCCGGCAGTCATAGACCGCCGCTACAAATCACTGACATCAGTTTGTGTCACAACCGACCGGCCCTGCCCCCGCCATTTCACTTGAGCGAAACTCCGCCACCGGTGAGTTTCCCGCCGCGTCATTTCCGCCCCGCCATGCACCCCTCCCGCCTCCGCCTCCTGTTTCTCACCGCCTTCGCCCTGGCCCTGACTCTGCGCGGGCCGGCTGCCGACACCGCCCGCCGCGGCTTGGTTGAAACCGCGCTCGACCGCTACGTGGCCGCGCCCGATGCCTCGTTCTCGTGGAAAAAAGCCGTCGAACTGCGCGACGAGAGCGCCACGGGCTACGCCCTCGACCTCGTTTCGCAAAACTGGCTCACGCCCAAGGAGGTCAACCGCACCGAGTGGCGCCATTGGCTCCTCGTCGTCAAACCCGACACGCTCGAGCATTCGACCGCGCTGCTCTTCATCGGGGGCGGCGCCAACCGCCCGGGCAATCCGCCCGCCCCGTCGCGTGATCTGATCGCGATCGCCAAGGCCACCCGCTCGGTCGTCGCCGAGATCCGCATGGTGCCCAACCAGACCCTCGTGTTTCACGGCGACGGCGTGGAGCGCAAGGAAGACGACCTGATCGCCTACACGTGGGACCAGTTTCTGCGCACCGGCGACGAGCGCTGGCCCGCCCGTCTGCCGATGACCAAGGCCGCCGTCCGCGCCATGGATGCCATCACCGCCTTTCTCGCCAGCGACGAAGGCGGCAAGGTCAAGGTCGACACGTTCATGGTCGCCGGCGGCTCGAAACGCGGCTGGACCACGTGGACCACGGCCGCGGTGGATAAACGCGTGGTCGCGATCTGCCCGATCGTGATCGACGTCCTCAACGTCGACGTCTCGATCACCAATCACTATCGCGCCTACGGCTTCTTTGCCCCCGCCGTCGGCGACTACGTCCGCCACCAGGTCGTCAACTGGAGCGGCACCGAAGAAGCCCGCGCGCTCTACGCGATCGAAGATCCCTATTTTTACCGCGACCGCCTCACGATGCCGAAGCTCATCATGAACGCCTGCGGCGACCAATTCTTCACGCCCGACTCGTCCCGCCATTACTTCAGCCAGCTCGCAGGGGTGAAATACCTGCGCTACATCCCCAACACCGACCACGGCCTGAAGGGCTCCGACGCCTACGAGACGCTTCGCGCGTGGCACTTCGCCCTGCTGAACAAGAAACCGCTCCCGCAGTTCGACTGGAAACGAAGCGCCGACGGCCAATTGACCGTCACCACGAAAACCAAACCCACATCGGTGCAACTCTGGCAGGCCACCAATCCCGACGCGCGCGACTTCCGTCTCGAGAAGATCGGACCCGTTTGGAAATCATCGCCGATCGAGGGCCAGAACGGCATCTACACCGCCACCGTCACCAAACCCGCCGCCGGCTGGACCGCGTCGGTGGTCGAACTCACCTTCGACGTCGGTGCCGGCGTGCCGCTGAAGTTCACCACCGACGTCACCGTCACGCCCGACACGCTGCCCGCGGAGGCCCCGAAGTTTGAAAAACCGAAAGGGTTTCTCACGACCGGCGCCGCGACAGGAAGGTAGGGCCGGTCTCCGACCGGACTTGGGCCAGTCGAAGACTGGCCCTACTTCAAATACGCCTTCAGCCACGCGAAGACTTCCTGGTGCCAGCGTTCGCTGTTGCCGGGCTTGAGCACCCAATGGCCTTCATCGGGGAACATCAGGAGCTTCGACGGGATGCCGCGCCGCTGGAGCATCGTGAACAGCATGATGCCCTCGCTGGTCGGCACGCGGAAATCGAGGTCGTTGTGGATGATGAGCGTCGGCGTCTTGAAATTGGCCGCAAAACGGTGCGGTGAGAACTTGTTGAACTCGGGATTCGCCCACGGCTGGCCGTGATCCCACTCGTCGAACCACACCTCCTCCGTCGTGCCATACATCGAGTCGAAATTGTAGACGCCGTCGTGGTTCACGATGCAGCGGAATTTGTCCAGGTGCGCATTGAACCAGTTCATCATGTAGCCGCCAAAGCTCGCCCCGGCCGCCGCCATGCGCGTCGGGTCGATCCACGGCTGCTTCTCGAGATGCGCGAGGCACGCGAGCAAATCCTCGTAGACCTTCCCGCCCCAATCGCCCGAAATCTCATCGCAGAATTTTTGACCAAAACCGGTCGAGCCGCGCGGATTCGGCAGCGCGATCACGTAGCCCTGCGCCGCCCAGAGCTGCGCGTTCCAGCGCGTTGACCAGGAGTCGAGAAACGCGCTCTGCGGACCACCGTGCACCCAGAAGACGAGCGGATGTTTTTTCGACGCATCGAAGCCCGGCGGTTTGAGGATCCACATCTGCACCGGCGTGCCGCCGGCCTGCCCTGAGCCTGTCGAAGGGGCACCGACGACTGTCACCGACTCGGCTTTCACCGGCGAAATCATCCCGAGCAACTCGTCGTTGGTGTGTGTGATCATCTGCGCGCCTTCGCCCCGCTTCATGCACATGACTTCTGCCGGATGGTTGAGTGCGGCTCGAAGAAAGAACACGCTCTGGTCGTCCGGCGCGAACGCCGGATCGGAATTCGCGTGCTCGGTGACGATCGCGCGAGTCTTCGCGGTCAGCGCCGCGCCCTCTTCCAGCTTCGCCACCCAGATTTGCGCGGTGCCCTTCACCTGCGTCGTAAACGCCAGGCCATCGCTGCGCGGTCCCCATGCAATCGCATCGATCGACTGATCGAGCGACTCGGTGAGGTTCGAGATTTTTCCCGTCGCGCGTTCGAGCACGCGGAGTTCCCAACGGTCGGCCTCGAAGCCCGCGCGACGCTGCGCGCGGTAGGCGAGGTATTTCCCGTCCGGCGAGTAGCGCGGCTGCCCGTCGGCCGCGGGATTGTCGGCAGTCACGTTGCGTTTCGCGCCGGTCGCGAGGTCCACGACCCAGATATCGTGGTTCGTCCGCCACGCCTGCTCGCGCAGCACGTGATGCGGCGCAGTGAAGGCGAGTTCCTTCGCGTCGGGCGAGAACGCATATTCGTCGCCCTCCGTAAACGTGTCCGAGGTGGGGATCGCGTCGTTCGGTCCGGGCGTGACATCGCGCGGCTCGCCTGCGGTGAGCCCGCCGAATCCGCCCGCCGCCGCGGCGTCGGCCACGGGCACGACGAAGATGTGCTGGCGCTTCCCCTCCACCCACCCGTCCCAGTGGCGGTAGAGCAGCGCATCGAAGAGCCGTGCCTTCACCTTGCTCTTCTCCTGCGCGTCGAGCCGCTCCTTGTTCAACCTGTCCGACTCCTTGAACGGTCTCTCGGAAAACTCCGGGAACACCGCCGACACAAACGCGACACTCTTCCCATCCGGCGCCCAGTTGGCCTGCGCCGCGCCGGTCGCGATCGTCGTGAGCTGCCGCGCCTCGCCGCCGTCGGCCGCGATCACCCAGATCTGCGAGTCGCCGCTGCGCGTCGACTCAAACGCGATCCACTTTCCGTCCGGCGACCAGCGCGGATGCGCGTCGCGCTTCGGCGAGTTCGTGAGCTGGCGCGGCGCGCCGGCCGCCTGCCCTGAGCCTGTCGAAGGGTCAGCGTTGACGATCCAGATGTCCGCGTTGGTGCGATTCTCGTCCTTCAGCACTTCAGCAACGGTGTAGGCCACGCGTTTGCCATCAGGCGAAAGCTGCGGCTCGGAGACGCGTTTCAAGCGGAAGATATCTTCCAGCTCCATCGCGCGCTTCGCCGGCTGGGCACCCACCACGCAGACAAACGCGGCGACGCCAAGCAGTGCGCCGCCGGACCAACGGATCGGGGAACAGAATTTCATTCCGCGAACATGGCGGCGGCGCGCGCCCGGATGCCAGCCGTTTTTCCAGAACCGCATCGCGACCGCGCGCGTCGCTATTCCAGTCGTGCCGCCGAACGTCGCGGCCCACCCTCCGGCAGGCCCAGGGCAGACAGCGCGGAGGCCCGCCTCGGGGGATTTGTCATCTAATAGATGACAAATCCGTTTCGGCATTTCGCTGCGGCTGCCTCGTCACCGCTGCTCGGCGGCGACGGCCTGGCGCAACCTCTGCCGGCACGACTCCGCTCCGCAGCGCCTCCAGCGCAGGCGGGCCGGATGAATTAGAGCGTGATGGCCCGAAGCAAATGTGACTCCCTGTCCTCGGTTCATCTTCCGCCTCAACTCCGGTTCACGTCGTCCCCTTACCAATGACTCCGCTTCCCACTTCGTCCGCTCTCCGGACGATCCGCCTCGCCACCGCCGTCGCGCTCACCGGCCTGCTGCCGGCCGGCCTCTTCGCCCAAACGGTCCCGGCCGGCGTAACCAAAACCGCCGCGCAGGAGGAGGCCGTGGTGCTCACACCGTTCGTGATTTCGACCGAGCGCGACGCCGGCTTCGTCGCCGCCTCGTCGCTCGCCGGCGGACGGCTCGCGGGCGACTTGAAGGACACGCCCGCCGCCTACTCGGTGCAGACACGCGAGTTCATCGACGCGCTCGGATTGGACAGCATCACCGAAGCGAGCAAATGGAGCGTCAACGTCGCCGACATCCGCGACAACGGCGCCACCGAGATCTTCGGCGCGGCCACGCAGATTTCGTTTCGCGGCGGCTCCAGTGCGGCCACGCAGCGCGACTTCTTCCCCTTCGCGGTGAACTACGACAGCTACAACCTCGAGCGCATCGACTACGCCCGCGGCCCCAACGCCGTGCTCTTCGGCAACGGCGATTTCAGCGGCACCATCAACGCCGTCTCCCGCACCGCGCGCACCGACAAGAGCTTCGACGAGGTCCGCGTTTCCTACGGCTCGTGGGCCAACCAGCGCTTCACCCTCGACGCCAATCTCGCCCTCAACCGCCGCTTCGCCGTCCGCCTCGATCTCCTCTACGCCGATCGCGGCGGCTGGCGGCAATTCGACATGGAGCGCAAGCGCGGCGCGACTCTCGCAGCCACGTTCAACGTCACCCCGACCACGCAACTGCGCGTCCAGGGCGAGGTAAACGACGTGCGGCGCAACAACCCGTTCACCACCTTCACCGACCGCTTCACCGGCTGGGACGGCGTCACGGTGCTCAACGCGCTCGTGCCCACCACCGGTCTGCCCTCCGACGCCAGCGCCCGGGGCTACAGCCAGTGGGGCAACGCCACCACGCCGTTCTTCGTCTACGCGCCGGCCTTCAACGGCCCGCTCGATCTCTCCCGCACCGCGCAGACGCTGGGCGGCAACGCCAACACCTCCGTCTCCGTCGGAGGCGCACTCGTCGTCGGCCCCACCGCCAACATCGCCGGCAATCCCTTCAACGAGGCGCTGAACCTCCCTCCCGGCCGCTTCGACCGCGCCACCGCCGGCTCCCGCTTCCGTTTTCCCGATCGCACTTTCGCCGTGTCGTCGAACAACCCGTCCTTCGTGCAGCCCGCGCGCTCCTTCTCCGCGTTTCTCTCGCAGCGCTTCGGCGAACGCCTCTTCGCCAGCCTCGATCACAACTACTCGCGTGAGCGCCGCACCACGGAATACATCAACAGCCGCGGCCTCCCCCAGGTCTACATCGACATCAACCGCAACCTTCCCGACGGCACGCCCAACCCCGAGTTCCTCCAGCCCTACAGCCAGGGCTACCGGCTCCGCATCCGCGTCGGCGCGCAGTCCGAGAGCACCCGCGCCGCGCTCGCTTACGTGCTGAAGAACACCAGGTGGGGCGACTTCAGCGTCAACGGCGCCTGGCAGCACAGCAACAGCAACTCCGTCAGCGATCCCACGGTCTTCACCGCCAAGCGCAGCGCCGATCCGCGCACATGGGTCACGCCCGCTTACACCGATGTCGTCTACTATCGATACTACTGGGACAAACCCGACCTCCCCACGCCCGAGGTGCCGTCGGTAAATTACAACGGCGTCTCCTACAAAACCGGTTGGGTAAAAGATATTGGCGGCACCACCGTCGTGCCCGCCGTCAACTACACGACACTCGACACCGTGCAGGCCGCGTTGAAGGGTGCGCTGTTCAAAAACCGCATCCATCTGCTCGGCGCCGTGCGCAACGACCAGTATCGTGCCTACAGTCTGTTTTCCCGCGTGCCCGGCGACTATCCGGTCAACTGGGACGGCTCGACTTACTACTACCGCCCCAGCGCCCCCGCGGACTACGGCTCCCTCCTCTACACCCCGAAGACCGCCGCCGGCGTCGCCACCGGCGCCGCGGTTCCCGCGTCGTCCCGCCCGCGCACCGGCCTCGTCGCGCAATCGCAGTATGCGAATGACCGCTTCCAGGACGACTACGCCCCGCCCGAAGTGAACGTGAAGAAGACCACCTTCACCGTCGGCGGACTCGGTTACCTGAAGCGCGACCTCAGTCTCTTCTACAACTACTCGACCACCTTCAACCCCAGCGCCGCCCGCCAGAATATCTACGGCTCCTACTACGGACCGCAGGTCGCCGCGGAATGGAGCGCCGGCCTGCGCCACACGCTCGCCGACGGCAAACTCGCCGCCACGCTCGGCTACTACCGCGGCCGCCAGACCGGCCAGGTCTTCGACTTCAGCTCCACCGCGCAGTCGAACCTCAACACCTTCGCCTCCGCGAGCCCCACGCCGGCCGCGGGTCCCGCGCCCGCCTCCGGTCTCGGCAACCTCCGCGGCCTCACGCCCGTGCCGCGCTTCTTCGACACGCGCGACTCGAACAACGAAGGCTACGAACTCGAACTCGTCGCCAACCCCACCAAGTCGCTCCGCCTCACCCTCAACGGCGCCCGGCCCCGCACGTATCAGCGCAACGTCGCCGCCGGCTTCGCCGGATTCTACGCGCAGAAAGAATCCGTCCTGCGCCAGATCGCCGCCGACACCAGCGTGCTCATCGATTCGCGCACGCTCGTCGCCGCGACCAACACCGCCGTGCCCACCTCCCTCCGCTCACCCGACGCCAACGCCGTCGCCAGCGCCTGGAACAGCCTCCAGACCATCAAGGCCAACATCGTCAACGGCTCGCAGATCGTCACGCGTCTGCCGCTGCTGACCGCGAATTTCTTCGGCGACTACTCGGTCCGCGAGGGCCGGCTGAAAGGCCTCAAGGTCGGCGCCGGCGTCAACTACCGCGGCCGCCAGGCGATCAGCTATCGCGGCGGCGATACCATCGCCGATCCCACCGCGCCCACCACCGCGATCGACGACCCCAGCGTCGGCGCGCTCGATCCCGTCTACGTCCACGGCTACACCACCGCCACCGTCGTGCTCGGCTACAATTTCAAACTCGGCCGCCGCTACTCGGTCCAGATGGATTTCAAGGTCGACAACCTCTTCGACTACGACGCGCCGCTCTACGTCGCCACCGTGCAACGCCCCGCCAACGGCAACCTCAGTTCGCCCGCCCGCGTCGCCACGCCGTCCAACCTCTACTACCTCACGCCGCGGAACTACACGCTGACCGCGACCCTGCGCTTCTGAAGCGCTTGATTTCCTCTCTTCCGTCGCGGTCCCGCTTTTCACCCCGCGGCCACCGCCGGACGCCACCCGCCCGCCCCGGGTTCGCCTCCATTCCTCCCACGGCTTTCCGGTTTGAATGCACAAATCGTTCCCACGTAGGCCAGCGCGCTGGGGTGGAACTCAAACTGAGGTCAGTTCCGAAGGCCTTGGCTGTAGCGGCGGTCTATGACCGCCGA
>JACRKC010000094.1 GCA_016235555.1 Verrucomicrobiota bacterium
ACACGCGGTGGTTCGGGGAGCGCCCGCGTCCCGCGGGCCGTCCTCGGCGTCTCGCCGAGGATTTCGGAGGTGTCGGCGAGACGCCGGCACCAGCACCCGAGACGGGTGCGCTCCCCGAACCACCGAACTCTTTGTCACCCTGTTTCGCGAGACTCAGCAGACAGAATTGCCGGTGAGCTGTGGCGTCCCCGTGTCATCCACCGCACGCTGTCGTTTCATCTTGTTGCGCTGGCCGGGTAACTGCTCCAAATGCAGGCCGCGAATCCGATGAATCTCCTGCGTCCGCCGATCATTCCGCTCCTCCCGCACCGGCCCGCCCCGGCGGCCTGCGTCCCCGCCGGCCGGCCATGAGCTTGACCCTCCCGTTCCGACCGCGGCTGTTCGACGCCGTGCGGGATTACTCGGCGGCGCATTTTCGCCGCGATCTTCTCGCCGGCTTCAACGTGATGATCCTGGCGTTTCCGCTGTCGATGGCCTTTGCCATCGCCGCGGGCGTGAAACCGGAACAAGGGCTCCTCACCGCGATCATCGGCGGCGCGATCATCGCGGCGCTCAGCGGCTCGCGCGTGCAGATCGGCGGCCCGACCGGCGCCTTCGTGATCATCACCTACAGCGTGCTGCAAGCGCACGGGCCCGGCGGGCTCGTCGTCTGCACGATGCTCGCCGGGGCGATTCTCTGCCTGATGGGCGCCGCCCGGTTCGGATCGGTGATCCGGTTCATCCCGTATCCGGTCTCCCGCGCGTTCACCAAGGGCATCGCGATCCTCATCCTCGCCTCCCAGATCAAGAACTTCTTCGGCCTCGACGTGGCCAAGGCGCCCGTCGATTTCCCGGGCAAGCTCGCGATGCTCGCGACGCACCTCGACGGCATCCATTGGCCGACGGTCGCGCTCGGGGTCGCCTCGGTGGCGATCATGGGGCTGTGGCCGGTGCGGTTCTCGCGCTACGTGCCCGGCTCGTTCGTGGGCCTCGTGTGCGGCACGGTCGCCGTCGGGCTCTTCGGCCTGCACGAACACTGGCACGTGGCGACGATCGGCTCGGCCTTCGGCGAGATTTCGCGCAGCCTGCCGCTGCCGCACCTGCCCGCCTTCGATGTCCAGACGCTCCCGCAGCTCGTGCAGCCCGCCTTCACGATCGCGATGCTGGTGGCGATGCAGGCCCTGCTCTGCGCCGTGGTGACGGACGGCATGCTGGACGAGCGTCACGATTCGAATCAGGAGCTGATCGGCCAGGGCATCGCCAATCTCGTCACGCCGCTCTTCGGCGGCATCCCCGCCACCGGCGCCGTCGCGCGCACCATCGCCAACGTCCGCGCCGGCGCCGCCACCCCGGTCGCCGGACTCGTCCACTCCGCGCTCCTGGTCGCCCTGCTGCTCCTCGTCGCGCCGCTGGCGAAACACATCCCGCTGGCGACGCTCAGCGCCGTGCTGATCGTCGCGGCATTCCGGATGATTTCGTGGAAACAGTTCCTGCGACTCGGCCGCTGGCCGCGCAGCGACTCGACGGTGTTCCTGGCCACGTTTGCGCTCACCATCCTCACGGACCTCACGGTGGCGGTCGAAGTCGGTGTCGTGCTCGCCGCGCTCCTGATGGTGAAGCGCATCTCCGAGACCTCGCAGATCACCGCGGTTGACGAGACGACCGAAACCGAAGGCTCGCAGCACTCGCTCATCGGCCGGGAGATTCCGCCCGGCGTGCTCGTGTTTCGCGTGTTCGGCGCGTTCTTCTTCGGTGTGGTCGACAAGCTCGACGACGAATTGAAGCGCGCGAAGCAGGAACCCGAAGTGCTCATCCTGCGCGTGCGCAAGGTGCTCGCGATCGACGCCACCGGCCTGCAGGCCCTGGAAGATTTGCACGCGAAGCTCCGGGCCAAGGGCAAGCACCTCATCCTGAGCGCGCCGCATACGCAGCCGCTCGCCGTGATGGTGAATTCCGGGTTCATCGACCGGATCGGCGAGGAGAACGTGTGCCCGCACATCGCCGCGGCCCTCGAGCGGGCGCGCGCCATCCTCGGCCTGCCGCCGGCGCCGGAATCGCACGACGACAATGCTCCGCTCCAATCGCAGAAACTCCAACTCGAGGCGGCGCACCGCGAACTGTCGGAGGCGGTCGCACGCGCCGGCAAGCTGCTCGGCGAAACGAAATCGGCGCCACGGAGCTGAGGCAGAAAGGTGGAGCGCGTTGCCTCCAACGCGCTTTTTGTGGGAGGGGCTTTACGCCCCGACGAGTCGCGGGGCAAACCCGCTCCCACCTTCAAACCAGCGCGTTGAGGGCAACGCGCTCCACCTCCCGCACAACGAAGCTGGCCACGTGCGGGCAGCGTGCTCAAGCTCCGCGGCCATGAGTCCCGGATCGTGGCTGCTCGGCGGCGCGCTCGGCCATCTGGCCGGCATGCTGGCCAGCCGGCGTGCGTCCCGACTCTGGCTGCCGGCCACGCTGGCCGGCACGGTCGCCGCCCTCGTCGCCGCGCTGCTGATCCTGGGCGGGGATTCGCCGTGGGACTGGCGCAGCGGGTTTTCCGTCGCCGGCGATCCGCTGCACCTGCGGCTTGACGGCCTGAGCGCGTTCTTCCTCGTGCTCGTCACGATCGTGGTCGGCGGTGGCGCCGTTTACTCCCGCGCCTACTGGACTGATGCGGCGCATCCGCGTTCGGCCGCCGCCGGGCGGGCGTGGTGGAACGCGCTCGCGCTGAGCCTCGGCTTCGTCCTCGTGGCCGCAAACGGCCTGCACTTCCTGCTCGGCTGGGAGCTCTTCACGCTCGCCGCGTATTTCCTGATCACGCTCGACCGCCAGCGCGGTGAGGTGCGCGCGGCGGGCTGGCTTTATCTCGGCGCCTCGCACGTCGGCACGCTCGCGCTCTTCGCGTTTTTCGCGGGACTCGCGGCGCAAACCGGCGGCTGGGAACTCGGGCCGATGCGGGAGCGCACGGAGCTCGCACCGCTCTTCTGGCTGGCGCTTTTCGGCTTCGGGCTGAAATCCGGCATGTTTCCGCTGCACATCTGGCTGCCCTCGGCGCACGCCAACGCTCCGAGCCACGTCTCCGCGATTCTCTCCGGGGTCACGATCAAGCTGGGCATCTACGGGCTCGCGCGTTTCACCGGCTGGCTGCCCGTGCCGGCGGCGGCCGGCTGGACGATCGCGATCCTCGGCGTGGCGAGCGCGGTCCTCGGCGTGGCGTTTGCCCTCGGGCAGCACGATCTCAAGCGCCTGCTCGCCTACCACAGCGTCGAGAACATCGGGATCATTCTCATCGGGCTCGGTTTCGCCGTCGTGGCGGCCGGCCAGGGCACCGACGCCGCGGGCTGGGGCCAGCTCGCGCTCGCAGGCGGCTTGCTGCACGTCTGGAATCACGGGCTGTTCAAGGCGCTGCTCTTCCTCGGCGCCGGCTCGGTGCTGCATGCGACGGGCACGCGCGAGATGAGCCGGCTCGGCGGACTCTGGCGCGCGATGCCGTGGACGGCCTCGCTCTTCGGCCTCGGCGCCATCGCGATTTCCGGGCTGCCGCCCCTCAACGGCTTCGTCAGCGAGTGGCTCGTCTATCTCGGGCTCTTCGACGCCACGCGTTCCGCCGGGCCGGTCGCATGGGCGGTCGTGCCCGCGGCCATTTTGCTCGGGATGACGGGCGCGCTCGCCCTCGCCTGCTTCGTCAAGGTGTGCGGCGTGGTATTTCTCGGCGCGCCGCGCAGCGCCGCCGCCGCCCACGCGCACGAATGCGGACCGGCCATGCGCGGACCGATGCTCCTGCTCGCCGGCGGCTGTGTTGCCATCGGGCTCGCGCCGGTGTGGGTCTGGCCCGCGGTCGCGCAGGCGGTCGGCACCTGGGCGCCAGCGTGGGCCGGCCTCGCCGCTCCGCCGTCGCTCGCCGTGCTCGGCTGGACGCACCTCGCGCTCGCGGCGCTCGCCGTCACCGGAGTCGTCGCGCTGCGTCGGCGGACCGGGCGCCAACCGGTCCCACGCCACGTCACCTGGGATTGCGGTTACGCGGCGCCCGCCGCGCGGATGCAATACACCGCCGGCTCGTTCGCCGCGATCATCACCGAGTGGTTCGACTGGATTCTGCGGCCGGTGCGGCATGCGCAGGCGCCGGACACGCCGTTTCCCGCGCAGGCGAGCTGCACCTCCCACACCCCGGAGACCGTCCTGGAGCACGTCGTGACGCCGGTCGGCGGCGCGGTGATGCGCCTTTCCGCCGCGGCGCGCCGGCTCCAGCACGGGCGGCTCGAAGCGTATCTCCTTTACCTGCTCGTCGGCATCGCGGCGCTGGCCGTGATCGTGGCGACGGATGTTGGCCAATGAATGCGCAGACGCCCGCCGTGAGTCCGCTAGGATTGCCGCTCGTTTTCCATCCGGACGCGTGGGCCAGGCCGAGGGTTTGACGCCGCGACCGGAATCCTGAAACCTCCAGCTCTCCCACGCCATGTATCTCAACCTCGTCCAGATTGCCGAATCGTTCGGCGTGTCCGAGGCGACCATCGAGGGCTGGATTCGCGCGGAGGGCCTGCCGCACATCGCGGAACGCGGCCGCCTCCTCTTCGATCGCGCGCAGGTGGCGAACTGGGCGGCGGCGCGCGGGCTCGCGGCGCAGGTGGGTTTCCTCGCCGACACCACCACCGCCTTCGCGACCGGCTGGCGGCTCGAGACTCTGCTGCGCGCCGGCCGCATCTGGCGCGACGTGCCGGCGGCCGACGTGACCGCGACGTTTGCGCGCATCGTCGACGCGCTGCCGGGCACGAGTCCGTCGCTCCGACAACTGGTGACGCAGCGTCTGCGCGCCGCCGGCGGCGTGACGATGGCGCCGGTCGGCGGCGGCTTCGCGCTCCCCCACCCGAGCGCGCGCGTCGCACTCGGGCGCGATGCGGGCGTCGTGGGCCTGCTGCTGTTGCGCGAACCGCTCGTGCTGCCCGAGCCGCCGCCCGATGAGGTGCCGCTCACCCGGCTGTTGTTCTTCATCGCGCCGTCGCCCCGCGCGCATCTGGACTTGCTCGGCCGGCTCAGCCGCCTGCTCGGACGCAGTCCGCTGCGCGAGTTGCTCGCGCGCCACGCCAGCGACGAGGAAATTTTTCTGGCCGTCGGCGCCTTTGATGCGAGCGCGTCGGCCCCTGCCGCCAGCCGGGAGGTAAGCTCATGACGCCCGGTCCGCTGCTGCTTTTCGCCGCGGCGGGCCTCACGGCCGGCCTCGTCGCCGGCCGCCGCCACGCCCCGGCGTGGCTCGGGTTCACCCTCGCCGGTGCCGTGGCGGCACTCGTCGCGGCGGCGCAGTTGCTGCTCGGCGGCGCGCCGTGGGAATGGCGGAGCGAGTTCGCCGTCGCCGGCCAGCCGCTCCACCTGCGGCTCGACGCGCTGGGCGCGTTGTTCCTCGCCCTCGTCGCGGTCGTCGGCGGCGCGGGCTCGGTCTACGCCCACGGCTACTGGAGCGATCGGGACTACCCGCAGTCCGCGCCGCGCGGCCGGTTGTGGTGGAACACGCTGCTGCTGAGCCTCGGCGCCGTCCTGCTCTCGTGGAACGGCCTGCATTTCCTCATCGCGTGGGAACTGTTCACGGTCGCCGCGTTTTTCCTCATCACGCTGGAGAACCAGCGGCGCGACGTGCGCGCGGCGGGCTGGCTCTACCTCGCGGCCTCGCACCTGGGCACGATGTGCCTGTTTGCGTTCTTCGCCGCGCTGGCGGCGCGCACCGGCAGTTGGGAACTCGGGCCGATGCGCGAACGCGCCGATCTGGCGCCGCTCTTCTGGCTCGCGCTCGTCGGCTTCGGCCTGAAGGCCGGCATGTTTCCCCTGCACATCTGGTTGCCCTCGGCCCACGCCAACGCCCCGAGCCACGTCTCCGCGATCATGTCGGGCGTCACCATCAAGCTCGGCATCTACGGCCTGCTCCGCACCGCCGGCTGGCTGCCCGTGCCCGCCGCGGCACCCTGGACGCTTATCGTGCTCGGCGCGGTCACCGCGCTGCTCGGCATCGCGTTTGCGCTGGCCCAGAGCGACGTCAAACGCCTGCTCGCCTACTGCTCGGTCGAGAACATCGGGATCATTCTCATCGGGCTCGGGGGCGCGCTGCTCGCCGCAGCCGATGGTTCGACTTCGCTCACCGCAGGCGCCGCGTGGGGCCGCCTCGCGCTGGCCGGCGCCCTGCTGCACGTCTGGAATCACGGGCTGTTCAAATCGCTGCTCTTCTTTGGCGCGGGCTCGGTGCTGCACGCGACGGGCACGCGCGAGATGAGCCGGCTCGGCGGACTGTGGCGCGCGATGCCATGGACCGCGTCGCTGTTCGCGCTCGGCGCCGTCGCGATCTCCGGGTTGCCGCCGCTCAATGGCTTCGTCAGCGAGTGGCTCGTCTACCTCGGCCTGTTCGACGCCGTCACCAGCCGCAGCCCCGCCGCGTGGGCCGCGCTGCCCGCGGCGATCATGCTCGGGGTGACCGGTGCGCTCGCGCTCGCGACGTTCGTGAAGGCGGGCTCGCTGATTTTCCTCGGCGCTCCGCGCACCGCCGCCGCCCGCGACGCGCACGAATGCAGCCCGTGGATGCGCGGCCCGATGGTGGCCGTCGCCGCCGCCTGCGGGGCGATCGCGCTCGCGCCGGCGCTGTGCTGGCCGCTCATCGCCCGCGCCGCCGGCGCGTGGCAACCGGGTTGGGCGGACCTGACGCCACCGGCGTCGCTCTTCACGCTCGGCGGCATGCAGGTGGCGCTCGCGTTGCTCGCGTTCGCGGCGGGCTTCGCGCTGTGGCGGCGCGCGCGGGCCGACGACGTGACGCGTCAGCTCACGTGGGACTGCGGCTACGTCGTCCCCACCGCCCGCATGCAATACACCAGCGATTCGTTCGCCGGGATCGCCGGCGGCTGGTTTGCGTGGATCCTTCAACCGCAGCGCCGGCTGCGGCGGCCGCGGGGGCTGTTTCCCGAAGGGGCGAGTCGCATGGAGCGTGTGCCGGAGACCGTGCTCGAGCGCCTGATCGGGCCGGTGGCCGCAGTCGTCATGCAGGCATCGCTCGCGGTGCGCCGGCTCCAGCATGGGCGGCTGCAATACTACATCGCCTACGTGGTCGTCGGCCTCGCCGGCCTCGGAACGCTCGTCGTGCTGGGAGGTGGCTCATGATCGTGTTCCTCGAATTTGTCGCGCGGCTCGTCGGCTGGCTCGTGCTGGCCCCGCTGCTGCCCGGCATCATCAACAAGGTGAAGGCGTGGGTCGGTGGCCGCCGCGGCCCGCCGGTGCTGCAACTTTACTACGACCTCGCGCGGCTGTGGCAAAAGGGCGTTGTGCTGAGCACGCTCGTGTCGCCGGGCTTCATCGCGGGCCCGGCCGTCGCGTGGGTCGCCGTGCTGGGCGCAGCGCTGCTGCTGCCGCTCGGACCGGTCGGCGCGGGGCTGAGTTTCCGCGGCGATGTGCTGCTCCTGATTTATCTGCTCGCGCTCGCCCGCTTCTGCACGGCGTGGGCGGCGATGGAAACCGGCTCCGCGTTCGAGGGCATGGGCGCCGCCCGCGAGGTGAGCTACGCCGTGCTCGCCGAGGCCGCGATCATCACCGCGGTGCTCGCGCTCTGCGTGCACAGCGGCAGCGTCTCGCTCGCCACCATGCTCAACCCCGCCGCCGGCGCCGGGGCCGTGCTGCTCGCCGCCGGGCTCTTTGCCGTGCTGCTCGCGGAAAACTGCCGCGTGCCCTTCGACGATCCCAACACGCACCTCGAGCTCACGATGATCCATGAGGTCATGATTCTCGATCACAGCGGTCCGCCGCTCGCCGCGATCCTGCACGGCGCCTCGATCAAGCTCCTGCTCTTCGCCACGCTGCTGGTCGAGGCCGTGGTGCCGCTCGGCGGGCTCTCGCGACCCGCGGCGGCCGGCGTGCTCGCGGCCGGCGTGCTCGTGGTCACCGTGGGCGTCGGGCTCGTCGAGTCGCTGCTGGCGCGGCTCGCGTTTCGCCGCGTGCCCCTGCTGCTGACGACCGCTTTCCTGCTGTGTCTGTTCGCGCTGCTGGTCGCGTGGAAAGGCGGCGCCGCATGAACGCCTACCTCAACCTCCTCATCGGCCTCGCGATCGGTTTGAACCTGCTCGCGCTCGGCAGCAGCCGGCTGCCGTCGCTCATCAACGCGGTCGCCGTGCAGGGCATGGCGCTGGGCGCGATGCCGTTTCTGCTGGAGGAACACATCAACTGGATGGTCGCACTCGTCGCCTGCGCCACCGTCGCGGTGAAGGGTTTCGTGATCCCGATCCTGCTCCGCCGGGCGATGCGCACCGCCAACATCGAGCGCGAGGTCGTCCCGTCGATCGGCTACGTGCCGTCGCTGCTCCTCGGCGCCGGCGGCACGATCGCCGCGGTGGCGTTTGCGCGCACGCTGCCGTTGCTGCCCGAGCACGCGGGCTCGCTGCTCGTGCCGGGTTCGCTCGCGTCGGTGCTGACGGGCTTCGTGCTGCTGATCGGCCGCTCCAAGGCCATCTCGCAGGTTTGCGGCTACCTGATTCTGGAAAACGGCATTTATCTCTTCGGCCTGCTGCTCATCCACGCGACCCCGCTGCTCGTCGAGGCGGGCATCCTGCTCGACCTCACGGTCGGCGTGTTCGTCATCGGCATCATCGTGGATCGCATCCAGCGCGCGTTCGACTCGCTCGACACGCGCAAACTCACCGTGCTCCGCGAATGAAAGCCCTCCTGCTCGTCCTCCTGCCTCTCGCCGGCGCCGCGCTCGCCGCCGTGTGGCCGAGCGACCGCACGCGGCCGTGGCTGCTGCCGGTGGTCGGCGTGTTGCATGTGGCGCTCTCGCTCTGGCTGCTGTTCGTGCCGCCGCCGTTCGCGTCGACCGCGTGGTTCGCGTTCGATCCGCTGGCCCGCGCGGTGCTGCCCGCGGTCTCGCTGCTGTTCCTCGCCTGCGCCGCCTATGCGGTCCCCTACCTCGGCGTGCGCGCGGAGCGCTCGAACCGCGTGTTCGTCGCCACCTTCCTCGCCGTGCTCGGGCTGCTGAGCGCCGGCCACGGGGCGCGCCACCTCGGCCTGCTCTGGATCGCGACCGAGGGCGTCACGCTCGCCGCGGTGCCGCTCATCCACTTCAACGGCACGTCGCGCGCGTTCGAGGCGACGTGGAAATACCTCCTCGTCGGCGGCACCGGCATCGCGCTGTCGCTGCTCGGCTCGTTCGCACTCGGCTACGCCTCGCTCTACGGCGGCGGCAGCGGCGACCTGACGGTCGCCGCGCTCGCGAGCCAGGGCGCCAAGCTTTCGCACCCGTGGGTGCTCGCCGCGTGGGTGCTCCTGCTCGCCGGCTACGGCACCAAGATGGGCCTCGCGCCGATGCACACGTGGAAACCCGACGCCTACGGCGAGGCGCCCGGCATCGTCGGCGCGCTGCTCGCCGGCGGCGTCACCACGGTGGCGTTCACCGCGGTGCTGCGTGTGCGCGAGGTCGTCGCGGCGTCCGGCTCCGGCGCGATCGCCGATCGCACGCTGCTCGCGATCGGGTTGTTCTCGATGCTGGTGTCCGCGCTCTTCCTGCTGGGGACGCGCGACTTCAAACGCATGCTCGCCTACTCGAGCGTGGAGCACATGGGCATCCTCGCCGTCGGCGCGGCGCTCGGCGCGGCAGGGGTGTATGCCGCGCTGTTCCACGTCTGGGGCAACAGCCTCACGAAGGGCGCGCTCTTCCTCAGCGCCGGCAACATCCGCCGCGCCGCCGGCGCGCGCACGATGGACGAGGTCAGCGGCATGTCCGCGATCACGCCGCACTCGGCCGCGATTTTTATCACCGGCATGTTTGCCGTCACCGCGCTGCCACCGTTCGGGCCGTTCTTCAGCGAGCTCGGCATCGTGCGCGCGGCGTTTGGCGCGGACCGGCCGGGCACGGCCGCGATGTTCCTCGGTTGCCTGCTCTTTGTTTTCTTTGGTCTCACGCGACTCGTCTTTGCCATCGTCGACGGCCGCCCGCGCGCGGCGTCGCGCGTCACCGGCCAGCGCTTCCCTGAAACCATGAGCGTCATCGTGCCGCCCCTCGTGCTCCTCGGTTTCTCGCTCTGGCTCGGCCTCGCCACGCCGGCAGTCCTGACCGAGGCGTGGGCCGGCGCCGTCGCCCAACTCTTCCCGACGCCATGAGCAGCGAAACCTCCTTCGCCCTGCTGGCCAACGCCACGAGCCTCCCGTGGGCCGCCCTGCCCGAATGGCCCGCGGCCGAATTCGTGCGCGCCACCGCTGCCGAACTCGATCGCGGCGCGCGGCTGTGCGCGTGGTTCGGTGTGCCGGGCGATGCGGGCACGCATCTCGTCGCCATCATCGCGTTCGACGCCGACAACACCCTCGCCGCCGCGCGCAGCGCGCCCTTCGCCGGGCATTACCCTTCGCTCACCGCCACCCATCCGCAGGCGCATTTGTTCGAGCGCGAAGTGTGGGAACAGCACGGCCTCGTCCCCGACGGCCACCCGTGGCTCAAGCCGGTGCGTCGCACCGACGCGGCCGGCACCGCGCCCGCCAACGGCGAGTTCTTCCGCGTCGACGGCCGCGAAATCCACGAAGTCGCCGTCGGCCCCGTGCACGCCGGCATCATCGAGCCGGGACACTTCCGCTTCCAATGCGCCGGCGAGGAAGTCCTCCATCTCGAAATCGCGCTCGGTTACCAGCACCGCGGCGCCGAGACCGGCCTCGCCGGCGGACCGCACCGCGCGACGCTCAGCCAGATCGAAACCGTCGCGGGCGACACCACCATCGGTCACGCGACCGCCTACGCGAGCGTGCTCGAAGCGCTCGCCGGCACCGAGGCGCCGCTGCGCGCGCAGTGGCTCCGCGCCCTCGCGCTCGAACTCGAGCGCCTCGCCAATCACACCGGCGATCTCGGCGCGCTCGCCAACGACGTCGCGTTTCTCCCAACGTCAGCCGCGTGCGGAAAAATCCGCGGCGATTTTCTCAACCTCACCGCGCTCCTCTGCGGCAACCGCTTCGGCCGCGGCCTCGTCCGCCCCGGCGGCTGCCATCACGACCTCGAACCCGCGCGGGCGACGACGATGCTAGAGCGACTGCGCGTCGCCGTCGCCGACACCGAGCAGGCCGCCGGCTGGCTCTGGGACGCCGCCTCGGTGCGCGCGCGTTTCGAAAACACCGGCCCCGTCTTTGCGCCGCAAGCCACCGCCCTCGGCCTCGTCGGCCCGCCGGCGCGCGCCTGCGGCCTCGTGCGCGATGTCCGCTACGATCATCCCGCCGGCTGGTATCGCCTCGCGCAGGCGCCCGTCGCCGTCTGGCCCGGCGGCGATGTCTACGCGCGCGCCCGCGTGCGCTGGCTCGAGTTGCAGCGCTCCGGCCAGTTCCTGCTCGAGCAACTCGCCACGCCGCCCGACGGCCCGATCTTCGAAGCGCTGCCCGCGCCTGCCTGCCCTGAGCCTGTCTCACGGGCACCTGACACGCTCGCCGTCGCGCTCGTGGAGGGCTGGCGCGGCGAAATCTGCCACGTCGCGCTCACCGACTCCGCCGGAAAATTCCGCCGCTACAAAATCACCGACCCGTCCTTCCACAACTGGACCGGCCTCGCCCTCGCGCTCCGCGGCCAGGCGATCTCGGACTTTCCGCTCTGCAACAAGAGCTTCAACCTCTCCTACTGCGGCCACGATCTCTAGGAATTTGCCGCCGTGAATCCCTCCCTCCGCACAAAACTCGAAGCCAGTGGACCGCAGCGGCCGGACGTGGCCTGCAAATTCCTAAGCGCACTTCGTGCGGGGAACCGCGCACCCGACTGGCCGCCGCAGCGCGCCGCGCTGCCTGAGGAATTTGGCGGGTTGGCCCATCCATCGGCCCTCAGTATTTTCTATCTCGCCATTCGGTTTCACCGGCACTTCCGCCAAATTCCTCCATGTTCGCCCTCGACACCCTCACCCACCGGCTGAAACGCGGCTGCGAGACGATGGCGTATCCCGACGGCCCGCCGCCCGCGCTGCCCGATCGGCACGGCGGCGCGCTGCGCGTCGATGGCGCGCGATGCACCGACGGCTGCGGCGCGTGCATCGAGGTCTGTCCGACCGATGCCATCACTCGCCCCGCCAACCAACCCATCGCGCTGGATCTCGGCCGTTGCATCTTCTGTCACGCGTGCATCTCGGCCTGCGGCCCGGCCGCCATCACGCCCACCGGCGACCACCGCATGGCCGTGCGCCGCCGCGAGGATCTCGTGCTCGGCGCCGCGGGCGGCGAACAACTCCGCCTCGCCGCCGCGCTCGACGAAAAGCTCCGCAAGCTCTTCGGCCGCTCGCTCCGCCTCCGCCAGGTCAGCGCCGGCGGCTGCAACGCCTGCGAGGCCGACACCAACGTCCTCGGCACCATCGGCTGGGACCTCGGCCGCTTCGGCATCCAGTTCGTCGCCTCGCCGCGCCACGCCGACGGCCTGCTCATCACCGGGCCCGTCTCGCGCAACATGGAACTCGCTCTGCGCAAAACCTGGGACGCCGTGCCCGCACCGAAGATCGTCATCGCCGTCGGCGCCTGCGCGATCGCCGGCGGGCCGTTCGTCGGCCGCCCGGAAGTGCGCGACGGCGCCGACGCCATCGTGCCCGTCGATCTCTACATACCCGGCTGCCCCCCGCACCCGCTCACGATCCTCGACGGCCTGCTGCGCCTCCTCGGCCGCCTGGAAACCGGTGACCGCGCCCCGACTCCGAGGTAGGGCGCGTTATCCTTAACGCGCCGCTCAGGACTTTCGCAGGCGTTGAGGCGGCGGGTTAAGGATAACCTACCCGACCTTCCTTCCGCCGCGAATCATCCCCTACTCCCGCCAGGTAAACGCGTGGCACAGCGCCACGCCCGCCGCATCCGCCTCGTCCGGCGCAAGCGTGCGGCCGTGGCCGAGCATCGCCATCACGGTGCGCGCCATCTGCTCCTTGCTCGCGCGGCCCGCCCCCACCACGGCCTGCTTCACCCGCAACGGCGCATATTCGAACACCGGCAGCTCCCGCAACGCCGCCGCCGCCATCGCCGCCCCCCGCGCCGCCCCGAGGATCTGGGCCGTCTGAAAATTCTGCACGAAGATCGTCTGCTCCATCGCCACGTGCCGCACGCCGGCCCCCTCGAGCATCGAGCTCACCGCGCGGTGAATCTCCGCGAGCGCGTGCGCCATCGGCCGTTTCGCCGGCACGCGCACCGTCTGGCACCGCAGCAACACCGGCGCGCGCCCCACCCCAAACTCGATCAGCGCCAGCCCCGTCCCGCGCAGCGATGGATCGATGCCCAGCACCACGCCGGCGAACGCCGCGCGGGGTTTCAGCGTCAGCGAATCCTGCACGGTCGCCGCCGCGTTTTTCGGCAGCGCCGCCGCCACCGGCAGCGGTTTGCCCGCCAGTTTCGCCGCCCACATCTGCCTGACATTCATCCGCGCCATGCCCGGAAAAGAAGATTGAGTCCGGCCACGATGCTGAGCGTGAGCGCCACGTTTTCAAACACCCGCTGCTCCATCCGCATCACCCATTTCCGCCCGAACCACGCGCCTGCCAGCACCAGCGGCGCCAGCCACAGGTTCAGCCCGAAGCTCTGCGCATTGATCATCCCGAGGTGCACCATGAACGGCGCCTTGAAGAGATTGATCATCAGGAAAAACACCGCGCCGGTCCCGACGAAGTCCATCTTCGGCAGCCGCATCGCGAGCATGTAGATCACCATCAGCGGCCCGGCCGCGTTCGCGATCATCGTCGTGAACCCCGCCAGCGCCCCGATCATCGGCGCAAACCACGCACCATGCTCCGCCTCGCCTCCCGCCGCGCGCCGCCGCACCAGTTGCATCGCCACCAGGCCGAGCACGATCCCGCCGATCAGCGCCGCCGCGCCGCGATCGTCGATGCGCCCGAGCGTCACATAGCCCGCGAAGATCCCCGCCGCCGTCCACGGAAACAGCCGCCACACGTGCGACCACTTCGCGTGCCGCCAGTAGACGGACGCCGCCACGACATCGCCGAAGCACAGCAGCGGCAGCACCACGCCGGTCGCCTGTTTCGCCGGGAGAATCTGCGCGAAAATCATCACCGACAGCATCCCGAGTCCGCCGATGCCCGCCTTCGAGATGCCCACCACCAGCGCCGCGATCACCGCGAGCGCCCATTGCCACACGTCGAAGTTCACGCCGGCGCCTCCGCGGCCGCGACTTCCTCGGCAAAGTCGCCATCGGCCACGCGAAAGACCTGCCAGGTCCCCAGCTCCCCATCGGGCTGGCCCGCCGTGGCGGGCAGGCTCGTCCCCGTCGCGATCACCTGCGACTCATGATCGATCGCCGACCAGAAGCGCCGCCGCCGCGCCGGATCGAGTTCGCCGAGCACGTCGTCGCACAACAGCACCGGCCGCACGCCGCTCTTCGCGTGAAACCACGCCGCCTGCGCGAGCCGCAACGCGAGCACCAGCGAGCGCTGCTGCCCTTCCGAGCCGAACTCCTTCGCCGCGGTGTGCTTCACGGTGAAATGAAAATCGTCGCGGTGCGGCCCGACGAGCGTCGTGCGAAACTGCACATCACGCGCCCGCCCCGCCTCCAGCCGCGCCAGCAACGCATCGGCGTCCGCCTCCTCGAAATTCGGATCGTAGCCCACCCCCGCCGGCTCGGCACCGTCGCAGAGTTTCGCGTAGCTCGCCTCCAGCGATTTCGCCAGCACCTGCAGGCCCGACCGCCGCAGCTCGATCAGCGTGGCTGCCGCGGGCGCCAGCGTCTGTTCAAACGCGGCCAGTTCCTGGTCCGCCGGGCGGCCGGACTTGAGCAGCGCGTTGCGCTCGGCGAGCGCCCGCGTGAACGTCTGCAAGGCCCGGAAATAGCCCGCGTCCATCGCCGCCAGCGTGAGGTCGAGCCACCGCCGCCGCCCCGCCGGCGAGCCCCGCACCAGTTGCAGATCCTGCGACGAAAACACGACCGTGGGAAATTTGCCGAGGTGATCCGCCAGCCGCGTGACGCGTGTCTGGTCGCACCACAGCTCCTTGTCGCCGTGACGCAGCTTGATCGTGAGCTGCGTGTCGCCCTGCTGCTCGTGCTCGACCGCGCACGAAATCGCCGCGGTGTGCTGCGCGAGCATCACGAGTTGCTTCTGCTCCGACGTGCGGAAGGACCGCAACGCCGTGATGAAGCCCGCCGCCTCGAGCAGGCTCGTTTTGCCGTGGCCGTTGGCGCCGACGAGGAAGTGCTGCCGCCCGGAAAATTCGAGCGCGGCGAAGCCCACGTTGCGAAAGTGCCGCAGGGTGAGTTTGCGCAGGCGCATGGGAGAAGGACCAAAAGTAGTGAGTAGCGAGTAGCGGGTAGCGAGCATAGTTTTCCGCTAGAGAGAGCGGGGATTTTCTACTCGCTACCCACTACTCGCTGCTCGCTACTTTTCTTTCATGTCCTTCGAAACTTCGCTCGCCGAGACCACGCGCACGTTTCAAGCCCTCACGACCATCCGCCCCGCGATCGATCGCGCCGGCGATCTCATGCTCGCGACGCTGCGCCGCGGCGGGAAGCTGCTCATTTGCGGCAACGGCGGCAGCGCCGCCGAGGCCGCGCACTTCGCCACCGAACTCGTCGGTCGCTACGCGAAAACCCGCCGCTCGCTCCCGGCCGTCGCCCTCTCGTCGGACGGCTCGCTCCTCTCCTGCATCGGCAACGATTTCGGCTACGACCAGGTTTTCTCGCGCCAGGTCTCGGGCCTCGCCCAGCCCGGCGATCTCGTCGTCGTGCTCACGTCGAGCGGCAACTCCGCCAACATTCTCGCCGCGCTCCACGAGGCGAAGAAACTCGGCCTCGACTCCGTCGCCTTCCTCGGCCGCGGCGGCGGTAAGTGCAAGGGCCTCGCGACCGTCGATCTCATCATGCCCGGCGAGAGCGGCGCCGCCGCCCAGGAAGCGCATCTCTTCCTGATCCATCATTTCTGCGACCGCATCGACGAAGCGTTTCCGAACTGAAAACGAGACCCCTCGTGCCAGCGTAGCGGCCGACGTAAGGAGGCCGTCGCACTCGCGACTCGTAGTCGGTCGGCCTTGCGGCCCCGGCTGCGACCACCCTTCGGCGCTCCGGTCGCGGACAAAGCAGCCTACTTCTTCTTGGCGTTGGCCGGTGTCGACGTCGTCAGAATTCGCACCGCCTCCGCTCTCGCCTCGCCATACGCCGCCAACGCCGCGGCGTCACCGTCTCGTGCCGCTCGCAGCAGAAGATCCGCGGCGTCGAGTCGCGCCTGCACGTAGCGCTTGATCAACGCCCGTCGCTCCGCGGTGGCGCGCCCCGGCGTCAGCGTCAGCGCGTCGAGGCGGCGTCCGATCTCGCGGTAGAACGGCACGACGTCCTGCTCGACGAACTGGGACCGCCGGCCGCCGACTGACGCCACTGGCCCACCGCCGCGTCCTGCTTTTCCAACAGCTTCGCCTCGTTCTCGCGAAAGCCCTTGATCGCCGTCGACCAGCCGAACTCCTCCCGAAACGAAAAATCGAAACGCGGAGCGGCCGTCACGCCCACCGCCACCAGCATCGCGACCGCCGCGGCGGCGGCGCCGAATTTTCCGCGCCACAGTTGGCGCCGCTTTTCCCGATCGATGGGCATCGCCGTGAGCCACCCGAGCCCGATGCCGGCGACAAAACCGCCGACGTGCGCCGCGTTGTCGATGCCGGGATAGACCAGCCCGAACAGCAGGTTGTAGGCACCGAAGGACACCGCGCTGTTCTGTAGCGGCTTGAACACGATGCGCGGGATCGCGTGTTTCTCCTTCAGCACGAAGCCCAGCATCATGCCGTAGACGCCGAACACCGCCCCCGAGGCGCCCGCACTCCACACGGCTTTCTGCCCGTGCCAGACGAGGCTCAGCAGTCCGCCCGCTACGCCGCTCGCGAGATAGTTGAACGCATAAAACGCGCGCCCCTGCAGCCGCTCCAGCAACTGTCCCGCTTGAAACAGCGCCCACATGTTCAGCAGCAGGTGCATCGCCCCGTAGTGCATGAACATGCTCGTCAGCAGCCGCCACCACTCGCCATCCGTCGTCGCCGCGCCGTGGTTGGCGCCGAAGCGGATGTAGGGATCCATGCTCGCGACGCTCATCCAGCCCGCCCCGTAGGCCCCGGCCATCACCACAAACACCGCGACATTCAGCCCGAGGAGGACGCCGGTGACCGACTCGAACGGCGCACGGGCGCCGGGCAACTGCCGGAGTTTCTCCTGAAACACCGCCGCCGAAACATGCCCCGCGTCGACCGTCTTGGGCAGGAGTTGCACCACCGCCCGCGCCCCCTCGGCGTCGCGGCAATGAAAGACGAACGGATTTTTCTGCGCGCCCGCCCGCCCCTTCGTCGTCGAAAACCACACCGTCCGCCCCGTCGCGTCGACGTTGGTGATATCGGCCGCCCCATACTCGAGCTCGATCTGCTCTCCGCCGACGAGCGCCCGGCGCCGCCCGGAAAAACGGAAGGTCCCGTCGCTCTTCGCCGTGAACACGCCGCGCTCGTAAAGATCGGGATTCTGGCCGTTGTGGCGGTCACCCTGATACTCGACCGCAAAGGAGATCTCGGGGCTGGGGGTGGCGGCAGGCAGCGGCGCAGGATCCATCGCGCGACAATTTCCGCCGGAGGTGCGGCGTCAATGCGCGACCGCGAGCGCGCATTTTCGTCCGTTTCAAGCGGCCCTCGCGTTCGCCGCCCACGAGTGCGTCGCCGGGCGGCAGGTAGGAGCCTGCTTGCAGGCGATGGATTGGGCGTGGCACGGGTCTCCTAACCCGTGTCCAACCATCACGGGTCGGGAGACCCGTGCCACGAAATCGCCTGCAAGCAGGCTCCCACTTTTCGCGTTTCGGAGGGCGCTTACTTTTTCGGCATCTCCTTCTCGTAGCGCGCCCAGTCCGCCACTAACTCGTGCACGACCGCGCTGCCGACACGATAGGCCGACTCCAGCGACGGCACGTAGGCCGAGTAGCTGCCGAGTTTCTCGCCGAACAAACTCTCCGCCGCCGTCATGCCATCCTCCTGCTGATCGCAATTGCTCGCCGTGCGCAGCACGAGTGCGCGCTTCACGTCCACGCGGCCCGCGCGCGCGAGCCAGGTGAGCGACTGCAGCGTGCCCGTGTCTTCCATGGCCGTCATCACATAGTTGCCGCGCCCGTCGGTGTGATACTTCACCCAGTCGTCGGCCCATTTGCTGAGCAGTTTGCCGTGCCAGAACGTCTCCGCCGAAATCGTGTCGCCCTTCAGCACGAAGGGTGGGCGCTGCGCGTTGGGGAACTGCGCAAACTTCTTCCGCCGCTCGGCCATGCCCGCGGTGTCGGGCAACGTGATGTTCTTCGTGAACTCGTAGGCCCAGTTCACGAGTCCTGGGTCGAGGTGAAACACCTGGCTCGAGTCGGCGTCGTTGCGCGGCAGTTCGTAGGGTTTGCTCTTCCGCAACGGCACGTAGCCCGTCGGCCAGTCGCGCGGCGCCTCGCGCGGATCGAGTTCGTGACCGAGGTCGCCATTCACGATCCACTCCGCCCATGCCGCGCTCGCGAGCGAGGCGTCGGCCGGATCGACGCCCGCGATGCCGGCGACCAGCCAGTAACTCGTGCGCAGATCGAACCGCGGATCGGTGCCGAGCGCCATCACCGTCGCCGCCGCCCGCGTGTTGCCGATGCCCGTGACGATCGCGATCACCGAACCGTCGGCATTCGCCCGCACATCGTGATATGCCGCCGGGAGCGGGATCACGCGGTCGAGCTTCTCGCGTTCGACCCAAAACTGAAGTTCGCCCGGCGCGTCGCCGGTGTCCTGGCCGGGCTCGAACATCGCGACGACCACGACTTTCGGGCGGATCACTGCATCCGCGGCCACGGCGGCGGCACCGAACATGAACCAGATGGCGAAGAGAAAGCGCAGCTTCATGCCGCCACTTCAGCAGGGCGCACGCCGGGCGCAAATTGGTTCTTGCGGCACCGCGAGGCCGCCGGTTGCCTGCGCGGCTCATGAGCACCTCCGCACCCGCCAACGAAAACGCCATTATCAAGACCACCTACGGCGACCTGACGCTGTCCTTCTGGACCGACGTCGCCCCGAAGACCGTCGAGAATTTCAAGAAGCTCGCCCGCGACGGCTTCTACAACGGCACGGCCTTCCACCGCATCATCAAGGGTTTCATGATCCAGGGCGGCTGCCCCAACACCAAGAAGGGCGCCAGCGGCCTGCCCGGCACCGGCGATCCGGGCTACAAGCTCAAGGCCGAGTTCAACGCCAAGTCCCACGTGCGCGGCGTCATCTCGATGGCGCGCGCGCAGCACCCCGACAGCGCCGGCTGCCAGTTCTTCATCTGCCACGGCGACGCGAAATTCCTCGACCGCCAATACACCGCCTTCGGCCAGCTCACCGCCGGCGACGACGTGCTCGAGCGCATCGCCAACGTTCCCACGAAGAGCGGCGGTGGCGGCGAGAAGAGCACGCCCATCGACCGCATCGAGGTCGTGAGCATCACGATCGTCGCGGCGTGAGTGAGGCGGAGCGCGTTGACCCCAACGCGCTTTTTGTGGGAGGGGCTTTACGCCCCGACGAGTTGCGGGGTAAACCCGCGCCCACCTTCAAACCAGCGCGTTGAGGTCAACGCGCTCCACCCGCCAGCGCCACCGCGATCAAGCCCGCCGTGCGCGCATTGTTGACCAGCAGCGCCGTGTTGGCCTTGCGCGACTCGCCGCCGGTCAATTCAGCCACGCGCGCCAGCACGAACGGCGTCACGCGCTTGCCGTGCACACCTTGCGCTGCGGCTTCGTCGGTCGCCCGACGGATCGCCGCTTCCACTTTTTCCGCCGGCAACTCGTCCTTCGCCGGCACCGGCACCGCGACGAGCACGCCATGCTGCGCCCCGAGCCGTTGCGCGGCTGAGATGATCTTCGCCGCCTCGGCCTCCGTCTCCACGCGCCCATCGATCGGCAGGCCGCTGCTGCGCGAGTAAAACGCCGGCAACGTGTCGGTCCCCAGTCCGACGATGGGCACGCCCTGCGTTTCGAGCACTTCGAGCGTAAGAGGTAGATCGAGGATCGATTTCGCACCCGAGCACACGACCGCGACCGGCGTGCGCCCGAGTTCCAGCAAATCCGCCGACACATCGAACGGCGCCCCGCGGTGCACTCCGCCGATTCCGCCCGTCGCAAACACCCGGATCCCCGCCATGTGCGCCACGATCATCGTGCCGGCCACCGTTGTCGCGCCGTCCTCGCCGCGCGCCACGGCGATCGGCAGATCGCGCCGCGAACACTTGCGCACACTCCCCGTCGGCAGCGCGCCCAATCGCTCGATCTCCGCGCGCGAAATTCCCACCGAAAGTTTTCCACCCAGCACCGCGATCGTCGCCGGCACCGCGCCGCCGGCGCGCACCGCCGCCTCCATCGCCAGCGCGGTTTCGACATTGGCCGGATGCGGCAGACCGTGCGTGATCAATGTCGACTCAAGCGCGACCACCGCCCGGCCGGCACGGAGCGCTTCAGCTACCTCGGGAGCAACATCGATCCGATTGTTCATTTTCCGAACAATGCATCCTCCGCTTCCTTCGCCGCAAACATGAACGCCGCCTCGTGGGCGATGCCGGGAGTCTCCACTTTGCGCCAGTGAAACGGCCAGCCGCGCTCCTTCGCCAGCGCCTGCGCCGCGGCGAAACACGCCCGGCCGCGCGCGAGTCGGTTCGGCCCCTGGCGCATGCCCGCCGGACTCGCGTCGAAACTGTGCTCCGGCGTGATGTCGCCGGTGCCGAGATAGAGCGTGAGCGGCGCGGCGAGATAGGCGCGCAACACCTCGTCGCTGCTCAGCTCCGGCGGCAGCTTGCCGAAGCCGTAGCCGAAGTCCTGGTCGCGCGTCGGAAAGAGCGACGATCCGGGATTGGCTGCAACGATGCGCATCGCGTCGCCCGGCAGAAACGCCGCCAGCCGACCGAGAAACTGCCCGCCCGCCGAGTGCCCGATCAGATAATACGGCAGCGCGGGTTTCCCCTCGAGGCCGCGCACGTGCGCGACGATCTTCGGAATGAACGCATACGTCCACGCCTCGCGCGGCTGCACCGCCCCGGCCTTGTCGACGAGCCCGCCGCGCTGGTAACGCTCCGAGGGAAACCGCTCCTTGTCGAACAGCGGCGCGACCACGATCACGCCAAAGCGTTCCGCCAGCGTGATCGCGAAATTCCGGTAGTCCTCGGCGTTGCGCCCCACGCCGTGACACACCACCAGCAGCGGGCCGTCCTGGTAAGTCGGCGGCTTGTAGGTGAAGAGCGTGAGGGGCTCCGCCGTCTCGGTGAATTCCACGCGCCCCGGTCCGGCCGGCAGCGGCGCCGCCGGAAGCGCGACCACCAGCATCCACAGGCTGAAAACTTTCAAGGCGTATCGAAAAAGGTAGGGACGGCTCTCCGAGCCGTCCGATCGGAGAACACCCCTCAAAGGCGCGACCCGGACGCCTCGGAGAGGCGTCCCTACCTCGCTCGGGGGTTTTCGACACACTCTCAGGCTGTCGCGCCCGATCATCGCTCAGGAATACCCCAGCGCTTTCGCCACCGCGGGATAGACGATTTTGCCCGCCTCGGTGTTGACGCCGCGCGCGAGCCCCTGGTGCTCGGCGAGCGCGCGCTTCACGCCCTTCTGGACGAGCAGCGCCACATACGGCTCCGTCGCCTGCGTGAGACCGATCGTCGACGTGCGGCCGACGAGCGCGGGCATGTTGGGCACCGCGTAGTGGATCACCCCGTGCTGCTCGTAAACCGGATGCTTGTGCGACGTCGGCCGGATGCTCTCGATGCAGCCGCCTTGGTCGATCGCGATGTCGACGATCACGCTGCCGGGGCGCATCCGGGAGACCATTTTCTTGGTGACGACCGTCGGCGCCTTCGCGGCCGGGATGAGCACCGCGCCGATGAGGAGGTCGGCGTCGGCGATCTCGTTTTCGATGTTGGCCGGGTTCGACATGAGCGTGACGACGCGACCGCGATACTCGCTGTCGAGTGCTTCAAGCTTGCGGGTGTCGAGGTCGAGCACGGTCACCCGCGCGCCCATCCCGACCGCCATTTGCACGGCGTGCGCGCCGGAATTGCCGGCGCCAACCACGACGACGTGTCCCGGCATCGTGCCGGGAATGCCGCCGAGCAACACGCCCGAACCGCCGTGTTGCGACTGGAGAAAATACGCGCCGATCTGGATCGAGAGGCGGCCGGCGATCTGCGACATCGGCTTGAGCAGCGGGAAACTCCCGTCGGCGCCCTCGACCGTTTCGTAGGCGATGCCGAGGATTTTTTTCTTGAGGAGGATCTTCGCGAGTTCCGGGCCGGCGGCGAGATGCAGGTAGGTGAAAACCGTCTGCTCCTCCTGCAACAGATCGTATTCGGCCGGGAGCGGCTCCTTCACTTTCAGGATGAGATCGGCGGCGCGCCAGACCTTGGCGGCGTCGCCGACGAGCGTCGCGCCGGCGGCGCGGTATTCGTCGTCGGTGAAACCGGCGGTGAGGCCGGCGGCTTTTTGGATGAGCACTTTGGCGCCGAGCGAAACGCAGCGGCGGCAAAGGCTCGGGGTCATCGAGACGCGCGTCTCGCCGATTTTGATCTCCTTGGGGACTCCGATTGTCATGGGGCGAGGAAACGCGCCGCTCCCCGCATGGCAACGACGGAAGCACCCGCCGCGGCCCGCTTCTTGGCTCGCTTCTGCGCGCCGTAACTCCGGGTAATACCCGCCGGTGCCCAAACTCCTCCACTTGATCGTCGCCTGCGCCGAGAACCGCGTGATGGGTCGCGGCGGCCGGCTGCCGTGGCGCATTCCGGAGGACACGACGTTCTTTCACGACCAGACCGCCGGCCAGATCGTGGTCCTGGGTCGTGTCTGCTACGAAACGTGGCCGCGCGTCGCGCTCGATGGACGGCGACCGATCGTGATCACACGCAATCGCTCGCTCGCGAACGACCGCGTGCGGGTGGCGGCTTCCCTCGCCGACGCGCTGACCATCGCCGAAACGCTGCCCGGCGACATCTACATCTGCGGCGGCGCGCGCATCTATGCGGAAACGCTCGCGCTCGACCGGCCCATGCGGCTGCACCTGACGCTCGTGCATGCGGACGTGGAAGGTGACACGTTTTTCCCGGAGTGGCGGCACCTCACCTGGCGCGAGATCACGCGCCGGACGGGCGCCGACGCGAATTTTCGCTACACGTTCTTCGAACTGGCCCGCGAGTGAACGTCGCTTCGGGAGGGGTGACAGTGATGGTTGAGGCGCAGGGGACTTGCGGCGCGCGCGATTGACGCCACCGCCCATCCGGGTCTCCACTCCACCGTCTCGTCACAGAGCAAACCCCAATGCCATTCAGCTCAGAGGAGGAACCATGAAAAGTCTCGTCCTACGTGTCAGCCTGGCGGCCGTGATCAGCGGCCTTGCTTTTACCGGAACCGTCACCCCTACCCTCGCCGCCGACGAGGCGCCGTCGCCGCGCCAGGAACGCCGCGAACCCCGCCCCGGCCCGATGGCGCCGGCACCGGATCAGGCTGCCCGGCAACTGCACGGCCAGCTCGAACGCATCGAGCAACGCCTCAACCAACTCGCCGAACGCCAGGAGCAGATGATGCGTCAGTCCGGCGGTCCGCGGGAGCGCCCGGGCCCGCGGGCCCAACCCGGCCCGGAAGCGATGCGCGGCCCCGCGATGCCTCCGGCCGCCATGCACCGGGCGTTTGTGCCGGACGCCGCCGGCCCGGTCGCGCGTCACCAGAAAGCGATTCACGACCTCCTCGGGCTCGGGGTGCTCATCTTTGCGCTCTGCAATATCCTGATGGCGATCTGGATTTTCACCGACATCCGCAAACGCGGCGAAGGCCCGGCCATCTTCGTGGCCATGGCGCTCATCGCCGGCATCCCCGCGGCGATGATCTACGCGCTGACGAGAATCGCCGACAAGAAACCGCCGGTGGCATAGCCGGCCCCGGCGATACCGCTACCGAGGCGTCAGTGGTGAGGCGACCCGTTTCACCTCCTTGATGTTCGCGCATCCGTGCTGACGGTTTCCGGGAAAGTAGTGCGGCGCCCCGGAAGAAACGTGACATCGCCACGCCGGGTAGCTGCGAGCGTGACAGACTGTGTGAAAATCCGGCGGCATTCGTTCAGCCGCGCGAAGTGTAGCGGAAACCGTGAGGTTTTCGTGGGATTTGGCCCGCGTTCGGGCGAAAAGCTCACGCTTTCCGCTACAGCCGCCGGGTTTTCACACAGTCTGGTGAGCGAGTGGCTCGCCCGGAAACCACTCGCTCCCGCTCGCGGCTACATCCCACGAACTCTCGGTGTCGCTGTATTAGTGCGGTGCTTCAGCCCCGCACTACCGCCGGCCCACCATCACGCTATCGCACGAAGTTCGGTATGGCCGCGTGCGCTTTCGCGACCTCGACGTATTTCTCGGCCCACTTGCGCAGGCCGGCTTGCTCCTCGGGCGTGAGCGCACGCGCGACTTTGGCCGGCGAGCCATAGACCATCGAGCCGGGCGGGCAGGTGAAGCGCTGCGGCACGAGCGAGTTTGCACCCACGATGGACCGCGCGCCGATCCGCGCGCCGTCGAGCACGGTCGCCCCCATGCCGATCAGGCACTCGTCCTCGATCGTGCAGGCGTGGACGATCGCGGCATGGCCGATCGTGCACCAGGCGCCGATGATGGCGTCGAGGTCGTCGGCGAGGTGGACGATGGCGTTGTCCTGGATGTTGCTCCCCTCGCCTACGACGATGCGCGCGATATCGCCGCGCAGCACGGCGCCGTAGAAGACGCTCGACTGCAGCCCCAGCGTGACGTCGCCCATGAGCGACGCGTTTTTCGCGACGAAAAGAGCGCACGAGGTATCGGGCGTTTTACCGAGGTGCTGGGCGAGGCGTTCGTGGATGGTCATTTTGTTTAGCCGCAAAAAAGCACAAACGGCGCAAAAACAAAACCGGCTTCTCGCAGCACACAGAATTTTGAGCCTTCGGTGCCTTTTGTGGCCAATGTCTGCTTTATTTCTCCTTGGAATAAGGCACGCCGATCGCCGCGGGGGCGACGGCTTTGCCGACGAAGCCCGCGAGCAGCAGCACCGTCAGCACATAGGGCAGCGCGAGGATGAACTGCACGGGAATCACGCCGACCAGCGGGAGCGCGACGCCTTGCAGGCGCGCGGCGAGCGCGTCGGTGAACGCGAAGAGCAGGCACGCGCCGAGCGTGGGATACGGTTTCCATTTCCCGAAGATGAGCGCGGCGAGCGCGAGGTAGCCCTTGCCCGCGGTCATGTCGCGCGTGAAGCCGGCGCTCGCCGCCGTCGAGAGATACGTCCCCGCCACGCCGCACAGCGCCCCGCAGATCAGCACGGCCTGGTAGCGCAGGGAGTTAACGGAGATGCCCGCGGTGTCGACGGCGTGCGGATTCTCGCCCACGGCGCGCAGCCGCAGGCCGAAGCGCGTGCGATACAGCAGCCACGCGCTCGCCGGCAGCAGCGCCACGGTGAGGTAGACGATGAGGTTGTGCCCGCTGAGCAGCTCGGCGTAGAGCAGCCCCGGCAGCGGATGTTCGCGCGCCGTCTGCGACCACGGCCACGCGAACGCCGTGAAGCGCTGCGCCACCTCGTTGAGCTGCGGGGTCTGTCCGCCGAGGCCGAACCACGCCAGCGCGAGCGTGGGACCGAGCCCGGACACCATGATGTTCACGGCCATCGCGGCCACGACCTGATTGCCGCGGTGCGTGACCGTCGCGAACGCGAGCAACGACGCGAGCGCCACCGCGGTCGCGATGCCGGCGCCGAGGCCGAGCCAGGCCGAGCCGCTCACGGCCGAGACCGCCGCCGCCGAAAACGCCGCGCCGAGCATCATCCCTTCGAGTCCGAGCGCGATCACGCCGGCGCGCTCGGAAAACATCCCCGCGAGCGCCGCGATCACGAGCGGCGTGGCGACGCGCAAGGTCGCCGCAAGCGTGAGCACGATGACGGTGTAGGTTTCCATCGTCAGGGACCGAGGTGGAGCGCGTTGACCTCAACGCGCTGGTTCGTGGATTGCAGGGCGGCTCGCCCCAAGCGCGTTGAGGTCAACGCGCTCCACCTTTCGAAGCGATTCATGCCGCCTCCTTTCTCCGGAACAGCGCGGCCAGCGGCCCACGAAACACATTCTCCAGCGCACCGCAGAACAGGATCACGAGCCCTTGGATGACCACGACCGTGTCGCGGTTGATCTTCGGCATGTCGAAGGAGAGCTGCGAACCGCCCTGCGCCAGCGCACCGAAGAGCACGGCGGCGAGGAAGATCCCGGCCGGGTGGTTGCGTCCCATCAGCGCGACGGCGATGCCGACGAAGCCCGCGCCGCCGGGAAAATCGACGAGGATGCGATGCTGCGAGCCGAGCAGCTCGTTGAGGCCGAAGCAGCCCGCGAGCGCACCGGACAGGAGCATCGCCTGCACGATGATGCGCGGCGGCGAGATGCCGGCGTAGACCGCGGCGGCCTGGTTCTGGCCCGCCACCCGCAGCGCGTAGCCCCAGCGCGTGCGCCACACGAGCACCCACACGAGCGCGGCGGCGGCCAGCGCGAGGAAAAACGCGAAGTTGAGCGGCGACGGCGCGAACGTGATCCCGATTCTGGCGAGCAGCTCGTGCGCCGCGGGCATCGCCGCGCCGGGGCCGAACTCACGCGTCTCGGGCGACTGCTGGCCGGGTTTGATCAGCACATTGACGAGCAGGTAGGTCATCAACGCCGCCGCAATGAAGTTGAACATGATCGTCGTGATGACGATGTGGCTGCCGCGCCGCGCCTGCAGCCATGCCGGGATGAACGCCCACGCCGCGCCGAACGCCGCGCCCGCGAGGATCGCCAGCGGCATCACCACGAGGAACGGCAGGTGCCCGAGCCACAGGCCGACGAGCCCCACGCCGAGGCCGCCGACGTAGGCCTGCCCCTCGCCGCCGATGTTGAAGAGCCCCGCGTGGTAAGCGACGGCGACGGCGAGGCCGGTGAACATGAAGTTCGTCGCGTAGTAGAGCGTGTAGCCGAGGCCATCCTGCGAGCCGAATGCGCCGCCGAGGAGCAGCCGGCACGCCGCCCACGGGCTCTCGCCGAGAATCTTCACGACCACGCCGGAAAGAAGGAGTGCCGCGAGGAGATTCACGGCGGGCAGCAACGCCAGCTCGGCCCACCGGGGGAGTTTGGTCGCGGTGGCGCTCATGGTCCGAGGTGGAGCGCGTTGACCTCAACGCGCTTTGGTGTGCGAGCCCGCGGACCGGGGGTGGGGGGCAACGCGCTCCACCACAAGTGCTTTTTCACGCGTGTGCCTCCTTCACGCCGGCCATCATCAGGCCGAGTTTTTCCTCGGTGGCCTCGGCGCGCGCGACTTCGCCGACGATCTCACCGCCATTCATCACCAGAATGCGGTCAGCCAATCCGAGGATTTCTTCGAGTTCCACGGAGACGATCAGCAACGCCTTCCCGGCATCGCGGAGCGCGATCAGTTTCTTGTGGATGAACTCGATCGCGCCGATGTCCACGCCGCGCGTCGGCTGGCCGACGATCAGCACGCGCGGGTCGACGTCGATTTCGCGGGCGAGCACGAGCTTCTGCTGGTTGCCGCCGGAGAACGCCGAGATTCGCTGCGCCGGCAGCGCCGGACGCACATCGTGCGCGGCCATCTTTTGTTCGCACGCGCCGCGAATCGCTGTGCGGTCGAGCAACGGGCCGCGGTGGTAAGCCGGACCGTCGTGGTAGCCGAGGATCGCGTTGTCCTCGGCGGAAAAACTCATCACGACACCCAGGCGCAACCGATCCTCCGGCACGTGGGCGAGGCCGAGGGTCCGGCGCGCGTGCGGATCGAGGTGCTCGCGCACGAGATCGCGCCCGCCGAGCTCGATCGCTCCGCGCGTCGGCCACCGGATGCCCGCGAGGGCCTCCAGCAGCTCGGTCTGGCCGTTCCCCGAAACACCCGCCACGCCGACGATCTCGCCCGCCCGCAAGTCGAAGCTCACGCCCTTCACGCGGGCGACTCCGAAGCGGTCGCGCACTTCCAGATTGCTCACGCGCAGCAGGGCATCGCCGGGGCGTGCGGGGGCTTTTTCGACGCGCAACAGCACGGCGCGGCCAACCATTTTTTCGGCGAGCTCGCGCGGCGAGGTGTCACGCGTGGCGACCTCGCCGACGACGGCACCCTGGCGCATCACGGTCACGCGGTCGGTGACGGCCATGATCTCGCGGAGCTTGTGCGTGACGAGAATCACGGATTTTCCCTCGGTGCGCAGGCGGCCGAGCATCTTGAACAGCGCGTCGGCCTCCTGCGGGGTGAGCACCGCGGTCGGCTCGTCGAGGATGAGGATCTCCGCGCCGCGGTAGAGTGCTTTCAGGATCTCGACGCGCTGCTGCACGCCGACCGGCAGCTCGGAGATGACGGCGTCGAGCGGCACTTCGAGGCCGTAATCGCGGGCGAGTTTTTCCAGCTCCGCGCGCGCGTGCGCGAGACTGCCCGCGAGGAGCGCGCCCCGCTCGACGCCCAGCACGACGTTTTCCAGCACCGTGAAATTCTCCACGAGCATGAAGTGCTGGTGCACCATCCCGATGCCCGCCGCGATGGCATCGTGCGGCGCATGGATGTCGACGCGCCGCCCTTTCACGAGGATCTCACCGGCGTCGGCGCGGTGAAACCCGTAGACGATATTCATGAGCGTGGACTTGCCCGCGCCGTTTTCGCCGATGAGCCCGTGGATGCTGCCGCGCGCGACCGAGAACGAGATCGCGCGGTTCGCGTGAACGCTACCGAAGCGCTTGTCGATGCCGCGGAGTTCGAGCGCGGGGGCGGTTGGATTTATTCTTTCAACCACGGATGGACACCGATGGACACGGATTCAAAACCACCCCAGCACAGTCGTGAAAATGGCCGCAGATAAAGATCCTCGGGCAAGCCCCGAGGCATGGGACCAATCCCACCAGACAACCTTCGACCACGCATCGTAGCGGCGAGCGCCAGCGAGCCGACGCTCTTCGACTCGCTGGCGCTCGTCGCTACTCAACCACGGCGCAGCCTGCTTCGCGGGATCGGGCCCAACGAGAATGAATCTGTGTCCATCCGTGTTCATCCGTGGTGAAACCACCTCACTGCGCCCTGTATTCGCTCACCTTCAGCTTGCCGCTGATGATGTCGGCTTTGGCTTGCTTGAGCTTCGCCTCCATCCCGGGGGTGATGAGTTTGCGGTTGTGCTCGTCGAGGGAGAAATCGACGCCGTTTTCCTTTAGTCCGAGCATGAGCTGGCCGGGTTTCCAGGTGCCGTTCTTCGCGGCGGTGAACGCCTCGTAGACCGCCACGTCGACGCGCTTCACGGCAGACGTGAGCACGCTGCCGGGGTGGAGATAGTTCTGGTTGCTGTCGCAGCCGATGCTGAGTTTGCCGGCGTCCTTCGCGGCTTGCATGACGCCGAGGCCGGTGGCGCCGGCGGCGTGAAACACCACGTCGGCGCCGCGGCCGAACTGGCTCTTCGCGAGCTCGGCGCCCTTGGTGGGATCGTTCCACGCGGCCGGCGTGGTGCCGGTCATGTTTTGGAAGACCTCGGCCTTCGGGTTCACGTATTTCGCCCCCTCGGCGTAGCCGAGCGCGAATTTGCGGATGAGCGGGATGTCCATGCCGCCGACGAAGCCGACCTTGCCCGTCTTGGAGATCATGGCCGCCGCCATGCCGCAGAGGAACGACGACTCCTGCTCGCGGAAATTGATCGACTGGACGTTGGGCAGGTCGACCACGGCGTCGATGATCACGAACTTCAGATTCGGAAACTGCTTCGCGGCCTTCTCCACCGCCGAGGCCTGCGTGAAGCCGGTGGAGAGGATGATCTGGGCGCCGCGGCGGGCGAGCTGCACCATGGCCTGCTCGCGCTGCGCGGCGTTGGTGATCTCGAACTCGCGGTAGGCGAGGCCGGTGTCCTTCTTGAATTTCTCCGCGCCCTCGTAGGCCGACTGATTGAACGAGCGGTCGAACTTGCCGCCCATGTCGTAGATGATCGCGGGCGTGAAATCGGCGGCGCGGGCCGCGGCGAAACCAAGGGCGAGCGCCGCGGCCGCGCGGACGAGGCCCTTCGACAGGCTCTGGGCAAGGCGGGTCAGATTCATCATGTGAAAGCAAACGGCAGCGATTCGCGTGCCGAGGCCGACGCTGCGAAAAACCCGGCGTTAATCAATGCCCGATCACACGCGCGCGGGCGGGCCGGCGAAATTCAAACTGAGGTCAGTTTCCGCATGCCTTGGCTGTAGCGGCGGTCTATGACCGCTGTCGTTGCGGCAAGGGGATTCGTTCGGCGGTCATAGACCGCCGCTACAAATCGCTGACGTCAGTTGGAATCACACCTGGCGGTCCGGGCCGGCACGGCGCGGCGGTCACGGCTTCTGATACCACTGCCCGTCGTTGCCCTGCAGCCACACGCCGCGGCGGCTGCCGGCAGCGATTTTCTGCGCGCGACCGCGGCCGACCTGATCGATGGTGAGACGTTGCTCCTTCGCGATCGACTCGTAGAGCGCCTGGCGGTCGGAGTTCTCGGACGAGACGGTGCCCTGCTGGGCGCCGTTGAGCGAAGCGCGGGCCTCAAGGAAACCGCGGTGATTTTCGCCGACGAGCTTGCGCTCCTTCAATTCGTCGACGGCCGCGAGCCGCTGCTCCATGCGGGCGAGCACGGCCTTGCGATCCTCGGCGCGCGCGACGGCGCACCCGAGTCCGAACGACACGAGGAGAAACAGGCAGCGGAAGAGGAGATGGGAGGGATTCATGGCATTACGTCTTGTCGGAGCGCACCTGCATGGTCGCGGATTTGCGGTCGAGATCGCCGAAGACGTCGTCGAGCGCCTTGTCGAGTTTCACGTTCACGTCGACGACGGCGTGCACCTGGATCGGGTCCATCGTCACGTGGACACAGCCGCTGAGTGCGACGGCCGCGAGCAGGGGGAAGAGTCGGCGGAGCATGGCGGGGAGAATGCCACCAAGAGACTCACCAGCGCAAACAATGTTTCACCGGGCGGGGTTGAGCTGGATTTTGGTGCGGTCGTCGAGGCCGAGGCGGAGCACCTGCGTGAGCGGGCCGGAGAGGTTGACGGAGAACCGCACGCGCTCGACCGCCGTGCCCTCGGCCGGACGGGCGGCGACCTCCACGCTCGCCGTGCGCGCTCCGTCGGGACCGTCGGGCAGGAGTTTCACCTGGAGGTGCTCCAACAGGAGCGGCAACTCGCCCAGCTCGATGCGGCGCAGGGTGTCGTAGGCGGGATTGTCGGCGGAGAACCACGCCCGCAACGGCCCGGTCCACGCCGGCAGAAACGCGATGCGCGCCGGCGCGCGGCCGGTCAGCAGGCCGGGTGACTTCGCGAGCCGGAACGTCGCCGGCGCGCCCGGCGCCATGTCGAGCCCGCCCGCATCGGGCTGCACGCCGGCCTGGAGGCTCCAATTCACCGCCACGCGGCCGGCCACCTGCCCGCGCGCCTCGGCCAGCGCCTGCGGCACGAACGCCGCCAGCTCGCCCAGCGCGATCCCGGAAAACTCGGCCGCGGTCCGGATCGCCGGCGCCGCGGGATCGAGCGTGAACGACGCGAGTGCCAGCCGCCCGCCAAACGCATCGAGCTGCGCCCGCCGCACCTCCACGCGTCCCGCTTCCCCGCCCGCCACCTCCAGCACCACCTGGCGCACCGCGACACCCGCGAACTGCACGAGGCCGATGCGCACCTGCGCCGCGCGCAACGCCACCGCCGGTCCGACAAACACCAGCTCCGCCTCCGCGGCGAGGTCCCCAGCCGACCACGCCTGCTCCTCACTGGCGGCGCGCGCGTCGGTCAGGTGCGCGCGCACGGTGCCGCGCCACGCCGGCCCATCCCACGTCCCCTCTCCCGTCACGCGCAAGGTGCCGCCGAGCGTAAGGTCGGCCGGCTTGACCGGCACGCCCGCCCGCGCCGCCGCTTGCCGCCACCATTCGGCCACGGCGAGGTCCGCTTCCCGCAGCGTCCACGATCCGGGCCGGCCCGCGCGTGGCGGCGTGAGCGTCACCCGCAGCGCAAGGCCGGGCCCCTTGGCCTCGATGTCGGCTTGCGGTCCGCCGTCGGCTCCCGCGACCACCTGCACCCGCCACGCGATTTCGGGCAGGCCGGAGCCGTCGGTCAGTTGGAATTTTCCCGCGAGTTCGCCAGTGAGCGGCGGAAACGGCCACGCGGCCGGCTCGGCGGCGGCCAGACTGCCCGTCACTCCGAGCAGGCCAGCAACGAGGAGACGGCGGAGAAGCATCGATAGGGAAAATTCGGCGACGATGCGGATGGTGTTATTCCAACGCGGTTGATATTTGGATGATCGTAGGTCGGGCTTTACGCCCGACGCTTACCCGCCGTCGGCGGATGTCGGGCATAAAGCCCGACCTACCCACACGACCCGATAGTCCAATCTTCATGTGCCGTTGGTGTTAGCCACACTCCGCCCGCCGGGCGAGCCCAACTCTCCGACCCCGCACCGCGCGCGCGGCCACGCGCGGGGTTACGCGACGGGCATGGCCGACAGTTTCCAGATGTCGCGGGCGTATTCGCGGATGGTGCGGTCGCTGGAGAACTTGCCGCAACGCGCCGCGTTGAGGATCGCCATCCGCGCCCAGCGCGCCGGGTCGCGATACGCGGCATCCACGCGCGCCTGCGCGTCGCAATACGCGCGGAAGTCCGCCAGCACGAGGAACGGATCGCCGTCGTGCATGAGCGTGCCGTGCAGTTGCGCGAAGGCGCCGTGCTCGCCGGGCGTCCAGTAGTCGCTGCCGAGCCAGTCGATCACGGCGCGCAGCTCCTCGTCCGCGTGATAATAGTCCCACGGGTTGTAGCCCTTGGCGCGCAGCGCCTCGACCTCTTCGACGGTGAGGCCGAAGATGAAGATGTTGTCGCCACCGACCTCCTCGCCGATCTCGACGTTGGCGCCGTCGAGCGTGCCGATGGTGAGCGCGCCGTTGGCCATGAGTTTCATGTTGCCGGTGCCGGACGCCTCCTTGCCCGCGGTCGAAATCTGCTCGGAGAGATCGGCGGCGGGGATGATTTTTTCGGCGAGCGACACGCGGTAGTTCGGGAGGAAGGCGACCTTCAACTTGCCGCCGATGCGCGCGTCGCCGTTGATGCGCGCGCCGATGACGTTGATCGCGCGGATGATGTTCTTCGCGACATCGTAGCCGGGGGCGGCCTTGGCGCCGAAGACGAAGACGCGGGGGACGACATCGAGCCCCGGGTTTTGCAGCAGCCGGCGGTAGAGCGCGAGGATGTGGAGCAGGTTGAGGTGCTGGCGCTTGTATTCGTGCAGGCGCTTGATCTGCACGTCGAAGAGCGCGTCGGGCGAGACCTTCACGCCGCACTCGGCCTCGATGAGCGCGGCGAGGTCGGCCTTGTTGGCGCGTTTCACCTCCATGAAGTCCCGCTGAAACGCCCCGTCGCCGGCCACGCGCTCCAACCCGCGGAGGAGGTCGAGATCGCGCACCCAGGCATCGGAACCGAGCACGCGGGAGACGAGCGCGGAGAGGCGGGGGTTGCTCTTCAGCACCCAGCGGCGCGGCGTGATGCCGTTGGTCTTGTTCTGGAATTTGCCCGGGTAGAGCGCGTCGAACTCCGGGAAGAGATGCTTCCTGAGCAGCTCGGTGTGGAGGGCGGCCACGCCGTTGACGGCGTGGGAGCCGACCACCGCGAGGTTGGCCATGCGCACCATCTTGTGGCCGTTTTCCTCGATGAGGGAGCAGATGCGTTTCTTTTCGTTGTCGCCGGGCCACTTCGCCTCGACCACCTGCATGAGCCGCTCGTTGATGTCGTAGATGATCTGGAGGTGGCGCGGCAGCACGCGTTCGAAGAGCGGCACGCCCCATTTTTCCAGCGCCTCGGGCAACAGCGTGTGGTTGGTGTAGGCGAACGTCGCCGACACGATGCTCCACGCGCGGTCCCAGGTGAAGTTTTGTTCGTCGAGCAGGATGCGCATCAGCTCCGTGACGGCGATGGCCGGGTGCGTGTCGTTGAGTTGGACGGCGACCTTGTCGGCAAAGTTGTCCCACGAGTTGGCCTGGTTGCGCAGGTGGCGGCGGATCAGGTCGCGCAGCGAGCACGAGACGAAGAAATACTGCTGCACGAGGCGCAGTTCCTTGCCGTTCTCGGTTTTGTCGTTCGGGTAAAGCACCTTCGAGACCGTTTCGCCGATGGCTTTCTCGTGCACGGCTTCGACGTAGCCGCCGCGGTTGAACGCCGCGAGATCGAAGTCCTCCGTGGCCTTCGAGGCCCAGAGGCGGAGCAGGTTGACGGTCTTGGTGCCGAAGCCCGCCGTCGGGACGTCGTGCGGCACGCCGAGGATGGTCTTGGTGTCGACCCAGCGCGGGCGGTAGTTGCCGCGATCGTCGAAGACGTTTTCGACGCGACCGTAGAGCCGGACCTCCTGCGTGTATTCGGGACGCACGATGCCCCACGGATCGCCGAAGAGGATCCAGTTGTCCGGATGCTCGACCTGGTGACCGTTGATGAACTGCTGCCGGAACAGGCCGAACTCGTAGTAAATGCCGTAGCCGAGCGCCGGGAAATCGAGCGTCGCGAGCGAGTCGAGGAAACACGCGGCGAGGCGGCCGAGACCGCCGTTGCCCAGGCCCATGTCGACCTCGGCGTCGCGGATTTTCTCGAAGTCCTGGCCGAGTTCCGCGAGTGCGGCGCGCGCCGGCTCCATCAGATCGGTCGCGAGCAGGTTGTTGCCGAACAGGCGGCCCATGAGGTATTCGAGCGAGAAGTAGTAGATGCGGCGGACGTTCTGCGCGTTGTGCACCGCCTGCGTGGCGATCATGCGCTCGTGAATCGTATCGCGCACGGCGAGCGCGGTCGCGACCCACCAGTCGTGCGGCGTCGCCGAGCCGGTGTGGCGCGCGAGGGTCGAGACGAGGTGCCGCTGGATGAGCGAGCGCATGCGCGTGACGGGCGAATCGTGGGAGGCGTGCGGATTGTGGATGCCGCGGATCACCTCCGGGATCGCAAAAGGCGCCGTGCTGGCCAGCGAATCGAGGGCCGGGGCCGTGGGGGGCGGTGCCAGGATCACCGGGGCCGGCGCAGCGGGCGCGGCGCCGGGTGCAGGCCGGGCGGCGGTGGCCTTGGCGGCAGATTTCGTGACGTGGGCGGACTTCTTTTTGGCGGCAGTCGGCATGGGAAAAGGGCAATCGGTTAAAACAGAATTCGTGCCAGAGCGAGCGCAGGTTTAGGCATATTTCCAGCCGGGGCGCCGCCCACTTTTCTACACATCGAGCGCCGCGCCGGAGGAGCGGCGGTTCTCAACCGCCGAACTGCCCGGGTCATTTCTGGAACCGCCGTGCGAGTTCCCCGTGGTTCAACTCGATGTAGGTCGGGCGCCCGGCCGGGCTCGTGAGCGGGGCGGTGGTGGCAAACAACTGCGCCACCAACGCGCGCAACTCGGCCTCGCCCTGCGTCGCGGGCAGGCGCACGGCCCTGGCCGCCGCGAGCCGCGCGAGTTCTTCGCGGGCAAGATCGGCGTTCTTCTCCGGCATCCGCCCGTCGCGAAACGCGCCGAGCAAATCGCGCAGGAACGGCTCGGCGTCGGCCGGTTCCATCCACGTCGGCACGGCTTCCACCCGGAAGAAATTCCGGCCGAACTCGCTCACCTCGAAACCGTGCGCCGCGAGAAACTTCAGGCGGTCGAGCAGCAGCGCCGCCGCGATCGGATCGAGTTCGAGCGGCACGGGCAGCAGCAGCCGCTGACTCGGCACCGCGCCGGCACGAAACTGTTCCTGCAACCGCTCGAACCACACGCGCTCGTGCGCCGCGCGCCGGTCGAGCAGCACGACGCCCGCGGTCGTCTCGAACACCGCGTAGTTGCCATGCGCGAGCGCGAGGAAACGCCAGGCGGGCGCCGCCGCAGGCGCAACCGGCAATGAGGAATGCCAAGTGCCGGATGCCGAATGGGAACCAGTAGCCGGCACTGGAACAGACGGGGTCGAGTTCGTAGCCCCGGCTTTAGTCGGTTCCGGAAAACTCCGGCTAAAGCCGGGGCTACGAACTCCAACCGTTGGCGCCACCGGAGCTGGAAGCGCCTTCGGCGATTCGGCACTCGGCATTTGGCGTTCGGCATTTCCCGCGGTCGCGGGCGGAGTGCCCAATTCGCGCAATCGCTGCAGCACCGAGCGGATCACAAAGCTCCTCACCTGCGGCTCGCTGCGGAAGCGCACTTCGCGCTTGGCCGGGTGCACGTTCACATCGACCGCCGCCGGATCGCACTCGAAGAACACGAACGCGAGCGGGTAGCGGCCCTTCGGCAGCGATTCGTGATAGCTCTCGATGAGCGCGTAGTTGAGCGTGCGGCTGTCGACCGGCCGGGCGTTCACGAACACGATCATCTCGTGGCGCGTCGCCCGCCCCACCCCGGGCCGTCCGATGAGCCCGCCCAGCCGCAGTCCCGGCTCCGCCGCCTCGATCGGGACGAGTGACTCGGCCGTCTGCCGGCCGAAAATCTCCGCGACGCGCTCGCCGAGCGTCGCGCACTCCGGCGACCGGAAAATCACGCGCCCATCCTCGATCAACGTGAAGGCCGTGCGCGGACACGCCAGGGCGTAGAGCCGCACCCCTTGCACGATATGCGCCGCCTCGGTCTGGTCGGTCTTGAGAAATTTCCGCCGCGCCGGCACGGAGTTGAAGAGATGCGTGACCTCGATGCGCGTGCCCACCGGCCGACCGCAGTCGCGCACGTGCACCAGCTTGCCGCCGTTCACGAGAATCTCCGTGCCGAGGTCGCTCCCCGCCTCCCGCGTCTGCAACTCGAACCGCGACACGCTCGCGATCGACGGCAGCGCCTCGCCGCGAAAGCCGTAGCTCGCGAGCCGGTCGAGGTCCGCCGCCTCCGCGATCTTGCTCGTGGCATGGCGCTCCAGCGCGAGGAGCGCATCGTCCCGCGACATGCCCGAGCCGTTGTCTTCGACGCGCATGAGCGAGCGCCCGCCGTGGCGGAACTCCACCTCGATGCGCGTGGCGCCGGCGTCGAGCGCGTTTTCGACGAGTTCCTTCACGACCGCCGCCGGCCGCTCAATCACCTCCCCCGCCGCGATCTGGTTCGCGACGCGGTCGGGGAGGATGCGGACCTTGGCCATGAGGGGGAAAGGGCGGACTCAATCGCGGCTTTTCGCCGCCGGGTCAACGCGCACCGTGTTCGCCCCAGCTTCCGTCCCGCGCCCGAGGCTCCGCAGGTCGATGAGGTTGACGAGATACGTCGCCGCGCGCATCGGGCGCAGGATGGCGTTGCCGATGAGGATCGGCTCGACCGGGTGCCCCTTGTCCTCCGGCAGCCGGGCGATCAGCGGCGAGGCGACGAGCGCGCCCACGGCCACGCTCACAAAAAACCACTGAAACACGCCGGCATCGAACGCCCGCGCCGGGCCGCCGTGTTTCAGGAAATGGCCCCACACGATCGGCGAGAGCCCGCCGACGAACGCCGTCAGCGCGCCGTGGATCGACACCACGAGGGTGCGGTCGTCCGCGGCGAGGAGTTTCGGCAGATAGTTGAGGTTCGCGATGGCCCACGTCGCCGCGCCGAGCCCGATCAGGAAGTAGACCGCAAACACTCCCGCGATGCCGCCGAATCCGTTGCGCAGGTAGCACCACCAGTAGACGGCCACGAGCAGGTAGAGTCCGAGCGCGAGCAGGAAAAACGGTTTCGCGCCCGTGATGTCGATCCGCCGCCGGATGGTCCACGCCGCGACCATCACGCCCGCATACCGCAGCACCTCGAACAGCATGATCTGCCCGCTGGAGAGCGCGGGGCCCACCTTCAGGTAATAGGCCGCGAAGGGCGGAATCGGCGTCGAGATGATCGCGAAGATCACCGCCAGCCACACATAGCTGCGAAACGGCGACGGCCGGAGCAGGTGGCGGGGCGTGTCGCGCAACACCGTGCGCAGGCTGATCGACGCGGGACGCTCGGCGTCGGGCAGTTGCCGCAGGGAGAAATAACTGATCGTCGAGCCGACCAGGGCGATGGCGTATTGCACCAGCAACGCCCAGTAGACGGGCAGCAGCGCGAACAACGCCGCGCACGCCAGCAGCGTGCCCACGCTCGCGACCGCCGCCACGAACTGGTCGTTGGCCCAGTAGCGTCCACGCAGACCGGCCGGCAGGATCGCGTAAAACCACGCCACGCCCGACGCCGCGCCGATCGAGCGAAACACGCAGAAGAAAAACACGCTCCAGACGAGCGCCGCCACCATCCACGGCAGCGGCCCGCGCAGCAGCGCGACCGCGGCGAGCACCGCCGGCACCGCGAGGAAAAAACTCCGCGTGCGCCAGCCGCCGAGCATCACCGCCTTGAAACCGTAGCGCGGCAGCAGCGCCGTCGACACGATCTGCACCGGGGTCAGGACAAACACGAACGAATAGGCCAGCCCGACCTGAAACGGCGTCGCGCCCAGCTGCTCGGCGAAGAGCACCATCGGCGTGCCGATGCCGATCTGCCACGCGAGGGCGTTGAAAAACGCGAACGTCAACCCCGGCCGAAACGGAAAGAGTTCCGGGTCGGATTTGGCGGTCGGAAAAAACGAAGGCATCGTAGGTCGGGGTTTAGCCCCGACACGTCGGGCGTGAAGCCCGACCTACCGGAGCGTTTTCCTCCAGCGCGCGAACTGCCTCGCCACCTGCGCCGGGCCGGGCATGCCGGTGCCCGCTCGCTTGGCGAGCGCCCGCGCGAGATCGAATACTTCGAGCCAGTCGGCCCCGAAGGCCGGGTGGATTTTTTTCACCTCATCGGTCGGGAGCTGGTTGAGCTCGACGTGGTTCTTCTCCGCGAGCCGCACGACCGCGCCCACGGCGTGATGCGCCTCGCGGAACGGCACGCCCTTGAGCACGAGATAGTCGGCGAGGTCGGTGGCGAGCAGCGCCGGGTCGCGCACCGCCGCGGCGCAGCGTTCGCGCACGATCTCCATGCCGGCAAGCGTGCCCGCGAGCACGTCGGCACAGATCGCGGTCTGGTCGAAGCTGTCGAAGACCGGCGGCTTGTCCTCCTGCAGGTCGCGGTTGTAGGTGAGCGGCAGGCCCTTCGCGAGCGTGAGCAGCGTGGAGAGATTGCCGTGGAGGCGCGCCGATTTGCCGCGGAGGAGCTCGCACGAATCCGGGTTTTTCTTCTGCGGCATCAGCGACGAACCGGTGCAGAACGCGTCAGGCAGCTCGACGAATTTGAACTCGGTGCTGCTCCAGATGATCAAATCCTCCGCAATGCGCGACGCATGCACGCCGAAGAGCGCGCACGCCGCGGCAAACTCGATGAACAGGTCGCGGTCGGCCACGGTGTCCATGGAGTTCTGCGTGACCTGCGGCCGGCCCTTCGCGTCGACGAATCCGAGCGCCTTCGCCGTGAACTCGCGGTCGATGGGCAGCGTGGTGCCGGCGATGGCGCCGCTGCCCAGCGGACACCAATTGGCATGGGCGGCCACGGTGGCGAAGCGTGCGCGGTCGCGCTCGAGCATCTCCATCCACGCGAAGAAGTGGTGCGCGAGGAAGACCGGCTGCGCCCGCTGCAGGTGCGTGTAGCCGGGGAGGAGCACGTCGCGATTGGCCGCGGCCGCCGCGAGCAGCGCGCGCTGGGCGCCCAGGATTTTTTCGCCGAGCGCGGCGCAGGCGTGCTTGAAGAAGAGCCGCATGTCGGTCGCGACCTGATCGTTGCGGCTGCGCGCCGTGTGGAGCTTGGCCGCGGCGGGCACGCGCTGCGTGAGCGCCTGCTCGATGTTCATGTGCACGTCCTCGAGCTTGGTGCTCCAGGTAAACTTGCCCGCCGCGATCTCGGCGCCGATCGCGTCCAGGCCGGAGCGGATGGCATCGCGTTCCTTCGCCGTCAGGAGGCCGACCTGCGCGAGCATGGCCGCGTGCGCCTTGCTCCCGGCGATGTCAAACGGCGCCAGCCGTCGGTCGAACGAGACGGACTCGCTGAACTCCAGCATCAGCTCGGCGGGGCCGGCGGTGAAGCGGCCGCCCCAGGTGGCGTGCGATGATTTGGCCATGATTGACGGGAGCAGACCGCTCCGGCGCAGCGCCCGCAACGCGAAAACCGCCCTCCACTCTTGCCCGCCCGGGCCGCCGCCGCACAGTCACCGCATGTTTTGCCGCCTGCTCTGTGCCCTCGCCTGTGTGCTGGCCTGCGCCCGCGCGGCGGCACCCGATCCGGCGCGCTTCGCCCAGGTCCAGATCGAACCCTCGAAGACCTCCATCTATCTGGGCGTGGTTTCGCTCACGCTGCCGGTGTTCCAGCGCGCGTCCGCCCGCTACGAGTCGAGTTACAGCGCGAAAGTGATGCCGTATTTCTTCCTCAACGAAAAAGGCCGCATCTCGGTCGACGTGTCCGACGAGGCGCTGGCGAAACTCGCACGCGGCGAAGCCATCGAGTTTACCGGCCGCGCCGTGCGCGAAGACGGCGTCGAGCGGCGCGTCGAGGGCAAGGCCACGCCGGCCGACGCCACGGGCGGGAAGGTGAAGGTGCGGGTGTTCGTGACGAAGAGCGTGGAACTGATCTTCAACTCGACCTACCGCCTCGACCCGAAGCCGGCGGCGAACCGCAACTGACCGACCTCACGCCGCCGCCCAGTGGATGGTCACCGGCTTGTCGATCGACGCATCGAGGCTGTGATGCACGGGACACGCGCGCACGACGGCCGCGAGCGCTTTGGCCGCCGGATGCGATTCCGCGATCGGCATCCAGATCGTCATCTCGAGCCGCGCGATACGCCGCGGTGAGTCGGTCGACATCTCCTTCGTGACCTCGAACCGCAGTCCTTTGAGCTCAATCCCGTGCTTGCGGGACGCGATGGCCATCGTCGTGGCAACGCAGGTGCCGAGCGCCGTCGCGACGAGATCGGTGGGCGAGAACGCCTCACCGCGCCCTTGGTTGTCCTTCGGCGCATCGGTCGGCAGGGTATTGCCCGAAGGTTCATGAAGCGCGACGCAACGAAGGTCGCCCTGATATTCGCCAGTGATTTTGACCATAAATTCAGTTCCAAAAATGACGCCGGGCAAAGGCATGACCGGAGCCAATCTTCAAGTAACGTTCGAAGGCCAGGGCCCATTCGCGGTTACGAAAACCCACATACGTCTCCAACCGCCACGGGCGATGCGCACTCGTGTGCTTCGATTTGCCTGCGTTGTGATCGGCGAGGCGCTGTTTCATGTCGTCCGTGAAACCGACATATCGCTTGGTGGTGTCTCGTTCGCTTTCGATGAGGTAAACGTAGTGCATGATAGGTGGCCTCACGCCCTACTTCGCCAAGGCTACGTAGGGCATACTTCTTGAGGGTGTTCAACCCCTCTTCCGTTTGCGAACTCAAGGCGTGCCCTACGAAGCTCGCCCGGTAACAACGGGCGGGCGAAGTATGGCGCGACGGGCGAGACTCGAACTCGCGACCGACGGTTTAGAAAACCGTTGCTCTATCCGGCTGAGCTACCGTCGCAAAAAACCGTGAGGACGGGTAGCGCCCGGCAATAATTCCGACAAGGGGAAAACCGCGCTTGACTCACCTGCGGCCAAACCTACGTTCCGCTCCCTTTCCCGTCTCACGGGGTGGTAGCTCAGCTGGTTAGAGCGTCTGCCTGTCACGCAGAAGGCCGCGGGTTCGAGTCCCGTCCATCCCGCCACTTAAGTCGCGATTCAATCGCCACTTAGTTTTTCGGTGAAGCTAGGTTGCCAGTTGACGTGGCAACCTAAGCATGAATCAGACAGAATTCACCGTCAGCCGGTTCGAAAATCGGAATGGCACCACGTCGTGGCGGGTAGCCGGTTTGCTCCACGGAGTCCGCATCCGCAGAAACTTCAAAACGAAGGAAGAGGCCGCAGCGGAGAAAGCCGCGCTTGAGATCGCCGAGTTGCAGGCCACGGCCGGAATGCGCGCCGCCACCACCTTTCTCTCGGACGCGCAATTGCGCGAAGCCGAGGATGCCTTCCGCCGCCTCGAATTGAAGCCCCAGTCGCTGCTTTTCTATCTCGAATACGCGTTCGCAAACTATCGGACACCGGAGCGTGAGAAGCCGCTCGCGGAAGCAGTCAAAGCCTACCTCGCCAAAAAATCTGAGGAACACACGCGGACTTTGCTCTCCAAGCGCCAGCTCGGTGCGATCACCTACGAATTGGGCGTTCTGGAGCGGCATTTCCCCATCGGCCCGATCTCGCAGTTCACGCCGCAGAACCTCGCGGTGTATCTGAATCGCGGGAATCCGTCGCTCAAGACCTACAACAACCGGCGGGGACTCATTTCGACATTCCTCAAGTTTGCGCTGCAAAACGATTGGGTTGTCGCCAATCCGGTCGAAAAGACCCCGCACCACAGGATCAATCACCGCCGCGGGTCGGCGGTCACGATTACCGCTGAACGTGCCGCCGAATTGATGCATTTTCTGGAAACGTTTGCGGACGGTAAGCTCGTGCCGAGCTTCGCGCTGTCACTTTTCGCCGGCATCCGGCCCTGCGTGCGGTTCGGTGAAATCACGAAGCTCAAACCCGAATCGGTCAAAATGGACACGGGCGTCATTCGTATTGAACCGGACGTTTCCAAGGTGCGTATGCCACGAATCGTCACGATCCAGCCGAACCTCGCGGTCTGGCTCCGTGCCTATCCGTTGGGAAAATTCGCAATCGTTCCGCCGAATACGATGAACCTGCGCCAAGTCGTATGCAAAAAGTTTGGGCTCACGCACGACGTGCTGCGCCACACGTTCATCTCGATGTTCGTGGGGAAATTCCGGTCGATGGGAGAAGCGGCCCTGCAAGCCGGCAACTCCGAGAGCATCATCCGCAAGCACTACCTCGATTTGAAGAGCGCCGCCGAGGCGGAGCAGTTTTTCAGCATCCTCCCGAAACGACGGGCCGCACATGAACCGATCCCGGTCGGGACGGCTCAGCCGGTTGACGTGGCAGCGTAGGCATGGAAACCAACTCACCTCCCCCGATGATCACCAACTCTCTCACCGATGTCGTCGGCCTGCGAGCCAGCGGCATTTTTCCGGCAGGCAAAGAGCCGTCGATTCGCACGCTTCGTTCCTGGACGAAGCTCCGGCGAATTCCCCACCACAAAGTCGGGCACTTCGTTTACTACGATGCCAACGAGGTCGCGCTGCACATTCGCACCAAACTAATGGTGCCCGCCCGGGGCTAAACCTGAGTCGGCGTGGACGCTTGTTTCCAGTCCGGGTTCCGCGAGGAAGCTTCGAGCAATACCTTGACGGTGCCCGCTGCGCCATGCCGTTGAGGCGCGAGGCGTGCCGGTTCGGCCGCGCGATAGCGCACGCTCGCAAACGAGGTTCGCTATCGCCGAAATGCAGGGAATCGCGCCCGAAACTCGGTGGCCGACTCAATGAAACAATAGAAAGGAACTGCAGGGACGCAGTGGAAGAGCAAGAAACGGGAAAGGCGCGCGCAGTTTCATCAGGTTCAGTTCGCGTTAAGGCCGTGATCGCGCGTCAGCAACTTCGCTTTCCACGCCGCCTCCATACGGAGCAGCTCGTCGGTTGTCGCGGACGATGCGGCTACTTCGAGGATTGTGACATGATAATCGGCGGTTGGCAGGTCCCGCATTCGCTTGTTGCCGCCGTGGCCCGAGGCAACGTATGTCTCCCACCGCCCCCAAAATCCGGCCTCGCCGTTCGCGGAGCCGACATACTGTTGCCCTGTTTCCGGATGCGTCAGCAGATAGACGCCCGCGACTGATGACAGCGCCTCGCGCCAAGATCGTGGAACCGTAGCTAGCGCGTTCAGGCGCGTAGTAAACCGCATGAAGCCGGGGAACGGCGGATCGCTGACTGCGCGGCGAATTTCGAGGATCAGCTTGTCTTGGTTCGCCGCGTTTTGAACCCACGCGCGAAATCCATCGCCCCAATCGATGATGAGGCGACCCCGCAACTCCGCGAGTGCGGGCGCGGCCTCGAGTTCGTAGAAGTTTGCTCCGTGCGATTCTGTCAGCGTTGAAGGGTCAATGGTGCCGGACGGGACGACGCCAACGCTCTTCACGACATACAAGCCGACAAAAAGCGTTTCGTCCAACGGTGTGGCTACGAAGGACGCGATGGCTTTTGCACCGGCGAAGCGCGGCTTGCCTTGGATACGCTGATAGAGCTCGAACGTGCCCGCTCGCCATAACTCATATGGCATACGTTCGGGCGGAACGCGCCGGTCTTGGTGGCGGACGAGCTTAACGTCGGCAGGATCGAGACCGGCGTCACGCAGCAGGAGATTGAACTTCATCGTAACTGGAAGGGATGGACTGCACCATAGTGGAGCGAATGCGTCGAGCGCGTTGCGGCACGAAGGCCCTCCCTCGTAATTTTGTTCACTTTGCCGCGACCGCTGGGTCACGCTGCATACGTGCCCCTCGATCTCGCCCACGTCAGCAACGCGCCGGACATCACGGACGATGAAGTTGTGTGCGCGTTCGCTACGATCCTCACGGCTATGCGTGATCGCGGTATTATTAGAACGAAAAACGTCGTCGGGGATTTAGGCGAGCGATATGCCGTCCATGCATATGCGCAGCATGGACCGCGTGGCGCGTTGTCGCTGCAACCGACGAATTCGACCGACGTCGATGCAGTGGACACTGCTTGCGCGCGCTATGCGATCAAGGCTGCATCGCCAGGCTCCACTCGCACGAGCACGTTCCACTTCGGCGAGCACTGGGCTGAATCAGAGGCCCTGGTTGACTACGTGGTCGTGGTCAGACTCAACGATCACTTCCAACTCGATTCGGTAGTCGAGTTCACGTGGAAGCAATTTTGGCAACACAAGGCGTGGAGTAAGCGCCAGCACGCATGGTTTCTTCCGCTGACACAGAAGGTGCTGCGCGCCGGTCGAGCAATCGGAGGACCGGCCCTTTGAACGCACAGATCGTCGGCAACATTGGGCTCTATTTCGTTTGTTACGAACTGTCGAAACGCGGCTGGAACGTCATGCCAACCACACGCAACGCCCGGGGCATCGACATCATCGCCTATCACCTCGAAACCAGTGAATACGTCGGGATTCAGGTGAAGGCTCTTAGCAAGAAGAACCCAGTGCCACTCGGCGGCTCGCTGGATCGCGTGCTCGGTGATTTTTGGATTATTGTGAACAACCTCGACGCGCAGCACGGCGTATTCGTGATGACACCTGAAGAGGTCAAGAAACGTGCCCACCGCGGCGAGAAAGATGGGAAGGTCTCGTTTTGGCTTCAGCCGAAGAGCTATATGCTCGCTCAGTTCGAGGGAGCATGGGATCGTATTCGCCGCTGAATCATACGCGGACGCGCGCTATCGGCAATCAGGGCATTATGTTTGGCTACGCGTGCGGTGAGACGCCGTCGCTGCGGCCGCCGCCGAATCGGTTTCGTGTCCTGCCACGGGAAAGGCGGCGTCCATGTTGTCTTTCGCAGCCGACCGAAGCAGTCTTGCGCATGGCATCGACGAACTCCGTCAGATATGTCAGATCTTGAAGCGCTAGGTTCGCCGCCGGGGGTGGCCATCGTCGCCAAAAATCACGTGTCCGGGCCAGCGACCGGCTCGCAGCACGCAATTCGCGCATCAAACGGAATGCCACTACCGCCGTCCCGAGGGTTGCATTCGGCGGCTGGCGTCCCTGCACAGACGCGACCGACGCACGGATGCGGCTGCGCAATTCGGACGTTGAAAGACGCTCCGCCTCGGCAATCGACAACCATAGCTCTATCTCAGCCCGGTCGGAGAACGCGAGCCCGACCTCGCAGTGATGGGTCCAAGTCAAAGCGTCATGTCGCCATGACAGCGGGATGCGCGTGCACACCAGTTTCGCGTTTCGCAGTGTGCCCGGATCAAAGCCAGCGGCCTCGGCGCACTCGGTGATCAGGCCGCGCCCACGCCCACCTCCGTAAGCGAGCGCATCCCCCAGCCATGCGGTCAACGTCTGTCGCGCACCGGTGGCCGTGCGCGCCAGACTGGCGACGCGAGTGACGAGGTGCCGCCAGACATACGCTTCCATTTGCGGCACGAGTGAAAGACCCAGCCGGGTGGCGCCTTCGATGCCGGCGGGGGGTAGCTCCGCCAAGAGTTGTGGCACGTCAGCTTGCATCGGCGTGCTGTGTCGGTCGCGGTGCCAGCCCCAACCGCCGCTGCATCTTCAGGACGTGTTGCCGAAACCCCTCTGGAGTCAGGCCGTGTTTGCGCGCATACTCGCGCAGACTGGTCAGATCGAACTCGGCGACACCAGTCGCATAGATAAGGACATCGACCGCTAGGTCGCGATTGCTCGCGCCGGCAAGTTCATAGACGAGATCACGCACGGCCTGAAGTGCATCGCCCGGCGGGCAATCTCGCCCATGATTCACCGCCGCGCGCAGTTCTTCGAGCAACCCAGCTTCCGCGCACTCCGCCAACGCATCGGCAACGATGCCGTTGGTGGGTAAGTGAGTGCGATTAAGCCCTTGCATGGTGTTCTGTCCGAAAGAATGCCACGCTAGGATCTCCGAAGTGAAGCGAGGGCCGCGAACACCTCCCCCGCACCGGTGTTCGTCCGGGCGCCTTGACGCGTTCTGGACGATTCCGCGCTGACGAAATGCAGCCGCCGGCTGGCGCACTTGTAGGCGGTGGTATAATGTATCAGCAAAACCTACGACTTCCACCCAGCACCTTGAAACTGCGTCTCGCCCAGCCCCATTGGCCCGAAGTGCTCACCGATTGGTGTGTCATCCGGGCGTTGGCGGCGGCGGGCTGGCCGGAGCCACTTGGTTCCTCCGGTGGGGCACAGGCGGCTTTTGTCTCGGAAGTAAGCTCCTATCTGCGTCTTCGGGCGATCGACTTGCGCGAGGCGGAAGCCGAAACGAGGATCATCGCGGCTATCGAAGGAGTCTACCGGCGGACTGGCGGCGCGGCCTACCTAGCAGCGAAAGACACACTGGAGGCGACGCGTGGCGGCTACTCGATCGCATTTGTGCGCGCTGCTGACCGCACTGCCAGTCTCGCGGTCGAACTGCGCCACTGCGAGCACCGCCTCGATGAATTTCGGCGTCCGGTCATGGCCGAAGCTCGCCGGGCGGCTAGGATCGCCGCCGAAAATTACTGGAACGCGGTGGCGGCTTGCCGCGTGCCCGAGGGATTTTTCGCCAACGTTCCGGCTCGTGGTGCCATCGCCCACATGCGGGCGCGTTTCGATCTTTGGTGGATGCTGTTTCTCCGGTCGCTGCGTTCGATTCTCCGGGAAACGAATCCGTCGTATTGCCGGCTGCTCCAGGCCCTGCCGACGCTCCGGAAGGAATCCACCCGGCCCGGCCAGAAGTTCGTCCTTGGTGCCCTCGTGCGGGATTGGCGCGAGGCCAACGCCGAGAGATTCGGCCTTTTGAAGGACATTCATTTCCCGGTGCTCGAACAGCGTTCGTTCGTGAAATTCGACACCGTGAACGCGTGGTTCGACCATCACGCACCCGGCTACAAACGCGACGAAGGCGTGCGCGAAGCAGCGGTTCGCGCGCTCTACGATGGTTTGGGGCGCGTGCTTTCCGAACCTCACGAAGTGCGCTGGGATAACTGATCCTTTTCGGGGTGATTCGAGGTTAGTCGAGCTTCGTGAATTAACATCGGTGCAGGCCGGGTGTTATTCTGGTCTGCTTGGTCGCTCGTCCCTGCGCGTGCATTCTCGCGCCATGTTCACGATGGCAAAACTGCGCGACGGTTCGACCTACCTAGCGAACCATCTTTCCGCGAACGACTACTATTCCGAAAAGGAGTCCGTCGCGGGTGAATGGATCGGCCAAGGCGCCGGGCGCCTTGGCCTCGACGGTCGCAGCATCGGCGTGCACGACGAGGCGTTCGAGCGACTGCGTTGCAACCGACATCCGCTGACGGGCCGGAAACTGACGGCGCGCAACGGCGCGGGCCGCATCGCCTTTCTGGATTTCCAGTGCTCGGCGCCGAAGAGCGTCTCGTTACTCGCCGTCACGTTCGGCGACGAGCGATTGCGTCAGGCGCATCGTGACGCCGTTACCGTTGCTTTCGGTGAACTGGAGCGATTCGCCGCGCGGCGCGTGCGTGGCGGCGATGCCGCGTGGTCGGAGCAAACCGCGATCACCGGGAACCTCTGCGCCGCGCGCTTCGAGCACGACGCCTCGCGGGCGCTCGACGCGCAACTCCACACTCATCTCGTCACGGCCAACGCGACTTTCGATGCCAAAGCCGACAAATGGTTCGCACTCACCGAACGCGAGATGGTCGAGGCGATCCGCTATGCGGGCAAAGTCTATCAGAACGAACTCGCCCGCGGCACGCTGGCCGCCGGTTACGAGATCGAGGCCGCACGCAACGATCGCGGTGTGGTCGAAGGATTCGAGATCGTCGGCGTGAATACGGAGGACCGTGCCATCGCGTCGAAACGGCGTGCCCAGATCGAAACGGAAATTGCCACTTTCAGGAAAAAACACGGCCGCGAACCCACGACTCGGGAGATCCACGGCATCACGACGCAGACACGTAGCGGCAAACTCGCCGAAATCACCACCGCCGAGGTCCGCCACCGACAGCGCGCGGATTTTTCGCCAGAACGGGTGCACGCACTGGATTCAGTGGTCGATGCCGCTCGCCGCCGGGGACCGGTCGCACCCGTCGCGTCAGGCGAGGCGGCGGCACTCGTGCAAGCGCGCAACCACCTGTTCGAGCGTGCGAGTGTCCAGCGCGGGCACGAGGTGATCGCCGAGGCCCTCAATCAAAACCTTGGCGGCCTCTCTCTCGAAGCCGTCAAACAAGCCCTCGCGGAGGGAAATGCCACCGATTGCGTGCCGTTGAAGTCTGGCGATAATGGCCTTCACTCCGCCTATGCCACGCGGGAGGGATTAACGCAGGAACTGTCGGCCACCGCCGTCGTCAACGGCGGGCGCAACGCCTGCGGGTTGCTGGGTCGCCGGGATTTCCAGCCAAGCGAAAGGCTGTCCACCGACCAGCGCTGCGCGGTCCAATCGTTGCTCGAGTCCACCGACCGCGTGTGCGCGCTACGCGGCGTCGCCGGCGCGGGAAAGACGTTCACGTTGCAGGAAGTGCAGCGCGGCCTTGTTGCAGCCAATCGCGAAGTCATCGCGTGCGCGCCCACCACGGCTGCAGCGGCCGTGCTTCGCGGCGAAGGGTTTGCCACCGCGACCACGTTGGCGGATTTCCTCCAAAACGGCGAGGCGAGGCATGGGCCGCGCCTGCTCGGCGCGACCGTGATCGTCGATGAAGCCGGCATTGCGAGCACGCGGCAGGGCGCGGAATTGTGCGCGCTCGTGAAAGCGCAGGGTGCCCGGCTGATCCTCGTTGGCGACTCGCGCCAGCACAGCGGCGTCGAGGCCGGCGATTTTCTGTCGATCATCGAAAATCATTCACGCCTGCAAACGTGCGAGTTGACTGACATCCGCCGTCAGACGGCGCGCGAGTATCGCGGCGCGGTAAAATTGATGGCCCAAGGTCAAGCCCGCGCCGGGTTGGAGGCTCTCGACCGCCTTGGTTGGGTCAAAGAGGGCGGTGCCGACTACGTGAAGCGCGCCGCCGAGCACTACGTCGAAAGCGCCGCGGCGAAGCGCGATGTGATCCTCGTGGCACCCACGTGGGAGGAGATTCATCGTTTGACTGACGCCGTGCGAGCCGGGCTAAAAAAACGCGGCCGGCTCGGCGAAAGCCAAGCAGCCACCGTCGCCGAGCCGCTCGCGTGGACGAAGGCACAGGCGGAGACGGTCGCGAACTATCGGCCCGGTCATCTGCTCACCTTGCATCGACCACTCCGCGAAGCGCAGCTCCCGGCGGGAACGACGGTCGAAGTCGTTTCGGTTACGCGCGGCAGGATTCGCGTGCGCGACGCTCAGCGCCGCGAGGCCGACGTTTCGCCACGTCGCCATGCTACGGCGTGGACCGCATCCGCGCCTCGGGTGATCGAACTCGCCGCCGGTGATCGCGTGCTCATCCGCCAGAACCATCGTGCTGCCGGCCTCGTCAACGGCGAGGTGCTCACGCTCGCCGTCCGCGATGCGGCGGGGACGTGGCACGCACACGACGCGTCCGGTCGCAAAAAGACGATTCCGGCGGACTTCGGCGCCTTCGCCCACGGCTACGCCGTCACCTCGCACAAAGCCCAGGGTCGCACCTGCGACGAAGTAATCGTCTGCGCCGCGCGTCTCGATGCGAAGGCTACCTACGTGGCGTTCTCGCGCGCCCGCCAACAGGCCACCGGCTACACGCCGGACAAAACGGCCTTGTTCGACGCGCTGCCCGCGACGAACCGCCCGCGTCAAGCGGCCCTCGACCTCTGGACGCCTGCCCACAGTCGCCGGCTCCGCTGGGTGCGCAGCGTCGTCGAGCGCGTGCGCGAATTGCTCACGCCTATCGTCCGCGTCCCGGAATTCACCGTGGTTCCTCCCGTGCTCCCTCCAATTCTCAAACCCCGCCAAGCCATCGCAAACAGCACCAGCAGCGGACGGCACGTCCGTAACTCGGTGCGCGCTACGCCCGCGATACGGATGCGCTTCTAAAATTCTCCCAGTCGACAACGATGACGCTTAAACCCAAGTCACCAGACATCGGAGAAGCCAATATTCCCCGCTTGCTCTCGTCCCACGAACCGGGCTGCTGCACCAGCGAAGACAGCCACCGCAGCCTCGTGCTGACCCAGATGGACGGTGCCACGGAGGGCTTTCCGCTGACGTGGCTCTACCGCTGGCAATGGCGGTCATCGGCCACGCACGAGCTACTGATCCTCACACTCACCGATCACGAGGTGACGATTCATGGCAAGCACCTCGACGGCGTAACGGAGCTTTTGAGCAACGGCAAAGGGCTGCACCTCCGAATCAAGGATGCCCGTTATCAAAGCCTCATGCGACCAAACGAAATTCTTATCACCACCATCAACGTTCAACCCAACTCGAAACACGAGCCCTCACAAAACTGACCAGCACAACGCTCAACCTCGCACACTGACCAACCCTCATCCTCACCGAAGACACATCCACCAGAAATCAAAATCACGAATCAGTTCATCGAGTAAGAATCACAAAAATCTCATCAGCAAAAATCGGTCAGAAACATCACGAAAATCCCAATCATGAGAAGAAGAGACGCAATATCCCTAACGCCATTTTGGGCGTTGGGCCGACGTGCCGCTCCGCGGCAAAGCCATTCGAGCTTCATCCGAGCCTCGTTCGAGGAGGCCGCGCGATGACCGCGGCGTCCTCGAATAACCTCGAACCTGCTCGAATCACCTCGCACGCCCGATGACCCCAAAGCCGTTTCAATCGAAGCTACGTCCGCACTTGGATTTCATCCGCGAGTGCCGCGCACGGGAGATGAGCTATCCGCACATCGCCGCCGAATTGCGCACGCGCTTCGGCCTGTCGGCCGCGCCCTCGACCATCTTCGCCTTCGTGAAAGTGCGTTCCCGGCGGCGCTCCGCGATCGCATTGCTCGCATCGGATCCGACACGCACAGCCGCTGCGTCACCGCAGCCACCAGCGCCAGCGAAACACGTCCGACCGCCGGTCGAGGCCAGCGCGCCCGCCAGTTGGATTTTCCACGATCCCACCAAACCGCTCGAAAAACTACCTCCATCGCCATGACCACAACCAAACCTTCCAAACTCATCATCTTTTCCTGCGGCGGCAAAGGCGGTGTTGGCAAAACGACCGTCGCCACCGCCATCGCCGATTACTACGCCGCCCGCAGCATCGCTGCGACGCTCTTCGACTGCGACACCGAGAACAAACAGCGCGGCTCTCTGAGCCACTTCTTCCCCGACGCCACCAAACTCGACATCCGCGCAGAGCGTGGACTCGACCGGTTTGTTGACACCATGCTCGCCGCCGAGACGCCGGTGGCACTCGCCGATCTCGCGGCGGGGTCCGGCCGCGACACTTTCGAGTGGATCGATACTATGTTCGACGGGCTCGCGGCGGAAGGCTTTCAGTTCACGGCGGTCGCGACCATCACGAGTGCCGCAAGCAGCGTCGAAACGCTTTTCACCTGGTCGGCGGCGTTGCGTGACCGCGTCCGCTATCTCGTGGTGAAAAACCACGTCGCGGGCGACGATTTCGGCTATTTCGACGACACTGAGGCCGGTCGCGCGTTCATGGCAACGGCGCAGCCGGCGGTGATTTATCTACGCGCTCGCGCTCGCGAAATCCAGACCGAACTCGACAATCGCGGACTGACACCCGCGCAAATGATGACCGCCGATGCGGGCCGCCGCGGCCCGCTCCTCAACGGCGGCACCGCCCGCATCCGAGCCCAAGCCTACGCCACCCAGATCGATGCGGCCTTGGATTCCGCCCAGCGCCTGCTTATCCCGTGACCGAGCCCAACCGCTTCCCGGATTCGGTCTTCGATCGCATCGGCTCCTACCTGCCGGCGGAGCAGCGCGCTTCGTATTTCCGCTACGTCGCGAACCTGCGCACGCTCAACCCGAAGGACGAGTTACTGGTCCTCGCCGAAGGTATGGCGCTCTTCACCTGCATCGCCCGGCAGGTGCCGGATGCTCTCGTGACCGAACGCGAGAAACTCTTCGCTGAATTCACCCGGCTTTGCGCGAAGCACGAGACGGCCACGACGAACGCCACGGCTGACGTGCGCACTCTATTTTCCGCGCACCAAAAACTCTTGGAGCAAAACATCGCTGCGTGGCAGAACAAGGAGCAGCAGACAGCGCAGTCACTCGACCGAACCGCAAAGCGTTTCGAGGAAACCGCGAACCAGTGTGCTGCTCGGCTTCAGGCCGCGTGCAGTGAATTTCAAACGGCCACGAAGGAGCACCACGCCGCAGCCACCAAGGCGCAGAACTGGGTCGCGCGCGTCTCACTCGAGAATCGACTGTGGCCGTGTATCGCGTGCGGCGTGATTGGCGCCCTGCTCACGGTTTTGGTCGTGTATTTTCGGCCCCATTGACCGCTGGGCTGCGAGAAACAGCCTGCTGCGTCGTCAAAGCCAGCCTTTCCGGGAAAGGCTGGCTTGCGTCGTCGTCGGCCACGGCCCTAACGTCAGTGCGCTCACTTCACCTAATTTTTTCTTCCGCACTCACACTCATTTCATAGTCAAAAATCATTTCGCGTAGCTTCGGCTGCTGTCCTAGACGAAACCTTGGAAATTTCGACAACAAGACGGCGCTCGACGCACGCCCCCGACTGGGGGCGTGTCGAAAGCGCTCTTGTGGGGCTCTCCAAGGTGCCTGTCTAGGGGCGTGTGTAGGCACGTCCCCTCTGTGTTTTTTCGCAGGCACCTCGGTAAGAGTTTCCACAAGAGCAAAAGCCATCCCGCACAGGGGCTGAACGTCGCGCGAGCGTTCATGCCCATGTCCGAAACCCCATTACCGGGGAAGTCGCGTTCGTTACTCGAACAACTTCCCGAAATCGTCCGCGCCGGAAAGCGCCGGGCGGAGCAGATCCTTGAAGGTCTCGACGGCCGCAGCCGCATCGGGCTGCAAACCCGCGAGCTGGTCATCCCGGCCAGGGATACCGCCGAAAAAAATCTAGCTTTGCACGCGCCGGGTGCTGGTGTGAGCGGATGGATGAACCGGCTGATTTACGGTGACAATCTGCTGGCGATGGCGGCGCTGCTGGCGGGCGACGAGCACGCGCCGTCGCTGCGCGGGAAAATCGACCTCATTTACATTGATCCACCGTTTGACTCGAAGGCGGACTACCGGACGAAGATTACGCTGCCCGGCGGCGACGTGGAGCAGAAGCCGACGGTGATCGAGCAATTCGCCTACTCCGACACTTGGGCCGACGGCACGGCGAGCTATCTCGCGATGATTGTCCCGCGCCTCTGCCTCTTACGTGAACTGCTCTCAGACCAGGGTTCACTTTACGTTCACCTCGATTGGCACGTCGCGCATCATGTGAAAATTGCTTTAGATGAGATTTGGGGCCGCGATAGTTTCCGAAACGAAGTCATCTGGCGACGAAGCACGTCACACAGCGATGCGAAGAAATTTGGTGCAGTTCATGACTCGCTCTTTTTATACACGAAAGGCGAAAACTACATCTGGAACCCGCAGTATCGGCCATACACTCAGGAATACATAGATCGCTACTTTCGATTCAGAGAACCTGACGGACGCCGCTACTGGAAAGAGGACGCAACCGGCGCGGGCAATGGTCCGCCGCGCAGGTTTGGAGATCGGTTGGTTGCTCCACCAGCAGGACGTCACTGGCGTTGGACGCAGGACAAAGTTGATGCGTTCTGGGCGCAGGGGCGTTTCGTTCTCACCAAGTCGGGAAAGCCAGAGTTCAAGCGTTACCTTGACGAGCAGGAAGGCGAACCCATCAGCGATGTCTGGGACGACATCAAGCGAATCAATATGATGGCGGACGAACGCCTCGACTACTCAACCCAGAAGCCAGAGTCATTGTTGGAGCGAGTGATCAAGGCGTCTTCAAACGAGGGCTCCATCGTCGCTGATTTCTTCGGCGGCTCCGGCACAACGGCGGCGGTGGCGGAGCGGCTCGGTCGCCGCTGGGTCACCTCCGATCTCGGCAAGCCGGCGTGCATGATCATGCGGAAGCGGCTCATCGACCAGAACGCGCAGCCGTTTTTCTACCAAGCCATCGGCGACTACCAGGTGGAGGCGGCACGCTCCACGCTCGGCAAAAAGTTTCGCGTGGGTGATCTGGCCGGGATCGTCCTCAAACTTTATGGCGCGCTGCCGCTCGCGTCGGAGGATAATCCGAGCCGCAACCTCGGTAAAGTCGCGCCGCGCACGCTCGTCGTCGTGGATTCGCCGCAGAAGCTCACCGGGCTGGCCACACTCAAACGGGCGCAGGAGTTGCGGGCTTCGCATCTCGGCGGTTGGGACAAGGTCGTTGTGCTCGGTTGGAATTTCACGGCGGACATCGGTCACGTCATCGCCGGGCTGAACGATGCCAAGCTGGAGGTGCTCGTCATCCCGCCCGACCTGCTCGACCAACTCAAAAAGAAAGGCGAGAAACTCACGGCGGAGGTGGTGCGTTTCTCCTCACTCCAATACGTGACAATAAAACCCATCGGGCGGAAGACGCTGCCCAGCGGGGAAGCGCTCACGGTGGAACTCGATAACTACGTGCTGCTTTCGCCCGACGCACTCAACTTGGAGGCGAAAGACAAAGAGCGACTACGCGCGGTGTCCGACCGCGACCCGCTCGCGCTCGTGGAGTATTGGAGTGTGGACCCGGACTACGACGGCGAAGTGTTCCGCTCCGTGTGGCAGGACTACCGCGGTAACACCGGCGACGATGACGATCACGACCCGTTGCACGTGGTGAAGAAGGCGCAGTTGAGCGGACTGCCAGTGAAGTCCGGCGCGCGCCGCGTGTGCGTGCGGGTGGTGGACGTATTCGGCTTCGAGGCCGAGGTGATAAAGGACGTTTCGCCATGACCGGCACCATTAGCTCGCCCTCGCCGCTCGTGCGTGCGTTGCATCCCGTGATTCTGGCCGAATGCGGCGGACTGGAATCGGGCAGCGCACCGATTCTGGAAAAAGTCACGCCGGTCACGGCGGACCTGCTGCGCTGGTGGTTTCAGCAGGACTGCATGGATGCGCGCGCGATCAATTTTCACGACGGCCAGCGGCAAGCGATTCTGCACACGATCTACGCGCATGAGGTGTTGCAGCCGGCCAAGCTCGTCGATCTCTACCAGCAACTCGCCGCCGAGGACATGCTGACGGCGCGGCGGATGGAGGACGTGATGCGCAGCGGGCATCCGAAGTATTGTCTCAAGATGGCCACCGGCACGGGCAAGACGTGGGTCCTGCAGGCGCTGCTCTACTGGCAACTGCTCAACGCGGCGCGGACACCGGACGATGCGCGGTTCACGAAAAACTTCCTGATCGTCGCGCCCGGGCTGATTGTTTACCAGCGATTGCTCGACGCTTTTTGCGGCAAGGTGCGCAGCGGGAAACCGGATTGGGAAACGTCGGATTTGGCGAAAAACGCCGACTTGTTCGTGCCGGACGCCTACCGCGAAGAGGTGTTTCGCTTCGTGCAGGGCAACGTGTGCCCCAAAGAAGAACTGGGGAGAAAAGTCACCGCCGGAGGATTGATCGGCATCTGCAACTGGCACGCGCTGGCGGACGCGGGCGAAGAAATCGAGCCCGAGACCGACGTGGAAACGCCAGGCGTCGCACCCGATTCGAAGGAAGTCGCGACGGCGGTGCTGCCGCTGTCACCGGGGACCAGCGCGGGCAATTCGCTGGAGGTGCTGAATCGGAGGTTCGAGCGCGGGAGCGTGCTGCACTATTTGCGCAAGCTCCCGGGGCTGCTCGTGTTCAACGACGAGGCGCATCACATTCACGAGGTGCGCAGCGAGGGCGAGATCACGGAAGTCGAGTGGCAGCGTAGTTTGCGGCTGATCGCCGAGACGAAGGGGCGGCGATTCGTGCAGGTGGATTTTTCGGCGACGCCCTATAACCAGGTCGGCGCCGGGAAGCAGGCCAAGGCGGTCTTCTTTTCGCACATCATCGCAGATTTCGATTTGCGTGCGGCGATGCGAGCGGGACTGGTTAAATCTCTCGTGCTCGACAAGCGGCGCGAACTCGGCGCGCTGTCGAACGAGGAGTTGCAGTTCAAGGCCGACCGCGACGAGCACGGCAACCCCGTGCTGGCGGAAGGTCAGCGTGTCATGTTGCGCGCGGGTTTGGCGAAGTTGATCAAGTTGGAGGCTGATTTCGCGGCGCTCGATCCGACGCGGTGTCCCAAAATGCTCGTGGTCTGCGAAGACACGAGCGTGACGCCGCTGGTCGAAACGTTTTTGCACGACCTCGGCCTGAGCACCGAGGAAATCCTGCGCGTGGACTCGAACCGCCGTGGCGAATTATCCGAAGACGATTGGGGCGTCCTCCGCGAGCGGCTTTTCGACATGGACGCACACGCGAAACCGCGCGTCGTCATCAGTGTGCTGATGCTACGCGAGGGTTTCGACGTGAACAACATCTGCGTCATCGTGCCGCTGCGGACGACCGGGGCGAAAATCCTGTTGGAGCAAACCGTGGGGCGTGGACTGCGCCTGATGTGGCGCGGAAACGAATTTGAGGACCAGAAGCGCGAGAACCGCGAACGCATCCGCAACGGACAGGAACCGCAGAGCATGATCGACGTGCTGAGTGTGGTGGAGCACCCGGCGTTCGCGGAGTTCTACGAGCAGTTGCGGAGCGAAGGCTACGAGTTTGCGTGGGGCGCGATGAAGGACGGAGCGGAGCGCAGCACCGGCGATCTGATCCCAGTTGGACTGCGCGAGGGTTACGAGGATTTTGATTTTGCGGTGCCGGTGGTGTTGCGCGAGCAGGACGAGGAGCTGGTGCAACGATCGCTCGACGTGATGACGCTGGAAATATTTCCGATGCCGCTGGCGATGCTGCGAAAGGAGATCGGCCAGGGCGACGTGTTCCGCTCGCACGATGTGCAAACGGGCACGCAATTCGGCGACTACCGCGTGGACGGCGGCATCATGACCGCGACGGGCTATAATGATTTTCTCAGTCGGATGGCGCGACGGATTGCGGAGAGCCTGAGCGCGCCGGTCACGGGCAGCAGCAACGTCTTCGCCAACATCAGCGAGTTTCCCTACCTGCAAGTGAACCTGCCGGTGCTGGCCGGTTGGGTGGATGAGTTTATTCGCCAGCGGCTGTTCGACGGGGACTTCAATCCGCAGGAAGACGAGAGCTGGCGGTTGTTGAAGCTCGATCCCGTGGCAAACCACATCATCCGCGAGTTTGGGCGCAAACTGCCCGAACTCACGACGACGGAAACGACGGCACCGGCGGAGGTGATGCCGCGGCGGTTGTCGGAAGTGGCAAAGCTGAACGTGCGCGAGGCCTTTTCCATCATCACGCCCAAGTGCATCTATGAACGGTTGCCGTTTCCGTCGCGGAACGGTGGATTTGAAAAGGCATTCATCGAGAGAGCCAATCTCGATGCGACGGTGGAAGCGTTCTGCAAAGTGAATGAGCAAAAGCACCTCTTCATGCGCCTGCGCTACGTCAAGGAAAGCGGCCTGCCCGGGTTTTACTCGCCGGATTTTTTGGTGCGGACAGGCACGGGAATCTATCTCACCGAAACGAAAGCGCAGGGTATGCTCACGCAAGCGGATGTGGTAAGAAAGCAACGGGCGGCCGTTGCGTGGTGTGAACGGGTGAACAGCCTGCCGCCACCGCAGCGCGGCGAACGGGAGTGGAGTTATTGTTTGCTGGGCGAGGGCTTGTTTTATCAGTTCCGGGACAAGGGCGCCACGATGGAGGAAATTTTGCAGTTCAGCCGCGTGCGCGCGAAAATTACGGGAGCCGAAACTTTGTTCGATTGAACTATTTTTTCAGCGGCCACGGTCGCCGACACTCGGGCTTGCTCGGCGTCACGGGCTCGTTGGCCCGTGCGCCTCGCAACCCGAGCGACGGCTGGGCCGTTCGCGGGCGGGAGTCCGTCGCGGACGGTGGCTCGCTGCGCTCCCCACCGACCGCTCCCGGCCCCGCTTGGCCATTGCCAATGGCGACATAGATTTTCGGTGAGCGCCAGCCGCCGCGCCGCCTCTATATAATAGAGAGACGTTTGCCCGCATCGATTCTCGAATGCACTAATGCGATTGGCACCGCCCACGGTAGGTCTAGGATTCGCATCCTGCGGCTTCCCCATGCCTCCGCGCTACCAACTCCGTCTCGACCTTGACCACCCCGCGCTCGGCTGCGCCATGCGCCGTGGAAACACCTCATCCGCTGCGCGTGTTCACTCCGATCGCAACTTCGATTTCCGCCACGGCAGTCGCTGAATTTCTCATGCCATCGTTTAAGCTATTCTTCGAAAGCGTCACGGACAACGCACCCTACGACTATCAGCGCCGGCTCGCAGGCGAAAATGACGGCATAAGCTGCGAGTCGCAGCTCATCTCGATCCCCACGGCCTCGGAAAAACTGCGGCCATCGTGCTCACATCTCTTTCGAACTCCACATCAACACCGTTAACCTCATGAGTAAAACACTCGATCTCGCTACCCTCCAGTCTGCTGTCCGCAGCTCCGCTGCATTTCGATGCCGCCGTCGTCTTCAACCTGCTGGTGGTCCTGGCGACAAAGTCTTTCCGCCCACCTTCGCCGGGGCGGTCTATGCAGTGGAACAACGCCGCGTCGTCGGCGAAGACGGCAAGATACTGCCCGAACCGAAAACCTGCGTAGTGCTCGACACCGTGCAGTCGCAGGCGAACCGCATGGAGCAGGCGTTGCAGGAGGCGATCGATGGCGGGCGCATCGCGATTCCGGTGCTGAAAGTGGACTTCTCCGCGTGGTCGCCGACGGGCAGCAAGTCAGCCGACGAGAAGTTCATTGATGACGTGGGCACCATCACCAGCCTGCAAGTGCCGCATCGCCTCGCGGACGCCATCCTGCGCGACAGCCAGACGCAGGACGGCACGCCGTTTCGGAAGTCGGAAAAAGGGAAGGCGCTAAACACCGTCAGCCAACGCAACGCGACTGCGCTCTACCAGCTTTGCCCCACGGCGCTGATTTTCGGCATGTGGGATTCCACGGGGCCGAAAGGTGGTCTGGGCGCGAAGTTCGAGCGCGCGATGGTGTCGGAGGTCGTCGGCGTGGGAGCGACGGTTCAAGAAACGCACAAGGCTCGAGGCGTTCGACGCGACCCGCTGGAAATCCGCAAGGCCGTTCCCATACTGAGGGCTGCGGACAAGTCTTGGAGCATTGCGGAACCGAAGACAAAAGGTGTCGATGCGCCCTCGTCCATCAATCACGGGAGCGTTCCGTTCGACTCCGACAACGCCGGAACCACAATCGAATATGCTGAGCAAGTGACGACGCTCTCGCTCATCGTTCTGCGGAGACTCTGTTTCCCCACTAACGGCGCGCCGACTTCGGAAGTTGATATGGCTGGCCGCACGGTCTTGGCCGCACTTGGCCTTTGTGCGGCAACGCTCGCTTTCGAGTCGGGACTAGCTCTTCGCTCGCGTTGTCTGATTTGGCCGGAGGATGCCATGATTTGGGAGTTGCTGGCGAAACCGGGCGACAAACCGGAGACGTTCTCGCTGAGCAGCGATGAAGCGATTGCTTTGCTCCAAGCCGCAGTCGTCGCCGCAGAGAAGGCGAAGCTTGAATGGGAGGAAGCAGCTATCCCGCTTTTCCCGCAGCCGAAACTCGCCGAACTCGTCAGGCTGAGCCAACTCGAAGCCACGAAAGACGAAGGCAACGACGCGAAGTAACATGCTCACCCTCGGCATCCGCTACCTGCAAGGCGTCGCCGTCGGCTCGCACGGCGAGCATGGGCGCGTCGAGTGGCCGCCGCATCCGGCCCGCGTGTTCATGGCGATGGTGGCGGCGCATTACCAGACCGGCGCGGTGGCGACGGAACGCGCGGCGCTGGAATGGCTGGAAAAGCAGTCTGCGCCAGAAATCCACGCCCCCGACGCCGAGCCTTGCCGCGTGGTGACGCAATATGTGCCGGTGAACGACAAGGCCGGCCCGGCGAAGACGCAGATGCACTCGCTGCCGCTCACGCGTCATCGCATTGATCGCGTGTTCGCCCGCGCCTCGCTCGCCAGCGACACGGTGATGCTCCACTGGCCTGCGGCCGAGCCGCTGCAGCCGGTGCGCGATGCGCTGGCGGCCTTGTGCGGTAAGGTCACGCGCGTCGGGCACTCGAGTTCGCTCGTGCAGATGTGGGTGGCGGATTCCATCTCCGACGGGCTGCAATGCTGGGTCGAGAATGAGAAGCACGGAACGGAGCGGTTTCGCGTGCCGCGAGAGGGGACGCTGAAGGATGTTCTCGACGCCAGCTTCAACGGCGAAGCAGTGGCGCGATACTGCGAGTTGAAAATCAGCGAGGCCGAGGCGTTCGCCGCGGAGGCAGTCGCCAAAAAGCGCAGCGACGACGCGCAGGCAGAAGCGAAAGCAGCGAAGGCGGCCAGTGCCGACAAGAGCGCGCAGAAGGCGGCGAAGGATGCGGCCAAGATTGCGAAAGCGGCGTTCGATGCAGCGGAAGCGGTCCGCGAATCCATTGAGCAATCGCTCGATACTGACTTTCCGCTCGGCGAACCACGGCAGGATCGGCCGCGTATTTCGACCTATGCCAGCTATGCGAGAACGGAGGAGATTACCGACCAGTCTTCAGCAAAGGGCACCGTCTTCAGTCCGCACCTGTCCATTTTTACCCTCGAACGCGTGCAGGGGCCATATCGCTCGCTCGATCTCGCCTGCACGCTGGCGCTCACCGACCGCTGGCGCGAGGCGCTGGCCAGCCACGCGAACGACCTCAGCCCCGGAGCGCAATCGCTGCTCACCGGCCACGCACTGAACAGATCCCCGCTGCAAACCGCGCATGTCGCTTTTTTGCCCCTCGGCTTCGTGGGCCATCTCCACGCCACCGGGCAGTTGCCCGGCGTCGCGCTCGCTTTTCCTGATGAGACGGTGATGCCAACGGACGTGCGAAGAAATGTGCTCCGCGTAGCGGCTAGAGTTTGCGAAGAGGGTTTGAAACTCGGCCGCCTCGGCGTGTGGAAACTTGCGCCTTCCACGATGGCCCGTCCGCTGGAGACCCTGCGCCCTGCGACATGGACGGGGCATCCTGAAGGCGCGACGCAGTGGAGCACCGTAACGCCCATTGCCTACGACCATCACCCGAAGGCGAAGGACAAAGCCGGCTACCTCGCCGAAGTCGCCGCGATGATTTCCGCTGGCTGCGAACGCATCGGCCTCTCGCGCCCGCGCACGGTCATTCCCACGCCCGTCTCCGCGCACCTTGGCGCGCCGCCCGCGCACGCCTTCCCGCGCCTGCGCCGCAAGGACGGCAGCGAACGCCGCCACACCCACGCCATTCTAGTTTTCGATGAACCCGTGCGCGGCCCGGTCACCATCGGTGCAGGGCGTTACCGCGGCTACGGGCTGTGCCGCCCGATGGAGGTGGAGGTATGAGCGAGTTTCCTTCATTCGCAGAGTTCTTCTGCGAGTTATGGGCCGAGGAAAAGAAAAGCCCGTTTCCGTGGCAGGAGATTCTCGCTGACCGGGCCAACAAGAAGGGCTGGCCCGATGCGATTGACTTGCCCACAGCCAGCGGCAAAACCGCGTGCCTCGACATCGCCGTGTGGGCGCTGGCACAGCAAGCCCACGCTGAGAGGCGCAGCGCGCCGCGCCGCATCTGGTTCGTCGTCGATCGACGCATCGTCGTGGATGAGGCGTATGACCGGGCGCAAAAAATCGCCGACAGACTGGCGGATGAAAACGCGCCTGCCGCCGTGCGCGCCATCGCGGAAGGCTTGCTGAAACTGCGCGGCCTGCCCAATCGCCGAGAACGCCCGCTCGCCGTCGGTCGCCTGCGCGGCGGCGTGTTGCGCGACGACCGTTGGGCGCGCGTCCCCTCGCAGGCGGCCATCATCACCAGCACGGTGGATCAGCTCGGCTCGCGCCTGCTCTTTCGCGGCTACGGCCACAGCGCACTGGCCGCGCCGATATTCGCCGGGCTGGCGGGCAACGACAGCCTCATCCTGCTCGACGAGGCGCACTGCGCGCAGCCCTTCCTGCAAACGCTGCGCGCGGTGCAGATTTTCCGTTCCACGAAGTGGTCCGAGGTGGAAAACCCGACTCCGTTCCATGTCGCCGTGCTCTCCGCGACACCGCCGGGAGAGGACGATGGGAAAAAGCCGGAAGTTTTTCCCGCGGACGAGGGCGAACGGGCGAAGGCGCTGAATCATCCGGTGCTTCAGTCCCGGCTCACGGCAACGAAGCGCGCAGCTTTGGAAAAAGTGAACGACGAGGAAAAGCTGGCGGGAAAAATCGTCGCCGCTGCCGAGTCCTTCGCTCGCAAAGGAACGATGCGCGTCGGCGTCATCGTCAATCGCGTCGCCCGCGCGATGGAAATCGCCGCCACATTGCAGGCAAAGGCCCGCGAGAAAATCCCAGACGGCGAGCCGCCCGCTTTCGACGTGGAGTTGCTCACGGGCCGCATCCGCTCCGTCGAACGCGACGCGCTCGTCGGCGAAAAACTGCATCCGGTTCTGCACTCATCGCCAGAGCGGAATCCCGAACGCCCGCTCATCCTCGTCAGCACCCAGTGCCTCGAAGTCGGCGCGGACTTCAGTTTCGATGCGCTTGTGACCGAGTGCGCCAGCCTTGATGCGTTGCGCCAGCGTTTTGGCCGCCTCGCCCGGCTCGGCCAGCCGGAGACCTCGCACGCCACCATCTTCGCCACCGAGTCGGCCATGAAGGAAAGCGACCCGATTTACGGCGATGCGCTGAAAGCGACGTGGGAGTTCCTTTGGGGAAAAGCAAAGCCCGAAAGCCGCACCGAAGGCAAAAAGACGGTCGAAGAACCCACCGTCAACTTCGGCTTTGAGTCCCTGCGCGCGCTCCTGCCGCCGCCGGATTCCGAAGACCTCCGCAAAATGCTCGCCCCGTCACCCGATGCGCCGATTTTGCTCCCCGCCCATCTCGATCTGCTCTGCCAGACGGCACCGCGCCCGCACCCCGACCCGGACATCGGCATCTTCCTCCACGGCAAAAACCGCACCGCCGCCGAGGTGCGCGTCGCCTTCCGATGCGACTTTGACCCGCACGATGACAGTGATTGGTCGGAAATCGCCAGCCTCTGCCCGCCCGTCTCGGGCGAGATGTTCTCCGTGCCGCTCCACCGCTTCCGCAAGTGGCTCGAAAATCACGCCAGCACCGACACCACCGGCGACGTGGAAGGCGAGCGCGAGGAGGTAGCGGGCGAGAGGCACGGCGCGAAAGCGGACAAAACGAAACGCCCTGTTTCCAGATTCCTCCTCTGCGGTGGGCGCGAGAAATCCCAAGTCTCCCGCGACCCCGCCGCAATTTCCCCAAACAGCGTCATCCTCCTCCCCGCGCCGCGCGACGGCGACGGCTTGGCCGAAGTGCGAAAACTCGGGCAGGTGTTGGAGCAAGGCCTCGGCGCGGGGAAAGTGGACGTGTGGGAACTCGCCCTGCAACGCGCCGGAAAAACGCCCGCCCTGCGCATCAACGCCGACACCCTCGATCCGTGGCGCAAAGACTGCCCGCCGCTGCATGAATTGCTGGAGCTGTTGGAAAACAGCGAACCGTTGCGGGGAGAAATGGATGAAGCCATCGCCGCCGTGCTCGAATGGAAGCCAGTAAGCGAAACGGCACCTGATTTGCCCGACTGGCTGCGCGACCTTTTCGCCGCCACGCAGGATTACCGCGTCCGCGACATCGCCCGCCACCCCGGTGGCGGGATAATTCTTCGTGCGAAAAAGCAGAAACCCAACGCGGATGAACCCGACTACTTCGCCGACGAGGACGATGCCCGCAGCGAAGCGCCCGAAGAAGTCCCGCTTGCCGCACACTGCGTGCAAGTCGCGACGGCCGCAGTAAAACTTGCCCGCGCCTGCCTCGGCGCTGACGCCGCCTCTCTGACGAAGGCCGCCGGCGACTGGCACGACGCGGGCAAGCTCGACCCGCGCTTCCAAGACATGCTCCGCGGCGGCGCAGCGGCGGGTGACGGGACGCAACCGCTCGCAAAATCGCCCGACAAGCCACGCTCCCGCGAGCAGGACAAAGCCGTTCGTGAAGCCGCTGGGCTGCCCGAACATTTCCGTCACGAAATGCTTTCTGCGCAACTCGCTGGCCGCTTCTACAAGACCGAGCTGCCACCGGGAGACTTCGAACTCCTGCTCCACCTCATCGTCAGCCACCACGGCCACGCCCGCCCGTTTGCACCTGTCTGCGAAGACGAAAAACTGCCTGCCATCGAAGGCGAACTCGGCGTCGGAAAACTGAATCTCTCTGCCGAAGAACGCCGCGCCCTCACTGCACCGCACCGCCTGGACTCCGGCATCGCCGACCGCTTCTGGTTCCTCACCCGCCGCCACGGTTGGTGGGGCCTCGCCTACCGCGAAGCCATCCTCCGCCTCGCCGACTGGTATGCCAGCGAGCATTCCGCTTCGGATTTCAAGAAGCCTCAGCAGACATGAGCGAGACTATCCACCAACTCGACTTGCCCGCGCTCGACGGCGCCAACCCGCTCGGCTTCCTCGCCGCTCTCGGCACTCTCCGAGTGCTCTCGGAAACCGACCCGACCATCAAACTCGGCTGGCACGCCCGTGCCCGATGGGTGCCGTATCTCTACTCTCCAAACTTGCAGGGAGGCGAAGACGAGAAATATCAAGATGTCCTGCAGCGCCTCGCAACCCGCCTGTGCGGCAAGCCGGTTGATGCTGAGAAAGTGAAGGTGCGCGAGGCTGCACAAGAGCGTTTCGACTCTGCGAAGACACGGCTCAAGGAAGCAGTCGCCGCCTTCAAAGGACTTAACCTTCCTCGTGGAAAGGAGCGGGACACGGCACGGGAAAAGGTCATCGTGCCTTATGAACAAGCATTCACAGCAGCGCGTGAGGAGTTTTTAGCGGCACTGCCGGAGTCAGTCCCATCCGCCGAACTCGCACTAGGCCAGCGCCCCGATTGCACTATTGAAGAATTCCGCCGTCACGCGCGGACGATGATCCAAACTGCGCGCATCACCAGCAGAGCGACACTGGATATGCTGGCGTCGTTTGGTGGCGAACTGAGCTGCAGCGATGAGGAGAAAATCGAATCGACGCCGTTTTCTTTTCTTGGTGGTGCGGGCCATCAATGGTTTCTCGACACCGCCCGAGAACTCATGGCCAAAACGAGTGAGACGAAACTCCGGGAGGCGCTCATCACTCCGTGGAGCTACGCCGACGAGAAACTCACTATGCGTTGGGATCCGCTCGACGACCGCCGCTATGCGCTCATGGATCGCGACCCGACCGCCACAGACAACAAAAGCACCACCGTCTGGATGGCGAATCTCCTCGGCTACGTCGCGCTCGCCTTCTTTCCCTGCGCCCCGATCTCGCGCGGCTCCGCCACAGCCTGCTGGGCAGACACCGAGGAGGCGCCGCGCTTTCGTTGGCCGCTGTGGGTATCGCCGTTGAGCGCCAACTCAGTCAGCTCGCTTCTCACTCACGCATCTATGGCTTCGACAGGCGATGAATCGAGCACTCGCGAACTCCGCTCTCGTGGCGTTGCTGCCGTCTTTTCCTGCCATCGTCTGCGAAACGGCAAGTTCACCAACTTCAGCCCGGCGACTGCGGTATGAACCACTTCGGCTTCGGGTTTTTCGTGTCGGTGAGCTGAGTTTCCTATGTCCACCGCCAAACAGTCTTCCGACCCCACGGCTGATCTGTTGCCCGCGCGGATGCTCAATGAGTTCGTTTATTGCCCACGCCTTTTCTACTACGAGCACGTCGAGGGCGTGTTCCTGCACAATGCCGATACCAAACGCGGCGCATCCGAGCACTCGCGAGTCGATTCGGGCCGGGGCGAATTGCCGAAAAACCGGAAGAAGGCCGATGACGATGCGTCGAAATCGGAAAATCAGTCGGAATCGACCGAAGGAGATGGTTCAGACGCTCCGCCCGCCGCTTCCGAGCCGCTGGCCAACGTCGAGGCTGAAGTCATCCATGCCCGTTCGGTCATGCTCGGCTCCCAGACCTTGGGCGTGGTGGCCAAGCTGGACTTGATCGAGGTTACATTAGACGGAGGCCAGTCCGTCGCGGCCGGGCCGGTCGTGCGCGCCGTCTGTCCGGTGGAATACAAGACGGGAGCACCGAGGGAAAACGACGACGGGCGCGCGCTCTGGGACGCCGACCGGATGCAACTCGGCCTGCAGATGCTGCTGCTGCGCGAAAACGGCTACACCTGCAACGAGGGCGTAGTGTTCTATCGGCAGACCCGTCAGCGGGTGCGATTCACGATGACCGAGGAGGACGAGGCGTGGATTCGCCGCGGCATCGCTGCGGCCCGGTCGTGTTCCGCCGGCCCGATTCCGCCACCACTAGATCATTCCCCGAAATGCCCGCGGTGTTCGCTGGCTCCCGTTTGCCTCCCGGACGAGACAAAACTCATGCAAGTGGCTTCGCCGGACGCCGAGTTGCCTCCGCCGGAATCGCAATTGGCGCTGCCGGGATTGGTGATCGATGCGACGGGAACGATCGATGAGGAAAAGGTCGCGCTGTTGGCGGATGCGCTCGGGAGCGAGGATCCGGCGTGGGAGTCCCTGCCTGAGCCGCGCTTTCCCCGAGCCGCCGCCGAAGGCGAGGTGCGGCGCTTGATCGCGCCGGACGTCGATACGAAGGTGCTCTACGTCAATACGCCCGGCGTGGTCCTGGCGAAGAAAGGCGAGACGGTGGTCGTCAAAGAAAAAGGCGAGACGCTCACGGAGGTGCGCATCAAAGACCTGCATCACCTCGCGGTCTTCGGGGCTGCGCAGATTTCGACGGCGCTGATTCAGACGCTCTGTGACTGCGAGGTGCCTATCTCTTATTTTTCGATGGGCGGGTGGTTCTACGGCATCACGCGCGGCCACGGCTTGTCCAACGTCTTCACCCGTATTCGTCAATTCGCCCGCGCTGCTGATGCGGGACAGTCGCTGCCGCTCGCGCGACTGTTTGTTTACGGGAAAATCCGCAATCAGCGAACGCTGCTCATGCGCAACCACATCGAGCCGCCTCAGCGTGCCTTGCTGGCATTGAAACACGCGGCGTCGGCGGCACTGTCGGCGCCCAACCAGGCGGCATTGCTCGGAATCGAAGGCGCGGCGGCTCTGGTGTATTTTCGAAATTTCGGCGGCATGATCAAAGGAGAGGACGAGAACGACGAGATTCCGGGGCTCGAGGAAGAGCCGGACGCGCGGATTCAAGCCGCACAAGCGGCTTTCAACTTCGACTTCAAAACCCGCAACCGTCGGCCGCCGCGCGATCCCGTCAACGCGCTGCTTTCGCTCGGCTACAGCCTGCTGGCGCGGGATTGCACCGTCGCAGCATTGGCCGTCGGATTCGATCCTTATATCGGCTTGTATCATCAGCCCCGTTTCGGGCGACCCGCGTTGGCGCTCGATATGATGGAGGAGTTTCGGCCCTTGATTGCCGACTCCGCCGTGCTCACGGCGATCAACAATCGTATGCTGTCGCCGTCCGACTTCGTGCAGGCTGGGGAGGCGGTCAATCTCACGCCGAGCGGTCGCAAACGATTTTTTCTGGCCTACGAAAAGCGGATGAGCGACACCGTCACGCATCCGCTATTTGACTACAAGGTGAGCTACCGGCGGGCGATCGAATTGCAGTTTCGCCTGCTGGCGCGCACCCTCACCGGCGAGATCGAACGCTATCTGCCATTCACCACGCGTTAGTGCAGCACGGTTTTGCGACCTCCTCCAACGAACCATGAGCCGGACAAACTACATCGTCACCTACGACATTAGTAATCCGAAGCGGCTGCGGAAGGTTTTCAGGGCCTGCAAGGATTACGGGATGCACCTGCAACTGTCGGTCTTTGAATGCGACCTGACTGCCGCGGAGAAGATCGATTTCGAAAGCCGGCTGCGCGGTCTCATCAGTTCGGACGAAGACCAGGTGTTGTTTATTGCGCTTGGCCCATCGGAGAGCCGGGGTGAACGTATCATCACGGCCCTCGGTCAGAGTTACATTCGGGTCGATCCACCCTGTTATGTGGCGTAGAAAATCGGTATCGACGTCATCGCACCCAGACCACCTCTGTTCTTTGAAATTACTGCGCGAGCGGTGGAGTGATGCGAATACCCCGGTGACCGCTCGCACGTTCAAACACAATAGTTTACGACAAGGACGCGCTTGCGGCGGAATCCTTGTCGTGAATGTATGCAGCCCGCTCGCACCTTTCTGGAATTGCTTCTCGCCAACAACCACTTACCAAGCACCTATTTCCGCGCCCCCCGTGGCGCGGCCCCGTTGAAGCTTGCTGTCGCCGATGCTGGCGAAATCGTCGTCACCGCATTTCCGCGCCCCCCGTGGCGCGGCCCCGTTGAAGCTAGCCGCAGGAGCAGAGGCCGATCCGTCGGATCGCGTCATTTCCGCGCCCCCCGTGGCGCGGCCCCGTTGAAGCTTGCTGTGCGACGAGGCGCGCAACTGGCCGGACTGATTTCCGCGCCCCCCGTGGCGCGGCCCCGTTGAAGCCATTCGAGGATTCCTTTCGCTTCCCAGCCGCGCCATTTCCGCGCCCCCCGTGGCGCGGCCCCGTTGAAGCTTGACAAAGCAGCAGCGACATGGACGAGCAGACCCGGAATTTCCGCGCCCCCCGTGGCGCGGCCCCGTTGAAGCCTCGAGGAGTGCGTCGCCGAGTCCGGCGGCATCTTATTTCCGCGCCCCCCGTGGCGCGGCCCCGTTGAAGCCGG
>JACRKC010000096.1 GCA_016235555.1 Verrucomicrobiota bacterium
GTTCGGTGGTTCGGGGAGCGCACCCGTCTCGGGTGCTGGTGCCGGCGTCTCGCCGACACCTCCGAAATCCTCGGCGAGACGCCGAGGACGGCCCGCGGGACGCGGGCGCTCCCCGAACCACCGCGTGTCACTCAATTGTGCTAGCCTCAGTAGGTTACTTTGCCTCTGAAAACGGTGGTCAGCTTCGGGTGAGGGGGGGCGACTGTTAAACCTAGTGTCGCAGCCCGGAGGTTTCGTGACAGGTAGCCGCGAGCGCCAGCGAGTGGACCGCTTGTGCCAACCACTCGCTGGCGCGTGCAGCTACCAAGCCTCGCAACGTCACGTTTCTTTCGTGTCGCTGCGCTAGGACTGGCTGGTGAAGAGTTCCGCGATCACGTCTTCGAGCGGAATGTCCTCGATCGTGATGTCGGCCACGGGGCCGGTGCTGAGGATTTCCTGCGAGACGGCGACGATGTTTTCGCCGGGGACGGTGAGCGTGAACTTCCCGTCGTCGGTGCGCTTTGTCTCGCCGTGCCGCGAACGCCACGTGTCGGGGAAGGCGCCACTGGCGGTCGCGGCGGGGAGGAAGGTGACGATTTTCTTGCGGGCGCCACCGGCGTTCTCGAGGCGGTCGAGGGCGCCGTCGTAGATTTTCCGGCCCTTGTGGATCACGATCACACGGTCGCAGAGTTCCTTGATGTCGGCCATGTAGTGGCTCGTGAGGAGGATGGTGACGCGGTGCTTGCGGTTGTAGTCGCGCAGGAACTGGCGCACGGCCTTCTGCGAGACGACGTCGAGACCGATGGTGGGCTCGTCGAGGAACAGCACGCGGGGGCGGTGGAGCAGCGCCGCGATCAGCTCCATCTTCATGCGCTCGCCGAGCGAGAGTTCGCGGACCATCACGTTGAGCTTCTTCTCGACGTCGAGCAGCGTGGTCAGTTCGTCGAGGGACTTTTTGAATTCGTCGGCGGGCAGGCCGTAGATGGCGCGGAGGAGGTTGAAGGACTCGATCGCCGGCAGGTCCCACCAGAGCTGGTTTTTCTGGCCGAGCACGAGGGCGAAGAGGCGGCGGTAGGCGTTTTCGCGCTTGGTGGGATCGAAGCCCGCCACGCGTGCGGTGCCGCTCGTCGGGTAGATGAGGCCCGAGAGCATTTTCAGCGTGGTGGTCTTGCCGGCGCCGTTGGGCCCGAGGAAGCCGACGAATTCGCCCTCGCCGATGGTGAACGAGACGTCGTCGGCGGCGCGCGTCTCCTCGAACTCGCGGTGAAACAGGCCGCGCACGCCGCCCCAGAAGCCGGGTTGCTTCTTGTAGGTGCGAAAGACGCGGGTCAGGTGGGCGACTTCGATCATGCGAGCCGCCGAGTGAACGACAATGCCGGCGGGATGCAAAGAAAGACTGCGTCGCGGCGCGCGGCGCGGGGCATTTGAGTTTTCTGACTGAGGCGGGACGCCTCAGCCACGTGGACGAGGCGTCCCGTCTCGTCGATTGCAGAAAAACCAACTGCGCCCCGTGGCGCGGGCCGGCAAATGGGATTGAGTCGGCGGGCCGGCGCACCGACGCTGCCGGCGTTTCGCACGGAGGAACACCCCATGAAAAGAATTCCGGCACCGGTCAGGCCAACCACGCGGCGAACCTTTCTCGGCCAGACGTTGCTCGTCGGCGGAGCCGCGGCGCTGCCGCTCATCGTCCCCGGTCGCGTGCTCGGCCGGGACGGCGGGGTGGCGCCGAGCAACCGCATCGCGCTCGGGGGCATCGGCATCGGCCCGCGGGGCCGGCAGGTGTTGGAGACGATGCTGGCGGAAAAGGACGTGCAGTATGTCGCGACCTGCGACGTGCAGGCGGCCCTCCGCGCCTCGCTGACGGCCCGGGCGGAGGAAATTTATGGCAAGGGGGCCTGCACGGCGTATCGGGATTTCCGGGAGCTGCTGGCGCGGCCGGACGTCGATGCGGTGTTGATCGCGACGGGGGATCGCTGGCACGCCGTCGCGTCGATGTATGCGGCGCGGGCGGGGAAGGACATTTACTGTGAAAAACCCTGCGGCATCACGATCGGGTTGTGCCAGTCGCTCTCCGACACGATCCGGACGACCGGGCGGGTGTTTCAAGCGGGCACGCAGCGGCGCAATGTGCCGAATTTCCAGTTTGCCGTGCATCTCGCGCGCAGCGGGAAACTCGGCCGGCTCCACACGCTGCACGCGTCGATCTACAAACTGCAGGTGCTGCACGACTGGCTGCCCGCGGAGCCGGAGCCCGATCCCGAGGTGATCGATTGGAACCTGTGGCTCGGGCCGGCGCCGTGGCGGCCCTACAACAAGGCCTACGTGGTCGACCGGCGCTGGCGCGGCTACTACGACTTCGACTCGGGCGCGAAGCTCCACGACTGGGGCGCGCACACGGTCGACCTCTGCCAGTGGGCCGGCGACTGCGATGGCACGGTGCCGGTCGAATACGTGCCGGACGGCGGCACGATTTACGCGCGTTATGCGAACGGGCTCAAACTTGTGCTGCGTCCGTCCGGCTGGATCGGGCAGCCCGAAGCGGCGCCCAACGCGGCCAACTTTGCGGTGGGATCGACCGGGACCTGCCCGGTGCGTTTCGAGGGTGACGAAGGCTGGGTGGAAACGGGGGACAATGGTTCGATCGAGTTGCATCCCGCGTCGTTGCGACAGGAGTGGCGGGCGTTTTCCATGCGGGGCACCGATCCGGCCCGGCACACGCGGGAGTTTCTCGATTGCGTGAAGTCGCGTGCGAATCCGGCGGCCAATCACCGGGTGATGCGGCGGACGCATGTGGCATGTCACGCGGCGGCCATCGCGTGGCAACTCGGCCGGCCGGTGAAGTTCGACCCCGCGGCCGAAGCGTTCATCGGCGACGACGCCGCCAACCGCATGCGCAGCCGCGCGGTGCGCGAACCTTGGATCGTATGAACCGGAGCTGTGCTTTGGGGTTGGCGCTGTGGTGGGGCGCGGTGCTGGCGGCCGCCGACGCGGGGCGGACGCGCGAGCTGCTCGCGCAACTGCAACCGGACGCACCGGTGGCGCAGCGGGCGCGGGCGTGCCAGCAACTGGCCATCGTCGGGACGGCGGAGGCCGTGCCGGCGCTGGCGGCGCTGCTGGCGGACGGGCAACTCGGGCACTATGCACGCGAGGCGTTGGAGGTGATGGCCGATCCGACGGCGGACGCCGCGTTGCGCGACGCGCTCGGACGGTTGCAGGGCCCACTGCTGGTCGGCGTGATCAACTCTGTGGGCGCGCGCGGCGATGTGGCGGCAGCCGGCGCGCTCGGGAAAATCGCGGCGGGACGCGACGCGCCGGCCGCGGCGGCCGCACTGCGCGCGCTGGCCCGCATCGGAACGCCCGAGTCGGTCGCGCTGGTCCGGACGGAGCTCGGGCGCAACCGTGACGCGGCGGCGGCCCTGCTCCATGCCGCGGACCGGGCGCTGGCGGCCGGACGCACCGCAGAGGCCGCGGTGTGGTTTGACGACGTGCGGCGCAGCGGAACAGACGGCGCGGTGAAGTTTGCGGCGACGCGCGGGGCGATCCTCGCGCGGGGCGCGGCCGGAGTGCCGTTGCTGCTCGAGATCGCGCGCGCGGGCGAACCGGCGATGCGCAAGCTCGCGGTGCAGGTCATGCGCGAACTGCCGGGCGAGCCGGTGACCGTGGCGCTGGTGGCGGAGTTCGAGCGGCTGCCGGCCGATTTGCAGCCGATGGCGCTCGCCGCCTTGGTGGATCGCGGGGGACCGGCGGTGTTGGCGGTGGTGGAACGCCGTGCGGCGGTTGGCGACGCGGTCGCGCTTGGGGCGCTCGGGCGGATCGGCGGGCGGTCGAGCCTCGCGCTCCTGCTGCGGGCGCTGCCGGAGAGCGCCGAAGCGCGGCGAAGTCTCGTGCTGATTTCCACGCCGGGCGCGGATGGTTTGATCCTGCGCGCGCTGCAGGAGGCGGAGCCAGACGCGCGGTTGAAGCTCATCGGAATTCTCGGCGACCGCGGAGCGGTGGAGGCGACACCCGAGCTGCTGAGCCTGGCGCGAGGAAACAACGTGACCGTGCGCGATGCGGCCTTGCGGGCACTGGCGTCCACGGCGCGACCGGGGGACCTGCCCGCGTTGATTCGGCTGGCGGCTGAAAGCACCGAGGAGAATGTGCGCCTGCTGGCGGATCGGGCAATCTACGGAGCGGCGATGAAGATTCTGGAGCCGGAGCGGCGCGTCGATCCGCTGCTCGTCGCGGTGCGGAACGCGCGAAGCGCGGGCGAGCAGGGGATGTTGCTTCGGCCGTTGGGTGCCGTGGTCCGGACCATGGGTGGCAGCGGCGAGGCGTTGACGCTACTGCGCGAGCTGCGGAGTTCCGCGGAAATGGCGGTCAGGAAAGAAGCCGCAAAATGTCTCGCGGACTGGCCGGACGCATCGCCCGCGGTTGACCTGATCGCGATGGCGGAAAACGAGCCGGAACCCGTGCGCAGTGTCGCGCTGGCCGGGGCGGTGCGGTTGGCGGGAAACGTCGCCGCGGGCCGCGACAAGACGCCGCTCGACCCGCTGGCGCTGTTGGTGCGCGCCAACCGGCTCGTGGCGAACGACGCCGAACGCATGGGGGTGGTGGCGGCGCTCGGCGCGGTGCGACGCATCGAAGCGCTGCGGATGCTCGAAACTTATCTGACGGTCGAGGCGGTGAAGACCGAGGCGGCGTTGGCGATCGTGCAAATCGCTCCGCCGTTGTTGAACGGAGCGAATGGCGCCGCGGTGCGGATTGTGCTGGAGCGGATCGCGGCGACGGAGCGCGATGCGGATGTGCGCCAGCGCGCGGAGCAGTTGCTGAAGGGCGCCGCGCCGGCGCAGAAGAAGGCGGCGAAGAAGAAACAATAAGGGCGCGCCGTGACGCGCGCCCTTGAGGGAAACGAGGCGGGACGCCTCGTCCACGACTCGGAGATCAGCCGAGGGTGAAGGCGGGGAGCTTCACGATTTTGCCGCCGGCGAGGGCGGACTGGTGGGCGCAGAGGCCGACGCAGGTCCAGTTGGCGGACTTCACGGCGTTGGGCATCGGGTCGCGGTCCTCGACGAGCGCGCGGAGGAATTCGTGGGCGAGGTGTGGGTGCGAGCCGCCGTGGCCGGCGCCTTGCGTGAAGCTGAGATGAGTTTTCTTGCCGAGATCGTAGACGCCCTTGGTGGTGAATTTCTGAATGCCCTTGGGCAGGCGCTTCGCGTAGTCGGGCACCTTAACCTTCTTGGGGATTTTCGGCTCGGGGAGCTTGGCGGTGTGGAGGACGTGTTCCTCGTGCTCGATGAGCGTCCATTCGAAGGATTTCTTCGAACCGTAGACGTCGATGCTCTCGCGGTATTGGCGGGCGACGTCGAAGAGCGAGCGGATGATGCGCGCGGTGAGATCGGAGTCCTTGAACTTGATGTGCGCGGTCTCGACGGCGAAGGGCGAGCCGTAGTTTTTGACCAGTTCGGGGCGGATCGTCCCGGAACCGAAGCACGAGACGTATTCGGCGGTGGCGTCGGTGAGCGCGAGCATGGGACCGACGCAATGCGTGGCATACCACATGGGCGGGAGGCCGGGCCAGTAGTTGGGCCAGCCGTCCATGTCCTGCTGGTGGCTCGCTTGGAGGAACTGGATTTTGCCGAGTTCGCCTCGGTCGTAGAGTTCCTTGATGTAGAGGTATTCGCGGGCGTAGACGACCGTCTCCATCATCATGTATTTGAGGCCGGTCGATTTCGTGAGATCGACGATCTTTTTGCAGTCGGCGATGGAGGTGGCCATCGGGACGGTGCAGGCGACGTGCTTGCCGGCCTTGAGCGCCTTGATGGTTTGCGGCGCGTGATCGGGGATCGGCGTGTTGATGTGGACGGCGTCGATGTCGGGGTCGCGGAGGAGTTCGTCGTAATCGGTGTAGCCTTTCGGGATGCCGAACGCGTCCTGGATCGCTTTTAGTTTTTTCGGATTGCGCTGGCAGACGGCGACGAGGTTGGCGTCGGGATGATTCTGGAAGATCGGGATGAACTCGGCGCCGAAGCCGAGGCCGACGATGGCAAGGTTGATTTTTTTCATGAAGTTGAGGGCTGAGGGTTGAAAGTTGAGAGCGTGAAAAGTGAACGTCGGATACTCGGTGATTCTTCGCTGCGCTCAGAATGACAAACGATTACCTGAGGGTTTGGAGGAAGGCTTCGAGGTCGGAGATTTCCTGCGGGCTGAAGATGTCGGCCATCGGGGGCATGGGGGAGACTTTGCCGAACTGTTCGTAGCCTTTCGCGATGGTTTTGCTCGGCTCAAGCAGACTTTCGCGGATGTAGGCGGGCGTGGCGCGCGTGGCGATGCCGTCGAGCGCCGGGCCGACGGTGCTGCCCTGGCCTTTGAGCGAGTGGCAGAGCACGCAGGCGGCGGGATGGGTTTTGAAAAGTTTCTCGCCGCGGGCGGGGTCGGCGGCGACGAGTTTGGTCGTGTCCTCGGCGGGCATGAGTTCGACGAGGCGCACGTCGTCGAACAGCGCTTCGCCGCGCGCGACGTGCAGGACGTTGACGCTCGCGGTGGTGAAGGCGCCGCTGTTGAATTCGACCTCGACCTGGGTCCAGTCGGTGTTGCCGCGACGGATGATCTCGGTCTCGACGCGGATATTGTGGATGTTGAGGCTGGCGCGGCCGAAGAGAGAGCGGGTTTTGATCCAGCCGGCCAGTCGGTATTGGGTGTTGGTTTTCACGGGCACGTCGGCGTGCAGGCTGGTGTCTGCGTCGGCTTGGGTGACGACGCGGAGCGCCTGTTTGCCGCCGTGAAATTCGCGCTCACCGCTGGCGATCGTCCACTCGGCGGCGGCGTTGCCGGTGCGGTTGCCGTAGTCGCGGCGCGTCCAGCCGTCGGGGACGCCGTTGGTGGCGGCGGACTCGAAGCTGGGGTTGGGGAGGAGGTTGGGGCCTTCGCGATAGAGCGTGGCGCCGTGGATTTTGGCGACGAGGCGTGTGGCTTCGCGGAGCCACTCGTCTTTCTGGTTTTCGGGGTTGCGCACGAGGCTGGAGACGACGGTTTTGATCTGTGGCGTGTCGGCGAACTCGGCGAGTTTCACGAACGCGGCGAGGCGGGTTAGGGAGTCGGGATCGCTGACGACGGCGGAACCGAAGTAGAGCGCGAGCGAGGCGGCGTCGCGACCGAGGGCGCGAATGGCGTTGCGGCGGACGGCGGCGTCGGCGTGTCCAAGGGCGGCGCGGTGCGTGGCCGCGTCGAGCTGACCGAGGCCGTGCAGCGTCCACAACGCGTGCAGCGCCGGAGCCGGGGCGGCGGTGGCGAGGGCTTCCTTGAGGGCGGGCCCGGCGTCGGTGCGTTTGCCTTCGACAAGGAGGCGTTGCGCGGTGAGGCGCCAGAATTGGGTGCCGGCCTCGAGGGCGGCGACGAGTTGCGCGGTCGTGGCGCCCTTGAGGGACTTGATGGCGGCGGGCTTGGCCTGATTCCAGACGACGCGGTAGATGCGGCCGCGGGCGTGGTCGCGGAGCGGATTTTCGTGGGCGCCGCCGACGCCGGTTTTCGCGTCGTAGCCGCCGCGTCCGGAGTTGGGCGTCGGGTTGTGCTGGATGATGTAATTCTGCCAGTCGGAGAACCACACGGCGCCGTCGGGGCCGACCTCGGCGAAGACGGGCGACATCCACTCGTCGCTGCTGGCGACGAGATTGAATCCGTCGTTGGCCACATAACCGGCGCCGTCGCGCTGCACGTCGAAGAGCGCGATGTTTTTCATCGTGGGCTCGCAGATCATGGCCTTGCCCTGGAGGCGCGCGGGAAGGTTGTCGGAGTCGATGAAGGCGCTGCCGGCCGCCGCGGTGTAGCCGCCGAAGACGTCGACCTGGCGGAAATTCGGCGTGATGGTGTGAGTCTTGTCCTCGGTGTTGATACGCTTGGCGGTCATGGCGCGGGTGCCGCGCGGCACGATCGTCGCGGGGATGCCGCCGAAGAAGATCGGGGCGTTGTTCGCGGTGCCGCCGAACTGGTCGCCGTAGCGGTTGGCACTGTGGCCCCAGGTGTTGTTGGTGAACTGGTGGAGGAATTCGAGGGCCGAGCCGTCGGGCCGGAAGCGGTAGGTGCCTTGGGCGAAGCGCATATCCACGCCGCCGACGCTGCCGTTGAAACCGGAATAGCCGACGGCGCCGTAGAGCCAGTTGTCGTGGCCGTAGTGGAGGTTGTTCGCCTGGGCGTGGGTGTCGTTGATGCCCCAGCCGGTCATGATCTCCTGGCGCACATCGGCTTTGTCGTCGCCGTCGGTATCCTTCAGAAAAAGAAACCGCGGCGACTGCGTGACGACGATGCCGCCGTTGGCGAAGGTGAAGCCGGTGGGGATATTGAGCTTGTCGGCGAAGATCGTGAACTTGTCCGCGCGACCGTCGCCGTCGGTGTCCTCACAAATCTTGATCGTGTCGGTGCCCAGGCCGTCGGGTTTCACGTCGTGCGGGTAGTCGCGGGCCTCGGCGATCCAGAGGCGGCCGCGCTCGTCCCACGCCATGAAGATGGGCTTGTTGATGTCGGGCTCGGCGGCGAACAACTCGAGCCGGAGGTCGGGCGCGACCTGGGTGCGCTCGGTGCTGCCTTTGACGTTGAAGGGGAATTGAAACGTCACGGCCTGCGGGCGGCGCTCGTAGTTGGCGATGGTGGGACGGGCCTCGCGTTGCTCGGGCTCGCGTTGCGTGAGAAATTTTTCCCACGCGGCGACGCGCAGGACGCCGGCGGCGGCGAGAAGCTTCGGCTTCGCGGCAGCGGCAAAGTCATCGGTCACGGAGTCGCCGAGGGCGGAGGCGGCGAGGCGTTTGGCGGTGGGCACGGAGTTGAGCGCGGGAAAGTCCGCCGCGGGAGCGTCGAGCACGACGACATCGAACTTCGCGACAAACTCCGGTGTGGCGGCCGCGGGGTCCGACACGTAGTCGAACCAGATCGCCTCGCGCCCGAGGTCGCGCATCAGCGCGTGAGCCGCCATGCGCGGGGCGCGGTCGGGCGTGCCGAGGTAGAGCACACGGATCGGGTTGGCGGTCAGGGAGACGGCCAAGAGCAGCAGGCTGGTGAGGAGCGGAAAGGGTTTCATGAGGGGCGTGAGCAAAAGGCCGGAAGGGCGGCGGATGCCGCAGGGCAGGTCGAAGATACCAAGTCCGATGGCGGAAACCCATGAGAGTTGACGCAAAAAGAATGAGTTTTTTTACGGATGGATGGCGGCAGGCTGCTGGGAGCCGGCGACGCGGGGGGGCCGGAGCGAAGTCATTGGTTGATTTTTTGCGCAGGGACCGGAGGCTGTCGGGATGCCCTCGTCCCGATCGCGTTTGCGCCCGTCGAAGCGGCGGGAGGTCGCCCTGTTGATCGAGACCTCCAACGCCTACGCCCGGGGGCTTCTGCAGGGCGTGGTGCACTACATCCGCGAACACCGGCCGTGGTCGTTTCATTTGCCGGAGCAAGGGCGGGGCGACGATCCCCCGGACTGGCTGGCGCGCTGGCGGGGCGATGGGATCATTGCGCGAATCGAAACGCCGCGGATTGCGCGGGCGGTGGTGCAGGCCAGGGTGCCGGCGGTCGATTTGAGTGCGGCGCGGCTCGTGCCGGACCTGCCGTGGGTGGAGACCGACGATGAGAAAATCGCGCGGCTGGCGGCGGAGCACCTGATCGAGCGAGGCTTCCGCCGGTTCGGATTCTGCGGCGATGGCCGGTTCAACTGGTCGGTGTGGCGCGAGCGGCATTTCTGTGCGCGCGTGCGGGAGGCCGGTCTGGCGGTGGACTGTTTCGCGCCGAAGTCGGGGGCGTCCGATGTCTCGGCCGAGGCCGCGGAGTTGCGCCGCTGGTTGCGCGAACTGCCGAAGCCGGTGGGCATCATGGCTTGTTACGACATCCGCGGACAGCAGGTGCTCGACGCCTGTCGCAGCGCGGGCCTGGCGGTGCCGGGCGAGGTGGCGGTCGTCGGCGTGGACAACGACGCGCTGCTGTGCGATCTGGCGACTCCGCCGTTGTCGAGTGTGATTCCGAACGCGCACCGCACGGGCTACGAGGCCGCGGCGCTGTTGGATCGGCTGATGGCGGGTAAACGTGTGCCGGCGGCGGCGACGCTCATCGCACCGCTGGGGGTGGCGGCACGGCAATCGACGGACGTGCTGGCGGTGGACGATCGCGACGTGGCGCGGGCGGTGCAGTTCATCCGGGAACATGCCTGCGATGGGATCAACGTGGCCGATGTGCTGCGCGCGGTGCCGTTGTCGCGGCGGGTGCTCGAGTTGCGGTTCAAGGGGCAGCTCGGGCGCACGCCGCACGAAGAGATTCTCCAAGCGCGTCTGGCGCGGGTGAAGCAACTGCTGGGCGAGACGGACCTGCCGCTCTATCTGATCGCGGAGCGCACCGGTTTCGAGCACGTCGAATATCTGAGTGTGGTTTTCCGCCGGGAGGTGGGGAGCACGCCGAGCGCGTTTCGATCCGCGCAACGTCGGCCGGGAGTGGGTGACACGCGGCGGAGGACGGTGACGGTCGAAAAAACTCGAAGCGGAACTTTACGGCCGGGAAAAACGTCGTATGCTCGCGTCACATGAGTCGCAGACTGCAGCTTTGCGCGATTGCCTTGGTCGCCAGCGTGGCGAGCGGCTGCATGTCGTCGCCGCAAATGTCGCGGATCGACCGGAACCGGGACATTTATGAGCAATGGCCGTTGGAGACGCGACAGGCGGTGCTCGATGGCAAGGCCGAGCCGGGGATGACGCAGGATATGGTCCGCGTGGCATTGGGACAGCCGACGGAAATTGTGCGCAAGTCGGACGACCCGGGGGCTGACGAGATTTGGATTTATCGAACGGGCGGGCAGGTCAACGACCCCTCGATGATGGGGGGCTACCCCGGCTCTGCGGGAAGTTATCCGGGCACCTATCCCGGGACTTATCCTGGCACCTATCCCGGGACGTATCCAGGTGGGATCGGATCGAGCGGGGGCGGGGTTGTCATCGGGACCGGGCGCGGTGGCACAGGGGTCGGGGTGATTCCGCCGAGCATCGGCATCGGTAGCGGCGGGATCGGAATCGGTGGTGGCATGGGCGGCGGTGGCATGGGCATGCCGGTCAGCCGGACGCCAGTCGACGAACGCGAAGTGGTATTTCGGAATGGCGTTGTGCTGCGGGCGGATCCGCCGCCGGAAAGGAAGTGAAGCGGCGGCCAGGGAGCGGCGCGAGGGGATCGGGCGGCCGGCCCGGCGGTTAATAGAACAGCGTGCGGTCGAGGCTGCGGTATTGGATGGCTTCCAGGAGATGCGGACTTTCGATGCGCTCGGCAGCGGCGAGATCGGCGATCGTGCGGGCGACTTTCAGGATGCGGTCGTAAGCGCGGGCGGAGAGATGGAGCTGCTCCATTGCCTGCTGGAGCAAATCGCCTTGCGTCGCATCAAGCGAGCAGTGCTTGCGAATCTGCGCGTGAGTCATGCGGGCGTTGCTGGTGATTTTCGTGCCGGCGAAACGCGCGTGCTGGCGGGAGCGAGCCGTGCCCACCCGCTCGCGCATGGAGGCGGAGGACTCGCCGGGTTTGTCGCTGCGGAGTTCCGTGAGCGAGAGCGCGGGGGCGTCGACGTGGATGTCGATGCGGTCGAGCAACGGGCCGCTGATGCGCGCACGGTAGCGCTGGATCTGCGTGGGGCCGCAGCGGCATTCGTGTTTGGGGTCGCCCAAATAACCGCAGGGGCAGGGGTTCATCGCGGCCACCAGCATGAAGGCGCACGGGAGCGTGATTTTGCCGGCGCTGCGGGAGATGGTGACATCGCCATCCTCGAGCGGCTGACGCAAGACTTCGAGGGCGGAACGCTTGAACTCGGGCAACTCGTCGAGGAACAGCACGCCGTGATGCGCGAGCGAAATTTCGCCGGGGCCGGGAATCGTGCCGCCACCGAGGAGCGCGACATCGGAAACCGTGTGGTGCGGCGCGCGAAACGGCCGTGCGCCCCAGGTGGTTTCGCCGCTGATGGTGCGGCCGGCGGCGGAATGGATGCTGAGAATCTCCAACTGCTCGTCGAGTGTCGGCGCCGGCATGATGGTCGGGATGCGTTTCGCGAGCATCGATTTTCCCGAGCCGGGCGGGCCGATCATGACGACATTGTGATTGCCGGCGACGGCGACTTCGACCGCACGACGGAGGGCATGCTGGCCTTTGATTTCGGCGAAATCGGCGGCGCCGTCGGCGGGCGGTTGTTGGGCGCGTCTTTGGGCGGCAGCGGGGTCGAGGGCGGCGAGTTGGATTTCGCCGGCGAGGTAGCGCGCGGCGCGGTCGAGCGATTCCACGCACACGACTTCGACGCCCTCGACCAGGGCGGCTTCCTCGGCTGAGACGGCGGGCAGAAGCATGCCACGTTTGCCAAGCTTGCGGGCGAGACGGGCCATCGCGAGTGCGCCGCGCACAGGGCGGGTCGCGCCGGAGAGGCTGAGTTCGCCGGCGATGAGCCAGTCGTCGAGGCGTTCCGTTTTCAACTGGCCGGTCGCCGCGAGGACGCCGAGGGCGATGGGCAGATCGTAACACGGGCCTTCCTTGCGGAGGTGGCCGGGCGCGAGATTGATCGTGGTGCGGGTGCGCGGCGGGCGGAAGCCGGTGTTGTTGAGCGCCGCCCACACGCGATCGCCGGATTCCTTGACGGCGGTGTCGGGCAGGCCGACGAGAAACAGCCGCGGTTCACCGACTTCCCCAGCGTTCACCTCGACGTGAACCGGCTCGGCGTCGATCCCTTGCAGGGCCGCGGAGACGATGGTCGCGAGGGGCATGGCGCGCGACATTGGCGGGCGTCACGCGCGGGGCGAGTCACTTTTTCACCGCGATGCGGGCCTCGATGGTCGCGATGTTGCGCTCGACCGCCTCGATGTAGGGATTGGGGCCGTTGGGGTAGGGACGGGCGAGGAAGCGATAGAGCGCCTGGAAATCGCTCTCCAGTTTTGCGCGCACAAATTTGCGCCAGAAGAGTGGCGTGCGGGAAACCAAATCGGCGGCGGACTTGAAGGGGCGGGCGCTCTTGGGCGTGTGGATGTAGTCGTCGGACTCCTTGAACTCGGCGTAGAGGATTTCCAGTTCGTCCGGATAATCCGCGGCCGCCATCTGGCCGAGATAGTCGGCGGTGGCGAGGGCGCAGCCGATGATCCGATCGACGGGCTCGCGGAAATAGAGCCGGCTGATTTCCTTCGTCGGGCCGGTGCAATTGATGGCGCCGAGCACGGCTTCCACCTCATGGGTGCTGGCGCCGAGCGCGGGGAGATACGAAGCGGCAAAGGCGCAGCTGCGCAGGACGTGGCAAAAGGTGAATTTCGCGCACGTGCCGTGGGTGTCGGAGCGGAGTTTCAGATAGCCGGCGTCGTGCAAAAGCACCCCGGCCACCGCGAGTTCAAACTGCCGCGCACTGACGACAGGTTCGACTTTGGCCTCGAATCTGCCTTCGAGGAGCAAAGTGATGCAGACGGTCGCCTGCAGGGTGTGTTCGAAATCGTGATAGCGGATGTCGATGGCGGCGTAGTCGGGATGGCGGCCTTCGAAGAGTTCCTGCATGTCCCGGAAAATCCGCTTCAACCAGACGAGGCTGGCCCGCGGATACATCACGGCGAATTTCTTTTCGACGAACGCCTCGACGGCGCGCGCGTTCTTGGTGTCGACTGGCGGAAACATTTGGCCGAGGGATTGAGTGGGACCGCACGAGGAGCGGTGAGGGGAGCACCGCGGAACGAGGCGCGATTAAGAATTTGCGGAATCGGGCGGCAAGCCCAAACCTAGGGAGAAACTACTATCGATGTTCGTCGGAATCACGGGAGGAATCGGATGCGGAAAGTCGACAGCGGCGCGGTGTTTCGAGCGGCGGGGGTTTCGCCGGCTCGATTCCGATGGGCTGGTCCGGGAGCAGATTCTGACCGCGCCAGAGGTCGTGGCGGCGATCAGGTCGAAATTTGGCGACGAGGTGCTGGAGGCGGCCGGTGGGAGAGACGCGCCGCGGATCAGCCGGCCGGCGCTGGGCGCGCGGGTATTTTCCGATGACGCGCACCGCCGGTGGTTGGAGGAACTGACGCACCCGCGGGTGTTCGGCCTGTGGCGGGACGCGTTCGATGCGGCACCCGCCGGCACACGATGGGCCGTGGAGGTGCCGCTGCTTTTCGAGAAGCAGTTGGAAAATTGGTTTGATTTCACCGTGTGCGTGGCGTGTGCTCCCGAATGTCAACTAGCCCGGCTGGAGCAACGCGGCCTTCCGCGCGTTCTCGCCGGGCAGCGAATCTCCACGCAACTGCCGCTGGCGCGTAAAGTCGAGCTGGCTGACCACGTCCTCTGGAACGACGGCACTCCCGAGTTTCTCGAGGCCCAGGTCACCCGCTTGATCGAGGTGCTGAATCGCGGCGCTTGAAACTTCCACAACGGTCGCGCGTCTGACGCCCGACGCGCCGCTCTCCGAAATCTCGACATGGCAATCCCTCCCAAATCAGACGAAGACTCGTCCACCGGCTCCGGCAGCTCCGCTGAGGACAAAAAGTCCCGCCGGGCGCGCCCCCGCACCCGCAAGCCGAAGACAGAAAAAGGCGCCAAGGCGGCGAAAGCGGAACGGAGCGAGCGCGTGGAAAAGCCGGAGGCGCCTGCGAGCGTGGCTCCGGCGGTCGCTCCGGAAAAGGCCGGGGCGCCCGCCAGTGCACCGGTGGAGGCTCCGGTGGAGACGCGGCCTTCGTCGCCGCCGCAGTGGCGCGATGATCCACCGCCACCGCCGCCCGAACCGGCACCGGCGGCGGAGGTGCCGACGACGACAGCAGAGTCAGATCGGGGTGCCGGACCGGCCGTGGCGCCTGCGGCACCGCGGCCCTCGCATGGCGGCAACGGTGGCCAGCCGGCGCAGCGGCATGGTGGCGGCGGCCAGCCCGGTGGGGGGGGCCAGCAAGGCGGTGGCCAGCAGGGCGATTGGCAGGAGCGGGGTGATCGCGGCGACCGCGGTTTTTGGAAGCACGGCAAACGCAAGCGGGGCCGCCACGGCAATTGGCAGCCCGGCGGCGGCGGACAGGGCGGATCGCAGCATCCGGCGCAGCCTGGGCCGGCGCAGGCGCCGCAGCACTTCGGCGACCTGCCGAATCCCGCGCGGTTCGCCGATCTCGCGGCCGTCTCGGCGCTCGCGAACGACATTGGGAGCGGCACGGGCGACGCCGTCCATCTCGACGAACTCTACGCACTGAATCTGGCGGATCTCACGGCATTCGCGCGCAAGTTCGGCGTCAATTTCGACGGCGCGCCGAACCGGAAGCAGTTGCTCGCGCAGATTTTCGCGCGGGCTGCCGCCGACAAGCGGCCGATTCGCGATCGCGGCTGGATCGACGTGAATGCGCAGGGGGCGTTCATCGTCCACACGCACGTCAACTACCGCCTCTATCCCGACGACGCCTACTTGCCGCAAGTCTTCATCAGTCACTACGGCCTCAAGCGGGGCCACCACGTCGAGGTGCTCGTGCAGGCGCCCCAGGAGGGCGAGCGTTGTCCCGCGGTCGTGCGGGTCGATTCCGTGATGGGTGGTGAACCCGAGGCGATCTCGAAGGTCACGCCCTTCGAGGAACTCGTCCCGTATTACCCGCTCAAGCGCATCCTGCTCGAGAATTCCGACGTGCACCCGAAGGACGTCTCGATGCGCGCCGTCGACATCCTGACGCCGATCGGGTTCGGTCAGCGCGGACTCATCGTGGCGCCACCGCGCACGGGCAAGACGATCCTCCTGCAGAACATCGCCAACTCCATCTCGGCGAATTTCCCCGAGGTGAAGCTCATCCTCCTGCTGATCGACGAGCGCCCCGAGGAAGTCACCGACTTCAAGCGCCACACCAAGGGCGAGGTCGTTTCATCCACCTTCGACGAAACGCCGGAAAGCCACGTGCATTGCGCGGAGATGGTGATCGAAATCGCGCGCCGCCGCATCGAGCAAGGCGAGCACATTGTCATCCTGCTCGACTCCATCACGCGCCTGGCCCGCGCCTACAACGCTCTCACCGGCAACCAGGGCAAGACGATGTCCGGCGGCCTCGAGTCGAACGCGCTTCAAAAACCCAAGCGGTTCTTCGGCTCCGCCCGCAACATCGAGGGCGGGGGCAGCCTCACGATCATCGGCACCGCACTCATCGACACCGGATCGCGCATGGACGAGATCATCTTCGAGGAGTTCAAGGGCACCGGTAACAGCGAGCTGCACCTCGACCGCGGGCTGGTGGAGCGCCGGGTGTTTCCGGCGATCAACATCGACCGCTCCGGCACGCGCAAGGAGGAGCTCATCTACCATCCCGAAGAGCTGCAGCGCATCTACGGCCTCCGTCGCGCGATGCAGGGCCTTGGCCCGATCGAGTCGATGGAGATGCTGATTACGCGCTTGAAGAAGGTGAAATCCAACGCGGAATTCCTCCTCAGCCTTGCGCGGCAATAGCCACCCTTGATCAATGACCCCGAGCCCCTCCGGCACCACCCCCACCACCGCTGCGGCGGATGATTTTGTCATCCAACTGGCGCTGGAGCACGGGTTGCTGGATGCGGTTCAGATCGATGCGGCGCGCGGGCTCGTCGCCGCGCACAGTGATCCCACGACTCCGGCGCTCCGGGCGTTGGAAGTGCTCGTGAAGCAGGGGGCGGTGACTTCGCGGCGCCTCGCCGAATTGCTCGCGAACGAGTTCGGCATGCCGATGGCCCCGGATCTGACCACGATCCGCGTGACCGGTGACACGCTCGAACTCGTGCCCCGGGCGGTGGCGGCGCGCTACCGGCTCGTCCCGCTGGCACGCGAGGGAAACCGCTTGCGCGTCGCGGTGGCGGATCCGCTCGACACCGATGGCATCGATGCGCTCGGCCACATTGCCAAGCTGCCGATCGATCCGGTCGTTGCGACCGCCGAGGAGATCACCGAGGCGATCGACCGCTTTTACGGCAAGGACGCCGGGACGATCGATGACTTGCTCAGCAATCTGTCGGTCACCGGCGCACCCGATGCGCAGGCCGTGACGACCGAGGCCGCGGTCGGCGTCAACCAGACCGACACCGACGCCGATGCTCCGATCATCAAACTGGTCCATCAGGTCATTCTGGAGGCGATCCACCGCCGGGCATCGGACATCCACCTCGAGCCGCTGGAGAAACGATTCCGCGTCCGCTACCGCATCGACGGCGTGCTGATCGAGGTCGAGAACCCGCCGAAGCGCCTCCAAGCCTCGATCATCTCGCGCCTGAAGATCATGGCGAACATCTCGATCGCCGAGAAACGCATCCCGCAGGACGGACGCATCCAGATCGGGGTCGGGGGCAAGCAGCTTGATTTGCGTGTTTCCTCACTGCCCACGGCGCACGGCGAGAGCATCGTGATGCGTATTCTCGACAAGGAAGGCCTCACGCTCGGTCTGCCCGAACTCGGCTTCCTGAGCGACGATGCCGCGACCTTCGAAAAACTGATCACGCTGCCCGACGGCATATTGCTCGTCACCGGCCCCACCGGCTCCGGCAAGACCACGACGCTCTACGGCTGCCTCCATTTCATCAACAAGCCGGACCGCAAGATCATCACGGTCGAAGACCCGGTGGAGTATCAGTTGAACGGCATCAACCAAGTGCCGGTGCGGCACGACGTGGGCATGACCTTCGCCGCGGCCCTGCGCGCCATGCTGCGACAGGCGCCGAATATCGTGATGGTCGGTGAAATCCGCGACCTTGA
>JACRKC010000098.1 GCA_016235555.1 Verrucomicrobiota bacterium
GCGCCTGGGCGTAGGCGCCCGCAACGAGGAGGAAAAGACCAATACCGGCGAGGCACGAGCGGAGCGACAAACGACGCTGAGGGGGCGGAAGCGGCGAGTTCATGGCGATTGGTCGAGGTTGAAGGAGCTGAACAGAAGGGAACCCGTCCGGGATCAGGCCAGCCGGACCGAGGTGGCCATCTCAGATAATATTCGCATTCGGCAGGGCATTCTTACGCTTCGGACGACGCGCCGTCGGGGTGGAGGGGACCAATCCATCCAGGTGGGCTCTTTGCTCGCAATGTGGTTTGCTGCGGAGCTTTTGTCGACTTCTTATCTCGACACCGCCGCCTGACTGGCGCCCCTCACGGTCCGGGGGCGAAGCCGTCTTCGGTGCCGGATTGGATGTGATACTGGCCGGTGCGCACGGTGCCGGCGCGGTAGTTGTATAGTTCGATCACGCGCAGCAGCTCGGACAAGTTGATCCTGCCGTCGCGGGGGGTGCCGGCGCTCGTGCCCATCGTGTCGGCGGAGTGGTAGGCGGTGAGTGTCGCGCCGTTCGGGCCGGGCGCGAAACCGTCTTCGGTGCCCTGCCCCATCGTATACTGGCCGGTGCGCACCGTGCCGGCGCGGTAGTTGTAGAGCTCGATCACGCGCAGGAGCTCGGAGAGGTTGATCTTGCTGTCCGGCGCGCTGCCGGCCGTGGCACCCATCGTGTCGGCGCTGTGGAAGCTCACTTTCGACACCGGCAGCGGATCGGGTTTGGCGAGGAACGCATACGAGGTGCTGTTCTGCCGCAGCTCCAGGTAGGCCACGATCGATTGCGTGCCGGTGGCGCCGGCGGGCACGTTGAGCGTGTAGGTGAAGGTGTGGCCGCTCGCGGGAATGGTCAGCCAGGCCCACGTGAGCGCGCCGGTGTCGCCGGCCTGCGGGGGAGAGTCGCCCGAGGTGGTCGAAGCGAAGCTCCAGCCATCGGGCAGGAGCACGTTCCACCCCAACGCGCTCACGCTGGGCGGCGTGGCGTAGGTGATCGTGTTGGTGATCGTGACCGTGCCGCCGGCCTGGTAACCGGCTCCGACCACGGCGTGGGTCGCGCCGTAGGTGCCGCTCAGCACGGTGATGACCGCGGCGTTCGACGCGGGTGAACTGCCGGCGGTGTTGGTCACGACAACGGTGTAGCTGCCGGCGTCGGCGGTGGTGACCGAGGCGATCGTGAACGTGGCGTTGGTGGCGCCGTCGAGGTTCTGGCCGCCCTTCTTCCACTGATACGTGAAGGGGGTCGTGCCACTCGCGCCAACCGTGAGCGTGAGGGCCGCCCCGACACTCACCGCCTGCGAAGCCGGATGCACCGTGATCGTCGGCGCGGTCGCGACGGAGTTGACGGTGAGCGTGGCGGCATTGCTCGTCGCGGCGGGAGAAACGCCGTTGGTGGCGACGCAGCGGAACTGGTCGCCGCTCATCGCCGTGGTGGTGCCGGCCACGGTGAGCGTGGCCGTGGTCGCGCCGCTGTAGCCGCCGCCGTCGGCGAGGTTGGCAAAGGTGGACGTGCCGGTCGCCTGGCGTTGCCATTGCAGCGTGGGCGTGGGCGCCCCGTTGGCCGCGACCGTGAAAGTCGCGGTGGCGCCGGCGTTGACCGTCTGGTTCGACGGATGCGTCGCGAACGTCGGCGCGACACCGGCCGCGCTCACCGTGATCGTGAGAGTGACCGCGGCGCTCATGCCGCCGGCGTTCGACGCCGTCACCGTAAGCGGGAAGGAGCCGGCCGCGGTGGGCGTGCCGCTGAATGCGCCAGTCGAGGAGCTGAACGCCACTCCGGCCGGCAGCGTGCCCGTGGCGGCAAACGACGTCGGCGAGTTGGTGGCCGTGATCGGGTAGTTGAACGTGAGGCCGACCGTCGCCGTCACGGAGGTCGCGCTGGTAATCACCGGCACGGGAACGGTCACGGTGACCGAGACCGCAGCGGAGGTGGTCGACAGACCGGAGTTGTCCGTGGCCTTGGCGGTCAGGGCATACGCGCCGCTGGCCGACGGCGTGACGGTGACGCTGTAAGGCGCCGTGGTGTCGACGCCGAGGCTCACGCCGTTCGCAAAGAACTCCACCGATGCGATCGTGCCGTCGGCATCGCTGGCGGTGGCGGCGATGGTCACGCTGGCGCCGAGCACCGACGAGCTGCCGGCGGCCGGGCTCGTGATCGCCACGGTGGGCGGCGTGCCGGTGACGGGGTTGACGGTGAGCGTGGCGATGGACGAGGTCGCGTTGCCGGGGGTGTTGGCGACGTAGCACGTGTAGTTGCCGGCGTCGGACGTCTGCACGCCGGTGAGCGTGAGCGTGGCGGTCGTGGCGCCCGAGACGGTCGCGGCATTCGCGGCGGTGCCGTTGGCGAGCGCGGTGCCGCCCTTCTTCCACTGGAAGGTGAGCGGCGGAGTGCCGACCACGGAGACCGAGAACATGGCGACGCCACCGGCCGTGACCGTCTGCGACTGCGGCTGCAACACAAGTGACGGCGGGCCGACTTCGCCGGACACGGTGAGCACCGCGGCGTTGGAGGTGACCGTGGTGAGGGCGTTGGTGACTTTCAGCGTGTAGTTGCCGGCGGCGGACGCGGGCACGTTGGCCAGCTTCAGCACGAGGCCGGTGGCGCCGGGGATGTCGGCGTTATCCTTCTGCCACTGGTAGGTGAAGGGCGCGGTGCCTCGGATCGAGGCGCTGAACGCGACGTTCATGCCCGCCGCCACGGTCTGGCCGATGGGGTGCGAGTGGAAGCTGGGCGCCGCAGCCGTGGTGGGCGCGAGGTGCAGTTGGATCGCGCCGGTCGCACCGAAGTAGCCATCGACGGCGAAATAGTAAGTGACGCCGGCGGTGGCCGCGAACGACAGCGCGCTGGTGCCGTTGCCGCCCGCCTGATCGTCGGCGCCGACGAGAGTGAGCGCGGATACGCTCGGGCCGGTGTAAACGGCGAGCAGTGTGTCGAAGCCGCTGCCGATGGTGTCGAGGGCGACGGCGCCGGTGGCGGGCGCGGTCCACTGCCACCACACGGAATTGCCGCCGTGGTTGAACCCGGGCTCGGCGTGGCCGATGTGGTCGGGTTCTCCGGGCTCAAACGTGGCCGCGATGTTGGAGCCGGTGGCGGAGGTCGTGGCGCCCGTGAGCGCGAGGGCGTTGGCGAACTGGTCGTTGGCCGGACCGGTCGCGGCGACGGTGAGCACGAACGGCGACGAGGTGATCGTGGTCGTGCCGGTGACCTGCACGGTGTAGCTCGCGGCATCGCTCAACTGGACGTTGGTGAGCGTGAGCGTCGCGCTCGTGGCGTTGGGGATGTTTTCGGTGTTCTTCTTCCACTGGTAGGTGAACGGCGGCGTGCCGGCGACGGAGACGGCAAAGGTCACGGTGCCGCCGACCAACGCGGTTTGCTGGCGCGGCAGCGACGTGATCACGGGCGGCTGCGCGCTCGAGGCCACGCTGAGTTGGGCCGCGGCCGAGGTGGTGCTGCTCGCGCCGCTCGACACGACGCAAGTATAGAGGCCGGCATCGGCGGGCTGCACGCCGGTGATGGTGAGCGTGGCGCTGGTGGCGCCCGAGATGTTGGGGCCGTTGGTCAGCGCGATCGGGCCGAGTTTCCACTGGTAGGTGAGCGGCGGCGTGCCGGTCGCGACGACGTTGAACGTCGCGGTGCCGCCGATGACGACCGTCTGGGCGGCGGGTTGCGTGGTGATGACGGGAGCGGCGCCGGTCGCCTCACTCGCGAGGAAGTTGTCGAACCACGCCTGGCCGGAGGTGAGCGCCACCCCACCCGATCCGCCCGCGAGCACGACCGCAAACGTGCCGCTGTCGGTCATGCCCCACGTGTAGGTGCCGGAGCCGATGTTGATCGACTGCAGCTGCGTCCACGTGAAGCCGTTGGTCGCGCCGTCGGCGTCATACCACGAGGTGAGTTCCTTCGTCGTCGCGTTGAAACTGATCCGCAGGGTGGCGTCGGTGGAGTTGTTGAGCACTTCGATCACGCCGGTGGCGGGGCTGCGGTTGCCGTTGCCGAACTGGCTGCCCTCGAAGTTGTGGACGGTGGCACCGCCGTTGCCATAGCGATCGATGGCGACGCCCATCCAGTTCATCTGGTTGAACGGTTTCAACGCGTCGTCGGCGCGCAGGACCATGAGGTTGAGGTTCGCGAACTGGCCGGACGGGAGCGTGAGCGACGCCAGGTGCACATCCACCTGCACGGACCAGTCGCGGGTATAGGAGCCGACGTTGGCGGTCCACTCGCGCAACGCGCCGTCGTTGGCCGTGCCGGCCGCGACGGTGTATTCAAGCCGGTTGTTCGCGAGGGGGAGGCGGCCGTTGCCGGAGAAGACGACCGGCACGCTCCAGTTCGCAGTGGTCGCCGCGAAGTCATCGCTGCCGCCGAAGCCGACCGCGGCCGGGGCGACGCGGAGCGACACGATGGCGCTCGTGACCGGACCCGCGGAATTGCTGACGATGCAGCGGAATTGGGCGCGGCTGAACGAAACGGACACGCCGCTCACGGTGAGCGTGGCGGTGGTCACGCCGCCGAAGGGCGCGCCGTCGGGGAGATCGCTCCACGTGAGCCCGCCGTCGAAGGAGCCCTGCCAGCGGAAGCCCGGCGCGGGTGTGCCGGTGGCGGCGACGGTGAAGGTGGCAGTCGCGGCGGTGGCGACGGAGGCACTGACCGGTTGCGTGGTGATCGTGGGCGCGACGGCCGGGGCGACGCCGAGCACGACGTTGTCGAGGCCGGTGGTGTCGGGGCCGTCGGTGTATTCGCCGCGGATGAACAGGCCGGTGAGATTGCCGAGGACGTTTTGAAAATCAGCCACGGTCGCGGCGGCGCCGCTGGTGCTGCCGACATGCCACTGGGCCGAGGGCGCCAACGTCACGGTGACCGGCGTCCAGGCGGAGGCCGAGGGCGCGATCGCCGGGCTGCCCTGCCAGACCAGGCGCACGCCGTTGCCGACGAGGATCACATCGACGGCCGGGTAGTTCAACGTCCCGACCGGATGAATCAACTCGTAGGTGAGCGTGGCGCCAAGCGAGCCGAGGCGGTTGCCCAGGAACGCGGCGGGCGCGGAGAACGTGAAGTCGCCGCCGTCGGGGTCGTTCATCGAGAGGTAGCCGCCGGGGTTGCCGCCGGTCGCCACAAAGGTGGGCGTGTAGTTGCCGACCACCGCGTAGTTTTCCGTGGCCAGGCTGCTGAAGCTGGCGACGCCCCACCCTTCCACCCCCGCCGCGAAGCCGCTGCTCGCCGCGAGGTTCGAGGCGTTGACCGTGAGCCAGGCGGGGTTCGAGGTCACGGGGCCCGCGGCGCCGGTGACGACCACGACGTAGCTGCCGGTGTCGGCGGTCTGCACGTTGCCGAGGGTGAGCGTGGCGGTGGTGGCGCCGGCGATACCGCCGCCGTCGGTGAGCGGCGTGGTGCCCTTCTTCCACTGGTAGGTGAGCGGCGCGGTGCCGGTGGCCACGACGCTGAAGGTGACGTTGGCGCCGGCGTTGACGGTCTGCGCGACGGGCTGGGTTTCGATCACGGGCCCGAACACGGCGAGGGTCTGAAGTTCCGTGACGCCCAGGGCGCGGCTGTAAATCCGCACCTCGTCGAGCGCGCCGTTCAGGAAGAAGCCGCGCGTGTCGACCGAGCCCGGTGTGTCGGTCGGGTTGCCGCGGTGTCCGAGTTTTAGCGTCGCGGTGCTGGATAGATCGGGATTGAACCCGTGTGCCCCACTCGCCTGCCAAACACCATTGAGATAAAGCTCAAAGAAGCGCCACGCACTGTCGTGCGTCAGCGCGACGTGATACCAGGTCCCTGTGGCAACCTGCTGTGACACGAACTGCTGGCTGCCGTTGAAGCCAAAGGACACCCTGCCGTCCCTCAGGCCGATCGACCAACCTGTGCGCGCGGCGGATTCCGTCTCAACGTAGTCCTCGATCAGCGTCTGTTCGCGAGTGAGGTCGTTGAAGCGCACCCATAGCGCGATCGTGAAGTTTGCGGTGCCGAAGTCGCCGGTCTGGCTGCCGAGATCGATCCAGCCGTCGGTGCCGCCGAACGCGAACGCCTGGCCGGCCCGGCCGGCGGCATAGGTGACGCCGCCGTGAATGACACCCGCGGGGTTCCGGCCGGTGGCATCCGCCGTGTTGCCCTCGCCGGCCCAATGGCCGATGAGACCGGCGGCGGCCGTCCGGCCCAGCAGCGTCAGGGACAGGCTGTCGATGGTGACCGGCACATTGCCCACGCCGCCGCCGTCGTCGCTCGACACATAGACGTTGAGCACGCCGGTCGGGATGTTGGTCGTGATGGTCCCCGCGACCACGCCGTCCACCCTGAAGACGACGGAGGCCGTCGTGACCGTGATTTCATAGTCGTGCATCATGTCCACACCCGCCGGCAGGGCGTAGGTCGCCTGCGACTCGATGCCGTCCTTCCGGACGCGCATTCCGAGACTGGTGCGGGACGCGGAGTAGAATTCCACCGCGTTGTTGGGATCGCTGCCGACGCGCAAACCGCGCGGTTGCTTGTCACCGTAGACGATGCCCGGGGACGTGCCCTCGGCATACGCGTAGGCCCGCATCTGCAACACGAGGGTCTCGCCCGCGCCCACGGCGGCGCCGGCTTTCGAACGCAACCACGACGACTGCACGGACTGGGTCAGCAGATTGAGGGTGCCGGATCCGGTCTGCGCCAGCTCGCCACTCCATTCGAACTTGCTGGCATCGGGCGCCGCACCGGCCGCACCCGTGAAGCCATCCTCCACCAGCATGACGCTCGGGATTACGGTGATCGTCAGCGTGGCCGCCGGGCTCGTGCCGCTGCCGTTGGTCGCGGTCAGGGACACCGGGAAGGAACCCGCCGCCGTCGGCGTGCCGGCGATGAGGCCCGTCGTGGTGTTGAAGGTCACCCCCGCGGGCAGGGTGCCCGTGAGGGCGAACGAGGTGGGCGAATTGCTCGCCGTGACCTGGAAGCTGAACGCGGTGCCAACGGTCGCCGTGGCCACGCCCGCACTCGTGATGGCCGGCAGCGTGCCGCCGCCGATGGGCGTGGTGCTCGCGAGCCAGTTGAACGTGATGTTGCCGCGACCGCTGCCGTAACCGCCGACGGCGATGTGATACACGGTTCCGCTCGTGACGTTGAACGCCACTTTGCTCGTGGCGCCAACCCCGCCGCTGTCGTCGTCCTGGGCGAGTTGCGTCAGCGAGGCGAGCGCGCTGCCCGAGTAGGCGGCCATCACGGTGTCGAAACTGGAGCCGATCGTGTCGAACACGACCGAGCCAGTGACGGTCGCGGTCCAGCGATACCACACCGAGGAGGACGTGCCGCCGGAGCTGTAGTGGGTCGGCTCGCCGGTCTCGCCGGTGGCGCCGACATTGGTGCCGGTCGTCGTGCCGGTGCCGCCGGTGACGACCTGGGCGTTCGCGAAGTTGTCGTTCGCCGGAGCCAGGCCGCCCATCTGCCAGTTGAGCGTGATGCTGCCACGCGTCGAACCCCAGCTGCCGACGGCAATGTAGTAATCGACGCCCGCCGTGACGTTGAACGTGACCTTGCTGGTGGCGCTGCCGCCGCCCTCGTCGTCCTGGGCGAGCTGGGTGAGCGAGGCGAGCGCGGTGCCTGAATAGGCGGCCATCACCGTATCGAAATTGGAGCCGATCGTATCGAAGACCATCGTGCCCGACTGCGGCGCGGTCCACTTATACCAAACGGACGAGGCGGTGCCGCTCGAGTTGTAGTGCGCGGGTTCGCCGGTCTCGCCGGTCGCGCCGACGTTCGTGCCGGTGGTCGTGCCGCTGGTGCCGGTGACGACCTGGGCGTTGGCGAAATTATCGTTCGCCGGCGCCGTCGCACCGGCGGTGACGGTGAGCGTCGCAATCGGCGAGGTGGCGGTGGCGCTGGCGCCGTTGGTGACGACGACGGTGTAGTCGCCCGCGTCGGCCGCCTGCACGTTGGTGAGCGTGAGGTTGTTCGTGGTGGCGCCGGCGATGTTGCCGCCGTTGGTGAGCGCGGTCGTGCCTTTCTTCCATTGATAAGTCAGGGGCGCGGTGCCCGAGGCGCTGACGTAGAAGTTGACCGTCGCCCCGGCCGCGACCGTCTGCGACTGCGGTGGGTAACCGATGACGGGATCGGCGACGGTGAGGGTGACGACGACGGAGGTGATGGTGTCGACGGGGTTGCTCACCACGCACGTGTAGCTGCCCGCATCGGCCGGCTGCGCGGACGAGATCACGAGCATGTTGCTGGTGGTGCCGGAAATATTCGCGCCGTTCACGAGGGCGGTCGTGCCCTTCTTCCATTGATAACTGATGGGGCCGGTGCCCTGGGTGAAGAGGTGGAACAAGGCGTTGGTGCCCGGGGGCACACTCTGGTTCATCGGCTGGACGGTGATTTGCAGCGGCACCGCGGTGCCGGCGGCCACGGCCAGCGAGAAGTTGCCCGTCGCGCCGAAATAGCCGTCGACGGCGATGCGATACGTGGTGCCGGACACGGCATAGAACGCGACCTTGTTCAACTGCGCCGCGCCAAGGCGCGTGAGCGCGTCGACCGACGAGCCGGTGTAGACGGACATCAGCGGCTCAAAGCCGGTGCCGCTGGGCGTGACCGTGAACTCCGCCACGCCGGCGGCCGGCGCGGTCCACTGCCACCAGACCGAATAGCCGCCGTGGTTGTGACCGGTCTCGCCGAAGCCGCTGTGGTCGGGCTCGCCGGTTTCGAAACTCGCGCCGATGTTGCTGCCGGTGGCCGAGGCGGTGCCGCCGGCGAGGGACGCCGCATTGGCGAAACTGTCGTTGGCGGGTGCCGCACTCGCGACGGTGAGCTTCATCGCCTGGGGCTCCGCGTAGCCATAGGTGTTGGTCACGCGCACGAGGTAGCTGGCGGCGTCGGTCGGCTGGACGTTGGCGATGACGTAGTCGGCATTGGTCGCGCCGTCGATCGGACTGCCGTCCTTCTTCCATTGGTAGGTAAGTGTCGGCGAGCCGACGGCCGTCACGCTGAACACCACGTTCTGCCCGACCACCGCGGTGCGGGAGCGCATCTGGCTCGTGAGCGTGGGGGCGACGCCCGTGGTGCCGACGGTGAGAGTCGCGAGGTTCGACTGGGTGTAGCCCACGGGATTGGTGACCACGACCTGGTAGTTGCCCACGTCGGAAGCCTGCACGCCGGTGAGCGTGAGCGTGGCGGTTTGCGCGCCGGAGATCACGGCGCCGCTGGCGGTCGCGCCATTGGGCAGCGTGCTGTAGTTCTTGGTCCACTGATACGAGAGGGGCGTGAGGCCGCTGGCCGCGACGGAGAAGGTAACAGTCGCGCCGGGCAGGACGGTCTGCGTCTGCGGTTGCGTCGTGACGATGGGCGCGGCTGCGGCCGAGCTCACAGTCAGGGTGAACGCGAAGCCGGCGCTGGTGCCGGCCGCGTTGGTCGCGGTCAAAGTGACGGGATAAGTCCCCACGGCGGCGGTGGTGCCGCTGATCACGCCGGTCGAGTTCGTGAACGTGAGACCGGACGGCAGCGTGCCGGTGAGGCCGTAGCCGGTGAGCGGGCCGGGCGTTGCGACGATCGAGTAGGTGAAGGCCACGTTGGCGACGGCGGTGGCGGTGGCGTTGCTGGTGATGACGGGCACGACCGGCGCGGCGTTAACCGTGAGGGTGGCGGCGGAACTCGTCGCATTGGGCAACGTGCCGTTGCTGACCACCACGGTGTAGCTGCCGGCCGCGCCGGCCTGGACGTTGTTCAACGTCAGCGTCGACAAGGTCGCGTTCGGAATATCCGTCCCGTCCTTCTTCCACTGGAAGGCGGGCGCCGGCGTGCCGGTGGCGACGACACTGAACGTGACATTGGCGCCGACATTCACCGTCTGCGAGACCGGCTGCGTGGTGATCGCGGGTGCGACGGTCGCCACGGCCGTGCCGTAAACGACGAAGGCGTTGGAGGCTTGGTTGCCGATGCCGCGCCACGCGGCCCAAGAAGCGCGATCCGAAGCGCGGTCGGAAATGGTGATGCCCTGGCGATTTCCGCCTGATTTCCACAACAACATCGCATCGGTCCCGCTGTAGGCCGGCTCGAGCAGGAGCCAGTAGGTGGTGCTGGCCGTGAGCCGCAGAGGCGTCGTGGCGGCAAACGCGAAGTTGCCCTCGGTCCACGCCGGCGCGCCGACGGGATTCGCGAGCGTGGCCAGCACCGCGCCGGGACTGCCCGAGGCATCGGCGCAAACGCGCAGCGACCAGGCATCGGTGAGACCCATGTGCGTGTAGAGGCCGAGCGTGACCGACTGAAGATCGACGGCGGCGGCGCCCGTGGTGAACGAATTCGCGAGGCGGTTGCCCTGCGAATTCAGGCCGGTGTTTTGATTACTGGCATAGTTGCCCGATCCGGCCGGCGTGATGCCGTTGTAGGTCGAATCGACGATGACCCAGTTCGCCGGAATCACGGTGAGCGCCGCGAGGTCGGAGGCCGTGTCGCCCGCGGAGTTGGACGCGACGGCGTGGTAATTGCCCGCATCGGAGAGCTGCACGTTGGCGAGCGTGAGCGTGGCCGAGGTCGCGCCGGCGCGGACGATGTTGTTCTTTTTCCACTGGAGGGTCGGCGTAGGCGTGCCGCTGGCCGCGACCGTGAGCGTGACGGTGGCGCCGACCGCGGCGATCTGCGACTGCGGCTGGGTAGTGAACACCGGCAGAACGCGCACCGTCAGAGCGCAGGGACTGGATTCGGTGAAGCCCTGGCTGTTGGTGATTCGCACCACGTAATCGGCGGCGTCCGCCGGTTGGGCGTTGGCGATGGTGAGTGTCGCGTTGGTCGCACCGGGGATGTCGGTGCCGTTTTTCTTCCATTGGAAAGACGGCGCCGGATTGCCGCTGGCGGCGGCGGCGAAGGTCGCGGTGTTGCCCGCGACCACGATCTGCGGCGTGGGCGTGGTCGTGAAGGAGGGTGGGTAAAGCACGTCGAGCGTAGCGGTTGAAGAGGTGGTCGGGCCGGCGATGTCGGTCACCACGACGGTGTAAGCGGCGGCGTCAGCGACCACGGTGCTGGCGATCGAGTAGCTGCTGGCGGTGGCCCCATTGATCGCGACCCCGCCTTTCCGCCACTGGTAGGACAATGGCAGCGTGCCGGTGGCGACGACGGAGAACGCGGCCGGCTGGCCCGACGGCACGGCGGACGCCTGGGGCTGCGTCACAATCACGGGCACCGCCGCCACGCCTGCGTGGATCTGCGTCGGGACGGAGTGCGTCGACGACGCCAGACCGTTGGCGAACTGACCGGACGAATTGCGGCCGGTCGCCCAGAGGCCGCCGGCCTGCGTCACATAGTAGGTGCAATTCGTGGCGACCGCCGCCATCGCCTGGGCGTCACGCGCGATCAGGCCGGGGGTGTGGCGCGCGCCGGCCACGCCGACCGTGTCGCCGATCTCGCCGTTGCTGCCGTTGCCCACGCCATGGAGCTGGCCGTCGGTGCGGGTGAAAACCGTGTGGCTGTAACCGGCGGCGGCGGCGGTCACGGAGGTCGCGATCAAGACCGGCGCGGTGGCGTTGGCGCCATTGTTGCCCAACTGGCGGTAACCATTGTAGCCAAGCCCCCACAGTTCGCCGTTGGATTTCAGAAACACGGTGGTCGCGTTGCCCGCGCTCACGCGCGCCACGCCGGTGGCGAGTTGCACCGGAGTCGAGTTGCCGGCGGACGGAGCGCCCGCGAGTTCGCCGTAGGTGTTCGAGCCGGCGCCGAGCAGCGCGCCATCGGCTTTGACGAAGACGCTGTGATAATAGCCCGCGCTCGCATCGACCACGCCCGTCGTGATCTCCACGGGCGTCCCCCGACTCTGCGTCGAGCCGTCGCCCAGCTGGCCGGAGGTATTCCATCCCATGCCCCAGAATTTTCCGTCGCTGGTGGAAAAGAAACTCACCCACGAGTAAAAGCCCGACCAGACCCCGGTCACGCCCGCGGCGCGAATCTGCACGGGCGTCACCTGATTGGTAAAGGTGCCATCGCCCAACTCGCCATCGCTGTTGTAGCCCATGGCCCAGAGCGAGCCGTCGGCCTTGACGAAGAGGGAGTGGGACGTGCCCGCGGCGGCGGTGACCACATTGGAGGCGACCTGCACGAGGGCCGTCCGCGTCGTCGTGGTGCCGTCACCCAGCTGGCCGTGGCCATTGTAGCCGGCGGCCCACAGCGTGCCGTTGGTCTTGAGGACCAGCAGATGATAGGAGCCCGCGAAGACCTTGGCCACACCCGCCGAGGTGGTGTTGAGCTGCACGACCGACGGGGCCAGCACGCGGCCGCTGCCCGTGCCATCGGTCAGCACGAGATCGTAGCGGCCGGCGTTGGCGAGCGAAAGATTGCTGAGGGGGTGGTTTGCGCTGCTCGCTCCATCGATGGCCACGCCACCACGCCGCCATTGGTAGGACAGCGGAACGGCGCCGGTCGCGCCGGTGGCCGCCAGGGTGAAATTCGCCCCGTCGGCGACATGCTGGTAAGGCGTGACGACCACCGCGGGCCCGAGATTGAGCGCGATCGGACCCCACGCCCCGGCGTAACCGGAGACCGCGATGGAGTAGGTGGTGCCGGCGGTCGCCAGAAACGTGAGGGCGCTGGCGGTGGTTCCTCCGCTTTCCTCGTCGTTGTCGGCGACGCGCACCAGTGAACCGAGGCTGTTGCCGGTGTAGACGGCGAGCTGCGTGTCGAAACTGCTGCCAATGGTGTTGAGACCGAAATAGCCGGCTTGGGGCGCGGTCCAGCGCCACCACACGGAGGTCGAACCCGTGCCATAATCCGGCGAATGCAGCGGCTCGCCGGACTCCGTGGTGGCGTTGGTGTTGTTTCCGGTGACTTGCGCCGTCGTCCCCGTGATCACGGTCGCGTTGGCGAAGTGGTCGTTGGCTGGAGCATCCGCCCGGGCGGCGCTCGCGGCACCGGCCAGGGCAAGCAGGGCAACTCCGACACAGCCGCAGAAGGGCGTCACGCGGGGACTGGTTTTCATGACGATGGGGGATCGAGTGTTGGCGGGTGGGCGTGGGAACCGCTGACTCGTCTGCTCGGACGACGCCGGGCGACGGCGTGTCTGATCGCTGCGCGGGCGGACCTGGAATGGATGCCGGCGGCAACGTCGCGAGTTTATCGCAAAGCGGCGGCGCCCTCAATACGTGTCCGCACGCAAATTTCCCCTAATACCAGTTACGGTGCGCTTTGAGACTACAGGCCCGGCCGGTGGCCGGGCAGCCCGCCCAGCGGGCGGGCCTACGACGGAAAGCCGGTAAGCTGCGGGCCGTTGGTGTTACGCGGGCCGCAGCAGGGCGAGCGCGGCCACAGCGGCCGCCACCCGGGAGTCGACTCCGAGTTTGTCGAAAATCCGCTCGACGTGTTTCTCAATCGTTCGTGGCGCCGTGCCGAGGATGGTGCCGATCTCGGCATTTCCCTTTCCCTGCGCGATCCAATAGAGCACCTCGGCTTCGCGTGGCGACACCCCGAGCCGCCGCAGCACCACGGGGCCGGCCAGTCCCGTTTCGCGCTCCTCGAGGACGAGGGTGATCAAGTCGTCCCGTTCGCGCTCCGCAAACCTCCGCGCGCGTAACGTCGGATGATCATCGCCCCGCAGCACGCCCGGCAGCCGGCCCGGGAGGTAGTCGACGCAATGTTTGTGGAGAAGATTTTCCGCCAAACGGGTCGAAAACACGACCAGCCCCGCCGCATCCACGAGCAGCACCGCGCGGTCCAGCGACTGGCTGAGCTGGTTCTCGGCATCGATGCGCAAGGCGAGTTCCTCCTCCACCGCCCGTTGCAACGCACGCAGACCGAGGTGGGTGCGCACATGGGCAAGGACTTCCGGCGGGTGCACGGGTTTCGTGATGTAGTCCACCGCACCGGCATCGAAGGCCCGGATCTTCTGCGCCGGCTCGTCGAGCACCGTCATGAAGATCACCGGCACATCGGATGTGTGGGGCTGAACCTTGAGCCGGCGACAGGTCTCGAAGCCGTCCAAACCAGGCATCATCACATCGAGGAGCACCAGGTCCGGCACGTGGCGCCGCGTCTGGGCCAGGGCACTCTCCCCGCTTTCCGCGATGCGCAGGTCGTAGCCGGCCCCCCCGAGCGCATCGAGCAGGAGCGAAAGATTGGCCGGCGTATCGTCGACCAGCAGGAGCGTGGCGCTGGGAGGTTTCACGAAGGGACCGTCGGTTCGCGCAGGGCAGCTTCGATGCGTTGGACGATGCGCGCCATCTGAAAACGCCCGGCCAGCGCGACGAGTTCCTCGAGCAACGGGTCGGCCTGCGCGGCGCGCAACTCATCGAGCCGCCGGCGCAACGGCACGATGCGTCCGTGCAGGGCATCGTCGAGCAGCGCGCGGAGCGCCTCGGCTTCGATCGCCTGCGCCGGCTTCACCCCCGGCGCCTCGCTCACCAGCGGCAGACCGAGCAGCACGCCCAGCCTGGTCAAAAGCTCGATCTCGTTGAACGGCTTGGGCAGCACGTCGTCGAAACCGGCCGCCAGCACCTCATCGCGATCGAGCGAGAGCGCACTCGCGGAGAGGGCGATGATCGGCAGCCGCCGGTCCCCTTCACTGCGGCGCAGCGATCGCGCGACCGCCTGACCATCGATCCCGGGCAACCGTAAATCGACCAGCGCGGCATCGAAACGGCTGGCCCCCGCCGCGGCGACCGCCGCCTCGCCGGTGGCCGCCTCAAGCACCTCGAACCCCATCGGCCGCAGGAGATCCCGGAGCAGCTGACGATTCAACGGCACGTCGTCGACCACCAGCAACCGCCGGCCCCGGCCGGGCTGCCCCGGCGCCGGCGTGATCAAAGGCGCCACGGCGGCGGAAGGCGCGCGGGGTAACGCCACCACAAAGGAGAAACAACTCCCCTCGCCCACCGTGCTCTGCAGGGCCAGCCGCGCGTCCATCAACGCCAGCAGCCGCTGACACAGCGCCAGACCCAGCCCCGTGCCCGGCTCCGGCGGCCGGTTTTCCGCCGTCGGCCCGAATTGTTCGAAAATCCGCCCGCGGTCCGCCGGCGCGATCCCCGGACCGGTATCTTCCACGGCAAACTCCACGGTTCCCGCCTCGGTCGAGCGCGGCGCGACCCGCAGTGCCACGCGGCCCCGCGCGGTGAATTTGAGGGCGTTGCTCAGGAGATTCTCGAGCACCTGCCGCAGTTTCTGCGCATCGCCCGACACCTCGCGCGGAAGACCGGCGGCGACCTCCACGACGAGATCCAGCTGCTTTTCCTTCGCCCGTGGAGCGTGCCCGGCGACGATGCCCTCGAGCCAGGGCCGCAGCTCGAACGTTTCCGGCCGCAGCTCCATGCGCCCCGCCTCGATCTTCGCCAGATCGAGCACCTCGTTGATCAGCCGCAACAGGTGCGCGCCACTGTCGCTGATCACGGCCAGCTGGCGTTTTTCGCCTTCGGCCACGCCGGGCGCGCGGCGCAGCAGCTGGGCATAGCCGAGGATGGCGTTGAGCGGCGTGCGCAGCTCGTGGCTCATGTTCGCCAGAAAGATCGACTTGGCCCGGTTCGCCCGGTCCGCCTCCTCCTTCGCGACCGCCAGTTCCGCCGTGCGATGCTGCACGAGTTGCTCCAGCCGGCGGTGCTCGCGCTCGGCGCCGCGCAGCCGCCACCGCACGAGCCCCGCCAGCACCCCGGCCCCGAGCGCCGCATAGACGCCATAGGCCCACGCGGTGCGGTGCCACGGTGGCTGGACGAAAAACCGCCGCCGGGCGACCGGCTCCTGACGGCCGCCCGCATCGTGCGCCCTCACCTCGAAGACATAGCGGCCGCCTGGCAGGTTGGTGAACGCCGTTTCACTCCGGGGCGAGGGCGCCGTCCACGCCTCATCGTAGCCGAGCAGGCGCCATTCGAAGTCCCAGGCGGTGCCCAGCGCAAACTCCGGCTGGGCAAACAGGAATCGCAGGGGCGTCCGCCGCCGGGTCGAGAACACCGGCACGGGTTCGCCGCTGTCCGTGGCGAATCGCGCCACCTCACCTCCGGCCTCGATCTGCACCACCGGCGCGAGGCGGGGCGAGCGCTCCGTCAGGAAACGCAGCTCAGTCCGCACCAAGCCTCCCGTGCCCGCCGCCCACAGAAAATCGCCTCCCTCGCGACGCTCGGCATGCAGCAACCGCGCCCCGCCGTAATCGAGCAATTCGATCACTTCGCGCGCCGCCTGTCGCTGGATCCGGCCGGCTGCATCCAGCCGCACCAGACGGCTCTGGCCCGGCTGAACCGGGTTGGTCAGCTGGATCCACAGACCGCCCGCGGGCTCAAACGCCACCGCCCGCGGGACGTCGGCCGGGCCGCTCCAGGCGCGTCCCCGCGGATCGACGACCAAGGCCTCGCGCGTGGCATCGAGCCGCGCCATCCCGCCATTGGTGAAAAAGTAGATGTCGTGCCCCTGCGCCACCACACGGTTGAAGGGCGGTTTCGTCCGCTGCACGACCGGCTGGGTGAAGCGTTCCACCAGGCAATGGGGCCAGCCGCGGCCATCGGGTCGCAGGGCGAAGAACCCGCGTTTGTCGCCCGCCACCCACAGCGTTCCATCCGGCCCCCAGGCCGCGGAATCGAACTCCAGCTGGAGCGGGGCCGCCACGGAGCGGGCCTGCCAGCCGGTGGCCGTCCGGTCGACGAGCCACACTTCGCTGCTGGAGAAGGCCAGCACGCCGGCGCCGCCGGGGCGGGCCACCGCGGATTCGAGCGGGGCCTTCACCAGCGTCTCCGCGGCCGTCGCCCCCGGCCGCAGCCCATGCAGGCCGGAGTCGGACGCGAGCATCAGCACCTCGTGATCCACCACCAACGCCCGCGGATGCGTGTTGGCGGGAAACGGCAGGGGGACAAACCGGGCCGACTCGGAGGTGGCCGTGGCCGGCACCAGCAGATACACCCCCAGGTCCTGGGCCACGACCAGTCGTTCCTGCCATCGCGCCATCGCGGTGACTCGCGTGCGCTCCAGTCCGTCGCGACGGAAAAAAAGTGAGTAAGGCGCCGCCAGGTCGACTCGCGCCGCACCAAATTGGGTGCCGAGCCACAATCCCCCGCCCATATCCTCGAACGCGCTACAGATCGATTGGTCCGACAACCCGCGGGCCTGGTCGATGCGCCAGCGGGTTCCTCCCGGCAGGGGAATGAAGGCGCCCTGCGTTGCGGTCAGCGCGGCCGTCAGTCCCCCGCGCAGGGTCACAACACCCGCCAGCGAGACCTTGCCCGGCAGCGGCAGACTCGCCGCCGGATCATCCTGCCAGCCATCGGCGGCGAGCCGGCGCGCGCGCCCGTCTTCACCCACGACGACGACCCCTCCCCCCGGCGGCGTCGCGGCGAGACCGCGGGCCTCGGCGGCACTCGCCGGATCGGGCAACGGAACCGGTTCGTCGCCGCGCCAGTCAAAGAGCGCCCCACCCGCCGCGCGCCCGATCAACCCACCGTGGCCGGAGGAGAATAACTGCGGCTCGCCCCCGCGCGGCAGCTTCCACTTGCGCCAACGGTCGCCCGTCCACGCCAGCAGGGCGCCGTCGACGGCGACCCGGAACTCCCCGCGATGCCACCACGCCGTCGACGGCCGCAGCCCGGCCTCGGACGCCTCCAGCGGCGGGGGCGGCAGAACCTCGACCCTGCGCCCGCCCATTCCATCCGGCACCAGCATGCAGAAACCGCCGTCTCCGGCGACGAACAACGCTCCGTCCGCCGCACAGGCGATTCCGCGGACCGCCGTCGAGAAAGGCAGCACCTGGCGGGTCCAATTGCGGCCGTCGAACGATACGACCGCCCCGTCGACCCCGAGGTGCATGACGCCATCCGCGGCTTGGGTGATGGCATGGACGGTGTTGCCGGACTGATATTCGTGCGGTTCGAACACGCGCACATACAGCCGCCCGGCCTCGGCGTCCATGTTGGGCTGATCGCGGGCCGGCAACGTGACGCCCGGCGCGGTCAGGCACCACGCCACCCCCGAGCAAAATAATCGACGCGCGACGAGCATGTGACTCGGGCTCGCGGGAACGACCGCACGCTGAACGGCTCGCGCCAACGAGGCGAGCACATGTTACGAAAACGCCCGCGCGCGGGTGTGATTCAAACTGAGGTCAGCGATTTGTAGCGGCGGTCTGTGGCCGCCGAACGAATCCCCTTGGCGCGACGCCGGCGGTCATAGACCGCCGCTACAGCTGTGGCGCTCGGAAACTGACCTCCGTTTGAATGACACCCCCCGCACGCACCAGTCGGTGCGGCGGGTGTTGATTGCCTGACTGCCCGATTACGGCCCGGGCGCGAAGCCGTCTTCGGTGCCGGCTTGGGCGTGGTATTGGCCGGTGCGGACGGTGCCGGCGCGGTAGTTGTAGAGTTCGATCACCCGCAGCAGCTCCGCGAGGTTGATCTTGCCGTCGCGCGGCGTGCCCACGCTGGAGCCCATCGTGTCGGCGGAATGATAGAGCGTCAGCGCGGCGCCGTTCGGGCCCGGGGTGAAACCGTCTTCCGTGCCGCCCAGCATCGTATACTGGCCGGTGCGCACCGTGCCCGCGCGGTAGTTGTAGAGTTCGATCACGCGGAGGAGCTCAGCCAGGTTGATCTTGTTGTCCGGCGCACTGCCCGCCGTCGCGCCCATCGTGTCGGCACTGTGGAAGGTGACTTGGCTGACGACGAGCGGGTCGGGGGTGGCGACAAAGGTGTAAGGCGTCCCGTTCTGCCGCAGTTGCAGCGTCGCCGTCAGCAGCTGCGCGCCGGTGACGCCCGCCGGCACATCGAGCGTATAGGTGAAGGTGTGTCCGCTGGAGGGGATCGTGAGCCAGGCCCAGTTGAGGAGCCCGGTGTCGCCGGGCTGCGGCGGCGAGTCGCCGGAGCTGGTCGAGGCGAAACTCCAGCCCGCCGGCAACTGCACGCTCCAGCCAAGCGCACTCAGGCCGCCGGTGTAGGTGACCGTGTTGGTGATCGTGACGGTGCCGCCGGGGCGGTAACCGGCGCCGACGAGCGCGTGCGTCGCGGCAAAGGCGTTGCTCACCACCGTAATCGTGGCAGCGTTGGAGGTGGCGGTGCCGAGGGTGTTGGTGACGGCCACCGAATAGGCTCCGGCGTCATCGGCCGTCACGGACGCGATCGTGAAAGTGGCATTGGTCGCGCCGGCGACGGCGACGGCACCTTTCTTCCACTGATACGCAAACGGGGCCGTGCCCGACACGCCGACATTCAGCGTGAGGCGCTGGCCCGCACTGATCGTCTGTGAGGCGGGATGCGACGTAATGGTCGGGGGAGCGGACGGCGCGCTCACCGTAAGCGTAGCCGCCGCGGACGTGGCCGTGCCCGTGGCGTTGGTCGCCACGACGTCGTAGCTGCCCGCGTCGGTGGCTTGGGCGGCGGCGATGGCTAGCGTGGCGCCGGTCGCGCCGCTGAGGTTGACGCCATTCCGGCGCCACTGGTAGGTGGGCGCGGGTTTGCCGATGGTGACCACCCCCAGCGTCGCGGGCTGGCCGGCGGCGACGGTGACATTCTCCGGCGAAGAAACCACCGCGGGGGCGAGGGCGGCGCTGCGCGACGAATCGACTTCAAAGACTTCCAGCAGGGCCAGGCCCGTGCCGGAGGCGACACCGCTCACCTGAACCGTGAAGCTGCCACCGGCGGTGGGCGTGAAGTTGAGCGCCGCATCTTTGCTCGCGGCCACGAGGGGCATCGCGCCGACGCTGGCGGCGAGGCTGGCGAGCGTCGCGTCTCCGCCCCAGTTGTCGTTGGTGGCGATCGAGGCGCCGCTGGAGTTGAACAGGCTGAGGTGTGGGTCGGCGAGGGCGCCGGCGATCCCGAGCGCGGGGCCGAGCGCGCGGATGAGATAGCTGCGGCCGGCGGGCGGCGTGGCGATGACGAGGCCCTTGATGAGCACGGCGTCGCCGGTGCCGACCCGTCCGCGCAACGCGAGGTAAACCAGCCGGGGCACCGTATCGGCCTCGTAGATTTCGAGCAGGACCACGCCCGTCGCGGAGCCCACTCCGCCGACGCGCACGCGATAAGTGCCAGGGGTGAACGAGGCGATCAACGCCGCGTCGCGGCTACCGGCCGGCAAGGCAAACGCGCCGACCTGCGCAAACGCGGCGCTGAGTTCGGCGCCGCTCCAATTGTCGTTGCTGGCGACACTCGCGCCCGTGCCGGCGTGAAAAACCTCGAGCGTGGGATCCGGATGCGCGCCGGTGAGGCCGAACGCCGCCAGCGCGGGGCCGACGGCACGCACGAGCATTCGCTTGGCGGTGGTGCCTTCGACGGTGAAGAGGCCGTGGAGCACACTCGCGTTCGAATCCAGCGCGACCCGCGTCGAACCATTGAGCAGCCCGCGCGGTGGGCCCGCGGACGTGACCGTGAGCGACGCGGCGTTGCTGGTGACGCTGCCGGCGGCGTTCGCCACGACGACCGTGTAGGCGCCCGCGTCGGTGGCTTGCACGTTGGTGAGCGTGAGCGAGGCACTCGTCGCGCCGGTGAGGTCGGTGCCATCCTTCCGCCACTGGTAAGCGGGTGGCGGCGTGCCGGTCGCGACGACCGAGAAGGTGGCGGTGCTCCCGGCCGTCACCGTCTGCGCGATCGGTTGCGTGGTGATGGCGGGGGCCACCGCGCCGATCACCGCGGTGACCGAAAACTGCGGCACGGAGGTGGACGACGTGAACCAGGTCGACCCGCCGTTGTTGGTGAGGTAGCGGAAATCGCCGATGCTCCAGCCCGCCACGCCGCCCGCGTCTTCAGTCATGGAGGTGGTGTTGCGGATGCCGAAGGTCGTGTTGGTCGGCGTCGTCGGCGCCGAAATCACAATCCAATAGGTGGTCGCCGGCGCGAGCACGGTGGGCGCGGTCGGAACATACGGATAACTCGCGCCGGAGGCGGGCGAAGTCTCGCCGCTGAGGGTGGCCACCAGGCCGCTGGGACCGGCCGTGGAAATGCCGGTGTAAAGCGCCACGGTGAGTCCGGTGGCCCCGCTGCTCTTGCTGGCGACAAACAGCGTCACCTTGACGAAAGCGGAGGCCACCGGCCCGGTGGTGAAGCTGCCGACCAGGCTGAAATCGTAGGGGCCGCTGTTCGATTTGCCGACAGCGAGATAGGCGAGCACTGGCTGGCCGAGATTCGAAACCGCCACGAGTTCGGCGCCCGCAGCGAGGAGGGTGAGCGTGGCCGCGGGGCTGGTGACGCTGCCGACGCCGTTGGTCACCGTCACCGTGTAGCTGCCGACGTTGGCCGATTGCACGTTCGTGAACGTGAGCGTCGCGTTGGTGGCGCCGCTGAGCGCCGTGCCGTCCTTGAACCACTGGTAGGCCAGCGTGCCGGAACCGGAGGCAATCACGCCAAACGTCACGGCGCTGCCCGCCGTGGCCACCTGCGCGAGCGGCGGAGTCGTGATGGTCGGCGCACCGCTGGAAACCGTCAGCGTCGCGGTCGAACTCGTCACGCTGCCGACCGAATTGGTGACGACGACATCGTAGCCGCCCGCATCGGCCGACGCCACGGACGCAATGGCATAGCTCGACGCCGTGGCGCCGGTGAGAGGCGTGCCCCCCTTGCGCCATTGATAGGTCGGCACCGGGTTGCCCGTCGCCACGACGCTGAAGGTGACCGAGGCGCCCGGCAGCACGGTCTGCGACACCGGCTGGGTGACGATGGCGGGCGCCTGGGTGACGACGAGCATCGCGGGCGTGCTGGTGACGCTGCCGGCGGTGTTGGCGGCCGTGACGGTGTAGGCGCCGGCCTGCGCGACCGTGGCGGCAGCGATCGAGTAGCTGGCGTTGGTGGCACCGGAGATGGGCGCACTGTTGAAATACCATTGGAAGGCAGGCGCCGGGTTGCCGGACGCCGCCGCGGAGAAAGTGACACCGGCACCGGCGGCCACCGTCTGGCCGGCGGGCTGCGTGGTGAACACCGGCGCCGTGCCGCTGGCGGCGTTGGTGAACATCGCTCCCGCCGCGTAGGAGCCGGCGAGGAACAACTGGCCGTTGTCGCGCTGCACCGCGGCGTAGAGCCCGCCGCCGAGGTTGGAGATCGTGAAGGTGGTGTCGCGCGTGCCGTCGCCGTTGAAGCGCGCGAGATACTCGCCATCTCCGGCGCCGCCAATCGTCGTGAAAAAGCCGCCGACAATCAGTCTGCCGTCGGCCTGCAGGTTCAGACTCCAGACGGAACCGTTGAGGGCGGAGCTGACGGTGCTGAACGTGCTGTCGAGCGCACCGCTGGAGGTGAAGCGGGCCAGGTAATTGTAGCCCGAGCCGCCAAACGAGCCGCCGGCGAAGAGCATGCCATCCGTCCGCAACGCCAGCGTGTAAACCGACGCGAAGGTGTTCGGCGTGACGAAGGCCGGGTCGAGCGTGCCGTCGGCGTTGAGCCGGCCGAGCCCGTTGCGCGTCGCGCCGCCCAGCGTGGAGAAGCCGCCGCCGACATAGACCTTGCCGTCCGCCATCGGCGCGAAGGCATAGACGGTGCTGCTGGCGCCGGCACCGGGATCGAACGCCGGGTCGAGCGTGCCGTCGGCGCGCAGCTTGGCGAGGCGGTTGCGCGTGCGGCCGCCGATGGTCGTGAACGAGCCGCCGACGAACAGGCCGCCATCGGGGGCGTTGGCGAGGCCGAGGACACTGCTGTTGGGTGCGGCGTCGGCGCCGAAAAAGGCGGCATCGAGCGCACCATCCGGGCCGAGGCGCGCGAGGTGGGGCTTGCTGACGTTGTTGAAGGTGGAGAACGAGCCGCCCACGATGACCCGTCCGTCGGGCCGCAGGAGCAGCATGTTGACGGTGCTGCTCGGGCCCGCGCCGGCGTTGAACGTGGAGTCGACGGAGCCATCGGGGTTGAACCGCACGAGGTGCCGGCCCGGGAGTGCCGTGCCGTTGACGTGAGTGAAGAATCCGCCGGCGAGCACCTTGCCGCCGGGCAGCAGAATCGCGGTGTAGACATTGCCCCCCGTGCGGAAGGTGTGCGCCAGCCCGCTGTCGATCGCGCCGGTGCTGCTCACGCGGGCGAGCTTGGCGCGTGTGGTCGAGCCGACGGCGGAAAAAAAGCCGCCGAAGACCACCCGGCCATCAGACGCCACGGCGACTGAATACACGTTGCTCGTGGGACCCGGGTTGAATGTGGTGTCGACCGCGCCCGTGCCGAGCACCCGCGCCAGGAACGTGCGCGTGGTGCCGTTGTAGGTGGTGAACGACCCTCCGGCGATCACGCTGCCGTTGCTCTGGAGCGCGAGGTCGTTGACGGTCGAGTTGAAGCCGGAGCCCGTGGCGAACGTCGTGTCGGTCGCACCCGTGGAATCGACCCGCACGAGATAGTTAGCGGTGGCACTGTTGAAGGACGTGAACGCGCCGCCCACGACAAGCTTGCCGTCGGACTGCAGCGCCAGCGCATTCACGGTGCTGTTGGCGCCGCTGGATGGCGCAAACGTCGCGTCGAGCGTGCCGTCGGAATTCATGCGGGCGACGCGGTTGCGCGTCGTCCCGGCGACGGTCGTGAAGGCGCCACCGAGAGACACCCTGCCGTCGGTTTGCACGGCCAGCGCGTAAACCGTCGAGTTGGGCGCCGGATTGAACGCCGCGTCGAGCGTGCCGTCCGGGTTGAGCCGCGCCAGCCGTCCGCGCGACGTGCCGGCGAACCCGGAATCGTAATACGTGGAAAAGGCGCCGCCGACGAGCAGCTTGCCGTCGGATTGAAAGGCGAGCGCATAGACGGTGCTGCTGACGCCGCCCGTGGCGTAGGTCGCGTCGGGCGAACCATCGGCGTTGAGCCGGGCGAGAAAGCTGCGGTTGAGCGAGCCGACCTTCGTGAAGCTACCGCCGATGATGACCTTGCCGTCGGCTTGGACCGCGAGCGTGCGCACGGGGCCGTTGAGACCGGGCGTGGCGAAGGTGGGGTCGAGCGAGCCGTCGGCGTTGAAACGCGCGAGGTGCGTGCGCGCGCCGTTGTCGAGCGTCACGAAATCGCCCGCGGCGTAGAGCCGGCCGTCCGCCAGCGGCAGCACCTTGTAGACATAGGCCGTGTCCGACGACTCGAAGGTCGCGCGCGGGATCGCGCCGACTGCGAGGGCTTGCGGATAGACCGGGGGCACGACCGACAGGCGCGCGCCGGACCACAGTGCATACGACAACCCCGAGGAGACCTGCACCTCGTAGAGATCCGCGTCGGTCAGGCTCGCCGCCGGAATCGTGTAGGTGGCATTCGTGGCACCCGGAATGATTACGCCGCCCCGCCGCCATTGATACGCCAGCGGCGCCGTGCCCGACGCCGTGACCGAAAGGGTGGCCGGCTGCCCCGCCGGCACCATGACGGGCGCCGGCAGCACACTCAACACCGGGGGCGGCGCCGTGCCAAACAGGAGCACGGACCCGCTCGTGACGGAGCCGAATCCATTGGTCACGGTGACCGAGTAGCTGCCCGCCTGCGCGACCTGGACATTGGTCAGCGAGAGCGTGGCCTGCGTGGCGCCCGCGATCGGCACGCCGTTGAAATTCCACTGGAACGACGGCGCCGGGATGGCGGTCGCCGCCACGCTGAATGTCACATTCGCGCCGGCATTCACGTTCTGGCCCGCCGGCGCGGTCGTGATCGTGGGCGCGCCGGCGCCGACGATCCGCAACACCTGGAGGTCGTCGATCGCGATGCCGTCGGTGGGGATGCGGTAATTGTCGTATTGGTTGAAGCGGATCTTGAACGTGGAGTTGAAAGTGAGTCCGCGGGCCGCCAGCAGCGGATCGAGATCGACGACGTATTTCGACCAGGTGTCCAGCAGCGGCGGCGAGGCGCTCGCGCGCAGTGGCTGCACCTCATACCAGTTGACCCCGTCGGCGCTGATCGCGACGCCGTCGAAATCGGCGCCGCTCGTGAACGGGCTGGCCGGCGGCCCGCTCGGCTCCTCGCCAAAACCCTTGGCCCAAAACACGAGCCGCACGCCGTGCTCGCCCGCGAGGTTGAGCGTGAGCGTGGCTTCATTGCGCGACGAGCTGAGATCGGTGGTCGAATCCATCGTGAGGTGCCGCGTGCCGCCATGGGGCGCGTTGGCGGTCGTCACCTGCGTGCGGAAAGTGCCGGTGCCGCTGACGGTCCATTTGGAGGAGTCGAGCGTGCCGCTCTCGAAGTCCTCCGTGAACAGCGCCACCGACACGGGCTCGATCGCGAGGCGCACCGTGCGCGACTGCCCGACGCCGTTGGTCGTGTTCGTAAACGTCAACAATGCGGCATAGATCGAGTCCGCGAGGGAGTTGGCGGACGAGTTGAGGGTGGCGGTGACCGTGGCGCTGGCGCCGGCGGCCAGCGTGCCGCCGGTCGCAGAAAGATTGAGCCACGCCGCGGCCTTGCTGGCCGACCACCCGAGTGACGCGGTGCCGCGGTTGGTGAGGGTGAACGCCGCGGAGGCCGGGGTGAACGGTCCGCCGACCTGGCCCGCGATCTCCACCGGCGCGATCGGCGTGATTTCGAGATCGTCCGGCAGATCGAAGTTTTCGATCAACCCGACGGTGGTCGAACTCACGGGGGCCACGGCGTTGAAACCCATACCGCGCCTGGCGAACGCCGCCCACAACTCCCGCTGGTTGGCGCCGCTCGTGGCGACGCGGTCCGCCTGGAGGATCGCATCGCGCGCCTCGAGGAAGTTGGGATTGGCGGGCGAGAGCTTCATCCCGTCGGTCACGAGCTGGAGGATGAGCTGATTGCCGGTCGCGAAGCCGTGTTTCTTGATCAGATTGACCCGAGCGTCCCACAGCGTGACCGCCCAGACTTCACCGGCGTTGTGCACTTCATCGGCCGTGGTGCCCACGATCGGGTTGCGCGGCACGCCGGAGTGGGTGCTCGCCTGCGTGGGGTCGATGTCCTTAAACGTCAGTGGATTTTGCGTCAGCTTCGTCGAAAACGGATAGCGTCGGCCGCCGAAGTAATAATTTTCGGTGAACGTGCCGCCGGCGAGGTAGCGCGAGTAGCCGCCGCGGGCGATCGGTGCGTCAAAATCGTCGGTCGCCTCCGAGAGCAGCGCGATGCCATAGAAGTCCGACCAGCCTTCGCCCATGGCCCGGGAGACGCTGGCACTGAGGCCCACCCCGCCGCCCACGAGCCGGTTGCTCAGGCCGTGCGTATATTCGTGGAGCACGACCTCCTGATCGAAATCGCCGTCACGGTCGGGCGTCGCGCCCGTCCAGATGAACATCTGCATGCGGGGCGGCGAGCCGTCGGACGGCGTGGAGAAGTTGGCGTTGTTGGTGCCCGAGCCGTCCTGCGCATCGGCCTGCAAGGCGTCGTTGCCGAGGCCGCCGCGGCCGAAATTGTTGTTCTGGAAATTCCCCGCCGCCTCGGTGAAGCCGAGTTCGTAGAGTTTGTCGTGCATCCAATTGCACCAGTAAAAGAGGTTCACCACGGCGGCGTCACGATAGGTGGCCGGCTCCTGCGTGAGATCGAGCGGCGGATCGAACACGCGGGCCGGGCCGGTCGCCTGCGGGCGGGGCAGATCGGCGACGTTGTCGCCGTTGGTGTCGGTGTGCGCATCGACGTTGTTGCCGCGCGTCTCCATCACGCCGTCGTCGATCCAGCCGTTGGGCGAAGCCGTGGAGTTGAGCGCGGCGAGGGTGACCAACTGGCGCTCGACCAGCGGCGGTTGCACGCTCGACGGCGCCGCATGGCCCGGCGAAAACGGACTCGGGCTGTCGCTGGTGAACACCCGGTAGCTGGCCGGGCCGATGTCCTCCGTGAGACCGTGGCGGACCTGCACCTCGCCGGACCCGGCGTCCACGATTACACGATACATGTGGCCGCGGGTGCGGCCGGTGCAGGTGACTTCCCAGCAGAGCCGCAGCGTGGCCGCGTCCATCGGCAACCAGACGAGGCGCGCCTCCGCATCGGTCAGCGCGCGGGCCGAAAAGCGCTGCCGGAAATCGGGGCCGTCCGGTGCGCCCAAGGCGGCCACGTCGGTGACGGCCAGTTGCTCTCCGATATCGCGCCCCGCGAGCGCCACGGCCGCCCGCGCGGAAATGGCCGGGCTGGCGGCCGGCGTCTCACCCGCCGCCGAGGTGCGGCGCGCCGCGGCCGCATCGGGCAGCAACCGACTGGAGAGATGGACGAGCTCGCCCCGACTGGTCACGTGCGACTGAAAGGTGGCCTCAAAGACCCGGATGTCGTCCACCACCTGCTCCCAGACCGTGGTGCGCAGGCCGTTGTGGGCGGTCACGTAGTCGCGGCTCACGCGCGCCGCGGCCAGCACATCGGAACGGTGGCCAAAAATGTCGCGATGTTCTTCGACAAACGCCTTCACCCGTCGGTGCGGATCTGAAGCCGGAAGCGCACTCAACGCCTCCGCCGCAGCCGCCGACTCCTCCCCTGCCGGCCCCGTGAGGAAGGCCTGCGGCGAGCCGATCGACGCCGCCGTCCCGAGCAAGGGATCACGCGCAATGCGCAACCCATGCACCCGGTTGCGCAGGGTCGCCTCAGCCGTCGCCCGCGGGTCCGCCGACTCGCCGGCGAGGGTCACGGCGCCGGCCGCGGTCGGCCGCGCCCGGGGCACGCGCCGATCCAGATTGGGCAGCGCCTCGTGGGATTCCGCTGCGGGTTGGGCCGGCAACGAGACAGAAAGAAGCGCACTCGCGAGCAGCAGCCACCGGGCGCGCCGGGCCGAAGGTATCGATTTCATGGGGATGAAGCTGGGGTCGATCGGCCAAGCTGGAGCGAGGCGCCCGGCCGGAATATTCTCTTACGGAGGCAACCGGGTTACTCCAAGCGCCGAGGTGGCGCAATCCACTTCTTATACCAACCTCCCGTAACTTTCAGCCTTTCCGTTGCAGGCCCGCCCGCTGGGCGGGCAGCCCGGCCACCGGCCGGGCCTACAGTCCAAAAGCAAGGTGACGTTGGTATTACGTTCCGGGATTCTTCCCGACGCGCATCGTGTGGCCCGGTCCCGCCGCCGCCCGGACACCGCGGCGGGCACCTGCTCGTGTTGGGGCTACGGCCCGGGGGCGAAGCCGTCTTCGGTGCCCGACTGGGCGTGGTATTGGCCGGTGCGGACGGTGCCGGCGCGGTAATTGTAGAGTTCGATCACCCGCAGCAGCTCCGAGAGATTGATCTTGCCGTCCCGCGGTGTGCCGACGGTCGTGCCCATCGTGTCGGCCGAGTGGTAGGCCGTCAGCGCGGCGCCGTTCGGGCCCGGGGTGAAACCGTCCTCGGTGCCGGACTGCATCGTATACTGGCCGGTGCGCACCGTGCCGGCGCGATAGTTGTAGAGTTCGATCACGCGCAGCAGCTCCGAGAGGTTGATCTTGTTGTCCGGCGCACTGCCCGCCGTCGCGCCCATCGTGTCGGCACTGTGGAACGTGACCCGCGACACCACCAGCGGATCGGGCTTGGCGAGGAACGAATACGACGTGCTGTTCTGCCGCAGTTCCATGTAGGCCACGATCGATTGCGGGCTGGTCGCGCCGGCGGGCACGTTCAGCGTGTAGGTGAACGTGTGGCCGGTCAGGGGTATCGTCAGCCACGCCCACGTGAGCGCGCCCGTGTCGCCAGCCTGCGGCTGCGAGTCGCCGGAGGTGGTCGAGGCAAAGCTCCAGCCGGTCGGCAGCAGCACATTCCAGCCGAGCGCACTCACGCTCGGCGGCGTCGTGTAGGTGATCGTATTGGTGATCGTGACGGTGCCACCGGCCTGATAGCCGGCACCCACCACGGCGTGTGTCGCACCGTAGGTGCCGATCAGCACTCTCACGTCGGCGGCGTTGGAGGTCGCGCTACCCACTGCGCTACTCACGGCCACGACGTAACTGCCGGCATCCGTCGAGGCGACCGTGGCGATGGTATAGGCGGCGTTGGTGGCCCCGTCGATGTTCGTGCCGCCTTTCTTCCACTGGTAGGTGAACGGCGCCGTGCCGCTCACACCGACGTTGAGCGTCAGCGTCGCACCGACGCTCAGCGTCTGCGATGCGGGGTGGGTCGTGATCGTCGGGGGCAGACCGATGGTCAACGTCACCGGATCACTGATCGTCGTGCCGCCGGGTCCGGTGATCGCCACCGAATAATTGCCGGCGTCGAGCGCGGACACATTGGTGAGGGTGAGCGTGGCATTGGTGGCCCCACTCTTCGGCGAACCATCCTTCAGCCACTGATACGTGAACGGGCCGGTGCCACCGGCAACAACCGTGAAGGTGGCGCTGCCACCGATCGGCGGAACAACCGGAAGCGGCGGCGTGATGACGCTCGGCGGCGGCGGGATGTCGGCCACGCGATACGGGGCTGGCAGCGTATCGCCGGCGAGGGCGACGGTGCCGAACGCATAGAGCCTGGCGCCGACGGCGACGAGGCGGACGGAGGCGCGCGGCGCATCGACGACGGTGATCGGCGAGGTCCATGCGGCGTCGAACGTGCCGTCGGCCTTCAGCCGGAAGAGGCCGGCGGGGACGGGCGTGCCGTTGAAGGAATCGAAGCGGCCCGCCACGTAGACGCGGCCGAGGCTGTCGGAGGTGATGGCGGAGACGTAGGGGCCGGCGTCGGGTTTGCTGTAGGCGATGCCGGCGCCGGTGAACGTGGGGTCGAGCGTGCCGTCGGCGTTGAGGCGGACGAGGCCGCGCGGGGAACCGGCGAGAGCGAAGCGGCCACCGACATACACCTTGCCCGTCGCGATCTGATGCGCGGCGCGGAGAAGTTCGCCCGAGTCATAGGTGCTGATGGGGAACTGGCCGGTGGTGGTGGTGACCGGATCGGTGAGGACGCTGGTGACGCCGACCGCGGGCGTGATGGTGCCGAACGACGGCGGGTTGAAACCGGTGTCGACCGCGCCGGTGTTGAGCAGGCGCGCGAGGCGCACGGTGCCGTCGATCGCGGAGGCGCCGACGATCACGCGGCCGTCGGCGAGCACCTGGCCGATGCCGACGCCGCCGGTCTTGATCATCGTGATGGGGCCGTTGGCGGCGGAGCGTTCGACGGTGGCAAACGCGCCGAGGGCGGCGTTGAAAGTGGTGTCGCGGCCACCGTCGGCGTTGAGGCGGAAGAGCGCGTCGGCCGTGGCGCCGGCCAGCACGTCGGCGGCGTTGATGGACTCCTGGGTGACGAGGAGTTTGCCGCCGGGTGAGGGCGCGAGGCTGGCGGAGCCGAGGGCGTAACCGGTGGGCAGCACGGGCGTGAAGCCGGTGTCGGCCACGGCGCCCGCCGTGACGCGGATGAGCGCGGGAACGGCTGTTTCCGTGGAGTTGAACGGAGCGCCGGAGAGGACGAAGACCTTGTCGTTGCCGGCGTCCACCACGCCGCCGAAGCTCATGCTGCGGGTGGAGGCGAACTGCGTGGTCGCGAGCGTGCCGTCGGCGGCGAAGAGGGCGACGCCCGGCGTGGCGGCGGTGCCGAAGCGGTTGAACGAACCGCCGACCCAGACGCGGCCATCGGAGAGGACGTAGCCGGTGTCGACCACGGCGCTGCGGCCCCAGCCGCCGGTCTGGAAGGTGGAATCAGGCACGCCGTTGGCATCGAACACGGCGAGGCCATTGCCCCACGTCGGCAGGGTGGTCGCGGCGCCGGCGACGCTGATCTGATCGGCGACGAAGAGGCGGCCGTTGGCGCCGCGGGAAACCCAGAAGGCTTCCTTGCCGAAGGCGCGCGAGACGAAAGTCGTGTCCTTGGTGCCGTCGGCGTTGAGGCGCACGAGGCGATCGGAGACGGCGACGATCCGGTCGTTGGAGTCGATCGTGAGGTAGCGCAGGCGCGCGCCCACCGGCGGCGTGATGCCGAGCTGGCTGCGGAGCGGGGGCGTGAACGTCGTGTCGTAGGCGCCGGCCGAGGTGAAGCGGAAGGCCATCGCGCGATCGCTGGACGAGCCGATGCCGGTGGCGAAGAAGTCGCCGACGAAGACCGGCCGGTCGCCACTCTGGAGGGCGACGCCGCGGATCTGGTTGTAAGTGAAGCCGGCAGGCAGTCCGGTGGGGAACGTGGCGTCGAGCGTGCCGTTGGCGGTGAGACGCGCCACGCCAAGCCGGGACGTGCCGTTGACCTGGTTGAACGTGCCGGCGAGGTAGATGCGGCCGGTCGAGTCGACGACGGGATCGCCGAAGATGTTCGCATTCACCGTGGCGCGGGTGAAGCCCGCGTCGAGCGTGCCATCGGTGTTCAGCCGGTAGACCGAGAGGGCATCGGCGCCGATGGCGGTGGCCGGGGCGTTGGCGTCGACGTTATCGGCTGCGACCACGAGCACCTTGCCGTCGGGCTGGCGGGTGATGAAGCGGAGGCCCCGGGCGAAGAGCGGGGCGTTGAACGGGGCGGCGGGGTCGAGTGCGCCGGTGTTGGTGACGCGCACGACCGTGCTGGTGTCGCCGACGCTGACGGCCACGAGCAGCCGGCCGTTGCCGTCGAGGACCGCGTGCGAGGCGCGGGTGAAGCGGCGGTCGAGGCGGAAGGTGGGATCGAGCGTGCCGTCGATTTCATTGAGCCGGACGAGCGCGCCTTGGAGGCGGCCGCCGACGATGTCGGGGTTGCGCTCGTAGACGGACCAAGGGACGTAGAGCTTGCCGGCGCCGTCGTGCAGCGTGCGGGCCGGGGCCTGCTCGGTGGAGAATTCCGTGAACGACTGCCAGAGGACCGGATCGGCGGGGATGACGGCGAGGGTGGCGACACCGCTGGTGGCGGTGTTGGTGCCATCGCCGACGACCACGGTGTAGGCGCCGGCGTCATCGGCGGTCACCGCGGGGATCACGAAGTCGGCCGTGGTGGCGCCCGGGAGGCTGGTGCCGCCCTTCTTCCATTGGTAGGTGAGCGTGGCGCCGCTGAGCGTGGTGGTGGCGGCGACGCGGAAGAGCGTCTTGTTGCCGGCGACCACGCGGCGGTCCGCGGGTTGATCGACGATCGCGATGCTGAGGCTGACGGTGAGCACCGACGGCGCGCTGGTGACCGAACCGGCGGCGTTGCTGACGATGACATCGTAGCTGCCGGCGTCCGTCGTGGCGACGGAGCCGAGGGTGTAGCTGGCGTTGGTGGCGCCGCTGATGGCGCCGCCGTTTTTGCGCCACTGGTAGGCGAGCGGCGCAGTGCCGCTGGCGGCGACGCTGAAGGTGACCGAGCCGCCGACCGCCGCGGATTGCACCGGGGCCGGTTGGGTGGCGATGACGGGGGTGCCGGCGTTGACGAGCGCCTGGAAGGCCGACGGGAAGGCGTCGCCCGGACGGCTGTAGGTGCCGGAGACGTAGACGGTGCCGTTGGGCGCGAAGCCGGTCTGGGCGAGGCCGCCGAGGTAGGTGCGGTAGAAGATGTCAGTCGCAAAAGTGGTGTCGACGGAGCCGTCGGCGTTGAGGCGCACGATGCCGGGGGCGGCGAAGCCGTTGAAGGTGTCGAACGCGCCGGTGATCCAGAGCTTGCCATCGGCGGTGACGGAGACGCCCTCGACCTGCGCGGTGCGGCCGTTCTGGTAGCGCAGCTGCGCGCCGGTGCCGACACTGAAGGTCGTATCGATCGCGCCGGTGGCGGTGAGGCGCGCGAGACCCGGGGCGGGCTGGCCGCCGAGCGTGGTGAAGATGCCGTAGACGAGATATTTCCCATCGGCGACCGGCACGACGCCGGTGAACGGCGCGCCGCTGACCACGGAGGCCTGCACCTGGCCGGCGTTGCCGCTGTTGGTCTGGGCGTCGGTCACGGTCGGGAACGAGGTGGTGGTCGACCACGACAGGACCGGGGCGGTGAACGTGGTGTCGAGCGCGCCGTTGAGGTTGACGCGCAGGAGCGTGTAGCTGAGCGCGGTGGCGCCAGCCGGATAACTGCCCGTGGTGCCGCGCGCGATCAGCCGGCCTTCGGCGTCAATCGCGAGGACGCGGAAGGCGCCCTGGGTGATCGAGGTGATGGCGTTGTTGGTGTCACGATAGACCGTGCCGAAGGTGCCGAAGCCGCTCGCGGTGAAGGTGGTGTCGAGCGCGCCGGCGGGGGTGAGGCGCGAGAGGAAGTTATTGTCGGAAACGAGGCCCTGGGCCGAGAGCGACCAGACGGCGACCTTGTTGTCCGGGAGGAGGCGGAACTCCATGCCCTCGGTGCGGCCGGCGAGTTGCGCATCGAGCGTGAACGTGCTGTCCGCCGCACCGTCGGCGCCGAGGCGCGCGAGGCCGCTGGTGAGCGCGGTGGGATTGGTGCCGGTGCGCGTGCCGGCGAGGATCTTGCCGTCGGTGCCGACCTCGGCGAAAGCGACGTATTTGAGGTTGGCGACGCCGGTGACGGTGAAGGCGTTGTCGAGCGTGCCGTTGGGATTGAAGCGCGCGATGCCGGGACGCGCGGTGCCGTTGGCGCGGTCGAAGGTGCCCCAAGTGAGGAGCTTGCTGTCGCCCAGCACGGCGAAGCGGCCGGGGTAGATCTCGCGGTTGAAGTTGCCGGGGGCGAACGTGGAGTCGACGGCGCCGGAAGCGGTGAGGCGCACGAGCGTGGGCGCGGCGGTGCCGTTGACGGTGGCGCCGAGCTCAGGCGGAACGACCACCCGGCCGTCGGCCATCGTGTCCATCCAGAAGAATTCGCCGGAGAACGCCGGTTTGGTGTAGGTCGTGTCGACCGCGCCGTCGGCGAGGAAGCGCGTGACGGTGGCACCGACGACGTAGAACTTGTCGTCGGCGAGGAGGTTGATCAGGCGCGGACGCGGGCCCATGCCGGCATCGGCCTGCGTGACGAGGGTGAAGCTGGTGTCGACCGCGCCGGTGGTGGTGAGGCGGATGACGGGGCGATTCACGCTGGACGAAGTGGTGACGAAGGTCGGACCGCCAGCGACGAGCAGCTTGCCGGCATTGGCACCCTGGGTCTGGAGCGCGAGGCCGCGAATCTGGACGCCACCTCCGACCGTGAAGCCGGACGGCACCCACGTGGTGTCGACCGTGCCGTCGGCATTGAGGCGCGCGACGGCGGGGCGGGACACGGTATTGATCGTGGTGAAGATGCCGCCGACGTAGATCTTGCCCGCGGCGTCAACGACGGGCGGAAGGAAGACCGAGCCGCCCGTGTTGAACACCGGTTGCGTGAAGGTGGTGTCGAGCGAGCCGTCGGCGTTGAGCCGGGCCATGACGGGGATGCCGCCGTTGGCACTGGTGTTGGACGAGGCGACGACGAGCAGCTTCCCATCGGGCTGGAGCGTCATGAAGCGCGGCTGAGCGGCGAAATGCGGCGAGAAGTAGGTGAAGTCGCGCGTGCCGTCGGTGTTGAAGCGGAAGACGCGTGGCATCGCGAAGCCGGTCTCGACGGACTCGTTGCTGGCGATGCCGCCGACCAGGAGCTTGCCGTCGGACTGGAGGACGACGGGCCAGGCGTCGACGAGGGCGGAGCCGATATTGAACGTGTTATCGACCGTGCCGTCGGGGTTGAGGCGGATGACGGCGCCGCGGAGCTGGTTGCCGACGCCGGAGACGACGTTGCCATTCGTCCACGTGGCGTAGACGCGGCCCTGCGCGTCGACGGTCACGCGACCGGCCAGGGCGTCCTGCTTGAAGTCGGGCCGGGTGAAGCCGGCGTCGGAGGCGAGCGTGCCGAGCGCGGGCGCGAGGGTGACGGCGGCGGCGGCGCTGGTGATGCTGCCGGCGGCGTTGGTGATCACGACATCGTAGCTGCCGGCGTCGCCGGCGGCGAAGCCGTGCTTCGAGTAGCTGGCAAACGTGGCGCCGGCGATCGGCGTGGTGTCTTTGCGCCACTGCCACGTCATCGGGAAGGAGCCCGAGGCCTGGACTTGCAACGTGAGCGTGCCACCCACGGGCACGACGGCGGAAGCGGGCTGCGCGACGATCGTGGGGGCGATGGTGGTGGAGACGCTGGCGGCGGGGCTGGTGACGGAGCCGGCGGAGTTGCTGAGGATGACGTCGTAGGCGCCGGCATCGCCGGTGGCGTAGGCCGGGAGGGTGTAGGTGGCGGAGGTGGCGCCGGGGAGGTTCACGCCGTTCTTGCGCCACTGGTAGGTGAGCGGGAGGACGGAGGCGGCGGGGATGACGCGGAGATTGACAGGCTGGCCAACCGCCACCGCCTGGGAGGCGGGCGGGGCCGCGACCGCCGGCGCCAGGCCGGCGGAGACAATGGTGCTGGCGGCGCCGACGGCGATGATGCGGTTGTTGTAGAGCGCGGCGGCAAACAGGCGGCCGATGTAACCAGTCTGGACCGCAGTCCACGTCACGCCATCGGTGGAGACCGCCTGCGTCTGGGAACCACCCGAGACAATGAAGGCGCCGCCGGCGTAAGTCACATGCGTGTAATCGTCGGGCGTGCTATAACCCCGGCTGGTCCACGTCACGGCATCGGGCGAGGTGTAGATGCGACCGTTGCCGGAGACGAGGACGAAGAGGTTGTTGGCGAAAATCACGCGCGTGACGGTCTCGTCGAACGGCATGGGCCGGGTCGTCCACACCGGATTCGTGGTGGAGGCGAGTTCGTCGTCGGTGGTGCGGACGGCGCCAAGGGCGCCGACGACCACGGTGCGGCCGTTGCCGTAGGCGACGGAGTTGAGCTGGTGCGCGAGCCCGCTGGCAACGGTCGTCCAAGTGAAGCCATCGATGGAGCGGAGGAGCGTGCCGGAGACGCCGCCGGCGACGTAGAGACCGTTGCGCAGCGTGACGAAGAGGAGGTTGCTGGTGGTGGGGCTGGTGAGCGTGGTCCAGGCGATGCCGTCGACCGAGCGCACGATGGTGCCGGTGTTGCCGACGGCGAGGTAGGCGCCGTTGGCGTAGACAACGTCGTTGAAGGTCGCGGCGAGGTCGGCCACGTCGGTCCAGGTGGTGCCGTCGGTGGTCCGCGAGATGACGCCGAGGGTGCCGACGGCGACGGCGTGACCGGGGCCGGCGGCGATGGCGTTGAATTGCTGCAGGCCGCCCGCATAGGTCGTGCGCGGGGTCCAATCAATGAGGTTGGGCGAGGTGAAGAGCTGGCTGCCGGAGATCGTATGGGCCAGCCAGGTGCCGTTGAGAAACGCGATCGAGCCAATCGTGAAGGGATCGCCGCGGGGGGCGGTGGTGCCGGGAATGGGGCGCGAGGCCCACGTGACAAGATCAGTGGAGGTAATCACGCGGCCATCGGCGCAGAGGACGTAAGTGCCGTTAGCGTAAGTGGCGAAGTTGATGAAGCCGGTGGTGCCGGCGGTGCGGACCGTCCAGGTGAGACCGTCGGCGGAGGTGAGGAGGGTGCCCTTGTCGCCCGAGGCAATGAAGTTGCCGTTGAGGAAGCGGAGGTTGGTGGGCTTGAGGCCGGAGGGGGCGGTCTGGGAGTTCCAGGTCAGGCCGTCGGCACTGCGGTAGATGCCGCCGAGGCCGTTGACGAAGACGAAGGCGCCGGCGCCGTAGGCGATGTTGTCGTCCAAGCTTCCCGAGAGGCTGGTATTGCCGGTCGAGACATAGTTCCAAGCGCGGCCGTCGGTTGAGCGGATAACGCGGCCATCCGTGGCGGAGCTGACAAAAACCCCGTTGCCGTAGGCGAGGCTGAAGGCCTCGGCCTCAAGGCCCGTCGTGCGCGAGGTCCAATTGACACCGTCGGGGGATTCCAGATAGCCGCGGGAGCCCATGATTAAATGGCGTCCGGCAGCCTGAAGGTAGGAGTAGTAATTGCCGGTGGAGAGCGAGGGGAGCCGCGTCCACGAGATGCCATCCGTCGACGTGAAGCGACCGCCGCGACCGGCGAAGCCGACGAACTGGCCGTTGACGGCCCAGATGCGGTTGAAGCCGGAGGTCGTGGGCGACTGGCTGTGGAAGGTCCAGTTGTCCGTCTCCGTGGCGAAGACACGGACGGCGGAGGAAGTAGTGGTGCCGAGAGCGTTAGTCACGCGGATCGAATAGTCGCCGGCGTCGCTCGCGCGCCAGCCGTTGACCGCGACAAAGTCGAACTGGCCGGGATAGTTCGGTCCGCGTTGCGAAGCCGTGCCAGATGCGCCGGGAATATCGACCCCGTCCTTGATCCATTGGTAGGTGACCGGCTCGGTGCCCGAGCTGAGCGTCGCCCGAACGGTATTGGGCGAACCGACCTGACCGGCGGCGCCGACGACGCTGCTGATGGTCGCGGTGGGCAGCACAGATGCGACGGCCAGTGCGGCGGCGTTGGAGGTGATCGACCCGGAGGAATCCGTCACCGTCACGGTGTAGTTGCCCGCGTCGGTCGCGCGGGCGTTCGTGATTACGAGCCGCGATGACGTGGAGCCGGCGATGCGGCCGAGTTCATCGACGACATTCGCGCCGCCGAGTTTCCACTGGTAAGTCAAGGCGCCGCTGCCGACCGCGGCGACCGTGAACTGGGCGTCCTGCCCGGCGAGCACGGAGACGGGGTTGGGCTGGTTGTTGATCGCGAGCGCCGGGGTGGAGGCTTCGAACACCGCGAGGCCGCCAAGCACGCGATCCGGGAGATTGAAGAACAATCCGCCAACGTAGAGCGCGCCATCGGCGCCATAGACGAGCGGCAGGCTCGTTTGCGAGGTCAGCCCCAGACTGATGATCGGGGCGCCGAAGGACTGGTCGGTCGTGCCGTCGGAGTTGAGACGGGCGAGGCCGACACGGCCTTCGCCATTGTAGCCGGCGAACGTTCCCGAGACGAGAATCTTGCCGTCGGCCTGCAACGCGAGGGACGGACGCACCGAGGTGACGGAGACCGAATAGGCGTTGCCGGTGGACGGGGCGAAGTCGGTGTCGAGCGAACCGTCGGCGCGCAGCCGCGCAACGGTGTTGACGGTGAAGAGTCCCGGTGTGGCACTGTTGGTAAAGAAGGTCGTGCCGCCACCTACGAGCACGCGGTCGTCCGGCAATACGATGAGCGAAGAGACAAGGGAGGCCTGCGATGAAGGCGGCACGAAGGCGGTGTCGAGGGAACCGTCGTCGTTCAGGCGCGCGAGATTGGCGCGAGGAACATTATTGTAGGTCGTGAACGACGAACCGCCGACGACGAGTTTCTCGGAGCCGGGCCGGCGGGCGAGAGAGGTGACGAGGCCGTTGAAGCCCGTGCCCGGGTTGAAGCCCTGGTGAATCGCACCGTCGGCGGTGAGGCGGATGATGCGGTTGTAGCTCTGGCCGTCGTAGGTGGTGAAGGCGCCGCCCACGGTGAGTTCGCCGTTGGCGCTCTGGAGGATGGCGCTGACGGTGTTGTTGAAGCCGGCGCCCGACGCGAACGTGGTGTCGAGCGTGCCGTTGGCGTTGAGGCGGGCGATGCGGTTGGCGGTGGCGCCGTTGTAGGCGGTGAACACGCCGCCCACGATGAATTTCCCGTCGGACTGCGGGAGGATGACGTTGGGCGAGCTGTTGAAGCCGGAGCCGACGGCGGTGTTGAACGCGGTGTCGAGCGTGCCGGCGCTGGTGAGGCGCGCGAAGTTGCCGACCGGGGTGTTGTCGACGTGCGTGAAGAGGCCGCCGACGAGCCAGCCGCCGCTGACCGGCACCAGGGTGAGGACCACGCCGGAGGTGCGGACCGACGGCGTGAAGGTGGTGTCGAGCACGCCGCTGCTGCTGAGGCGCGCGACGCTGGCGCGGGCCGTGTTGTTGAACTGGGTGAAGGCGCCGCCGACGAGGATCGCGCCGTCGGACTGCAGGGCGACGGAGGCGACGTTGACGGTCACGCCGGTGACGTTGGCCGCGGCGCCGGCGCCGACGGTGGAAGCGAACGCGGTGTCGAGCGAACCGGTCGAGGTCACGCGCGCGACTCGCACGCTCACGGTGCCGTTGTAGGACGTGAACGCGCCACCGGCGACGATCTTGCCATCCGCCGCCTGAATCGCGAGCGAGCTGACGGTGCCGTTGAAGCCGGTGCCGATGGCCAGCGTGGTGTCGAGCGAACCATCGGGGTTGAGCCGCGCGAGGCGGTTGGCGCTCGTGCCCGCGTAGTTCACGAACGTGCCGCCCGCGACGATCCTGCCGTCGGACTGGAGCGCGAGGGTGTTGACCGTGCTATCGAAGCCGAAGCCGACGACGAACGAGGGGTCGAGTGTGCCGTCGGCGTTGAGCCGGGCGATACGGCCGCTCGGCGTGCCGCCTTGGAAAGAGGTGAACGAGCCGCCGACGACGATCCGGCCGTCAGCCGCCTGCACGGCGATCGCGCTCACACCGGAGAAACCGGAGCCGATGTTGGCGGCGAAGGCCGCGTCGAGCGAACCGTTGGGATTGAGCCGCGCGATGCCACCGGTCGAGACGCCGTTGAAGGTGGCGAACGAGCCACCGGCGAGGATCTTGCCATCCGCCTGCAGCGCGAGGGTCGAGACGGTGGAGTTGAAACCGGGCCCGGGGGCGAACGAGGTGTCGACCGTGCCGTTGGTATTCAGCCGCGCGATGTAGGGGCGGCTGGCGCCATCGACCACGGTGAAGCCACCACTGATGATGATCTTGCCGTCGGTCTGGACGGCAAGGCCGGTGGTGTTGCCGCCGGAAATCACCGCGGGGGTGAACGAAGTGTCGAGGGCGCCGGTGGCGAGAAAGCGCGCGACCGTGTAGCGCGTGGTGTCGTTGGCGGTATTGAACGTGCCGACGCCGTAGAACGTGCCGTCGGCTTGCACGGCGAACTGAATCATATTGCCGGCATTTTCGAATTTCGGCGCGAAGCTGGTGCGTAGACGCAGCGCGCCGGGATACGTGGCCGGACGCACGTCGAGGCGCGCCTCGGAGCCTTCGACGGACAGGCCGCTGTTGACCAACACGCCATAGATACCCGCATCGGAGAGGCCGACGTTCGACAGCGTGAGCGTGGGATTGGTCGCGCCCGCGATGGGCTTGCCGGCCTTATACCACTGGTAGCCTGTCGCGCCGGTGGCTGTGACGCTGAGCGTGGCATTGCCACCGGCGGTGGCGAAGGTGGAGGCGACCGGCGTGGTGATGGTGGGCGCGGGATTCGCGCCACGCAATTTCGCCCCGCTGCCGACCGAGCCGGCAAGGTTGCTCACGCTGACCGAGTAGTCGGAGGCATCGGCGACCTGCACATTGGTCAGAGTCAGCGACGAACCGGTCGCGCCGGGGATGACGACCCCACCCTTAAACCAAACATATCCGAGCGGCTGGCCGCCCGAGGCGCCGACGGTGAACGTCGCGTTGCCCCCAATCGCGACCACCTGATCGGTGAGAGGCTGCGTGATGGTGGGCGCCGCATAGGGATTGAGGCGGAAGAGGCCGTTGGTGTTTGACGGGGTGTAGGGCGGGGCGAACCGGTAGTCCTCACCGTCATGCAGCCCGTAAAAATATCCGCCCGCCAACACCGTGCCGTCGTCGGCGATCAGGACCGGCATGAAAGTCGACTGGCTGTTAAAGGTGATCCCGTTGGCGGCGAACGTCGGGTCCAGCGCCCCGCTGGCCGTGAGGCGCACGATCGTGTTCGCATTGGCGTTGCCGAGGGAAATGGAGAAACTGCCGCGCAACAGCAGGCCGCCGTTGTCCTGCACCAGAATCCGGTAGACAGTGCCGGTGACGGTCGCGCCGGCATCGAAGCCGGCATCGAGCGCGCCCGTCGCATCGAGGCGCGCGATGCGAGTCTTGCTGGCGCCATTGAACGTCGTGAAATCGCCGCCGATCAAAATGCTGCCGTCGGACTGGAGGGTGAGTGCGCGGATGGTGTTGTTGGCGCCGGTGCCGACGTTGGTGTTGAACGCCGTGTCGGCCGAGCCGTCGGCGTTGAGGCGGGCGAGGCGGTTCTGCGTGGCGCCGCCGAGAGTCGTAAACGCGCCACCCACGACGACCTTGCCGTCGCGCTGCACGGCAAACACCTCGACGGTGCCGCCGAACGCGGGCGGGGCGAACGAGGTGTCGGCCGTGCCGTCGGGGTTGATGCGGACGAGGCCATTGCGGGTAACGCCCGCGTAGGTAAAGCTGGTCAGGGCGTTGCCGCCGAGGATCAGCTTGCCGTCGGCCTGGGGCACGATGTAGCCGACCGCGGAGCCGGCGCCGCCGCCCGTGCTGAAGCTGAGATCGAGCGAGGCATCGGCGTTGAGCCGCGCGACGCGGTTGACGGCGGTGCCGTTCACGCTGGTGAAGGCGCCGACGATGACGATCTTGCCGTCGGCTTGGACGTAGGCGGCATTGATCGCGGCGTTGGCGCCCGCGACGGTGCTGGCGAACGAGGTGTCGAGCGAGCCGTTGGCGTTCAATTTCGCCAGGCCGCCGCGGGCCACGCCGTCGATCTGAACGAAGTCACCCGCGACGAGCATCTTGCCGCCGGCCAGCGGCGTGAGCGAAAGCACGGCACCGTTGCGCCACGCGGCGGGATTGATGGCGGCGTCGAGCGCGCCGGCCGAAGAGAGGCGGGCGAGGCCGAGGTTGCGCGGGTTGGTGGTGCCGTTGAACGTGTTGAAGCCACCGGCCACGATCACGTTGTTGCTGGAATCGATCGCGAGGCTGAGGACGGAGCCGGTGTTGGCCGCGCTGCCGATGGCGAAGGAGGTGTCGACCACGCCGAGGGTGTTCAGGCGGACGAGGCGCACGCCGCCGTTGGAGGTGACGCCGGCATAATTGGTGAACGCACCGCCGAGCAGAATCCGGTTGTCGGGCTGGACGACGATTTCGCTGACCGTGTTCTGCGCACCGATGGAGGTCAGGCCCACCGAGACCAAGGCCCCGCCGGAGACGGCCGCCGTCGCGCCTGCGCCCGAGCCACCGCCGCCCGAGAACGCCACGGTCGGCGCCGAGGTATAGCCGGAGCCGCCCGCCGTGACCGTAATGCCGACGATCTGACCGGAGGTGGTCGCCGTCGCGCCGGTGCCGGGGCCGCCCAACGTGACCGTCGGCGCCGCGGTGTAGCCGGAACCGGGCGCAGTGACAATGACGCCGGTGACCGCACCGCCTGAGACGGTCGCCACCGCCGTGGCCTGCGTGCCACCGGAGGGCGGAGCGCTGAGCGTGACGGTCGGGACCGACGTGTAGCCGCTGCCGCCGGCGGTGACGACGCCGGTCGTCACGGCAAAGTTCGCCGTGGCGGTCGCACCGGTGCCGCCGCCGCCGCTAAGCGTGACGGTCGGCGCCGAGGTGTAGCCTGTGCCGGTGCCGCCCAAGCTGAAGGTGGGCTCGATCGCGCCGGTCGAGGTGAGGCGGGCGACCCGGAGTGCATTCACGCCGTTGAACGTGGTGAACGTTCCGCCGATCAAAATGCCCGTGCTGTCGAGCGCGATCGCCAGGACGGAGCCGTTGGCGCCGGTGCCCGGATCGAACGTCACGTCGAGCGTGCCGTCGGCGTTGAGGCGGCCGATGCGGTTGCGGGGGATGCCGTTCAACGTGGTGAAGTTGCCACCGACGAGGATCTTCCCGTCCGCCTGCACGAGCAGGGCGCTGACGTTGCTGCCGGCGTTGGTGTTGAAGTTGTTGAACGTGGCGTCGATCGAGCCGTCGGCGTTGAGGCGCGCGAGGCCGTTGGCGCTGCTGCCGTTATACGTGCCGAAGAAGCCGCCGATCAGAATCTGACCGCTGGCGAGCGGCCGGATCACGTTGACCGTGCTCGAGGGACCGGAGCCGGTGGGATTGAAGGTGGTATCGAGCCCACCGTCGGTATTGAGGCGGACGAGACGGTCGCGGGAGGCGTTGCCGGCGACGTCGATGAAGTCGCCGCCCACGAGAATCCTGCCGTTGGCGTCCTGCGCGAGGGCGGCGATGTTGATGTTGAATACCGGCGGCGCGAACCCGGTGTCGAGGGTGCCGTCGGTGTTGATCCGGGCGAGGCGGAAGCGGGCCGTGCCGTTGATGTTCGTGAAATCGCCGGCGACGACGAGCTTGCCGTCGGCCTGCTGCAACACGCGGTTGAGCGTGCCGAGGTTGCGCTCATAGAGATGCGCGAAGGTCGCATCGACGCGCGTGCTCTGCGGGTAGGCGTTGGGGGCGACCGTCAGGCGGGCGGCGTTGGAAACGGTGGTGTTGCCGAAACCATCACTCACCGCCGCCGAATAATAGTCGGCATCCGCGCGACTTGCGGTGGCGATCGAGTAGCTGATGCTCGTCGCGCTGGGAATGGCGATGCCGTTGCGCAGCCACTGGTAGGCCAGCGCGCCATTGCCGGTCGCGGTCACGCTAAAGACGGCGATTTGGCCGGCGTTGAGGGCGAGGTCGGCGGGGTGCGCGCTGATGACCGGGGCGGCGGAGTTGCTCGCCACCCTCGCGGTCGCGCTGTCGACCGTCGTGGTGCCGCTCGTGACGCGGACCCAGAAATTGCGCGGCGTCGTGATGGTGGGCGTGGTGAAGGATGCACTCGTCGCGCCGGAGACGGGCGAGGACGTGTCGCCCGAGAGACCGGCATACCACTGGAAGGTGGGCGCCGAACCGGCGGCGGTCACGGAGAGGCTGGCGGTGGCACCGGGTGCGACGGTGGTGGCCGCGACGGGTTGGGCGGAAATATTGAGAATGCCGGCCGGCAGGCTGGTGGTGCCGACGTAGCCGACGTCGGCGACGACGGCGAAGCGGCCGTTGCCAAATGTCGCGGCGGAAGTGCCGCCGATGGAGAACACGTCGCGCGGCGGAACGACGCGCGTCCAAGTCACCGCATCCGGCGACAGGAAGACCGCGCTGTTGTTGTTGGCGACCGCCAGGTAGGTGCCATCGCCGTAAGTCACGCGCAGAAGGGAGACACTCGCCGTGCCGAGCGTGCGCGGGGTCCACGGCGTGCCAGCAGCGGGCGCGGTGAGGACGGCACTGTTGGCGCCGACGGCAACGAACTGGCCGTTGAGGAAGGCGATGCCGGCGAGGTTGTCGGTGATGCCGGTAGTCTGCGTGGTCCAGGAGTTGCCGTCCGCCGAAGTGAGGATGGTGCCCGAGGCACCGACTGCGACGAAGGTGGTGCCGGACCACGCGACGTAGGTGAGGTTATTGGCGGTGGGCGGCGTGATGGCGGTCCAGGCAACGGCGTCGGGCGAGCGATAAATCGTGCCGCTGTTGCCGACGGTCACCCAGACGCCGCCGCCGTAGGCGATGCCGTTCACGGTGGGGCCGCCAGCATTGGTGCGGTTGATCCAGTTGGTCGCGTCGGGCGAGGTGACGACTGCGCCGGCGCCGGCGATGGCGAAAAGGCCGTTGCCATAGGTGACGGCGTTGAACGTGACGTTTAGTCCGGCGATGTTCTGGGCAAGATTCCACGTCGCGCCGTCGGCGGAGGTGAGGACGGTCGAGGAGGCGCTGGAGACGGCGACGTAGCGGCCGTTGCCGTAGGTGACATCGGTGAGATTGCGGCCGGTGAGCGACTGGCGGACGGTCCAGGTGGCGCCGTCACTCGAGGTGGCGATGTTGCCGTTGAAGCCGGTGGCGACAAACTGGGTGCCGGTGAACACGACGGCGCGCAGATTGCCGCCGAGAGTGATCGCACCGTTGGCCCAGCCCGCGGCACCGGTGGCGTCGGTGGTGTTGACGGTGCTGCCGTTGGTGGCAACGACGAGCCGGCCGGCACCGAACGCTGCGGTGTAGTGGGTGGAGGTGGAGCTGCTGGTGCGGGAGGTCCACGTCACACCATCGGGTGAAGTGAGGATGGTGCCGGAGTCGCCGGCGGCGAGGAACTGGCCGTTGACGAAGGAGACTCGGCGGAGGGTGTTGGTAGTGCCGGAGGTGCGGGTGGTCCAGACGAGGCCGTCGGGTGAGGTGCGGATCGCCCCGCTGTTGCCGACCTTGACGAAGAGGTTGGCGGGCGTGGGGCTGCCAACCTGGCCGAGGGCGACGTGATTGACTGTGGTGGCACCCGTGACTCCAGTGGCGAGCACCCAGTTGGCGCCGTCGGTGGAGGTGACGATGATGCTCGAGCTGCTGCTCACGACCACCCATTTGGCGCCGTCATAGACGACGCCGGTAAGGGTGCCACTGAAGCCGATCAAGAGGCGCTGCGTCCAGTTTGTGCCGTTGGTCGAGGTGAGAACGGTGCCGGAGTTGCCGACGGCGACGAAGGTGCTGTTGGCATAGGTGACGGCGTTGAGGCCGCTGGGACCGGAGTAAGTCTTGGTCCACGCAATGCCGTCGCTGGAAGTGATGATTTCGCCCGTGGTGGAAACAGCGACGAGCGTATTGTTGCCATAGGCAATGTTCTCGTAAACCGCGGCGGAAAGCGCGGGATTGCGCACCTGAAAATCCGGTGCGACGGCGAGCGGGGCGGGGCTGTCGACGTTGCCGGCGTAGGTCTGCACGGTCACGAGGCCGCTGGCAGCGTTGGCGGGCACCGTGGCGGTGATCGAGGTGGGCGAGACGACGGTGAAGGTGGCGGAGATGCCGCTGACGCCGCCGAAGCGGACGGCGGTGACATCGGTGAAGTTGGTGCCGGTGATCGTGACGGTATCGCCGGGGCGCGCGAAAGCAGGTGTGACGCTGGCGATGGTGGCGGGCGCGGCGGTGGCGACGAAGCGGGCGAGGCCCACGCGATCGTTGCCAGCGGCGGTGAAGCCGGCGAGCCCGACGAGCAGAGATCCATCTTGGTGGACGTGCAGCGCTTGAGGCTGCGTAGAAAGAAAGTAACCGGAGGGGCGCTGGCTGAACGTGGGGTCGAGCAGGCCGGAGCCGGTCAGGCGCGCGAGGAGCGGGGAGTTGGTGCCACCGCCGACACCAGTCGTGAAATTGCCGAAGACGATCGAGCGGGCCGGAGCCGTCTCCTCCTGGCGAAGAATCGCGTAGAGGCCGCCGACGGGCATGTTGGTGGTGTAAGTGGTGTCGAGCGTGCCGTCGGCGGAGTTGAGGCGGGCGTAGCCGTTGGCGGCAGCGCCGGCGTAGGTCGAAAAATCACCGCCGATCATGATCTTGCCGTCGGGTTGGACCGAGACGGTCCGGACGCGGTTGTTGGTGCCGCCGGGGGCGAAACTGGTGTCGATCGTGCCGTCGGAGTTGAAGCGGGCGAGGTTGTTGCGGGTGACGCCGTTGACGGTGCCTGCGTTGAATTCGCCGCCGACGATGACTTTGCCGTCAGCGGGTTGCACGGCGACCGTCCAAGCGGAATAAGAGCTGGAGCCGGCATTGAAGGTCTGATCGAGCGTGCCGTCGGCGCCGAGGCGGGCGACGCCGGCGCGGGCGACGCTGTTGACGGTGGCAAAGTTGCCGGCGATGTAGAGCGAGCCACCCGGGAGGAGGGCGAGGGCCTGGACGGTGCTGTTGGGTCCGCCGGAAACAGTGAAGGAGGAATCAACCGTGAAGTCCGGCATGAGCCGCACAACGCGATTGGCGGTGGTGGTGTGAAAGGCGGTGAAATCTCCGGCGAGCACGATGCGGCCGTCGCCTTGAACAGCGGTGGCGTAGACGCGATTGTTGGGACCCGCGGAGGTGTTGGTGAGGTTGATGGCGGTCACAGCGCCGCTCGCGACGACCGCCGTGGCTGTGACACCCGAGCCTCCGCCACCGGTGAGTGTGACCGTGGGTGCCGAGGTGTAGCCGGCACCGCCGGCCGTAACGGTGAATCCGGAAATCTGGCCGTTGGTGGGGTTGTAGGTCGCGGTGGCAGTGGCGGTGGTGGTTGCGCCGCCGCCGGTGAGTGTGACCGTGGGTGCCGAGGTATAGCCGGAACCGCCGGCGGGGGCGTAAGCGAGGTCGAGCGAGAGATCGGCATTCAGCCGGACGAGATGCATGGCGGGGACGTTGCCCCAGTGGGAGAAGGACCCACCGACGAGCAGCTTGCCGCCGGGGAGGGGCTGCACGCTATTGACCACGCCGTAGGCGCGGAACACACCGAGGATGGCCGTATCGCGGGCACCGGCGGAGGTGACGCGGCCAAGTGAACGCGAGAAGTTAGCGCCGGCCGCGGCAGTGCCGATGGTGTTGAAGCTGCCGGAGAAGACGACGGCACCATCGGACTGGACGAAGGCGCTGAGGACGGTGCCGTTGACGTTCGGGTTGAAGGCCGTGTCGTGCCCGCCAGCGGCGCTGACGCGGATGAGGCGGTTAAACGTTGAGCCGCCGTTATACGAGGTGAACTGGCCACCGACGATCCAACGGGTGTTGGCGCTGTCGTAGGCGAGCGAGTTGACGGTGCTGCTCGGACCGGAGCCGATGAGGTTGATCGCGGTGACGGCGCCGCCGGTGGAAATCGTCGCCGTGGCGACCGCGCCGGTGCCGCCACCGCCGGAAAACGCGACGGTGGGCAGGGTGGTGTAACCCGAGCCGCCGGCCGTGATCGTGATGGCCGTGATAGCCCCGCTCGTGACGGTGGCGGTGGCGGTCGCGCCGGTGCCACTGCCACCTGAGATAGTAACGGTGGGCGCAGTCGTGTAGCCGGTGCCGGGCGTGGCGTTGAACGTGGTGTCGAGCGCACCGGCAGAAGTGAGGCGGGCGAGGCGGTTTACGCCGGAGTTGCTGTAGGAGGTGAAAGCGCCGCCGACGAGCAGCACGCTCGTCGGGCCGTCAAAGGCCAGAGCGTTGACGGTGTTGTTGAAGCCGGTGCCGGTCCCGCTGGGGAAGGTGGTGTCTCGCGCACCCGTGGCGGCGGTGAGGCGCGCGATGCGGTTGAGCACCGTGCCGTCGCTGTGAGCCGTGAACAACCCGCCGAGAAGGATGTTGCCGGTGACGGGGTCGAGGGCGACGGCGTTCACGGTGTTGTTCACGCCCTGCGTGCTGCCGGTAAGGAAGGAGGAATCGACCGTGCCGTCGGCATTGAGCCGGCAGACGCGATTGACCGTAGCGCCGTTGACCGTGGTGAAGGCGCCGGCGATGATGAGCTTGCCGTCGGCGGGCTGGCGGGCGATGGCGAGGACGGTGCTGTTGGTGTTGGCGCTGGAGCTAAAGGTGGTGTCGAGCGAACCGTCGGGGTTGAGGCGGGCGACGTTGGCACGGGAGACGCCGTTGACCCAGCCGAAGAAGCCGCCGATCACGATCTTGCCGTCGGGCTGCACGAGCAGGGCGCTGATGGTCCAGTTGATCGCAGGCGTGAAAGAGGTGTCGATCGCGCCGGTTGTGGCGTCGTAGCGCGCGAGACGGCGGATGGCGGAGTTGCCGTTGACGCGGACGAAATCGCCGCCGACGAGGAACTGGTTGACGGTGGCGGTGCCGTTGAAGGTGTAGGGAACGACGGCGTTGTTGTTGGTGAACGTGTCGTTTTCCGGAAACGGATTATACCCGAGGTCGAGTTTGATCGCGCCGGGATAGGAGGGCGGCGCGACGCCAAGGCGGGCCGAGTTGGAGGTGACCGAGGTGGCGCCATCGGTTACGACAACGTCGTAGGTGTCGGCATCGCTCTGCTGGACGCTGGAAATGGACAAGGTCGCGGTGGTGGCACTGGTGTTGCCGGCGATCGCGTAGCCGTTCCGGCGCCATTGGTAGGTGAGCGTGCCCGAGCCGGTCGCAGCGACCGACAGCGTGGCGGTCTGTCCAACGGTGAACGTGGCGGCAGCGGGCTGGGTCGTGATGGTTTGCGCGGCGGCGAACCACGGGCACAAAGCAACCAGCGCGATAGACAGAAGCGGGAGACGTGTCTTCATGGTGGCGGGAGGGGAAATGGAACGACGATGGGTCAGGAGTGGGGAAGAAAGCCAAACTGAGGCCGGCGCCAGGAGCGGAGAACCGGCGGTTCGGCGAAGGGCGTTAGAAACCGGATTTTTCGGACCGGGCGCCCGACTGGACGATGGACGCAGTCACGAAAAATCCGCCGTCGCCGCCGGCCGTGTTTCCTCGGTCGACGACAACAGAGCGTGATAGCGCAAGGGCGATCATGCGGGAGCGGGAAGGAGCGGGTTCAGTGGAGCGCCGGAGCAGAAGGCCAGCAGGACTTGGACATCCATGCTCCAGCGAAAGTTTTGGGAAGCGGGACGACATTCTTCGGCAACGGCCTTGGGACAAGGCAATTTATTACTTATTAGGTAATCTCCGCGCCGGGCGGATTCGAGCCGGGGCGCACCATGCGCCGGGAGTCGAGCAGGCAGCACCGTGCGATCGAAGTCCCTTCAGTGCGGCCGGCCGCCGGAATGGATGCCTGGCGCGGCCCTCGCTCAGAACTTCCCGTCGCGCGTCTCGAAGTGCGTGGGCTTGCCGATCAGGTGGCCGCCGCCGCTCAGGTGCGCGGCGATGCGGCGCATCATCTCGTCGACCGAGACGCGCGGCGGACCGAAGAGGCGGATCGATTCGCCGGCATCGGACAACCAGGCATCGGTGGCTTCGCGGCCGATGAGCACCGGCGCGCGGCCAAGCAGCCGGCCGAACTGCTCCGCTGCTTCGCGGATGGAAATTTTCTCCGGGCCGGTGAGGTTGAGAATTTTCGGCGGATTCGCGGTGTGCGCGAGGCACTCGATGGCGCGCGCCACGGCGTCGCCCTGCCAGATCGCGTTGAACGAACCCATCGTCACGTCGATCGGCTGGCCGCGAAACACTTTGTCGGCGATGTCGACAAGCACGCCGTAGCGCAGCTCGACGGAGTAGTTGAGCCGGAACATGAGCTGCCGCGTGCCGAACGTGCGCGCGGCGTGGGCAAACACGCGCTCGCGCCCCACGCAGGTGCTGGCGTATTCGCCGAGGAAGGCGACCGGCGTTGACTCGTTGGCGCCCGGCCCGCTCGTCGGCACGAACGGATAAACGCAGCCGGTGGAAAACACCACGATGCGCGAATCGCGGAAATGCGGCGCGACCAGCGAGGGGACGACGACGTTTTGCACCCACGTCTCGCCCGGCGTGGAGTCGGTGCCGAATTTCTGGCCGGAGAGGAACTCGACGTTGGCCACTTGGGGGAGCTTCTCGATCCCGGCCTTTTGCGTGAGATCGCACGCAATGGTTTTCACCCCGAAGGCCTCGAGCGCGGCGCGGGAGTCGGGCCGGCTGAAGCGCGCGACGCCGTAGACGGTCGCCGACGTTTTGCCCGCGGCGTCGAGCGCGCGGCGGAGCATCACGGCGAGCGAGGTGCCCATCTTGCCGCCGACCCCGAGCACCATGAAATCGCCATCGAGAGCGCGCACCGTTTCGACGGCACCGGAAGTGGGTTCGGAAAGGAGTTGTTCGATCGCGCGGTCGGCGGAGGGAAGGGAATTCATCATGGAAGAGGCGAGCGCTGCCGTTCGGCGGCCTTCGCGAACGGGTAGTAGACCAACATCGCGAGAAAAATCGAGACGGCGCCCCACACCGCCGCGCGCCAGTCGCCGCCGGTCACGAGGTAGTGGCCGATGATCGGCGGCGTGGTCCACGGGACGTTCACGAACGGCTGCTGGATCACGTGCCACTGCATGAGCAGATACGAACTCGCCGTGAGCAGCAGCGCGCTCAGCACATACGGCACCATGAAAATCGGGTTCAGCACGATCGGCAGGCCGAAGAAGATCGGCTCGTTGATCTGGAAAATCTGCGTCGGCAGCGAGAGGCGGCTGACCTGCCGGAAGCCAGGCTCGGGGGAATTCCACAACACGAGCGCCAGTGCCAGCGTGGCCCCGGTGCCGCCGACGTTGACGAAGGTCGTGAAAAAACCGTTGGCCGTCACGTAGGGCAGCGGCTGGCCGGCGGACATGGCGGCGACATTGGCCGCGAGGTATTGGAGAAAGATGGGCGCGACGATCGCATCGAGCGCGTTGTCGCCGTTGATGCCGACGGACCAGAGCAGCGTGACGAGGAACGCGTAGACGAGGATGCCCGGCAGGGTGTTGAGCGCGAAGACGAGCGGCTTGAACGCCGCCTGCATCAGCGCGTCGAGATCGACGCCGAGCACGAACCGCAGCAGCCAGAACGCGATCACGAGCGCGACCAGCGGCACCAGCGAGAGGAACGATTCGTAGACCACGGGCGGCACGCTCGCGGGCAGGCGGATGACGAGATTGCGATCGGTGAAAAATTTCTGCGCGCGCACCGCGACCAGCGCCACGAGGATGGCGGTGAACAGCCCCTTGGAGCCGAGCCGCTCGAACGCGAGCGATTCACCCTTCGGATCGATCGCGAGCAGGAGAAACACGAGCGCCGCCATCGTCGCACTGACGACCGCCTCCTGTTGCAGGCGGCGGCCGAGATCGTAGCCGACCGCGAAACAGACGAAGACCGCGAGCAGCCCGAACGTGGCGGTGACCGGGATTTGCAGGAGCGGCAGCCACGACGCGACGAGTTTGTCCCAGCCCGGCACCGGCAGAAACGCCACGACCATGAACAGCCCGCCGATGATCGTGAGCGGCACGACCGAGACCATGCCGGCGCGAATGGCGGAGAGGTAGGTGTTGTCGCTGAGCGCCGTCAGCGGCGGCACGACGCGGCGGTGGAGGAAAGCGGTGGCGGCGTTCATGGCATCGAACGAGGTAGCGGCCGAGGTGACGCGGCCGGCGGCTGCGTTTCGTCACCACCCGGCCTCGTCACCTCGGCCGCTAC
>JACRKC010000097.1 GCA_016235555.1 Verrucomicrobiota bacterium
CCCCCCCCCCCCCCCCCCGCCCCCCCCCCCGGGGGGGGTGCGCCCACCCCGCCCTACATTGCCGGAGCGTGCGCGCGAGGGTCGACGGCCGCGGGGGCTCGACCTCGCGAATGATGCGGCGGATTTCGTCGAGCCCCTGTGAGACGAGCGTCTTCGGATCGAACGGCGGGCGGCCGGTGAGCAATTCGTAGAGCAGGACGCCGAGCGAGTAGACGTCGCTGCGCGTGTCGACATCGAGCGCGTTGAACTCGGCCTGCTCCGGACTCATGTAGGCCGGCGTGCCGATGAACTGGGCGAAGGCCGTGAAGAGCGTCGCATCCGTCAGCCGGCCCTGCGTCGCCTTCGCGATGCCGAAGTCGATCACCTTCGGGACGGCCACATCGCCGTGCAGCGTGACGAGGATGTTCGAGGGTTTGATATCGCGATGGATGATCCCCTTCTGGTGCGCGTGCTGGATCGCGTGGCAGACTTGGATGAACAATTGCAGGCGCTGCGCGGTTGTCTGGTTGGATTCGTCGCAGAACTTCGTGATCGGCACGCCGCGCACGAGTTCCATCACGAAGTAGGGCCGGCCCGCCAGGTGTGGCACGGGTCTCCCGACCCGTGATTCGGATTCATGGGTGGGGAGACCCATGCCACGTTCATCGGTCGGGAGACCCATGCCACCGCTGACGCCGGCGTCGAAGACCTTCGCGATATTCGGATGGTCCATCAGCGCGAGCGCCTGCCGCTCCGCCTCGAAGCGCGCGATGACCTCCTTCGTGTCCATGCCGAGCTTGATCACCTTGAGCGCGACGCGGCGGCGGACGGGTTCTTCTTGTTGCGCCATCCACACGACGCCGCAGCCGCCTTCGCCGAGTTTTTCGAGAAGCTTGTAGCGGCCGATCACGTCGCTCGGCTTTTCCTCCGCGGAGATGGATGCGCGAGGCACGAAGGCCGTGGGCATCACGCGCTCGCCCTCGGAGATGCCGGCGAGCAGTTCATCGAGGCGGGCGCGTTGCGCCGGATCGCCGCCACAGGCGCGGTCGAGGAACGCCGCGCGCTCGGCGAGCGGCAGCGCACACGCTTCGGAGAAAAGGTCTTCGTCGCTCTTCATCGCGCGGTGGAGTCGTGGCTGAGGCGTCTCGCCTCAGGTTTGGGGCTTGAGCGTTTTCTTTCGGTCACGAGGTGAGCGGAGGTTGTATCGATCAACGAGGCGGGACGCCTCGTCCACGACTCAATCGTCAGAACAGCGGCGCGTTGTTCTTCGGGTCGGCGAGCAGCGCTTCCCAGCGCGGGTCGCCACGGAGCGGGGCGAACCACAGCGCGTGGCGCATCACGTGGACGCTGTTGGCTGCCATCCGCGGGCTCACCATCGGACATTGCAAGAGGCGCGCGTAGGCTTCGATCGCGCGCGTCTTGTCGCCAGTCCACGCGTAGACGAAGGCGAGGTTCTCCCACACCTGCGGACCGATCCAGTGGTCTTTTTCAATCGGGACCAATTCCACCGCGCGGTGCGCGGCTGCCAGCGCTTCCTCCGCGTGGCCCAGCACGGCTTCGATGCAGGCCAGATCGCACAAAAGCATGTAGTTGTCGGGCTCAACCGCGAGGCTCGACCGGAGATTGGCAGGGGCGTGCTGCAACCGCTCGCGCGCCCCGGCCACGTCGCCACGGGCGGCTTGCAGCACCGCCCAATGCAGCTGCCACAGCCAACTGCCGGTCGCCGTGGCGTCCATCCGCCCGCCAGCCGCGTTGAGATCGACTCCTTCGACGTATTTTTCGTGCTGCTGCATGTAGCGGAGCCGAATGCCCGAGTTGTCCGGAAGGGCAAACCACTCGTCCATTTCCCGGGTCGATCCGGACTCATAGAAAGCCGTGCGCGGATTTGTGCCCAAATTTCCGAAGCGGTCAGGTTGCCTCTCCGCGAGCCGACGCGACTCCGCGCGAAACTGACCATATCGCCGGCCCGCCGCCAGAATCCTCGCCAATTGACTGCCGGGATCGTCGTCGAGGGCAGTCGCCTTGCGACTGTTGGCAAGCGCCTCGAGCCACCGGCCCTGGCGGAGCTGGACCTCCGCGAGCGCCTCATAGCCCAGGGGATTGTTGGGCTGAAGACGAATTACCGTTTCAAACTCCGCGGCGGCTCGGGCGAAGTCTCCTTCGCACAGCCAATAGTAGTAACCCCGGCTCACCGTGGTATCCGGCGCATCCGGAGCCAACCGGACAACCGCGTCGATGGCCTTCTTGGCATTGGCTCGCCGCGCGTTGGTGCGGTTCACGAAGGGTGTCTCAAGGCCGTAATACAGATTGCCGTGCAGCAGCGCGAGGTCCGCCCACGCCAAGGCAAATCTCGGGTCGAGCGTGACCGCGCTTTGCAACAGCGATTCCTGCGGCTGGAAATAGTCGGCATATTGGCTGCCGTTCCGGCCTTGCACCGCCGTCACGCCTTTGCGCCGAATCTCGCGGGCCTTGAGGTAAAGGTCGTAGGCGCCGGAATTCTCGGTGGGCGCGCGTGCAAGGTTGCGTTTCGCCTCCGGCGACAGCACGGCCTTCAGTTCCGCCGCGATCGCTTGGGCGAGTTCGGACTGGATGGCGAAGACGTTGCTCATCTCCTTGTCGAAAGACTTCGCCCACAGCGGTGAGTCGGTGCGCGCGTTGATCAGCGTGGCGACGAGGCGGACATCGTTGGCCACGCGGCGCACGCTGGCGGTCAGCAGGTAGGCCACCTCGAGCTCCGCGGCGATTTCGCGATTGGGCTTTTTCGAGTCGCGATAGGCGAGGGCCGTCTTCTGCGAAATCGTCCGCACGTCCGGAATGCTGAGCAGGCTGCCGATGACGGCTTCATGCAGGCCGTCGGCGAAGAACGCGGTGGCAGCCGGGTCGTCGCTCTTGTTCTCGAACGGCAGCACCGCAATCGACTTGGGGTGGATGGGGGCGACGGTGACGGCGAATTTCGCGGCGGCTTTTTCCGCACGCTCGGCGCGGCGCGCCTGCCAGAGGCTCGTGGCGCCGAGCGCCGCCGCGAGGGTGAGCACCGCTGCGACGACGACCGAAACCCGCCGGCGGCGGACGAACTTGCCGAAGCGATAGGAAAAACTCGGCGGCCGGGCGACCACCGGCTCGTGCCGCAGGTGGCGCTGGAGGTCGAGCGCGAGTTCGCTCGCGGCGGCGTAGCGGCGCGCGCGATCCTTTTCGAGACAACGCATGATCACCCAGTCGAGATCGCCGGAGAGTTGGCGGGAGATTTGCGCGACGGCGGTGCGGCGACCCGTGGCGAGTTGCGTGCCCTCCTCGATCGAGAGCGTGCCCAGCCGCGTGGACGGACGCGGCGGCTCCACTTCGCGGATGATGCGGCGGATCTCGTCGAGGCCGCCGGCCAGCAGGCTTTTCGGGTCGAACGGCGGGCGGCCGGTGAGCAGTTCGTAGAGCAGCACGCCGAGCGAGTAGACGTCGCTGCGGGTGTCGACCTCGACCGCGTTGAACTCCGCCTGCTCCGGGCTCATGTAGGCCGGGGTGCCGATGAACTGCTGGAACGCGGTGAACAGCGTCGCATCCGTGAGCCGGCCCTGCGTGGCCTTCGCGATGCCGAAGTCGATCACCTTGGGCGCCGCAGACACGTCGTGCTGGGTGACGAGGATGTTCGACGGCTTGATGTCGCGGTGGACGACGCCCTTTTGGTGCGCGTGCTGGATGGCATCGCACACCTGGATGAAGAGCGCCAGCCGCTGCTCGATCGTGAGGCCGGCTGCATCGCAGAACTTCGTGATCGGCACGCCGCGCACGAGCTCCATCACGAAGAACGGGCGGCCGTTGGTGGTGGTGCCGGCGTCGAAGACCTTGGCGATGTTCGGATGATCCATCAGCGCGAGCGCCTGGCGCTCGGCCTCGAAGCGGGCGATGACCTCTTTCGTGTCCATGCCGAGCTTGATGACCTTGAGCGCAACGCGGCGGCGGACCGGCTCCTCCTGCTGCGCCATCCACACGGCGCCGCAGCCGCCTTCGCCGAGTTTTTCGAGGAGCTTGTAGCGGCCGATGCGGTCGCTGGGTTTTTCCTCCACCGTCGCCAAGGCTATGGCGGACAAGTCGGCGGAGATCGGCGTGCGCGGCGCGTGGGCGGTCGGCAACACTCGCTCGCCTTCGGAGATGCCGGCGAGCAGTTCATCGAGGCGGGCGCGTCGCCCGGCATCGCCAGCGCAGGCGCGGTCGAGAAACGCGGCGCGTTCGGCCAGGGGGAGCGCGCGGGCGTCCGCGAAGATCGTCTCGTCGCTGGGCATGTTGGGGCGGGACCTCAGTCAGTGCGGCGGCAATCGAGTGGTTCGGCGAGCACAAATCCCGCCTGCCATCGGCAGACGGGATCGGGAAGCGGGACCCGGCGGGAAAACGATGGATCAGCGCTTGCCCTTCTTCGAGGCGACCTGGGTTGCGGCCGTGGTGCCCTCCGGATCGGGGCGGACGTTGAACATGAATGTCTGCACGACACGCGAATCGACCGGCTTGCCGTCCTTGAGCGCCGGCGTGAAGGCCCATTGCTTCAGGGCGTCGAGCGTGGGGGCGACAAACTCGGGGTTGGTGCTGTCGACGATTTTCAGGTCGGTGACGAGCCCCCGGGCGTTGACGTTGAACGAGACGGTGACTTCCGCCGCGGCTTCGGCGCGGCGCAGGAGGTAGGGGTAGGCCGGCGCGACGGTGGTGACCGCCTGCGCGGGACGGTCGATGGCGGTGTCGGCGCCCGCGGCGGCGAACGGCGCGGCGGCGGCGAGGACGAAGAGGAGCGCGAGGAGGCGGGAGCGGGACGTGGTATTCATGGCGATGGCGGACTTGGTTTTCGAGTCGGGCCGCACCGGGATGGGCGGTCGTTCATCCCTCAACGCGGAATCGCGCGCGCAAAAGCGCCATTGATCCCAAAAAAACTTTGCGCGCTGCGATGAATGGTTGAAACCCGGGCCCACCGGGTGGGAACGCGGCGCAAGCGCGCGGCGGGGTTCGGCGACCCCGCCCTACAGTTGGGCCAGCACGCGCAGACCCGCCATCGCTTCCTCGACGCGGGTGAAAACCGGCAGGCCGGACTCGGCGAGCGTGGCGCGGTAGGCTTCGTAGTCGGACCCCGAATCCACGATCAGGCCGATGGGTTTGCCGCTGGTGCACGACAGCTCCGCGCAGGCGCGCGCGAACTCGGCCGCGCCGACCGGCTCCGTGACGATGTTGCGCGTGAACGGCACGAGGCCCAGCAGCAGCACGGCGGCGTCCGTCTTCAGCAGCAGCTCCGCGGCGCGCAAAAACACCTCCGGGCGCGCCATCGGCGTGAGGTCGAGTGGGACGCGGGCGCTCACCACGCCGGCGAGATTTTCCTCCGCCAGCAGGTGTGCGAGCGCGGCTTGTTCGGTGGCCGTGAGTTGCACGATCGGCTGGCGCCCGGTGGCGAGGTCGCTCGCGTTCACGGCTTCGACGCCCGCGTTGGTGACGAGCGCCAGCGGTCCGGGCCGGATCGCGGGAAACACGCTCAGCCACGCGAGCGCGGCGTCGAACTCGGCGAGCGTCGCCGCGAACTTCACGCCGGCACGGCCGAGCACTTCGCGCTCCAGCACGAGATCGCCCGCCATCGCGCCGGTGTGGCTGGCGGCGGCCGCCTGGCCGGCGGCGGTGCGACCGGCGCGGAGCATCACGAGCGGCACACCGCGCGCACGGAGTTTGAGCGCGGCGGCCACCGTTTCCGCGAGATGCCCGGGCGCGAAGCCTTCGACGTAGGCGGCGATCGCGCGGCACTCCGGATCGTCGGCGAGCGCGTGGAGAAAATCCGGCAGCGCGGCATCGAGCTGGTTGCCCAGCGCGACGGCGAGGCAGAGCCGCAGGCGCGGGTTGCGCGAACGGCGGCACAGGATGAAGGCACCGCTCTGCGCGAAGAGCGCGAGCCCGCCGCGGTGCGTGTGCGGCGGCAGCTTGTCCTCGGGGATGAACGACGAGTCGAGGCCGCGCGCCGGAACCCAGTGGCCGAGGAAGTTCGGGCCGAGCACCGTCGGCGTCCACCGGCCAGCCGCCCGCGCGGTGCGCAACTCGGCCGCGACGCTTTCACCAAGGTGCTGCGCGTCGGCGCCATCGCCGAGCCCGCTCGCGATCAAGGCCACCACGCGCGCACCGCCGCCCTGCGCGATGAGGTCGGTGAGCATTCTGGCCGCGGTCGCCGCCGGCAGCGCGAGCAGCAGCAGATCGACCGGCGCGGCGCGCAACGCGGCGACATTCGGCACGCACGGCACCCCGAGCAATTCCGTCTGGCCGGGCTTTACGAGCACGAGTCCACCGTCGAGCGCGGGACAGCGGCTCAGCTTTTCGAGCACGATGCGGCCGATGTTTTCGCCGTGGGCCGACACCCCCGCGATCGCCACGCGCTGCGGCTGGGTGAGCGCGTCCAGAAATTCTCGTGGTGGTGCGAGCCGCGCGGCGAGGCTCGGCGCGTGGCGGCCCACGGCGTCGAGCGGACGCACCTCGCCCGCCGCGTCGAGCACGACCGGGTTCAGCTCGAGCAACGCGAGTCCCGCCGCCTCCGCCTGCGCCGCGAGCGGCCACAACGATGCGATCATCGCTGCCAACCGCTCGCGGGTAGTCAGGGTTTGCCGGCCGCGCATCCGCCCGAGCCAGAGACGGCCCAGAAAGTGCTCCTCGAATTCCGCGAGCGCCTCGGCGGGAGTCACCAGCGCCAGCGGCCAGCGCAGCGGCGCCACGTGCCGGGCCAGTTCCTCCGCCTGCAAGCCACCGCAGCCTACCACCGCGATCCATCCGGCCTCGTGGCGTGTCAGTGACACAAAACCCTCCGCCGGTAATCCCTCGGCCCGCGCGATCGCAACCCGTTCGCTGACGAGCGCGCCGATCCAGCGGTGCCCGGCGGCCTCGATGCGATCGCGCATGCCCTGCGCGACCTCGGCCAGCGCGCGCGGTGCAAACACGCCGAAGTGCACCGCGCCGAGTTCGGATTTGTGCCACAGCGCTTCTCCGATTCCTTTCAGCACGATCGGCTCACCCGGTGCGAACGGCGGTGCGCGATCGAGCCAGCCGTGGCGCGGCACCGCCCAGCCCGCGCGCGCAAGCAGCGCGTAGGCGTCCGCTTCGTGGAGAAAACTGTAAACCGTAGCGGCCGACGTGAGGAGGCCGGAATCGACCGAACCGATCTCGCCAGCCTCATCACCTCGGCTGCTACGAAGCCCCGGATTTTCGGACGCACTCACACCTGCGCCGGCTCGGCCGCCACCGCGTTCAGTCCCGCGGCGAAGGCCTGCTCGTTGATCGGCAGCACCGCGGGCTTGTCCTTCAGCAGTTGCCGCAGCGTTTGCAGCAATTGCTCCGGCGGCAACAGGCCCGTCGCCGCCTGCAACGCGCCGAGCGCGACCATGTTTTTCGCGACGGGCCGGCCGAGCTCGCGCGCGATCGCGGTGAACGGCACCGGCAGCACGCGGCGGTCGGCCGGCAGCGGCGGCGCCTGCGTGATCACGGTCGCATCGTAGAGCACGGTCCCGCCGGGCGGCACGAGCGGCGCGAACTTCGCGAGGCTCGGCGCGTTGAAGGCGACGAGAATGTCCGGCTCGGGCGCCGCGGGGTTGAGCACCTCGGTGGCGGCGATGTGCACATCGGCATACGAGGTGCCGCCGCGGCTCTCGGGGCCGTAACTCGGAATGTGCGTCGCGTCGAAGCCCGCGGAAATCGCGGCACGGGCGACGAGCATCGCGGCGGTTTGCGCGCCGTCGCCACCGGCGCCGGCGAATTTCAGGCTCAAATCGCCGAGCGCGCGATCCGCCGGCACCGTGGGCCCGGCTGCTTCCGTCAGCGGCTCGGCGCCCGCGAGCGCGAGGATTTTTTCGACGTCGTAGCTCGGGGCGTCGCGGTGGAACCACGGTTCGACGGTGACATCCTTTTTCACGCCGAGCGGAAACACCGGCACCATCCGGTCACGCACCCAGGCCTCGGCGAGTTCGGGCGTGAGTTTCAGGTGCGTGGGACACTCGGCCAGCACTTCGATGAACGCGTAGCCGCGTCCCTCGACCTGCAGCCGCAGCGCCTTCTCGATCGCGCGGCGTGCTTTCAGCCGCTGGCGCGGATCGTAGAGCGCGACGCGCTCAACGTAGACCGGGCCGTCGAGCTGCGCGATGAGTTCGGCGACGCGCAGCGGCTGGCCCATCGTGGGATCGCGGCCGTCGGGACTCGTGGTGGTTTTCTGCCCGAGCAGCGAGGTGGGCGCGCACTGGCCACCGGTCATGCCGTAGATCGCGTTGTTGATAAAGATCACCGTGAGCGGCACGCCGAGTTGCGCGATCGAGATGGTCTCGGCGAGGCCGATCGAGGCGAGGTCGCCATCGCCCTGATAGCTGACGACGATGGCGTCGGGATTCGCGAGCTTGTGACCGAGCGCGACGGCGGGCGCGCGACCGTGCGCGGCCTGCGAGTTGCCCACGTCAAAATAGTAATGCGCGAAGACCGAGCAGCCGACCGGCGAGATCAGCACGGTGCGGTCCTTGAGGCCGAGCGCACCGAGGGCGTCGGCGAGATCGCGGTGCACGATGCCGTGGCCGCAGCCGGGGCAGTAATGCGTGCTGTGGCCCTTGAGGCCTTCGCCGTGCGCGTGGCGTTCGAAGTGGTCGTAAAAGACGGGCGTGTTCATGCGAACGCCTCCTGGGTTTCCTCGATCTTCGCGAGAATCTCGGATTGCTGCGGGAGCACGCCGCCCTGGCGGCGCACGTGGGCGATCGGCGGCGGCACGCGACCGGCGTGGCTCAACGCGAGGCGCAACTCGTCCTCGAGCTGCCCGGCGCTCGCTTCGACGACGATGATCTGGCCGGCGCGCGTGAGCAGAGGCGCGAGTGCGTCGATCGGAAACGGCCAGAGCGTGATCGGGCGGAAGAGACCGGCCTTGATGCCACGGGCGCGCGCCTGCTCGACCGCGCCCTTGGCCATGCGCGCGGGCGTGTTGCAGGCGACGAGGAGCACCTCGGCGTCGTCGCAACGGTAGAGATCGGCGCGTTGCTCGCGTTTCGTGATCGCGGCGTATTTGCGCCCGAGGTGTTCGTTGTGCGCCTCGAGGTCCGGCTCGGAGAGGTGGATCGAGCTGATGAGATTGTGGCGGTGCGGGCGGTCGCCCCACACGGCCCAGTCGGGTCGCGCCATGCGCCGCGCAGCGGGCGGCAGTTTCACCGCACCCGTCATCTGGCCGAGATAACCGTCGCCAAGCACGACGACCGGCGTGCGGTAACGGAAGGCGAGCTCGAACGCCCGCATCGTGAGATCGAGCATCTCCTGCGGTGTGCTCGGCGCGAGCACGGGCGCGTGGGTGTTGCCGTGGCCGAGGCCGCGGCACGCGAGTTTGATGTCAGCCTGCTCGGGCGCGATGTTGCCGAGGCCCGGACCGCCGCGCATGATGTTGACGAACACGCCGGGCACCTCCGCGCCGATCATGTAGCTCACGCCTTCGAGCATGAGGCTGAAGCCCGGGCTGCTCGTAAACGTCATCGCGGGCACGCCCGCGCCGCCCGCGCCATACATCATGTTGACGGCCGCGACCTCGCTCACCGCCTGCACAAACGAGCCGCCGAGCTTCGGCAGCATCTTGGCCATGAGCTCGGCGCCCTCCGTGCTCGGCGTGATCGGATAACCAAACACGTGGCGGCAGCCAGCGAACAACGCCCCGATCGCCGACGCATACGCGCCCTTCAGCACGAGCGGCTCGCAGGCGGGGAGCGGGAACTCCGCGTCCGGCTCGATCGGCGCCTCGGTGATGTGAACGCATTTCTTGCCGAAGAGCTTCGTCGGATCCTCGAGCCGGAACTCGCCCTCGAGATGCGAGATGCCCTCGTCGAGCCGCAGACCAAACGGCTCGGGGCACGCCTGCACGCAGAGCGCGCAGCCGTTGCAGTGATCGAGGTGGAGTTCGACGGGCGTGTAGCCCGTGGCGGGATTCAGGGTGGAGCCGGGCGTAATGCAGTGCTTCGGGCACGCCTCGACACAGCGCAGGCAGCCCTTGCAATACGCCGGCTCGAGGAACGGCCTCGGCCGGACGTTGGTAGGGTGAGACATTGATGAACCATGGGTTGCGGTTCGACGGGCGGCCGGGGCGCTCGCGGGGAGGGCCGGGGTCGCGCCGTGTTTTTTTTGTTGGCGCGAAGATACGCCCGCGCCCGCAACCGGGCCTCGCATGGATTGGCCGATGCTGCGCGGGGTTTGACGGGTCGGTTGTAGGGCGGGGTCGCCGAACCCCGCCGCTCGACGCTTCTCCACCGACTCCCAAAACTCGGC
>JACRKC010000099.1 GCA_016235555.1 Verrucomicrobiota bacterium
CGGGGGCGCATCTCACTTTCCTGCACAGCGGAGGGGCGCTTTTCCAAGCGCCCACGCCCGGCGGTTGAAAACCGCCGCTCCGTCGCTCTCTCCGCACGGCAAGAAACTGAGCTGCGACCCGAGGCCGGGAGAGTAGTGCGGTGATTCAGCCCGCACCGGCCCCGCCAAAGTGCGGGCTGAAGCACCGCACTACTTCCGACCCCACCGACCGGTTATCGTGCGAACTTCCGCCAGCCCTGGTTCGATGGGGTATAACTCAAACTGATGTCAGTGATTTGTAGCGGCGGTCCATGACCGCCGTCGTTGCGCCAAGGGTATTCGTTCGGCGGTCATAGACCGCCGCTACAACCAGGCAGAAGAGAACTGACCTCAGTTTGAGTTACACTCGGTTCGATGGGCGGGCTGGCGAATTCTTGACGGTGGCGCGCGCGGGCCGGCAGGCTCGGCGCATGTCGTCCTCTGAGGAAGCGCCCGTTGCGAAAAAGAAACTGCCCGTGGTGAAACTGGCGGTGGCGGGAGTCGTGCTCGCGATCGCGGCGGTGTTCCTGCTGCGCGGGGTCGATTTCGTGGCGGTGAAGGAGCGGGCGTTCGCGCTCATCCGCGGAGTGGGGCCGGTGACGTTTTTCTCGGCGATGGCCGTGCTGCCGACATTCGCGGTGCCGATCACGCTGTTCACGATTCCGGCCGGCGAAGCGTTTGCGCCGCAGTTCGGCATGGGTGGCGTGATCGCGATCTGCCTGGCGATCCTGGCGGTCAATCTCGCGCTGACCTACTGGGTGGCGCGTTACGCGGCGCGGCCGCTGCTCACGCGTTTGCTCCAACGCTACGGTTACACCGTGCCGCGGGCGACGCCGGAGAACGCGCTCGCGATCACCGTCGTGATGCGGCTGACGCCCGGCCCGCCCTACGCGGTGCAGGGCTACGTGCTCGGCATCGCGGAGGTGCCGTTCGGGCTCTACATGGTGGGGTCGTGGCTGTGTCAGGCGCCGTATGCCGTCGGCTTCATCGTGCTCGGGCAGGGCTTGCTCAACGGCAACTTCATGCTCGCGGCCAAGGGGCTGGGCGTGCTGGTGGTCGCCATCTTCGCGGTCCAGTGGTGGCGGAAGAAAAACGCGAAACGTGAAAACTGAGCGGCAACGCGAACCCGGTCCGGGCGGGGAGCGCGACCCCATGCTCCGGCCTGAGGCGGGACGCCTCGGCCACGACCGCGCGGACCGCGTCGAGAGCGTGAGCGAGTTCACGCGGCGCGTGAAGACGCTGCTGGAAAGCGGCATCCGGCCCGGCTGGGTGCGGGGCGAGGTGTCGAACCTGCGCGCGCAGGCGAGCGGGCACGTCTATTTTTCGCTGAAGGACGCGGGCGCGCAGCTCAGCGCGGTGCTCTTCCGCGGCGATGCGCTGCGGCAAAGCGTGAAGCTGCGCGACGGGTTGCAGATCGTCGTCTACGGCGAGGTGAGCGTCTACGAGGCGCGCGGACAGTATCAGCTGATCGTGCGCGCGGTGATCGAGGACGGGGTGGGGCGGCTGCAGCGCGAGTTCGAGGCGCTGAAGGCGCGGTTGGCTGCGGAGGGGTTGTTCGCCGCGGAAAAAAAGCGCGCGATCCCCGCGATGCCGGCGTGCGTGGGCTTCATCACATCGCCGACCGGGGCGGCGGTGCAGGATTTTCTGCGCATCCTCACGCGACGCGGCTGGCGTGGGCGCGTGGTGGTGCTGCCGGCAAAAGTTCAGGGCGAGGGCGCGGCGGCGGAGATGATTGCGATGCTCGAGGTGGCGCGACAGCTGGAAATTTTCGACCTGCTGGTGATCGGCCGCGGCGGCGGCAGCATCGAAGATTTGTGGGCATTTAACGAGGAGCCGCTCGTGCGGGCGGTCGCGGCGAGCCCGGTGCCGATCATCTCGGCGGTGGGGCATGAGATCGATTTCACGCTGTGCGATTTTGCGGCGGATGTGCGGGCGGAGACGCCGAGCGCGGCGGCGGAGTTGATCTCAAGCGGATTCGTCGAGTGCGCGGAAAGGGCGGGGCGGGCGGGCGAGGCGATGGACGCGGTAATCGAGGCGGCGCTCGCGCGGGCGACCGAACGGCTGGATCACGCGCGGTCGCGGCTGCGGCTGCTCACGCCCGCGGCGCAGATCGAGCAGGGCTTTTTGCGATTGGACGATTTGTCGAATCGCCTGGGCGCCGCGCTGGGCGTGGCGGTCGAGGCGAAGCGGCGCCGGCTGACGGAAGCGGCTGCCACGCTGGCGCTGCGCTCGCCGGAGACGCGCGTGCAGATCGAATCGCACCGCCTGCTTGCCCTTTGGAAGCGGCTGCAGGCGGCGAGCCCGGTGTCGGTGCTCAACCGCGGGTTCGCCATCGTGCGCGACGAGGCGGGAAAACCGGTCGGACGGAAGGCAGCGGTGCGGAAGGGGCAGCGGCTCGTGAATCAGTTCGCGGATGGCGAGGTGCGGGTGACGGCGGAGTAGGGCGGGAGCGGGAGTGTAGCGGCGGGCCTCCGTGCCCGCCGGTTCGGGTTCGTCGAACACTGCCGGACCCGGCGGGCAGGGACGCCCGCCGCTGCTACACCGAGCCGACGCGGGTGATCGCGTTTCTTCAGGTTTCTTCGACGTTTTCTGACGTCAGTTTGGGTCACACCCTCCGGCTCGGGCGTGGACGAGGCGTCTCGCCTCGTTTTTCAGCATCGGAAGGCCCGCGATCCGAAGCCGCCGTTCTTCGCCCGCGTTGCCACTCGTCCTCTCGCGCCAGGCCGCGACCGCCGGGCGCTTGTCATCCCCGGCCCGGCGTATTCACTCCGGCGCGTGAGCCCGGCCCCATCTGGCATCCTCCGTCGCGCCCTCGTCAGTCTCGCGTCGCTCGTCATCGGGCACGCCTCCGCCCAACCGCTCGCTTTTCCCGACGCCGAGGGTTGGGGTCGCCACGCCACGGGCGGTCGCGGCGGCGAGGTCCACGCCGTCACCACGCTGGCCGACTCCGGCCCGGGCTCGCTGCGCGACGCAGTGAGCGCACCCGGCCGCACGATTGTCTTCCGCGTGTCCGGCACGATCGACCTCCAGTCCGACCTCGTCGTCCGCCAATCCCACCTCACCATCGCCGGCCAGACCGCACCGGGCGACGGCATCTGCTTGCGCCGTTTCCCGCTGCGCATCGACGGCGCGAGCCATCTCGTCATCCGGCACCTCCGGGTGCGCCCGGGCGCCGCGTCCGGCCAGCCGAATGATGGCATCGAAATTCGCAACGGCCACGACATCATCCTCGATCACTGCTCCGTCAGCTGGTCCGTCGACGAAGCGATCAACACCTGGCACGGCGCGAAAAACATCTCCGTCCAATGGTGCCTGATCGCCGAGCCGCTCCACCACAGCGTGCATCCCAAGGGCGCCCACGGCTACGGCGCCTCGTGGGGCGGCGAACGCGCCAGCTACCACCACAATCTCTTCGCCCATTGCACGGCGCGCGCTCCCAGCGTCGCCGGCAACGACCGCGAGCGCACCGTGCTCATGGACCACCGCTGCTCCGTGATCTTCAATTGGGATCACCGCTCCTGCGACGGAAAGCCGGAGAGCATCAACGTCGTGAACAACTACTACAAACCCGGCCCCGCCACCCGCCCCGACGTGCGCCGCCGCCTCGTGCGCATCGACGATACGCAGGCCCGCTACGGCTACGAATCGGTCTGGTTCATCGACGGCAATGCACTCGAAGGCGACGACGCCGTTTCCGCCGACAACTGGCGCGGCGGCGTCGAGTTCGAAGGCCGCACGTCCGCCGCCGTCAACCGCCGCCTCACGCCATTTCCCGTTGCGCCGGTCACCACCCAGCCCGCGGCCGACGCCTACTCGCTGGTGCTGCGCGATGCGGGCGCGACCCGGCCGCGCCGCGACGCGGTCGACGCCCGCATCGCACGCGAAGTCGGCACTGGCCGGCCCACCTTCGGCAACGGCATCGTCGATCACCCCGGCCAGGTCGGCGGCTGGCCCGACCTGAAATCCGCGGCAGCGCCCGCCGATACCGATGGCGACGGCATGCCCGACGCATGGGAACTCACCCACGGTCTCGACCCGCGCGATCCCGCCGACCGCAACGGGCGCTCGCTTGATCGCACCTACACGAATCTCGAGATTTTTCTGAATGGCCTCGCGGCCAACTGAGGCCTCACAGTCGCGGCCGATGAGTTCTCCCACCGGCGATTCTCCCGCCCTCGGCTTGATCGGGCTCGGCCTTCTCGGCAGCGCCCTCGCTGAACGCCTGCTCGCCGGCGGTTTCCGTGTCATTGGCTGGGATCTCGATGCGGCCCGCCGCGAAGCGTTTGCTCGATCCGGCGGTCACGTGGCCGGCGGCGCCGGGGAAGTATTTTCCGCCCCCACCCGGCTCATGCTGAGCCTGCCGTCGCATCGCGAGGTCAACGCGCTCCTCCGCGACCACGCCGCCGCGGTCCATCCGGGGCTCACCGTGATCGACACCACGACGGGCGATCCCGATTCGTCGGCCGCACTCGCCGCGGAGCTCGCACGACGCGGCTGCGTCTATCTCGACGCCACCGTCTCCGGCAGCAGCGCGCAGGTGCGCGAGGGCACCGCGGTCCTCATGGTCGGCGGCGACGCGGCGGCTTTCGCCGCGTGCGCCGATATTTTTTCCCAGCTCGGATGCCAGGCGTTTCACACCGGCCCGGCCGGCTCGGGCGCGAAAATGAAGCTCGTCACCAACACCGTGCTCGGCCTCAACCGCGCCGCCCTCGCCGAGGGCCTCGCCCTCGCCCGCGGTCTCGGCCTCGACGCCGCCCAGGCGCTCGCGGTCATGCGCGGCGGCCCCGCCTACTCGCGCATCATGGACCGCAAGGGCGAGAAGATGCTGCACAGCGAGTTCTCCCCCGAGGCCCGCCTCTCGCAGCACCTCAAGGACGTGCGCCTCATCGTCGAGCACGGCCGCGCCGCCGGCCTGCCGATGCCGCTCAGCGCCACGCACCGTGCGATCCTCGAGCAAGCCGAGGCCGCCGGGCTCGGCGCCCTCGATAACAGCGCGATCATCCAAGTGCTGGGCCGCGCGAAACCATAAAAAATTTTCCGAAGCATTCGATCAAACCCGCATGACACCAACGCCAACCACGGCCCCAGTCGTAGCCGCGAGCGCCAGCGAGTGGTGGTTCGCCCGCTCGCTGGCGCTCGCAGCTACCCCAACCAAACCGCAGCATGTTTGCCTGCCGCGGGCGACCAGGGCTTCGGGGGATCGGCCCTATCGCGAATGACCGCCCCGTCGGCTCCGCTTTCCCGTGGTGCGCGCTACGCGGTCCTCGCCGCGGCGTTCGGCGCGTTGCTGTTCGACGGCTTCGAACTCGGTCTCATGCCGCTCGCGTCGCTCTCGGTTTCGAAAAGCCTGCTCGGCCCCGGCTACACCCCCATGCTCGGCGGCGACTGGTTCGCGCGGTTCACGGCCGCGTTGATGTTCGGCGCCGCCGTCGGCGGCATTTTGCTCGGCGCGCTCGGCGATCGCATCGGCCGCGCGCGCGCGATGGGCGTGAGCATTTTGTTCTACTCGGTCTTCGCCGGGCTGGGCGCGTGGGTGCAGACCCAGGAACAAATGCTGTGGCTGCGCTTTGTAGTGGGCCTCGGCGTCGGCGGCGTCTGGCCCAACGCCGTCGCCCTCGTCGCCGAGGCGTGGCCCGACAAGTCGCGCCCCGTCGTCGCCGGGTTGATGGGCGCCGCGATCAACTCGGGCATTTTGCTGCTCTCGCAACTCGCCCAGCTCCACCCGGTGACCGCCGATTCGTGGCGCTGGCTGTTCTACATCGCCGCGGTTCCGGCCGCGCTCGGTCTCGTCGTGCTCGCATTGCTCCCCGAGTCGCCCGCCTGGCTCGCCACGCGCGCAGCCGCGACGCTCGTCGCAAAGAAACCCCCGACCCCGTTGCGCGAACTCTTCCGCCCGCCCCTCCTGCGCCTCACGCTCGTCGGTATTTTGCTCGGCTCGATTCCGCTCGTGGGCGCGTGGGCCGCCAGCAAGTGGATGATCCCGTGGGCCGACGAAATCGGCCGCAGCGTGCGCGCCGATTACAAGGCGCTCACGCAGGGTTGGTGGGCCGCCGGTGCGATCCTCGGCAGCCTGATCGGCGCCCAGGTCGCCGCGCTCGTCGGCCGCCGCATCTCGTATTGCGCGATCAGCATCGGCTCGTTCGGGCTCACGTTCGCGCTGTTTCAGTGGACCGCTCCGTTGCAGCCGTCGTTTTTCCCCGTCGTGTTCGCGCAAGGACTGGTCGCTACCTTGTTCTTCGGCTGGCTGCCGCTCTACCTGCCGGAACTTTTCCCCACCGCGGTGCGGGCCACCGGCAGCGGCATCGCCTACAACGTCGGCCGGTTCGCCACTGCCGCGGGCGTGCTCGCCGCCGGCGCCCTTTTCACCCTGCTCGGCGGCCGCTACCCGGCCGTGGGCGCCACCGCCGCGTGCATCTACGGCCTCGGCGCTTTCGCCATCTGGTTCGCCCCGGAAACCTCCCGCCAATCCCTGCGCTGACGCCCGCCCCACCATGAAACCGCTCGCGCTCGCCCTGCTCGCCGTCTCGCTCGCCGCCACCGCGGCCGAGCCCACGGTCACCTTCACCCGCCAGACCGACCGCGTGCGCATCGAGATCGGCGGCCGCCACTTCTCCGACTACGTGCACGCCGGCTGGCCCAAGCCTTGTCTCTACCCGATCCTCGACGCCGATGGCACGAGCTACACGCGTGATTTCCCGTTCAAGAAGAACCCTGCCGAGGTGCCCGACCACGACTGGCATCGCGGCGTCTGGTTCGCCCACGGCGCGGTGAACGGCCACGATCTCTGGCGCGAGTTGCCCGACAAGCAGACCGGCCGCATCGTCCTCGACCAAATCCTCGAGGCGCGCGACGGCCCCACCGGCGTGCTCCGCCTCCGTCAACTCTGGCAAACGCACGACGGCCGGACGCTGCTCACCGACGAGACCACGCTGCGCATCACGCGCCACGCCACGGCTACGTTGCTCGATTACGATGTCACGCTCCGCGCCACGCACGGCGCTGTCACGCTCGGCGACACCGAGGAGGGTTCGATGGCTGTCCGCATCAACGAGGCGCTTCGCGTCACCCACGGCAAGGGCAAGGACAAGCGCACCGGCACCGGCCACCTCGTGAACGCCGCCGGCGAGCGCGACATCCCCGTCTGGGGCAAGCGCGCCGCGTGGTGCGACGCCTCCGGCCCGCTGCCCGACGACCGCGTGATCGGCCTCGCGCTGCTCGAGCACCCGCAGAATTTCCGCCACCCCACGTGGTGGCACGCCCGCGATTACGGACTCCTCTCCGCGAATCCATTCGGCCGGCACGACTTCGAGAAGCTCAAGGATCAACCGACCGCCGGCGACCACGCGATCCCGGCCGGCGGCTCGCTGACGCTGCGCTATCGGTTCATTTTCCATCGTGGCGACACCGCCACCGCCGACATCCCCGCCCGCTTCCGCGCCTACGCCGCGGAGCGATAACCCCGATCCGCCCAACGCCTCCCCGCCATGTCCGCCTATACCCGCCGTCGTTTTCTCACCCGGACCGTTGTCGCCAGCACCTTCGCGTTTCCGTTCGTCCAGCGCGCCCGCGCCGCGGGCAGTCCCAATGCGGCGATCGCCCTCGCCGTGATCGGCCTCGGCGGCAAGGGCAGGAGCCACGTGAAAAACGTTCTCGCCACCGAGGGCGCACGCCTCACCGCCCTGTGCGACGTCGACCCCGAGCGGCTCGCCGCCCAGGTGCAGGTCGCCAAGGAGGCCGGCCTCACGCCCTTCGCCACCACCGACGCCCGCAAAATTCTCGAGCGCACCGACGTGGACGCCGTCATCATCGCCACCCCCAATCACTGGCACGCCACGCTCGCGATCTGGGCCTGCCGCGCCGGCAAGGACGTCTACGTCGAGAAACCCGTTTCCCACGACCTCTGGGAAGGCGCGCAACTCGCCGCCGTCGCCCGGCAGACCGGCCGCATCGTGCAGGCCGGCACGCAGTATCGCTCCGACGAAGGCCTGCGTGCCGCCGCCGCGTGGATCAAGGAGGGGCACATCGGCAAACCCACCTCCGCACACATCGTGTGGTATGAATACCGCCCGTCCATCGGCCGCGCCGAGCCCCACCGCCCGACCGACCTCGACTACGATCTCTACTGCGGACCGGCCCCGGTGGAGCCGCTCACGCGTCCGAAACTCCACTACGACTGGCATTGGGTGTGGTCGACCGGCGACGGCGATCTCGGCAACAGCGGCGTCCACCCGATCGACGCGTGCCGCATGCTCGCCGGGCTGACCGGTCTGCCCCGTCGCGCCCTCTGCCTCGGTGGCCGTTTCGGCGTCGACGATGCCGGCCAGACGCCCAACACCCAGCTCACGCTCCTCGACCATCCCGGTTTCTCGATGCTGGTCGAGAACCGCAACCTCCCCGCGAAGAGCGGCCAGAAGGCGATGGATCAGTTCCGCGGCATCCGCGAAGGCATCGCGCTCGACTGCGAGGGCGGCTCGTTCGTCGGCCTGCGGGGCGGTGGCTGGATTTTCGATCGCGACGGCAAACGTGTCCGCCAGTTCCTCGGCGACGGTGGTGGCAAGCACCTCGCCAACTTCCTCGACGCCGTCCGTTCCCGCCGCGCCGGCGACCTCAACGCCCCGATCCTCCAGGGTCACTACTCGGCCGTGCTCTGCCACGTCGGCAATCTTTCGTGGCGGCTCGGAAGCGAGGCTTCCGCCGGCGAATGTCGCGACGCGATCCGTCAACAGCCCGAGGCCGCGACCACGTTCGATCAGCTCCAACGGCATCTGGCGGCCAACAATCTCGACGCGGCGAAAGCGCGGTTCACTCTCGGCGCCCCCCTCGACCTCGATCCCGCCACCGGCGAGATCACCGCCGCCGGCGAGGCGTCGACGCTCGCCCGTGCCCGCGCACTCGCTCGCGGCAGCCACCGCACTCCTTACGCCTTCGCACCCGCGTAGTCGCAGCAGTAGTGCGGCGACGCCGAGATTTCGTGGGGTGTAGCCGCGAGCGTGAGTAAGTGGTTTCCGGTCGAGCCACTCGCTCACGCGCGCAGCTACCCGGCGTTGCGCTGTCACGTTTCTTCCGTGGCACCGCACTACTCCGAATCGAGATGGACCTCATCCGAGCGGCGCGAATCGGGATTTCCAACCGCGGCCCTTCACTGCATGGTGCGGTCATGCGTCCGCTACCCCGCCTCCGCTTCACCTCCGCCGCCGCCACCGCGATCGCGTTCATCTCCGCCGCATTTCTCGCCGCCGCCGAACCCTCGCCGTGGAAAGCCGGCTTCGCCGCCCGCCAGATCACGCCCTCCGAACCGCTCATGCTCGCCGGCTACGCAAGCCGCACGGTGCCGGCGCGCGACGTGGTCGACGATCTTCACGTCAAGGCACTCGCCCTTGAGGACGCGGCGGGCGGACGCGTCCTGCTCTTCACCGCCGATCTGATTGGCTTTCGCGCCGACTTCACCGAGCCGGCCTGTGCACGCATCACCGCCGCGACCGGGCTACCGCGCGAACGCATCCTCTTCAACGCCTCGCACACGCATGCCGGTCCCGCGATCATGGTCGGACTCGCGTCGCACTACACCATCAAGGAGGAACACGCCAAGCCGCTCATCGCCTACACGCAGCGCTTGCAGGACGACTGCGTGGCGCTGGCCCGCGAAGCGCTCTCCCGCCTCCAGCCCGCGCGCCTCGCGTGGGGCACCGGCACCGTCAACTTTCCGATGAACCGCCGCGAGTTCACCGACCGCGGTGTCATCCTCGGCGTCAATCCGCGCGGCCCGGTCGACCGCTCCGTGCCCGTGCTGCGCATCGACGCTCCCGACGGAAAACTGCTCGGCGTCGTGTTCGGCGCCGCGTGCCACAACACGACCTACGGCGCGCGCGACAACCAGATCAGCGGCGACTTCGCGAGCGCCGCGCAGGCGTTTGTGCAAACCGAATTTCCCGGCGCGCAGGCGATGTTCATGCAAGGCCTCGCCGGCGACGCCAATCCCTACCCCAACAGCCTCAACGATCCCGCCAAGCGCCCCGCCGCCGAGATCGCGCGCGAACACGGTGCCTCGCTCGGTCGCGAGGTGAAGCGCGTGCTCGGCCTCGCGCTCAAACCCGTGCTGGGTCCGCTCCACCCCGCACAGGCCGTCGCCGCGCTGCCGTTGCAGCCGCCGCCTACGCGCGACCAGCTCGAGCACTCCACCGCCAAGGCCGGATCGACCGACCGCTGGGTGGCCGACCAGATGCTCGCCCGCCTCAAGGCCGGCGAGACTTTGCCCACCCACCACCGCGCACCGGTCACCGTGTGGCAATTCGGCCGCGACCTCACGCTGGTGTCGCTTCCCGGCGAAGTGGTCGTCGACTATGTGCGCCTGATCGAGGACGCGATCGGGCCCCTCAAGCTCTGGCTCACCGCCTACGGCAACGACGTGTTCGGCTACGTCCCGTCGGCCCGCGTGCTGCGCGAAGGCGGCTACGAGACCCGCGGCATCTATCACGGTGGCATCGGTTACTTCGCGCCGGAGGTTGAGTCGACGTTGGTCAACAAAGTCCGCGATCTCGCCGCCACCGCCGGCCGGCCGCGGTAGGTCGGGCTTTACGCCCGACATCACACGTTGTGTCGGGGATAAACCCCGACCTACGCGGAAATCGCCCTTCGCTCACTTCGCCACCGTCGCGAGCAGCTTTTTCAGCTCCGCCGTGATCTTCGTCGACGCCTCGACTTCGAGATAACTGCTGCGCGCGCGCCACGTCTCGTAGCCGCCGAGGCGATGGTGCTCGGGCGTGGGCAGGTAGCCGTTGTAGCCGTTGGCGAGCGAGATCGTGAAATGCCGGTCGAGCGGTTTCGTCGCTTTCAGATCGAGCCCGATCTCGACGAACACCTCGCACGGGATCGCCGCGACCGTGAGCCGTCCGATGCGATGCGCCTGGAGTTTCACCGGCACCGTCTCCGGATAGGCCTCGAGCGCGATCGATTCGAGCGCGTAGATCGCCTTGCGGTCGGAGAACTGGCCGTCGGCATCGCGCTTCGTCGTCGCGACGATCTTCCGCGCCCGCTCAAGGTCCGCCGCATTCGGCCGGCGCACGGCGAGCGCAATGTCGCGCTCCGCGACCGCCAGCGGCAGCGAGGATTGCCATTGGAGTCCGTCCCACGCGCGCATCGCGGCGTCGCCCACACTCTTCGCGACCGTGGCAATCTGCTCGCCCGGCGCGCGGCGCGGTGGAGCCAGCGCGGCGTAGTTCACGTTGTTGATGTTGCCGCTCGTGCCGTTGCTCAGGATGCCCACGAACGCAGGCTTGCCCGCATAGCGCGCATCGCCCGCGCGCAGCCGCGTCGCAAGCTCCCGGGCAAACACGCCGTAGTAATCGGCTGAAATCGCCGCGAGTCCGCCCACATAGTGCAGGCTGTAGTTTGCCAGCACCGCGATCGGCCGGCCGTCCGATTTCGCCCGCGCCGCGAGGATCGCGACTTCGGGGTCTGTCGGACCCGCCGGTGCCGTGACCTTGGGATTCTGGTAGCCGGGGTTCATCCACGCCCGGTCACCCTTGCTGTCGAAGGGATTCTCGTAGCTCTCGCCATCCTTCACGTGCCAGCGGCGGTTGAACACCTGCGTCGGGTCCGCCTCGCCGCCATAGGCGACCTCGGCCGGCTCGAGATTCGCGTGCGCCCGGATGATCGCCTCGGCGATGCGCGCCGGCAGCGCCTGCACATAGACCGGATCGGCGTCGCTCTGAAACACCGGCGTCATCGTCGCGCACGAGTGCGAATGCGTTGCGCTGATCAACAGGTGCGACGTCGGGAGGCCCGTCGCCTTCGTCGCGATCGCCTTGGCCGACTCGCAGATTTCGCGCGGAATCATGCAGCAATCGACCACGCAGAACACGAGCGTCGTCGCACCGCTCTGCACGGCGAAGGCGCGCGCGTGCATCGGATCGGTGACGGCTTTGGCGAAGGCACCCTTCATGCCGCCGTTGATCGGCGACGGCAGCTGCGTGGGCGTGATGTCCTGGGCAAAAGCCCCGGCACGAAGGCCGGCGGGAGCGGCGGCCCAGGATGCAACCGTCGCGCAGAGGGAAAAGACAACGAAGCGAAACAACGTAGACATGGGGTAGGAGGGGGGCTGCCGGCGATTCAGCGCAGCGATTTCAAAAAGGCAAAGAGATCGCTCACGTGCTCGGGCGGCAGTCCTTCAAGGATTTCCTCCGGCATCAGCGAGCGATTCAGGTAGGCCGTCGTCTGGATTTGTGCGCGCGCGATCCGTCGATCCTCGGCGCCCGGAATCCGCACCACCACCGCGTCGGCCGCATCCGTGACGAGAAAGCCATCGAGCACGCTCCCATCGCGCAGCCCGACACGAAACGTCCGGTAGGCGCTCTCCATCGCCGCACTCGGCGTGAGGATGTTGCGCAGCAGCGCCTCGACGCCGGCATTGCCCACCCCGTCGAGCGGCGGCGCGATCTGTCCGCCCTTCCCGCCCTGCTGGTGGCACGCCAGACAGATGGCGGTGAACAGTTCCTTGCCGTGCTCGGGATTGCCCCGCGTGTTCGCGAGCGTGCGGAACCGCGCAAACTTCGCCTCCTGCACCGCCGCCTCCGCCGCGGTCAGTAGCGCGGGCGCATCCTCGGCGACCTCCACGCGCGCGGCACCGTGCAGCGCGCCCCACTCCGCGCCGCCCAACACCCGCACCAATCCGGCGGGACGCGCCTCGCTCGCCGCCAGGCCGGCGTAGCTCCGGTCGAAATGCTCGCGCACCTCCTTCGGCGAACGCGCCACGCTCCACACGCGAAACTCCATCAACCAGCCGGCGGTGCCGCCGCCCGGCGGATTCGTCCGCCCGACATCGAGCCCGGCGAAGGTCGCCGTGTCACCCGTCTCGCTGGTCGCGTCCAATTCGCCGTTGAGGAAGAGCCGGAAGATGCCCTGCGCATCGCGCGTGATCGCGTAGTGGGTCCAGGCCCGCGGCGCCGCCTTCTTTTTCGCGATCACGATGTCGCGCGGACTGTGGTTCCCGATCCACACACGGAGCTGCGCCGCGTGGAAATTCACATCGAACACCCCCGGCGCGCCGATCAGGCCGTCGACGTTGCTGATGACCGGATCGAGCTTGGCCCAGCACTCGATGGTGAACGGGCCGCTGAGCGTGAGCTGCGTCGCCGCGTAGTCGTCGTTCGCGCCTGAGAGGCGCAGCGCCCGCCTCGCGTCGCCGCCGCGCTCTTGCCAAATCGCCGCGACCGTCGCGTCGCTCGGCAACACCGCCCGCAGGCGATCAGCCGTGAGCAAACCAACATCCGCCCGCGCCACCGCGCCTGTCCGCAGACCGGCCACGATCGCCGACGCTCCATGCGCCGTGCCGGCGAGAGCTTCGAGCGCACGTCCGCGTTGCACGGAGCTGAGCGCCGGCAGCAACTGCACCAGCCGCGCCGCCGCGTCCGGCGATTTCGACGCCGCCAGTGCGCCCAAGGCTTCGTCGCGCGCGGCGACCTCACCCGCCTCGCGAGCCACGCGCTCCAGCAACGCAACCGGTCCTCCGCCGATTTCGCGCAGCGCTCGCACTGCCGCCAACGCCCCCGGCGTCAGTCCGCCGCTGGAAAATCCCTTCGCGACCAAACCGCCCAGCGCGCCCTCCGTCGCCGCGAGTCGAAACGCGCCCGCCACCTGCGCCCCCAGCAGCTGGTCCTCCGCCACGCTGGACGCCAGCAAGGCGCCCGCCGCCGCCGCGAGCGGCACGTTGAGCGGCGAGGTATCGAGGCTCGTGCGCAACGCGAGCAGCGCCCGCAACATCGCGGGGCGCGTCGTCGGCCGTTCCAGCGCCTGCGTCAGTGCATCGCGCACCGCCGGTTCGCCGAAGTGTGCCGCGAGCGCCCGCACCTCCTCATCGCCCAGCGGCCGGTGAAGCTCCAGCGTGAACCGCGCCAACCGCACCGCCGCCTCGCGTCCACCGATCGCCAGCGTGGCCAGCAGCCGGTTTTCGAGCGGCAGCGCGCGCCCGTCGGCGGAATCCAGCATCGCCTGCGTCGCGGCCGGATTCCGCTCCATCGCCCAGCGCGCAAGGTAGCGCTCGAATTCGCGCTCGTAGCGCGGCCACGCCGGCGCCGAGGCCGGCAGCGACGCACGACCGAGCGCCGCGGCCAGCGCCATCACCCGCGCACTGGCTCCCGGCACGCGCCGCAACGCATCGCCGATGGCGGCACGCACCGACGGATGCGGATCGTTCACGAGCGGTGCCGCGATCGCGAGAAACTCGGCTTCGGGTCGCGGCTGCGCCGCCAGGCGTGCCGCCTCGTGCCGGACCGGAGGCGCGCCATCACCCACCAAGGTCCGGAGCAAGTCCGTGGAAATCGTCGCGATCCCCTCGAGCGCCCACAACGCGCCCAAGCGGCGATCCACCGGCACGGCCCGGTCCGCGGCGAGTCGCTCCAGTTCGGATGCGATGCCCGTCGTGCGGCGATCCGTGAGTTCGAGCCACGCGAGGCGGGAAATGAGCGCGTTGGGTCCGCCCAGTTGCGCCACGAGCGCGCGGTCATCGAGCTTCGTCAGGTCCGGCGGCGTGACGCGCGGCTGGTCGCGGTGGCGGATGCGCCAGATGCGGCCGCGGGTCTTGTCGCGGTCCGGATGCGTGCGCGGCACTTCGTTATGCGAGATGATCTTGTTATACCAATCGACGAAGTAGAGCGCACCGTCCGGGCCGAACTGTATCGCGACCGGGCGGAACCACTTGTCGTCCGTCGTGAGAAAATCCGGCAGCTTCTCGTAGGTGTAGCGCGTGCCGTCGGCGGTCGGCGTCGCGCGCACGGCGTTGATCGTGTTGGTGATCGGGTTCGCGAGAAAGAAAACCTTCGCGCCCGCCTCGCTGTCCGGCGCGCCGAAGCGACGGAAGCAGTTATCCCGATCCTCCGCGAGCGCGAGACCGCTGAGTCCGGTGCCGCCCATCTGCGCCGGCGCGAGCGGCGGCGGCATGAGGGGCTGGTAGGGCCGCAACCGGTCTTTCGAGCCGGTCGCCACCCAGATGCCCGGCTCGTAGGGAATCACCGGGTAGCCGATGTCGTTCGCCTCCTGCATGAAGGCTTCGCCTTCGCGCGACGTCGTGAGGCCCCAGATGTTGTTGGGGCCCGCCGTGAGATTTTCGAACGACGCCCCATCCGCCGTGAAGCGCGCGAGCTTGCACTGGTTGAACACCACCTCAGCCGCGCCATCCGCAAACGTCCGGCCATCGGGTCGGCGAACCTTCGAGTAGTTGAAGAGCCCCTGCGCGACGAAAATCTGCCCGCCCGGCTGGCGCAGAAACTGGTGCGGAAACAAATGCGAGTCCTGCGTGCCGAAGCCCGTGAGAATCACCTCGTGCCGGTCGGCGCGGCCATCGCCGTCGGTATCGCGGTAGAGGCGGATGTCGGCCCCGTATTGCACGATCGCGCCGTCGCGCCACGGCAGCACACCGAGCGGCATCACGAGCCCGTCGGCAAACACGCGGGGCTTCGCCGCCGCGCCCACGTCGGCGCCATAAACGTGGTCGAACACCACAACCTTGTCGCGACCGCCCGCAGCAAACAGCGCATCGGACGCCGCCTTTTGCTCGTTGCCGTCGACGGGGTATTCGAGCGCCGTCATCGTCCACAGGCGCATGCGCGCGTCGAACGCGAGGCCGACAAATTTGCCGAGTCCCTCCGACTCCGCTGCGACCAACTCCGCCTCGAATCCGGTGGGCAACACAAACGAGCGCCGCTCCTCCTCGGGGGAACGCGGGGCGGAGGCGATCGTGTTGTAGCCGCGCTCGGCGGCGGAGAGCGTGCCCGCGGCACTCAACAACAACGCCCAACACCGAACGACCCACCGCCGCGAAAAAGTGCCTGCGCGGGTGGACGGGCACGTCCCGTGCCCGCATGGGCCGACTGTGCGCGATGGGACCACGGCGAGAAATGCGGGCACGGGGACGTGCCCGCCCACCCGCACCAGCCGTTCCAACGAAACCATGGTGCCAGGCCCGCCTGCGCTACTTCGCCGCGGGTGCGTTCGCCTTCTTTTTCTTGGCGTTCGGATCGCGCGGCTTCGGGTGGCCGACCTTGTCCCACGTGGGCGCGCCCGGGGTCGGCGGTAGTTCCTCGATCGTGATGTCCTTCGCCTGCACGCGCGCGATGCCGCCGCTGTGAATCTGGACCGCGACCTTGCCGTCGAGCGCGACGTTCGGATCGGTCTCGGTGTAGTCGACGGTGGCGACGCCGTTGATCCACGCCCGGATGCGCGGCCCCTCGGCGCGGATGCGATATTCGTTCCACTCGCCCTTCTTCACGGCGTTTTCGCCGGCGTTCGGATCGGCGGGCACCGCGATGACCTTGTTGCGGCGTGACTCGTCGTAGAGCTTGCCCCACCAGCCGTCGCCAGCGTCGACCTGATAACCGCTCATCTCGGTGTCGGCCGGCACCCGCAAGCTGCGGATCTGCACGCCGCTGTTGATCATGCCGGTCTTCGGGTCGCCAGTGAGCTTGATCTTGAGCCGCAGCTCGAAGTTCTGAAACGACCGCTCCGTCGCGAGGAACTGGTTGCGCGGAATCTTCTCCGTCGTGGAGCCGCCCGTGATGCAGCCGTCGGCCACACTCCACCACTTGAGATCGCCCTCCCAGCCAGCGAGTGACTTGCCGTCGAAAAGGGAGGCGGGCGCGGCGGCGAGCGAGCAGGCTGCGGCCAGAAGGAACACACCGACGTAACGAAGTTTCATGGGGAATAGGGGGTGGCGACGCGCATCGCAGCAAGCGGCCCACTCCGCCGCAATCCGCAAAAACGCCCGCCTGGCGAGCTGACCAATATGCCAAGCATGACGGCAAGATGAAGCGCGGTCGATCCGGCGCAAAGGAGGCTTGGAATTCGTTCCGGCCGGGGCATCCTGACCACATGAACCGATTCGATCCGGCGCACCACCGCGAAGCGGTTGCCGCTTGGGCGCGCGCGGGCGCGGCCCTCGACCAGTTGCGCCGGCAGGAAATCCGCGAAAGCGATGCGTCCGGGGTGCGCGCGGTGATACCGACGATGGAACTCATGGATCGGCTCGGCGTGAAAATCTCCGCCGAGACCGGACTGGTCGAGCAGCAGCGCTGGTTCGCCCGGCTCCGACATGGCTGATCTCCTCGACGCGGCGCGGGAGGTGGACTCGTTCTGCCGACGGCAAGGCTGGCGGCACTGCATCATCGGCGGGCTCGCGCTTCTGCGCTGGGGCGAGCAGCGCATGACCAAAGACGTCGACATCACCCTGCTGACGGGTTTCGGCCGGGAGGAGGAGTTTGCGGCAGCCTTGCTCGCAACGTTCGAACCGCTCGTGCCCGATCCGATGAAATTCGCCCTGCACAATCGCGTGCTGCCGGTCCGCACGAGCGCGGGCTTCAAGGCGGACATCGCGTTTGGCGGACTGCCCTTCGAGGAGAGCACCGTGACACGCGCGACCGATTTTGCCTACGCTGAAAATACCGTGCTGCGCGTTTGCACCGCCGAGGATCTCGTGGTGATGAAGGCGTTCGCCTCACGTCCGCAGGACTGGATCGATATCGACGGCGTGATCACGCGACAGCAGGGGCGGCTGGACTGGAACCATGTGTTTGCGCACCTCGCGCCCTTGGCAGAGCTGAAAGAGGCGCCGGAGATCGTGGCGCGGTTGCACGGGATGCGGCAACGCGGCGCGGCAGGATAGGTGGAGAAATCGGCCGCGAACGGGCGCCCAGCTACCGGCGGGCAAGACTGGCCAGCAACGCCTCGGCGCAGGCGTGCGCGAAGGTGGGGTCGTTGATCTCGACATCGAACTCGCGGACGGGGATGGCGGGGCGGAGATGCTTCTTCAACGAGGCGAAGAGCGCGGCGTCGGCTTCCGGCGAGTGGAAGGGTTTTCCGGGTGCGCTGATCACGCTGATGGCGCGGAGCGGGAGGAGGACGGTCACGGGCGCGGTGTAGCGGTTGAGTCTTTCGGCGATGATGCGGCCGAGTTCGGTGCACTCTGCGGGCGTGGTGCGCATGAGAGTGACTTGCGCGTTGTGCTGGTAGAACGTCCGGCCGGCGAATTTTGCGGGCACGGTCGATGGCTCGCCGAAGTTCACCATGTCGAGGCAGCCGGGTGTGACGATGGCGGGGATTTTCGCTTTCGCGGTGGCGTCGAGACGCTCGGGGCCGGCGGTGAGCACGCCGCCCACCAACTCGTCGGCCCACTCGGTCGTGGTGATGTCGAGCACACCGGCGACGAGGCCGCTGGCGATGAGCGACTCCATCGCGCGACCGCCGTTGCCCGTGGCGGCGAAAACGAGCACCTCGTAGCCGGCGGCCTCGAGGATTTTTTTGGCGTCGGTCACGCACGCCGTGGTGTTGCCAAACATGCTGGCGACGATGAGCGGTTTGTCCGGAAGGTCGGGACGGCTCTCCGAGCCGTCCGCGGCTGCGCCAGTGGTTTCGCCAACGGGGCGGACGGCTCGGAGAGCCGTCCCTACCGTGGCGGCGCGCGTTTCGGCGGCGGTCACCATGCCGCAGATTGCACCCGCGGCGTTCTCGAAAATCACTCGCGACACGCGGTTGAGCCCGGAGACATCGACGATCGCGGGCATCATCGTGATGTCGGCGGTGCCGACGTAAGGTGCCACCTGGCCGCTCGCGAGGGTCGAAACCATGAGCTTCGGAAACCCGATCGGCAGGGCGCGCATCGCGGCGGTCGCGATCGCGGTGCCGCCGCCACCGCCGAGGGAGACGATGCCGGAAATTTTCTTCTCGGTGGCCAGCCGGGCGACCACCGCGGCGGCGCCGCGCGTCATGAGGGCGACGCATTCGCCGCGATCGCGACGGGCGAGAATTTCGCGCCACGCGGGATCGCCGGCGGCGGCGAGTTCGTTGGAAGGAATGTCGGGTGCGAGGCCGGGCTCACCGAGGCAACCGGCGTTGATGAGGAGCGTCGCGAAACCCCGGGCGCGGATCGCCTCGGCGAGGAAGGCGTGCTCCGGGCCTTTCGAGTCGAACGTGCCGAGGATGGCGATGGTGGGCATGGGGTGAAAAGGCTGAGGGTCCGAAGGACTGAAAGGCTGAAACCCGAACTTCGAGTCGAGGCGATGAAGGCTTGGTTCAGCCCTTCAGCTTTTCAGTCATTCAGTCCTTTTTCGCCACCCACTTCACCGCATTCGTCAGCAGCATCTTGTAGGCGGGAAGGTCGTGGACGCGTTCGTCGTGGCCGATGGTGAGGCCGACGATGCGGGCCTTGTCGTGCTTCGTGAGCCACACCACCGGGTGCGGTTTCTTGAATTTGATCGAGGGCGAGGTCTCCGCGAGCACGTCGATCGGCGCGGTGCCGGGCGGGATCTTCTCCGGCTCCGCGTTGATGTAGTAGAGTTCATCCTCGATCTCGAACGTCGGCGGCACGCCCTTGAGGATCGGGTGGTCGGGCTTGAGGGCGATGACGGAGTATTTGCCGAGCTTGTCGTGACCGCGCGCGCCGCCGCCGACGATCTTCGCGTTGAGTTCGGGCCAGTTCGGGTAGGCATACCACGTGCCGGGATGCAGCATGATGAGGCCCTTGCCCGCGGCGGCGAAGGCCATGACGGCTTTGCGGTAGGCGGGCGTGTCGAAGAACATGCGGTTGACGCTGATCACGGCGACATCGGCCTCGGCGAGCGCGGCCGGCGCCTGATCGCGGTCTTCGGTGTAATGGACTGAGTAGCCCGCCGCACGGAGCGTCGCGGCGTCGGTGGCGCCGAAGAACTCGGCGAACTTGTGCGAGCTGCCGCCGGTGACGATGAGGACGCGGGTCTTGCCCGGCTCCCATTTCACGGGCTCGGTCGCGGGCAGCGGGCGGTCGTTGCGGCCACCCTCTTTTGGTCCCTCGGTGGGTGCGGCAGCCTTGGTGGCCGGGTTGGCCACCTGCGCGGCCGCGTTCGCCACCGACGCGGCAGCAGGAGCCGGTGCGGTCGAGCGGATGAACGCGAGGAGGTCGCGCAGCGTCTCGGCGCCGAGGTTTTCGAAACCCTCGGGCATGAGCGAGCGGCGCGTGTTCTCGCGCGTGGCAATATCCTCAACCTTGATCTCGGTGTCGCCGGCTTGGTTGCGCAGCGCGAGCACACCGGTCGTTTCACGGACAATTACGCCGGTGAAAGTCTCGCCCTTCTTGGTCGTGACGTTCCATTGCCAGTAGTTCGGCTCCACGACGCGATTGGGGTCGACGATACTCGTCAGCAACTCGGCCGTCGGATGGGCGCCGATGCCGGCGAGCGGCGTGCCGACATCGCGGACGCCAAGGTCGCCGAGCTTGTGGCAGACGGCGCAGACGCCGGTGAAAAGCGCTTTGCCCTTTGCGATATCGCCGGGCTTGTCGACCTCGGGGAGGAGCTTCGCGATCGCGTCGTCCTTCTCCTTCGAGCTGGCGTGGCCGGCGCCGAGGACGACAGCGGCCTCGCGGGCGACGCGGGTTGTCGGATGCGTGCGGAGCCGGGCGATGTTGCCCGGCCCGAGGGCGGCCGGAGTGATGCGGTTGGCGCTGATGGCGGCGACGAGGGCGAGCGCGGTTTCCGGGCGCTTGAGGATTTGTTCGAAGATGGCGGAGGACTTGGACTCGACGAAGGCGTTGATGAGGAGATCGGAGACATCGCGAGGCGGGAGTTCGCCGAGGGTGGCGAGGAGAGAGTTGCGCATATCGTCGGGCGTCGAAGCGTCGCCGAGCAGCGCACCGACTTTCGCCAACGCCTTGGTCCGCTGGCTGGGCACCGCGACGAGGGCGGTGGCGATTTCGGCCCGACGCGCGCTCGGCGTCTTCGGATCCACCAGATCGCCGACGACACGTTGCGCGGCCTCAGTGATCTGGTCTTTGAGCGCGCCGGCTCTGTCCCACTTCGCCGCGAGGGCGACAGCCGCGGCGGCTGAATCGGGAGCAGCGAGGAGTTTCGTCAGGGCAGAGAGAGTCGCTGCATCCGGTGCGGGCAGTTGATCCGCACGCAACGCGAGGGCGCGCACGACCCCCGCCACAACCGGGCCGGGGTAAGCAGCCGCCACCTGCACGAGACGGGCGGCTTCAGCCGGGGCGACCGACGCGGCCAGCGCGCTCACAAAGCCTGAGAGTTTTGATGCCTCCGGATGGGCGAGAGCATCGGCAATGTAATCGGTGGCGTGTTCGCTCGCGGCGGCGGCGAGTGCGGTGCGAGTCCAATCATCGGACGCGGCGACGTAGTCACGGAGAACGGCGGCACGCTGCGCGGCGGTGGTCGCGGCGCGGGCCTGGTCATACTTCGCGAGCGCGGCGCTGCCCATCGGGCGGGAAAGTTTGGTGAGCTCCGGAGCCCCGGCGAAATTCTCCTGCGCGAGGCGCAGCGCCGTCTTTTTCACGTGGGCGTTGGGGCTCGTCTCGATCGTGCGGATGAGGGCGGCGAGGTTTTTCCGGTCGAGCACGGGCACCTCGAGTTTCTTCGCCTCCTTGTGCTGCACCTTCCAGATGCGGGCGAAATAGTGGTCGCGGTCGGGGCGGACGGCGGCGTTGGCGGGGCTGTGCTGCGGGCCGCGCGTGTCGTTGTGGATCACGGCCTGGTTGTAGAAGTCGACGACGTAGAGCGCGCCGTCGGGGCCGACGCGGTTCTCGATCGGGCGGAACCAGAGGTCGGTGCTGCGCATGAACTCGGTCTGCTCGCGGCCGGCTTCCTTCTCCACGCGGTAGGTGACGCCGTCGGGGCGCACGAACTGGTGGTGCACGATATTGAGCGTCGGCTCGGTGGTGAAGTAGCTGTAGTTCCACTTCGCGGGCCACGCGCCGCCCTCGTAGATCGCGCAGCCCGCGGCGGCGGTGAAGTTGCCCACCTGATCGATCTGCACGTAGGCCTGCTCGGGCCACGACATCGCGGGGTAGGACCTTTGATTCGTGATCATCCCCTTCCACGAGGTCACGCCGGGAAGTTTGGCTTTCGCCAGCACGCTCTCGGGGAGCACGGTGTGGAAAAAAACGGTGCCACTCGTGGGCTGCGTCCAGAACACCTGGCCGTCCCACGTGATGTCGAGGCCCCAGGTGTTGCCGCCGCGGCTGGAGAAATTCTCGAAGGCGGAGCCGTCGGGTTTGAAGCGCACGACGCCGCTGCCGTCGGGGCCGAATTTCTTCGTGCCGTCGCCGGACGTGACGTCGCCGCGCGAGTAGCCGTGCGTGGCGTAGATCCAACCATCGAGGCCCCAGCGGAGGTTGTTGATGACGGCGTGGGTGTCGTTGATACCGAGGCCGGTGTAGAGCTTGGTGCGGCGGTCGCACACGCCGTCGCCGTCCGTGTCTTCGAGATACCAGATGTCGGGCGAGCACGCCGCGATGACGCCGTTTTTGTAGAAGACGAAACTCGTAACGAGTTCGAGCTTGTCGGCGAAGACGTGTTTCTGGTCCATGATGCCGTCGCCATTGGTGTCGGTGAGGATCGAGATGCGGTCCTCGGGGTCGCGGTCGACGCGGGCGCCGCGGAGCGAGCCGCTGTCTTTCCACGGTGCGGCGTTGGGCGCGCGGCGGCCGTTGGGATATTCGGGAGTCTCGCAGACCCAGAGGCGGCCGCGCTCGTCCCAGTCGATGTTCATGACCTTGTTGATAAGCGGCTCGGAGGCGACGAGGCTCATGGTGAACTCGGGGTGAATCTCGATCCTGGCGGCGGCTTTCGTCGGCGCGGTGGGACCGCCGGCGACGTAGCGGAGACCGTCGCCGAGTTCCTCGGGGCGGCAGAGTTCGTCGACGTTGGTGCGCTGGCCGGCCCACGCGATGGCGCGGAGGAGGATGGCGCGGTAGTTGGCGCGATTGAAGTTTTCGTAGAGGTGGCCGGGGATGGAGACGAACGCACGGTAGGGCTTGGTGCCGCCGGCGACGGTGCGCTCGTAGGTCCAGATCTGCGGCTGGATGTCGTAAATGTTGACGCCCTTGCGCTGCGCGACGGCCTCGGCGGCGCGGGCCTGCGCATCGCGGTTGCCGCGGCCACCGGTGTCGATCGATTTCGGGGTGTAGGAGACGGCGAGCACGCGCGCCTCGGGCAGCACGTCCATGTCGTAATAGATCTCGTCGTCCATGCCCCAATTCGAGGCGCCGCGGGAAACCGGGTGATCGCGGTCGGTGAAGTAGAGGTGCATCGGCGCCTCGAGCCACCTGGTGGTGCCGAAGCGCCACGAGCCGCCCATGATGGACTTGAACCAATCGGGATCGCGCGAGACGGCGCCGGCGTGGAGTGCGATGATGCCGCCGCCGCGGGCGAGGAAGGCGTTGAGGTTGGCGCGGTCGGTGGCGTCGGGGATGTTGCCACCCTCCTGCGCGTGGATGACGAGCACGTCGGTCTCGGCGAGCTGCGCGGCGGTGGGAAAGGTGTTGCCGCCGGAGGCGACGGCGCCGCGGGCGTTGAGGAGCGGCACCCACTCGGCGAGGAAGCGCGGATGGTCGTGCTGGCCGGGGCCGTGGGACTTCGGGCCGGAGCGGATGAAGACGCGCAGCGGCGCGTCAGCGGCGGACACGGACAATGCGGCGGAGAGTGAAAGCGCGGCGAGAGCGAGGAGGCGTTTCATGGGGAGGGTTTTTGAGAACCACGAAACACACGAAATACACGAAAGGCTGAGAGGGGCTTTCGTGGGTTTGGTGTGTTTCGTGGTTTCTTTGGTTCAGAGGCGCGTCTGGCAGACGGGGAGGTTTTGGCGGAGGGATGCCCACGGTCCCTGCGCGGACACGTCCTGCGGATCGGGGGCGGCGGCGAGGTCGGCGGGGAGCTTCGCGGGCGAGAGGATGGCGAGGAACACGAGCGGCTCGGCATGGGGGTTGTAGGTCGCGTGGATCGTGCCAGCGGGGATGTGCGCCATCTCGCCCGCGCTCAGGATGCGGTGCTCGGTGCCGACCCACTGCTCGGCGCGGCCATAGACGACGTAGATGATCTCCTCGCGATGCGGATGGAAATGGAACGGATGGCAGTGCATCGGATCCATGTTGGCGCGGACGAGCAGGAGTTTTTCGGCGGCGACAAGGTCGGGACGGCAAAGCCACTCGTTGTTGGTCCACGCGTTGGGCTCGCGCAGGGCGTCGGCGATCTGGACGAAACGGCGGTCGGAGGGGGACATGGATTGAAACCGCAAAGAACGCAGAGGTCGCAGAGAATCTACTTTGCGCGCTTTGCGTTCCTTGCGGTTAGTTTTTCAGGCGTTTCGTGGCGGGGACTTTCAGCGATTTGAATTTCCGCGTGAGGTCGGTGAGGGACTGCTCGACGCCCATGCGTTCGAGGCTGCTGGCGCCGACGAAGCCGACACAGTCCGTCCCGGCGATGACGCGCGCGGCGTCCTCGGGCGTGTTGATCGGGCCGCCGTGGCAGAGGAAGAAGATGTCCTTCCGCACGGCGCGGGCGGCGTCGATGATGTTTTGGGTGACTTTGAGCGTGTGCGGCCAGCTCACGACGGCGTTCTTCACGCCGATGCTGCCACCGACGGTCGTGCCGACGTGCGCGATGATTGCGTCGGCGCCGGCCTTGGCCATCTCGGCGGCTTCCTCGGGCGAGCCGACGTAGACGATCGAGAAGAGATCCATGCGGCGCGCGAGGGCGACCATCTCGTATTCCTTCTTCACGCTCATGCCCGTCTCTTCGAGCACACCGCGGAAATGGCCGTCGACGATCGTGTGCGTGGGGAAATTGTTCACGCCGGAGAAGCCCATTTCCTTCACCTGGCCGAGCCAGTGCCACATGCGGCGGCGCGGGTCGGTGGCGTGCACGCCGCAGATGACGGGAACCTCCTCAACCACGGGCAGCACCTCGAACTCGCCGATCTCCATCGCGATGGCGTTGGCGTCGCCGTAGGCCATCATGCCGGCGGTGGAGCCGTGGCCCATCATGCGGAAGCGGCCGCTGTTGTAGATGATGATGAGATCGGCGCCGCCTTTCTCGATGAACTTGGCGCTGATGCCGGTGCCGGCACCGGCGGCGATGATCGCCTGCTTCTTCTTCAGCGTGGCGGCGAGGCGTTCGCGCACTTCCTCGCGCGTGTAAGGGTTTCCTTTTCCGGTCCAGGGATTGGGCATGACGAAGGGAGTGAGGGAATGAGGGAGAGTGGGAGTAAGGGGCGGGCGAGCGGTCGGAGGGGGACGGACACGCTGCGCGGGGGGAGCCGCCATGAAAAGAACGGGCCGCACACATTCAACAGACGAATTTGCACCCGCTAGCCTCCAGTGCATCTCAGTTTCCTACAAAGTGTCCGCCCCACGGGGTGGGCCGGGCGCTCCGCGCACCGCCAGATCGCTGCGGTCTCTGTGCGCCTTTGGCCGCCCGCGGAGCGGATGGCCCACCTTTCGACAGGCGGCAAGAGAGTGACATACTCCCTCAACCACCGGGCGCGCCTCGACAGACAGCTTAATTGTAGGCGGTCGGCGTCTTCACGCCTTTCGGCACCGCCTTCACCCGCAACGCCCAGTCGTGCCACGCCTGGTTGAGCCGGGCGACGATGTCCGGGTGCTCGGCGGCGACGTTGTGCAACTCGGTGCGGTCGGTGACGACATTGTAAAGCTCCCATTGGAACTCGCCGTAGCGGGCCGTGGCCTTCCAATCGCCCCAGCGGACGGCGCAGTTGTTGGAGTGCTCGAAGAAGAGAAACTCCGCCGCCGGCCGAGACCCCGCGGTGAAGAACGGCGCGAGAGTGCGGCCCTCCATCGGGTGGATCAGCTCGCTGGCGAACATCGCCGGATATTTCGCCCCGGCGAGCTCGACGAAGGTCGGCATGAAATCGATCACGTGCGCGGGATCGCGGACGAACGTCCCGGCGAGCCGCGACGCGATGCCCTTCGGCCAGTGCGCGATGCAGGGCGCGGCGATGCCGCCTTCGGTGGGGTTGTTCTTGTAGAGGCGGAACGGCGTGTCGGACACGTTCGCCCAGCCGCGACCGTAGGAGATGGAGCCGGCCTTGTCGGGGTTGTTGATGTCGGCGAAGGCGCCGCCGCCCAACTCGCTGTAGGGCTCGGCGCACGCGCCGTTGTCGGACAGAAACACGATGAGCGTGTTGTCGAGTCGCTGCGTGCGCTCGAGGTAAGCGAGCAATTTGCCGACGTTCTCATCGAGGCTATGCACCTGCGCAGCGTAGACGGCCATGCGGTAGTCGGCCTCCTTCTGCTGCGCCGCGGGCACGTTGCTCCAGGGGCGCACTTTCTCGTCGCGCGGCGAGAGCGCGAGCGACGCGGGGAAAAGTCCCATCTCGATCTGGCGGCGAAAACGCTGCGCGCGCATCTCGTCCCAGCCGGCGAGGTAGCGGCCGGCGAATTTCTTGATGTCGGATTCCTTCGCGTGGAGCGGCCAGTGCGGGGCGTTGAAGGCGAGATAGAGGAAGAACGGCGCGCCGTCCTTCGCCGCATCGACAAACTCGATCGCTTTGTCGGTGAAGGCATCGGTCGTGTAATACGTCGCGGGATCGGGCGGAGGGAGCGACGCGTCGTCGAGGGTGAGGCCACGCTCGCCGCTCGGTTTGAAGTAGCTGAAGGCGCCCGCGAGGCTGCCGTAGTAGCGCTCGAAGCCGCGCTGCGCCGGCCGCTGCTCGGGCGCTTCGCTGCCGAGGTGCCACTTGCCGGTCATGTAGGTGTGGTAGCCGGCCGTCCGCAGCACCTCGGCGATCGTGACGCAGTTGCGGTTGATGTGCCCGCGGTAGCCGTCGACACCGAAGTCGAAGCGGACGCGGCCCTCCGACACCATCATGCCGACGCCGGTTTGGTGCTGATAAAGGCCGGTGAGCAGCGACGCGCGCGTGGGGCAGCAACGCGAGGTGTTGTAGAACTGCGTGAACCGGATGCCGCCGCGCGCCAGCCGGTCGAGATTCGGTGTGTGGATCTCCGACCCGTAGCAGCCGAGATCGGAGAAGCCCAGGTCGTCGGCGAGGATGACGACGATGTTGGGACGCGGTGCGGGAGCGGCCGTGGCAGAAGTGGTCACCGTGAGGAGCGCGATGGCGAGAAGAGCGAAAAGGAGCGAGCGCATGGGGGCGGAACTATTCACCACGGATGGCACGGATTGAGGTGGGACTGAGGAGGGGCAGATAGATTGCTTCGTCGCTGCGCGCCTCGCAATGACCGCCGTTTTTAGAACGTGCCCTTCACGCCGAAGGTCCAGAGGGCGGCGAAGTCGGTGGACTGACGGAAGCGGGCGCTGGCGGGGGTCTGCGGGCCGTAGATCACGATGCGCTCGGTCTGGTCGTTCACGTTGCGGAGGTTGAAAAAGAACACGAGGCTGCGGCGCAGTGCCACTTCACCGAGGACGTCGATGTAGAGGCGGTCGTCGCGCCAGTTGTAGATCGACGGGCCGATGCGGTCGGTGCCCGTCGCGGTGACGGCGCCCTGGCGGCGCTGGCCCTGATAGTTGAAGTTCACGCGGAGATTGTAGCGCGGACGCGTGAGGCTGATGCCCCAGTTGGCGCCCTTCGGTTGGTAACCAGAGAAGAAATCGGCGGCGCCGCCGGTGACGCGCTGGCGGCTCAAGTTGCCGAAGACCTGGACGCCGCGCGCCCATTGCGGGAGAAAGGTGAGGGCCTGCTTGTAGTTGATATCGAAGCCCTCGACGCGAGTGGAGTCCGCGAGGTTATACTGCGTGGCGACGTCGTATTTGCCGTAGACGGCGGGATCGAGGCCGTAGAGCGCGAGGAATTCGGACGTGGGCGCGGCGTTGTTCTGCGCCCAGAAATTCTGGAAGTCGCGGCGGAACGCGCCTGCTGAGAGGACACCGACGCCGGGGAAATAATACTCGAGGCGCACCATCTTGGTGCGCGCCGTCCAAGGTTTGATGCCGATGTTGGCCACGGTGGTGACGTTGGTGGGCGAAGCCTGCGACTCGGTGTCCGGAAGCGTGACGCCGCCGGTGTAGAGATCGAAATTCGGGCGGCCGATGGAGTGATAGTAGGCCGCGCGCGCGGTGAGGTTTTCGCGGAGCGCGTAGCTGGCGTTGAGGCTCGGGAACAGCGTGAGGTATTCCTTCTTCGCCTTTGTGCCGCGGAAGATACGCGTGAGCTGCGCGGAGGCGAGGGCGTCGGACGTGATGGCGACGGGGCGGCCGTTGGTGCCGAGAATGACGCGGCCGGAGGCGTCGCGCTGGTAGTTGCGCGTGGGATCGTTGAGCGGACCCTGGCCGTCGATGTTGGTTTGCTCGGCGCGGAGACCGCCGACGAATTTCAGGCGGTTGTCGAGGAAGGCGGCGTCGCCGCGGAGGAAGGCGGCGGAGATCATTTCGCGAGCGAAGCGCGAGTTGTTGACTTTGGAAATGTAGTTGGTGGCGGCGTTGGTGGTGAACTGCGCGGGGTTCGCCTGGAAGAACTGATAAAGGCCGTCGTTGCCCACGCGCTGGGTGAGCGGGAAACCGAACGGCGCCGTTTCCTGCGAGAGCGACGGATCGAGGAAGCGCGCGGCGGAATCGTCGTTGCCGACGGGCGTGGTGCTGGCTCGGCCGTCGGCGCCGACGAAGTTGTAGGTCGGCTGGTTGAAGGCGTTGTCGCGCTGGGAGACGAGCCAGTTGAGGCCGGCCTTCAGCGAGAACGGGACGGCACCGCGAAAATCACGGCCGGCCGTGAAGGTGACATTGCGGCGGAGATCGGCGATGACGCTCTCGGTGCTGTTGGCGGTGGCGAGCGAGTAGGAGGAAAGGCTGTAGGGATCGACGACGGCGCCCGTGGTGCCATCAGTGACGGTGATGCGCTCGGGCCGGCCGGGGTAGTCGGGCTGGATATCGTCGAAGGCGATCGTGAGGCCGGTGCGGCGGGTGGTGGCGTTGAAGAAACGGCCGACCTGCACGTCGACGTGGTTGTTGACGTTGGAGGAGTAGCTGGCGGCGGACTCGAATTTCCAGACCGGGCCGCGGTGATACCAGAACAGCGTGGGCATGGCGGTTTTGTTGACGCGCTCGCGGCCCTCGATGGCGAGGTTGAGCTCGGCGGTGCCGACGCGGCTGCGCGTGGACGTGAGCGAGAAGCCGGCGGGATCGACCTGGTTGATCTGAAACGCGAGGGCCTTGTTGAGGTAGCCGATGGTCGTGCGCGCGGCGTGGAAGCCGACCGAGATGCGGTCGTGTTGGGTGAGTCGGAAGTCGAGCGTGATGCCGAGCGAGAGGCGCGTGGTGAACTTGCCGCCGTCCTCGACGGAATACCGCGAGAGATAGGGCAGGTCGGGCGTCGTGTGCGGAAATGCGACGCCATTGGTGATCGCGCTGGCGCCGCGCCAGAGGGCGACGGGCGTGTCCTGCGAGGAGAACTGCGAGGCGGAGCCGGCGGAGATGGTGTAACCGAAGGACTTGTTCACCGGCGCGGAGTAGCTGAAATCGGCGCCGGGGCGGATCTTGTTCGTGGCGTGGCCGCGCGGGCCGGGTGTGGCGCTGAGGCTCTTGTTGTTGTCCCGCATGAGCGCGGAGAGCGAGTAGTTGAAGAGCGGCTTGGTGCGCTCAAAGGCGCTGCGCGGGACGAGATTCACGGTGCCGGCGAGGGCGGAGCCGGGCGACTCGGCGGTGGGCGAATACTCGAGTTCGACGCGGGAGAGATTGTTGGTGGAAAAGAAATCCATGTTGAACGAGCGGCCGCGGCCGCCGTCGCCGCTGGAGCTGGCCATGCTGAGGCCGCCGAGCGTGACGGGGACGTTGTCGGGCGGAACGCCGTTGATGGAGATGGAGCGGGCGTTGCCGCCGACGTAGTCGACCGAGACGCCGGGGAGGAACTTGAGAAACTCGCCGATGTTGCCTTCGGCGACGGCGCCGAACTCCTCGGTCGAGACGACGTTCTTGATGCTGGAGGCCACGCGCTGCTCGTTGATCGCGTAGGCGGCGCCGTCCATTTCGCGGGACGAAGCGACGGTGAATTGCGACAGACGCACGATGTCTTCGCCGCCCTTCGCGGCGCCGGGCTCGGTCGCGCTGGTGAGCTTGAAGTCGTGCGGCGTCACTGCGCCGGCGGTCACGGCCACGGTGGCGCTCTCCGCGCGCAGACCCGTGTAGAAAGTGACCACGCGGGCGTTGCCGGCGGGCACGCCGTCGAGGCGATACGAGCCGTCGGACGCGGTGAACGTCGTGAGCGCGGTGCCCTCCACCGTGAGGCGCACGTTTTCGAGATAGGCGTCGCGACCAGCGTGCAACACCCGACCTTCGATCGCGCCGGTGGCGGCCTGGGCTCGAAGCGCGGCGGGCAGCACCGAGAAGACCAGACCGAGAAGCAGCGCCCGGGCGCGGCCGGACGAAAAAGGCGACGAGTTCATATTGGGGTTGGCGCGCAAGGCAGCGGCGCGGTGGAAAATACTCCGGAATGATCCGCGCCCCGGCAACGTCCGGCCTCACACATTCACGCGACGATTTTGCACATGGGCGGGAGGAAAAGGAACGTTGCGAGCGGCGGAGCGGCGGCGTTGGCTCGGGCTCGCGATGCTTACCACCTGGCAGGAAACCACGATCGACGGGCCGCGCACGCGGCGGTGGTCGCTGGACCGGCGCGAGTGCCCGGAACTGGCGGCGCATCGGATCGCGTGGCTCGGGCTCGACGTGGTGCATGCGCCGTATCGCCGCGTGCGGCTGGCGCCGTCGGGGAGTTTTCTGCTCGCGACCTTGGAGGGCGAAGGACGCGTGTGGCTCGAGGGCCGCTGGCAGCGCGTCGGGCCGGGCGCGGTGTGCCTCGCGCCGCCGCGGGTGCTCAACGCCTTTCACGCGGTCCCGGGCAAACCGTGGCACTTCGCCTGGATGCGCTACGAGGAATCGGCCGGGCTGCGTCCGCTGGTGGGCGCCAATTCGCCGCTGCGCCTCGCCACCGGCGCCGAGGACATCGGCCGCGTGCTGCAAGGCCTGCGCGCCGAGTGGGAAGGCGGACGCAGCGCCGCGCTCGTCCATCACTGGGTGAGTCTGGCGCATGGCCACCTGGCGCGCTGGGCGCGGCCGTGGCACGGCGACTCCCGCATCGGCGAACTCTGGGCGGCGGTCGCCGCCGATCTGCCGGCGGATTGGAAACTCTCCACGCTCGCGCTGCGCTGCCGCCTCAGCACCGAGCATCTGCGGCGCGTGTGCCGGCGCGAACTCGGCCGCACGCCGATGGAGCACGTGACCTACATGCGCATGCAGCACGCGCAGGAGCTGCTCGAGGAGCGCGACGACAAACTCGAGGCCATCGCCCCGCTGGTGGGTTATCACAGCGCGGTGGTGTTTTCGCGGGCGTTCGTGCGCTGCGTGGGGATGACGCCGTCGCAGTATCGCGAGCGCCGCCGGCCGGGCTAATGACCGGGCCGCGCGGATTGAACGGACAGCGAAAGGCTCGGGGTAGCACGGTGCTTCAGCCCGCGGCTCAGCGGAAACAGTGCGGGCTGAAGCACCGCACTCCTTTTCGGGCGTCGTCGGAATCGTGCGCGAGACTTGATCGAGCCAACACGCGGCTACTCGGTGGTCACGATCTGTTCGGCCACCACGAGCGTCTCGCGGAGGTTCGGATAGGCGACCGCGCAGACCCGCTGCAGGTCTGGCAACGCGCGAAAGGCATTTCCGTCGACAAACTGTCACCGCTGCGGCACTTCCCCGGCATGCGCGCTCGTTTGACCGCCGATGTTATGCGACACAACCCGCAGAGTCGCGTGTCGCTCAATCGATGTTAGGCCACTTCGCACGCGATGAGTAAATTCGACGCATCCCAGATTCAGTGGCGCGAGCCGTGGCACGCCATCGCACCTGCCTACGCCGCGAAGGCCGAGGCAGAGATTCACCGCGAGATGTGCGCCGGACACGTTTTGTTTCGACGTTCCGTCACGGCTGTCGGCTATCGCCAAGATTGCGATGATGTCTTGTTCTATCTTGGAGAGTCAGCACCGAGTTTTGCTGTTGTGCATCTCAGCTATCAGCGAGAGACGAGGCCAGAGTGGCCGAGCACGACGCTTTACGATACGCTCACCGCGTGGCTCGAGCAGTGTCTCATTCCAGACGCGGAGGAGTTTGCCACATGACAACGTGGCCTGACATGGGATTAAGCGACAGCGGTGTGACGCAGGCCCGATGAGGCACATCTCACCCAGAAATTCCCACGAACGACACCGCAAGTGATGCATCGAGCCCAGGTCGAGCCGGTCACGCCCGCATCAAACCAGCGCACCGTTCCGCTCTTCCTCCCATGACCATCAAACACCGCATCTTCACGACGCCCGTCGCCAAGGTTTATCCCTACTACCTCGCCAAGGCGGAGAAGAAGGGGCGCACGCCGGCGGAGGTCGACGCCATCATCTGCTGGCTGACGGGCTACACCCCGCGGCAGCTCGCGGCGCAGCTGAAGAAGCAGACAAACTTCGAGACGTTCTTCCAGAAAGCGCCCAAGCCCAATCCGGCGCGAAAGCAGATCACGGGCACGATCTGCGGCGTGCGGATCGAAGCGATCGCGGAACCGACGATGCGAGAGATCCGCTATCTCGACAAACTGGTCGACGAATTGGCCAAGGGGAAGGCGTTGGAAAAGATTCTGCGGGGCTGAAAAACGGCAAAGGAGAGGGCTGAGACCAACGTCCCGTAGCTTTCGGACTTTCCGTTGTAGGCCCGCCCGCTGGGGGGCCAGCCCGGCCACGAGCGCCGGCTCTACCGTCCAGATGCCAAGGGCGAGTGGCATCAGCCACGACTGCGAGCTGTCGTGGACGAGGCGTCCCGCCTCGTCGATGGCGGAAAAGTGAGCGGCGCTGCTATGATGGCGGAAGGGTCAGCGGGAAAAGAGTCAGAAGTAGGGATTAGGTGCGGGATGAAGTGACGGAGGACTTTTCCTTCAAAGCGGATTGGGGGTTGGGGTTGGTTGGGGGCGCCTGGGCGGCGGTCGATGCGGAGTGTCTCACGTCCCGAACCTGGACCGGCGGTCGTCCAAGTTAACCTGCGATCCGCGCGTGGTGGGGCCAGCGCATGATGCTGTGTGCAATAGTGGAGAGCGAAAGGGACGGAGTGCAGCGGCACCATCTACAGCGCGGGGGTTGAGCCCAAGGGCGGGTCCGTGCGCGCTTGCACTCCGAAAGTCGGTCCGCGCTGGGCGGGGAGCTTCCGGCGGAAAAGGGGGCGGGTTGGTTCAACTCAGGCGGTCACCTCCGCGGGGACGATGAGGTGGAGTTTCGCCGGCGTGGTCTGCTGGGTGGCCAGGCGCCACAGGTCGACGGCGAGCTTGCGCGCGGCGGCCACGGCGAGTTTGCGCCGGGCGGCCCCGCGCGCGAGCCCGGCCACCAGGGCCCGCACCGGCGGATAGTCCGGTTGCCAGCGCACCAGCCGCCAGACCAGTTCGATGAGCAACGCGCGCACCGCGGGTTGCCGTGCCGGCTTGCCTGCCTCTGGCGGGTTGATGCAGCCGTCGCGTTTGCGCCCGCCGCTTTGCTGCACCCAGGGACACAACCCGGTGTAACTGGAAACCTGGCGGCGGTTCTTGAACCGCGCCCAGTCGCAGACTTCGAGCAGGAGCAGCATCCAGGTGAGGGCGCCGACCGCCTTGGGCAGCGTCTTCGGCGCGGCCGCCACCAGCGTCTGGCGCCGGGCCTTTTCCTGCGGATCGAGCACGAGCAGCACCGCGCGCATGAGTTCGAGTTCCGTCACGAGCCAGGGCGCGAGCGTGGGCGCAAGCGCCTGCCACCGACGCGCGGTCCACCACTGGCCGCGGACGTGGTGGCCATGGCAGAGCAACAGGCTGCGGCCGCGCGCCTCCCACTGGTGGCGGCTGTGTTTCAACTGGTCGCGGGTGCGGCCGGCGGCGCGGGCCTGCTCCTGCGCTGCCGTCGGCACGGTGACGACGGTGAACGCCTTCGTGTGGCCCCGCACGTAGCGGTCGAGCCGGTCGGTCAACGCGGTGGCGTCCAGGTTGTCGGTCTTCCGCCGGCGGCCGTCGCCGAGCGCCTCGGGCGCGACGACGTAGTTGGTCGCGCCAGCCGCGAGCAGCGCGCGGTGCAACCCGTAACCGCACGGGCCGGCCTCGTAGCAGGCGTAGACCTGGCGCCCCGCGGCGACCAGCCCGCGCGCGAGGGTGAGCAGCTCGGCCGGGAGCATCTTCTGGGGCCGGTGCGGCAGCGCCCCGTCGAGTTGCACGCACACGACGACGTCGCGCGCATGCAGATCCAGCCCCAGTTTGATCGTTTCAGCCTTGGTTTCGACCAGGCGGGTGAGCAGTTTCGTAACGTTAGTATTGTTTGTCATAGCGGCAGACAAGTTCGGTGGCTTTCGCCCGCCTGTCCGCCTTCATGGCATCTACCTCAAACCATGAAACCTCGAGTCCGACTCTTGCGCCTTCTGTGTCTTCTTGCGGCCATCCCTGCTCTGGCCCTCGCCGCGTCCGACCCCGCCTCCGTCGCCCGCCGTGAGCCAGCCGAATCGGTCCCCGCCAAGGCCCCGCGCACCCTCGTCCTCGCCGGCCGCCTCGACGCCTTCCGCGCCTACTGCACCACCGGCGCCGGCGCGAAGCCCTTCGCAAAAATCCGCGCCGACCTCGACGCGAAATACCTCGCGCTCTCCTTCCCCGCCGAGCCCATCACCTACGGCGATCCGTCGCCCTCGAAGCGCGACTCCGACAAAGCCGACAAGTGGCGCGCCGTGCAGGACCAGTGCGGCATCGTCACCGGCATCGCCGAAGCCGCCACCCTCTGCTGGCTCGTTACCGGCGAGGAGAAATACCTCACCAAAGCAAAGGAGTTTCTCCTCGGCGCCTGCGCCTGGCACTTTGCTCCCGACTGGAAATCCGGCGCCGTCGTCGGCGCGACCGACATCTACTACAACGACGAGGGCCACTTCCGCCTCTGGCGCAAACTCCCGCTCATCTACGACCAGATCCGCGACCGTCTCACGCCCGCCGAGAAGAAAACCGTCCTCGATCACTTCCGCATCCGCGGCCAGCGCTCCGCCGAGTGGATTGAAAAGGAAGGCGCCATCTCGAAGGTCACCCGCAACTCCATCGACTCCGACCTCTCGTCGCACCCGGTGCGCTTCATGCCGATGACCGGCCTTGCCGGCCTCGCGCTCTGGGACGACCTCCCCGAGGCGCGCGAGTGGTGGGCCTACGCCTACAAGTTCTACCGCGACCAGTTCACCCCGTGGGGCGGTGACGACGGCGGCTGGGGCGAGGGCAACGCCTACTGGCGCGGCACGATCGAACACGCCGCGTTTCAGGACACGCTCCTCTCCATCGGCGACCCGCTCGCCTACGCCTCCACCTTCTGGAAAAACTCCCCGCTCTTCTGCGTCTACCACGTGCAGCCCTACCTGCACACCACGTTCGGCGACACCTCCAACGCCGGCCACTTCAACCTCGAGCCCGCCACCGCCGACTACTTCGAACACCTCGCCCGCGTGCAGCAAAACGGCTTCTTCCGCAGCTACGCCGCGCTCTGCACCGACCCGCGCCCGCCACCGCTCGAAAAAGGTCTCACCGGCCTCGACCGCACCTACCCGATCGCCGCCGAGTTTCTCCTCCGCAATTTCATCGCCGCCGAAAAACCGCTCCCGCCCGCGCGCCCGCTCACCGAGCTGCCGCCGAACCGCTTCTTCCGCGACGTCGGCTGGGTTTCGCTGCACAGCGCGCTCGGCCGCCCGGCCGACGACATCCACGTCACGTTCAAGGCGTCGCCCTACGGCTCGTTCAGCCACAGCCACGCCGACCAAGGCGCCTTCATCCTCAACGCCTACGGCGAGAGCCTCGCCATCAACTCCGCCTACCGCGAATTCCACAATTCCCCGCACCACGACCAGTGGACGCGCCAGACCAAATCGAAAAACCTCCTCCTCCTCGACGGCACCGGTCAGCTCCCGAAGTCCAAAAAATCCACCGGCAAAATCACGCGCTACGAAGAGCAGCCGCGCTACGTGTGGACCACCGGCGACGCCACCACCGCCTACGCCGCCGCGCAGAAGGACAAGAAGAACGTCCAGCGCGTGACGCGCGACCTCGTGTTCATCGACTCACGCTACGTCGTCCTCCGCGACCGCGTCGTCCTCGCCACGCCCGCGAAACTCTCGTGGCTCCTCCACGCCGAAAAATCGCTCACGTGGGACGCCACCCGCTCGACCGCGACGATCGTCGGCCCCGCCGGCAAAGCCACGCTCACCGCCCAAGTCATCGCCCCCGGCATCGAGTGGCACACGAGCGTGACCGACCAGTTTCCCGTCCCCGTCGATCCAAAATACGCGAAAGAGGGCATGAACGCCGCCTTCATCACCGGCACGTGGCACAACCAGCAACACCTCACCGCCGAAACCACGACCGCCGCGAAAGAGTTCACCGTTTACACCGTCCTCTGGCCCGAGCGCGGCGCAAAACCCGCGACCGCGACCGCCACCCTAACGCTCGACGGCACCCTCACGCTCTCCCGCCCCGACGGAAAGACCGATCACTTCACGCTCACCGACACGGCACTCGCCCTCAAATAACCGCCGGTGGGCCGTGCGCTCCGCGCGCGGCCAACGCAGCCACGGGGCATATCTAAATTTTCTGACTGAGTCGGGACGCCTCAGCCACGTGGACGAGGCGTCCCGCCTCGTTGATTGCGGTAAGTTGGGATACGCCAATAGCCAAGTGGTCTGTCGAATGCGCCCTTGCGGCAATGAGTGCAAGAGCTAGGCTCGCCCCATGAGCATCGCCGAACTTAGCCAGCTCCCCCCGACGGAGAAGCTCAAAATCATTGAGACTCTCTGGAGCGATCTCGCGGCGGAAGATTCGTTCGAAAGCCCGGCGTGGCACAACGAGGAACTGCGCAAAACCGAGGCCGACCTCACCGCCGGCCGCGTCGAGATTCTCGACTGGGAGGATGCCAAAAAAGAACTCCGTAGCCGGTTCGAATAAAGGTCCGGATTCTCCGCCCGGCGCTTGATGATATCGCAGTGGGCCGCGAGTTCCACGAACCGCAGCACCCGGCGTCGGCGACTATTTCTTCGACAGCATCTTCACTACTGTGTCTCGCGAAATAGGGTGGCAGAGAGTTCGGCGGTTCGGGGAGCGCACCCGTCTCGGGTGCTCGTGTCGGCGTCTCGCCGACACCTCCGAAATCCTCGGCGAGACGCCGAGGACAGCCCGCGGGACGCGGGCGCTCCCCGAACCACCACCGTCACTCGACTATGCGAACCCCAGTAAGTCGATCCACTCGCGTTTCACAGCGGAGTCGATCGCGTCCAATTGGGTTTCCGCCGAACACTGGCGCGGCGCTTTCCCTACGCCATCTACTATCGAATCCCAGGCGCCGAGTGGTCGTGCAGCGCATACTCGAATGTCGACGGAATCCGCGCTGGATTCGAGACACACTACGAAAGGGCGACTGAATATCTCGAACCTTGGCCCATGAACAACCGAGACAGGTTCTCACCAGTCTGGCCGGCCTTTGCGGCACTCGCGTTTTCAAGTGCCGCGACCATCCTGATCGGGCTTGGCCATCGCGGAAAGTTTACTCCACCGGGTCCCATCCTGCCGTTCATCGACGCCCTCAAGGTTTTTGCAGCGATGTGCCTCGTGACGTTTGTGATCTTCTACATCCTGCGATTGCTGGGCGTGCGATTTCGGTGGCTCGGCGAACCCGAAACCGAACACACGAGTCGAAAAAGGGGCAAGCGGATGAACCAGAAAGGAAGGAAATCTTGACTTCATTTTTCCATTGGCCGGGTTCACGCGACGCGCGGAAGCTGTAGCCAAGAAAACCACCGATCACCCACCAGATCTCTTCCTCGCTTGGCGAGCGTCCTCCCCCTACACCCCCGCCACTTCCCAACCGGTCCGATACGTGCGGCGGAGCAGTTGGTTGGCTTCGGGTGAATTCGTCACTCGCGCACGCGCCGCATCCCACCGGAGCGTCGTGTCCGGCGTGCGCACGGCCACGGTGCCGAGGATGATCGCCTCGGCCATCGGACCCGTCTGACCGAAGTGTGACTCCGGTTGCTGGCCGCTGATGCAGCCGTCGACGAAGTGGTGATAGTGGTTGCGCGGCTCGAAATTCGTCCGCGCGTGGGAGGCGAACTTCTCCCGCGGAAGCAGCCGCGCCCCTGACGTGTGCGGCAGCAGCAGCGCCCCTTCGGTGCCGAGCACGATCGCGGCCTCGCCCGGGTAGGTCTTGAAACCGTCCGCGCGCGCGAGCGCCTGCGCCTCTTCGGGCGGAAACTTGTCGCCATCATACCATTCGACCGTCAGCTCCGGACCGGCCGTAAGCGTGTTGCCGGGAAACACCCACGTGATGTGGTTCATCTGCGGCCAGGTGTCGGCCCGCCGGGCGGGCGAGTCACGCCACGACTTCTGCACGTCAGCCGTCACGCTCAGCGGCGCAGTCAGCCCGAGGCCTTTCCACACGGCGTCGAAAATGTGGCAGCCAATGTCGCCCGACCAACCGGTGCCGAAGTCGAGCCACGAGCGCCACAATTGCGGATGATAGATCTTCGGTGCGTAGGGCCGCACCGGCGCCGTGCCGAGCCATAGATCCCACGCCAGCGCATCGGGCGCCCGCACCGGCTCCGCCGGCCGCGGGCCGGCGAGGCGGTAGCGCTCGACCGCCCCTTCGCGATTCGAGCAGAGGATCACGCGCCGCACTTTGCCGATCGCGCCTTCCCGCAGCCACTGCACGGCCTGGCGGTCGCCGGCGCCCGATGCGAACTGCGTGCCGAGCTGCGTGATCACGCCGGTCTCCTTCGCCGTGCTGGCCACCGCGCGGCACTCGGCCACGTCGTGGCACAGCGGCTTCTGGCAGTAAACGTGCTTGGCCGCGCGCATCGCCGGCAACGCGATCGCCGCGTGCATGTGATCGGGCACGGACACGTTGACCGAGTCCACCTGATCGCCCTCCTTCGCGAACATCTCGCGCCAGTCCGTGTAGCGTCGCGCCCCGGGCACGAGCGCCGCAGCTTTTTCGAGATTGCCGCGATCCACATCGCACAACGCGACGATCTGGCAGCGCGGGTGCGACAGGAAGTTCTTCAGGTCGTTGGCGCCCATCCCGCCCACGCCGATGCACGCGTGCTGGAGTTTTTCGTTGGGCGCGATGCGACGCGGACGGCGCGCCGTGGTGGCGCAACCGGGCATCAGCGACCAGGCGCCGGCAGCGGCGGCAGTTTGGAGGAAGTGGCGGCGAGTAAGGCGGGGCATGACCGGGAGCAGGATGACAGGGTGCGCCGCTGGTCCGGACGTCGGCGTCGGACTCACACGCCAGACTCAAACCAGCGGACGAGTCCCAACGCCGACACATCTCGCCCCGCCACGCAATGGCTGAGTCACGTCCGCCTCCGGCCCGGATGTAACTCAAACGATGTCAGCTCTCGAATGCCTCGGTTGTAGCGGCGGGCCTCCCTGCCCGCCGCCACGACGGAGCACTTTTCAATACTTCGGGAACTTCAGCCACTTCGCGCCGGCTTTGCCGGACTTGATCGACGTCTCGATGAACGCCATGCCGGCGAGGCCGTCGTCGATCGTCGGGAAATCGTAGCCTGCCTTCGGCGCTTTGCGGCCTTCGATCGAGTCGGCGATCGCGGTGGCGGCGCTGCGGTAGACGTTCGCGAACGCCTCGATGAAGCCCTCCGGATGCGCGAACGGCGTGCGAATCGCGCCTTTCGCGGCGTCGCAGTGATAACCGTTGCCGCGGCGGTGGATTTGCTGCGGGGCGTCGTGCTTCTTCCAGATGAGTTCGTTCGGGTTTTCCTGGAACCACTGGAGCGAGCCCTTGGTGCCCCAGACGCGGATGTTGATGTTGTTTTCGTCGCCGCTCGAAATCTGCGAGGCGAACAGGATGCCCTTCACGCCGCCGCTCCAGCGCACGAGGCAGTTGCCGTCGTCGTCGAGCAGGCGGCCGGGGATGAAGGTGGACATCTCGGCGCAGATTTCCTCGACCTCGAGGCCGGTGATGTAGCGCGCGAGGTTGTGCGCGTGGGTGCCGATGTCGCCCATGCAGTTCGAGACGCCGGAGACGTTCGGGTCCATGCGCCAGTTGGCGATCTTGCTGATCGTGCCGGCTTCGAGGGCGCTGATAGCGTAGCCCTGCGGGTATTCGACGACGATCTTGGTGAGCTGGCCGAGCTTGCCGGTGCGCACCCAGTCGCGTGCTTCCTTCACCATTGGGTAACCAGTGTAGTTGTGCGTGAGCGCAAAGACCTTGCTGCTCTGCTTCACGACTTCGCGGAGTTTGAGGCCTTCCTTCAGGGAGAAACACAGCGGCTTGTCACACACGACGTGGAAGCCGGCCTCGAGGAACGTCTTCGCGACCGCGGCGTGCGTGTTGTTGCGCGTGACGATCGAGACGAAGTCGATGCGCTGGTCGGCGGGGAGGGCGGCCTCGGCCTTCGCCATTTCCTGGTAGGTGGCGTAAACGCGCTTCGGGTCGAGGAAGAGGTCGGCGCCGGAGGCTTTCGACTTTTCGGGGTCGGCCGAGAAGCAGCCGGCGACGAGATCGATCTCGCCATCGAGGCGGGCGGCCATGCGGTGGACGGAGCCGATAAAGGCGCCACGGCCGCCGCCGACCATGCCCATGCGGAGTTTGCGATTGAGTTTCATAGTGGGGAAAGATGAGAGACGATTGATGGCGATCAACAAAGTGACGTGGCGGGAATTTGTGGCGAGGTCCGCTCTGGACGCCTATTTGGCTATTTCTTCACGGTGCAGCTTGGCAATCGACGTGAAAGTCACAGTCGAGCGCCAAAATCATTTTCAACTCTTTTTTTGAAAAGGACAAAGCGCACTGCGAATCATACGTGTAGGTGATCGAGAGCGTAAAATACTCCCCACCTGCATTACGCATAGCGTCTCTGAACTTGGCAACACGCTCGTAAATCCAGGCAATCTTCGCAGGCTCTTCTTCAGGCGCATCGAAGCCAGCAGAGCCGTATGGCACGGGAACTCCGCGATAGCGACCGATCTTTCCGATAACACCTGGATCGTGTGAATTGGAGAACTGTGCTGGCACTTTGGACGGAGTGAATCGTTCGCCACAGACGCTGAAACTTACTTGGGTGCGGACAATCATCTTCGCCCCAGGGTCTGGATTTTTTGATTTTTCGTCCGGTCTCAATCAGAGCGCCACCGGCTTCCCCGTCGCTGCCGACTTGTAAGCTCCGTCGATGATCTTCATGAGCGAGAGCGCCTGGTCGGGGGTGTTGAGCGGTTTTTCGGTGCCTTCGAGCACGCGCACGAAATTCATCGCGGAACGCACGCGGCCCATCGTTTCGTCGGCGGGGACGATGATGTCGCGGTTCACGTGGCGGCCGTTTTCGAGCGTGTAGAGCTGGCACGCGTCGATCGCGGTGTTGTCGAGGCCGTCGATGCCGAAGAGGCGACGGACGAGGCCGCCGGCCTTCGTGCCTTGGAACGTGACCGAGACTTCCTCGCGTTGATTCATCTCGGCCCACGACACGGCGAGCGACATCGACTGGCCGCTCTTGAACGTGACGAAGCCGTGCGCGGCGGCCTCGACGTCGGTCGTGCCCTTCGCGACATCGGGAATGCCCCACGGGCCCTTGAAGGCCTTGTTGTCGATGTTGTCCGAGTAGGTGCGCGCGAGGATGTGCGCGGGCTCGGGGTAGCCCATGAAGTAGAGGCCGAGGTCGACCATGTGGAGGAGGTCGATGAGCGGGCCGCCGCCGGAGAGTGCCTTGGTGGTGAACCAGCCGCCGAAGCCCGGGATGCCGGCGCGGCGGATCCATTTCGCCTGGCAGGTGTTGATGGTGCCGACGGTGCCGGCCTTGATGTATTCCATCATCGCGTAGCTCTCGGGGCGGGCGCGGTTGTTGAAATTGAACATCAGCGTTTTCTTCGCCTTCGCGGCGACGGCCTGCATCTTCGCCATTTCCTTGGCGCTGAGCGCGGGCGGCTTTTCGCAGAAGACGTGCTTGCCGGCCTTGAGGGCCTGGAGCGCGAGCGGCGCGTGGAATTTGTTCGGCACGATCACCGAGACGGCGTCGAGATCCTTCTCGGCGGCGAGCATCTCGGCGACGTCGCCGTAGACTTTGCCGATGCCGTGCTTGGCGGCGGATTTCTCCGCGGCGGCCTTGTTGACGTCAGCGAGGGCGACGATGTCGGCGCCGGCTTCGCGAAAACCTTTGGCGTGGTAGGCGGCCATGCCGCCCGCACCGATGATGGCGATTTTGATGCTCATGGAATGAAGAGGAAGAAGGAGGAACCACGAAATACACGAAACACACGAAAGGAATACACGGGCTCAGAGGAGCTGAGTTCTTTCGTGTATTTCGTGTGTTTCGTGGTTCAAAAAAACCGACTACCGATCGAACTGCGCGTCGAAGACGATCGCGCTCGAGGGGAAGTCGACTTTGCGGACGAAGGCGGCGGCTTCGGTGGCGCCGTGGATGCGGTCCATGCGGCTGTCTTCCCACTCGACGGAGAGCGGGCCGCGGTAGCCGACGTCGTTGAGGGCGACGATGATCTCCTCGAAGTTGATGTCGCCGTGGCCGAGCGAGCGGAAATCCCAATAGCGACTCGGGTGGCCGAAGCTCACGTGGCCGCCGAACACGCCCACCGTGCCGTCGCCGTGGCCCCACCACACGTCCTTCATGTGGCAGTGGTAGATGCGGTCGCCGAACTTGCGGATGAACTTCACGTAGTCGACGCCTTGGTAGCCAAGGTGCGAGGGGTCGTAGTTGAAGCCGAAGCGCTTGTGGCCCTTGACCGCATCGATCGCGCGGCGGGTGCTGGCGATGTCGAACGCGATCTCGGTCGGGTGGACTTCAAGGCCGAAGTTGACGTTGACCTTGTCGAACGCCTCGAGGATCGGGCCGAAGCGGCGGCCGAAATCATCGAAGCCCTTCTGCCAGTATTCCTGGGAGGTGGGCGGGAAGGCGTAGATCGAGTGCCAGATGCTGGAGCCGGTGAAGCCGTTGACGACCGCCGGAAAATCGTCGGCGCTCTTGCGGCCGGGCTTGGCGTCGAAGAACGCCCGGGCGGCCTTGCCCGCGGTGATCATCTTCTTCGCGGCGCGCTTGCGGACGCCCTCGGGCTCGCCGTCGCCCCACACATCGGGCGGAAGGATGGACTGGTGGCGCGCGTCGATGTTGTCGCAGATGGCCTGGCCGACGAGGTGGCTCGAGATGGCGTAGCAGGTGAGGCCGTTGGAGCGGAGGAGCGACCACTTGTCGTGGACGTATTTCTTGCTCGAGACGGCGGCATCCACGTCGAAGTGGTCGCCCCAGCAGGCGAGTTCGACGCCGTCGTAGCCCATCTTTTTGACCATGGGCAGGAGTTTCTCGAGGGGAAGGTCGGCCCACTGGCCGGTGAACAGGGTGACTGGACGTGGCATGATGAGGGAGGTTTGAGAGCGAAACGGGGTAGCGAAGCGGATCGCGACTTTCGCCGCGCGACGCAGAGGCGGCAAGCGGAAAGGTTTTTGGGCGCGGCTGGGCCTTGGGCAAAGGAGCCGCAACCGAGGTCATACCCAGGCGATTTTTTGACCGCGGATTGCGCGGATACCGCGGATAAAGGCAGGGAAATCTCGGGCCATCCGCGCCATCTGCGTAATCCGCGGTCAGAGGATTGAAACGATCGTCGCAGGGCGGGCGCATGTTCTGAGGTGGTGCACAAACCGCCCCAACTGCCCCGTCTCGAACTGCGCGGAGCCAATTCTCTGTGTTCATCCGGGTCCATCTGTGGTTAACCCGCCGCGTGCTCCGTTGTATTTCCACCCTCGGTTGTCCGGACTTTTCGCTCGATGAGACGCTGGCGCTCGCGGCGCGGCATGGGCTCGCGGCGGTGGAGATCCGCGCGCTGGGCGGCACGGTGGAGCTGCCGCGCTATTTCGCGGGGCAGTTTGGGGCGCCGGAGGCGCTCGCCGCGCAAATGCGCGGAGCGACGGTGAGGGTCGCGGCGCTCGATACGTCGCTCAAGCTGGCGGGCGCGGCACCGGGCGACCGCGAGGCGTTTCTCGCCTACGTGCCGTGGGCGGAGGCGCTCGGCGCGCGGTGGCTGCGGGTGTTCGACGGGGGAAAGGCGGGCGACGCGGCGGAGCTGATCGCGATGGCGGAAACCGTGCGTTGGTGGCGCGACGTGCGCCGCGCGAACGGTTGGGCGGCGGATATTTTCATCGAGACGCACGACTCGCTTTTCACCGCGGATGCGATCAACCGCTTCCGGTCGCACGCGCCCGGCACGGCGATCCTGTGGGATTCGCACCACACGTGGAAGAAGGGTGGGGAGGACCCGGTCGCGACGTGGCGGGCCATCCGCGATGGCGTGGTGCATGTGCACGTGAAGGACAGCATCAGCGTGCCGAGCGCAAAGCATCCGTTCACCTACGTGCTGCCCGGCGATGGCGAGTTTCCGATCGCCCCGCTGCTCGCGGCGCTGCGGGCGGATGGGTTTGGTGGGCTCGTGAGCTTGGAGTGGGAGCGGCTGTGGCATCCCTATCTGCCGTCGCTGGACGAGGCACTCACGGTCGCGCGGGCGCGGGCTTGGTGGTGATGATTCAGCCGAGCACGGAAAATGTGCCCGCAGTCAGGGTGGGAAGCAGCGCGAGTAGCTTCGGCATCAAGTGGCGGGTGTCGGCGAGCCGATTGGATGGTGCACGTAATGCGACGACTGCCAGCGGCAGCCCTTCGAGCAGCCGGCGCCGGTCGTGCGCCATCGCGTTGTCCATGGTGATCAACACATCGAATTGCCGGCTTGCGCGGTCGATCAGCGCGCCGTTCTTCGTTCCTGCCCAGCCGATCAGGGGCACCGAGCAGACTTCGTGGCCGGGGAGTTCGCGACCCAGCCGCCAGTCGAGATTCTCATCGAGGAGAATCCGCATGGCCTACGCAGGCTCGAGGATGTGCGCTCGCGACTCCTCCAGCACCGCGATCACTTGTTCGCGCTGCACACTGGGAAACCCGGTCAGGAAATCGTCGATCGTCTCACCCGCCTCAAGGTGATCGAAGAGGCTCCGGACCGGCACTCGCGTGCCCACAAACACGCGTTCGCCTCCGAGGATATCGGGATCGGAGATCGTGACGCCGCCGGCTTTCATGCTTTGGAAGCTACCCGAGAATCGAATTGCGACAAGCGCGGATTGGATTGAATGGCGCTTCCGCGTCTCCCACCGCTCGACGAGGCGCTGACGGTGGCGCAGGCGCGCGGGTGGTGGTAGCGGCCGACGTGAGGAGGCCGGAGAACGCGCGGCATGCGGCCGGCCTCCTCACGTCGGCCGCTACGACGATCGCGCAGCGAGATGAAAGTCGCGCGTTCATGTGGAAAATCGTCGGACGGATGTGTGCGGCTCGCTCTTGGCTGCCGCGGACAATGGGCGCAGGTGTCGGCTGACACCCAAGTCAACCCCATGCGTGCACACCTGCTTCTCCGTCGCGGTCCGTCGGCGTTTTTCGGACTGCTGCTCAGCCTGATCGTCACCGCCGTTGCGCTCCGCGCTCAGCCCGGTGCCGCCACCGGCACGATTGAGGGCCGCGTGTTCAATCCCGCCAACAACACCTACGTCGAGCGCGCGCGGCTCACGGTCGCCGGCACGAACCTCGAGGCGTTTTCGGACGCCGACGGCAACTACCGCCTCGACGGCGTGCCGGCGGGCACGGCCACGGTGAACGCGTTTCGCACCGGCCTTCCCCTGACCACGGCCACCGTGCAGGTCGTCGCCGGCACCCCCGCGCAGCTTACGATCAATCTCGGCAAGGCCGACGACGCCGTCGTGAAGCTCGACGCCTTCGTCGTCGAATCCAAGAGCATGGATGGCGCGGCGATCGCCATCAACGAGCAGCGCTTCTCCTCGCAGATGAAGACCGTGGTCGGCGCCGATGAGTTTGGCCAGGTGGCCGAGGGCAACGCCGCCGAGTTCATGAAATTCCTTCCGGGCGTCGCGATCGAGAACGGCGGCGGCAACGCGCGAAACATCTACCTCAACGGCGCGCCCACGAACAACGTCCCCGTGACCGTGGCGGGCCTCGATCTCGCGAGCGCGGGCGTCGGCGGCATGGGCCGCGCCGTTGCGATGGACATGGTTTCGATCAACAACGTTTCGCGCATCGAGATCGTGCAATCGCCCACACCGGAGTCGCCGGGCAGCGCGCTCGCCGGTTCGGTCAACATGGTTCCGCGCAGCGCGTTTGAGCGGCTGAAGCCCGAGTTCAACGGCAGTGCGTTCGTGATGATGCGCGACAGCGAGCACGAACTCGGCAAGACGCCGGGCCCGACGCACAAGGAGACCTACAAGTGGCACCCGGGCTTCGACCTGGCCTACACCGTGCCGGTCAACAAGCGCTTCGGCTTCGCGCTCTCGTTCAATCACTCCACGCAGTATTCCCCGCAGGACTGGGTCGGCCTCACGTGGCGCGGCACCAACGGGGCGATCGACGCCAACTACGCGCCGACGACGCCCGACAAACCCTACCTGACCAACTACTCCTACCGCGACGACACGAAGGAAACCGGCCGCACCTCGCTGGGCGTGAGCTTCGACTACCGACTCACCGATCGCGACCGCATCTCGGTCGCGTATCAGAGCACGCAGAACTACGTCGATTTCTTCGCGCGCCAGTTCAACTTCAACATCCAGCGCGCGCTCTCCGGCAATTTCGGCCCGACCTTCACGCGTGGCGACACCGGCGCGCCCGCCACGGCCTCGTATGGCAACGTGCAGGTGACCAACAACGCCATCTATCGCTCGAACCGCACCGACATGCCGACGCTCACATGGATCCACAACGGCCCCACCTGGCGATTCGAGGGCGGCTTTGGCTACTCACGCGCGAGCAACGTCGATCGCGACACCGAGTTCGGCTTCCTTCAGGGCGCCACCGCCACCCGCGGCCGCCTGCGGGTGAACTTCGACGACGTCACCTACCTGCGCCCCGGCATGATCACCGTGCTCGACGATGCCAACGGCCAGGCCCTCGATCCCTACCGGCTCGACAACAAGGCGCTCACGACCGCCGCCTCGAATCCGCGCATCTTCCGCGACTACCGCAAGAGCGCTTACCTGAACAGCACGCGCCGCTTCGATTGGTCCGTCCCGGTCACGATCAAGACGGGCCTCGACCTGCGCATCGGGCAGCGCGACGCGTTTGGCGGCACGACCACCTTCACCTACGTCGGCGCCGACGGCGTCGCCGCGCCCACGCCCAACACCCCCGTCGGCAACGACAATGGCGCCGGCCCCTTTCTCGACGAGAGCTTCTCGCAGCGCACGCCGCCTTGGGGCTTTACCCGCACCGATTGGATGAGTGCGAAGAAAATCTACGCGGCCTACACCGCCCGCCCGGCGAACTTCACGATCAACCCGGTCGACGTCTACAACAGCTACACCAACCTCTCGAAGCGCGCGGAGGAAAAGATCTCGGCCGGTTACGTGCGGTTCGATGCCGCGTTTTTCGAGCGCCGCCTGAACATCACCACCGGCCTGCGCGCCGAGCAGACCAACATCGACGCCTACGGCCCGCTCAACAATCCCGTCGGCAACTTGCAAAAAGACGCGCAAGGCCGGCCCATCCGCGGCACGACGATCTTCCCGGCCGCCAGCCTCGACGCGCGCAAACTCATCCTCCTCGAGCGCGGCGCCCACGTGCAGAAGGAATATCTCCGCTACTTCCCGAGCCTGAACGCGAACTACTCGATCCGGCCCAACCTGATCGCGCGCGGCGCCTACTACTGGTCGGTAGGCCGGCCCGATTTCAATCAATACGCCGGCGGTGTCACGCTGCCCGACCTCACCGCGACGCCCGATCCCAACACCGCCGCCGGCCGCATCACGGTCAACAATGTCGGCATCAAGCCGTGGAAGGCTGAGAGCTACAAGCTGCGCCTCGAATATTATTTCGAGAAAGTCGGGCAGGTTTCGATCGGCGGGTTCCGCCGCACGTTCTCGAATTTCTGGCGGCAACAGCAGGTGACGCCGACGCCGGAGTTCTACGAAAACTTCGGCATCGATCCGACCACCTACGGCAACTACCAGTTTTTCACCGATGTGAACCAGCCCGGGACTTATACGCTCAACGGGTTCGAGACGGACTATCGGCAGGCGCTCACGTTTCTGCCCAATTGGGCGCGCGGCGTGCAGGTGTTCGGCAATGTGTCGCTCATCCACGAGTCCGGCGCGGTGCTCGGCAGCACGGCGTTTGCGGGATTCGTGCCCCGCGTGATCAACTGGGGCGTGAGCCTCACGCGGCCGAAATTCAACGTGCGCGTGAACGTGAACTTCCGCGGCCGCCAGCGGCTCGGCGCTGTGACTGGTGCCGGCGTCGAGTCGGGCACTTACCGCTACGCCGCACCGCGCCGCTACGTGGATCTCGTGGGCGAGTATCACCTCACCCGCCGCTACTCGCTCTTCATGAACCTCCGCAACCTCAACGATGCGTGGGAGACGTTTGAAGTCTACGGCCCGAACACGCCCGGCTACGCCAAGCTGGCCAACATCACGGATTTTCATCCGCTGTGGACGTTCGGGGTCAAAGGGCGTTTCTAGTTCACCATGCACGGTTTTATTCATCTGCCGAAAAGTAGCGCGGTGCTTCAGCCCGCGCTCGTGTGGCGCCAGTGCGGGCTGAAGCACCGCACCACGGGAAAACCTTCGCCGGCCTGGTTGGCCGCGTTGGCGCTGGTATTTGTGGCCGCCCTCCACGCGGCCACGCCACCCGCGCGTCCGCACATCCTCTTCCTCGCCGTCGACGACCTGAAGCCCACCATCGGGGCCTACGGCGACCGCGTCGCCCGGACGCCCAACCTCGACCGTCTCGCCGCGCGCGGCGTGCTCTTCTCCAATGCCTATTGCAACCAGGCCGTGTGCGCCGCCTCGCGCAACACGCTCCTCACCGGCTCCCGCTGCACCACGCTCGGCATCTACAACCTCGCGACGAATTTCCGCCGCGCCGTGCCCGATGCCGTCACGCTCCCGCAGTATTTCATGCGCCACGGCTACCGCACCGAGGGCATGGGCAAGATTTTCCACGTCGGCCACGGCAACTCCGACGATCCCGCCTCGTGGTCCGTGCCCTTCCTCAAGGACAACGTGGTCGACTACGCGCTCCCCGCGAGCACCGACGGCGGCCAGCTCACGCGCGAGGCCGCGCTCTTCGGCAACTCCAAGCCCGCCGGCGTGCCCATCGGCCAGCTCCCGCGCGGCGCCGCGTGGGAAAACGCAGAGCTCCCCGACACCGCCTACGCCGACTCGCGCATCGCCACCCACGCTATCGCCGCCCTCCGCCGCGCCAAGGACCAGCCCGCCGAGCCGCTCTTCCTCGCCGTCGGCTTCGTGCGCCCGCACCTGCCGTTCTCCGTGCCGAAGAAATACTGGGACCTCTACGACCGCGCCACGCTCCCGCTCGCTACGCGCCGCACGCCGCCCGACGGCGCGCCGCCCTACGCCGGCAAGACCCTCGGCGAACTCAACAACTACAAACCGTTCCCCGTCGATCCGCCGCTCACCGAGGAGCACGAACGCACCGCCATCCACGGCTACTACGCCAGCGTCTCCTACATGGACGCCCAGCTCGGCCGCGTGCTCGACGAACTCGACCGCCTCAATCTTGCCGCCAACACCGTCATCGTCCTCTGGAGCGACCACGGCTGGCACCTCGGCGACCACGGCATGTGGACGAAGCACACCAATTACGAGGAGGCGAACCACATCCCGCTCCTCATCGTCGCCCCCGGCGTCGCGCGCCCCGGCATGCGCACCGCCGCGATGACCGAGACGGTCGACCTCTATCCCACGCTCGCCGAACTCGCCGGCCTGCCCGCGCCCCAAGTGCCGCAGACGATCGATGGCCGCAGCCTCGTCCCTGTGCTGCGCGACCCCGCCGCGAGCGTGAAGGACCACATCGTGCACGTCTTCCCGCGCAACGCCCCGGCCCGCGGCGGTGAACTCCTCGGCCGCGCCGTGCGCACCGCGCGCTACCGCCTCGTGGAGTGGAAAAAAATCGGCGCCGCCGACCCCGCCGACCTCGAACTCTACGACTACGTCGCCGACCCGCTCGAAACGAAAAACCTCGCCGCCGCCCAACCCGAAGTCGTCGCCCGGCTGCGCGCCCTCCTCGCCCAGCACCCCGAGCCCCGCCCGGTCGTGCGGTAGAGGGTGTTCGCTGCCTGCGGCAGGGCGGTCTGTGACCCGCTCTGCGGACGGGGAAGAATTTTCGAACGCAAGGGCAGGTTAAAGACCTGCCCTACTTTCTGGGAGCGACCAGTGGGAGATTTCCCAGGGGCCGAGTTTCGGGTGCGTGAGTTTCCAGACGCCGGCGGTGGCGGAGATGATTTGCCATGGGGCGGACTCGGCGCGGTCGGTGCCGGACCACGAGAGCGCGGCGAGCGTGACGGGCGAAGTGAGGCGGGCGGTTTTGGCGACAGGCGTGACGTGGTAGGGCGCGGCGACGTGGCGGCGTTCGGCGGTGTCGTCGAGGCGTGTGTCCCATTCGGTGGTGGTGAGGCCGGTGAGGGGTTGAAGGACGGTGCCGCGGGAGTCGGAGGAAAAATAGGTAGGGGCGGCTGTCCCAGCCGCCCTGGGCTGTGGTGTGGACTGGAACTCAGGCCGGCTGCGGAGAGCCGGCCCCACCTCCGTGAGCGGCAGCGCGAAACCGCCGACGCGGAGCACGACGGGCTGACGCGGGGTGACGTGGTGGACGTGGAGGAGCCAGCCGGCGCGCCAGAAGACGAACGACTCCACGCCGGTGTTCACCTGGCCGGTTTTGAAGCCGAGGTTGTAGGTGTAGCCGAGATGCGACTCGTCCATCTCCACGGGCACGGTCGAGTGGCGGCCGAAGATGCGGCCGTCGTCGAGTTGCGCGGTGAGCGCGCTGTCGAAGGAAAAGTTGGTGATCTCCGGGAACGCGTAGGTGAAGTGGACGCCGGTGCGGTAGGAGAGTTTGGACCATTTCCACGCACCGTAACGGAGCTGCGTGTTGCCGACCATGGAGCCGGCGTTGAGGATCTCGATGTCGCCGGTGGGCGTGCTGCGCGTGACGAGGCCGGGGGCGCGCATGACGTGGACAAAACCGCCGGGGCGCTCGGCGGGCAGCGGCTGCTCGGGGGCGGTCCAGAACGCGTGCGCCGGCGGCAGGAGGAGCGGCGTGAAACCCTTCGCGGCCCAGTAAGGAGAGGCGGCGCACGAGTAGGGCTCCATGATCTTGTCGAAGCGATCGGTGAAGCCGAGGTTGAGGCAGCCCTGCTCCTGGTAGATCGGGCGCGAAAGGAAGAAGTCGAGGTTGCGCGTGCAGAGGCGGCGCAGCATCCCGGGCGCGAGCTCGGTGGCGTTTTCAGCGAGGGCGAGGCCGAAGACGTTGAGGCAGTTGAAGCGGTAGCAGATCGAGCGACCGAAGGCGGGGTGCTCGCCGCTCGCGGCGAAGAAGTGCTGGTAGTCGCGGGCGTAAAGCCGGCCCCATTCGCGCCAGCGCGTGGCGCGCGCTTCGTCGTCGGCGCCGTGAAGGTGCGACCACATCAGGCCGTAGAAATGGAAGGCGTAGGCGTTGTAGTGATCGTAGGCTTGGTTGATGCCGTCCTCGAACCAGCCGCCGCCGCGGTGCATGGTCTCGAGCTGGTTCAGGTGGGCGGTGATGACGGCGCGATCGGTGCGGTGGGCGTAGCCGTGCTGCCCGAGAAACTCGAGGATGTGCACGGACATGAAGAGGTGGTTGTTGTTGACGATGCCGCCGCCGCGGCACGACGCGAACCAGCGCGCGACCTGATCTTTTTCGGCGCGGGTAAGCGGGTCCCAAAGATCGCGCGGCGCGAGTTGGAGCGCGATCGACATGAGGCCCATCTCGACGTGGTGCTGGTGGAAGCTGGCGTCGGGGCCCCAGTAGTGCGGCGACGCGGGGTCGCTGCCGGCGACGAGGCCGGCGCGGAACCACGCGGCGATGGCCTGGCGAAACGCGTGGTCGTCGGGGTAAGTGGCACGGGTCTCCCGACCCGTGGGGTTGGCGGGTGCTTGGGATTCACGGGTCGGGAGACCCGTGCCACTTTCACTTTGCAGATAAAACGCGGCGAGGGTGAGCGGACGCGCGAAACTCTCAAGGCGGTCGGCCTGCTTGTCGTGGTCGCTGGCGGGACCGGCGATGGCGAGGTCGGCGGCGCCGGGGCGCATGAGCGCGGCGAGCGGCTCCAGGAGTTTCTTCGCGGCGAGCTGCCAGTGGCGGTAGGGCGTTGGCATCGGAAAAGAAGAAAGAAGAAACGACGGAAAGTAGAAACGAGTGAACTCAGGTGGAGAAGTCGTAGACCTCGGGAGTGATGACGGCTTCGAGCGGGCGGCCTTCGGCGTAGGCGCGGAGATTTTTCAGCGCGAAGGCACCGGCGTCGGGATAGCGGTCGATCGTGGGACCGGCGATGTGCGGCGTGAGGTTGACGTGCGGGAGCGCGCGGAAGCCGCTGCCGGCGGGAAGCGGTTCGTCGGTGTAAACGTCGAGGCCGATGGCGATTTTTTTCTCCTGCGCGAGGCGGAGGAGGGCGGCTTCGTCGACGACGGCGCCGCGGCCGACATTCACGAACACGCCGCCGGGGCGGATGAGGCGGAGAATCTTTTCCGTGACGACGCCGGTGGTCGCGGGGATGAGGGGGGCGAGTTCGACGATGATTTCGTTCTCGGCGAACAGCGCTTCGAGCGAGGCGGCGCGTTCGACGCCATGGGCGCGGGCGAGGTCGGCGGTGAGGTCGGGCGCGAGGGCGGTGATGGGGCAGCCCCAGGGTTTGAGGAGGGTGACGAGCTCGCGGGCGACGGGGCCGAAGCCGTGGATGCCGACGGTGCGGCCAAAGAGCGAGCGGGCGTCGGTGAGGCCGTTTTTCCACGCGGCGTGACCGGGTTGGTGCATCGCGATGGCCCAGTGCGAGGTGTTGCGCAGGCAGGCGAGGATGTGGAAGAGCGCGCACTCGGCGACGGTGCGGCTGATCGAGGCGCCCCAGTTGGTGACGAGGAGGCCGCGCTCGAGGTGGGCGCGCGTGACGAGGCGCTTCACGGAACCGGCGACGTAGCAGACGTAGCGCAGGCGGGGCGGAAGCGCGTCGGGCAGGAGCGGGGTCTTCCAGCACGCGAGGAGGACCTCGGGGTCGGTGGCGGCGAGTTCGCGGGCCAGCGCGGCGGTGTCGATCCCGGTGGGGTCGAGCAAGCGGTGAGAGGCGGCCAGCCTGGCGACCTGGCCGAGCATGGGTTCGGGAAAAAATTCCCGCACCTCCGTGGGCGTGAGAACGGCGAGCAGTGAAGCGGGACGGGACATGACGGCGGAGACGGACTAGGGACCAAGGACCAGGGACCAGAGACTGATCGGAATGCTGGCAAGGAACCGCGATAGGTGCGGGGACAGCGGTCGCTGGTCCTTGGTCTTTGGTCCTTTCATGCGGGCGGGAGGCACTCGAGGATTTCGGCGCGGGGCGCGGGTGCAAACGTCACGGGACCGAGGGCGGCGGGAAGGAAGATTTTGTCGAACTGGCGCAGGCGGTGCGACTCGCCGCCGGCACTGACAGTGACCTCGCCGGCGGTGACGATGGCGATGGCGGCGCTGGTTTCATCCTTAACCACGGGCGCGGCGAGGTGGGACTTCCGCACGCAGAAACAATCGGTTTGCGCCGGCCCGATGAGTTCGTCCTGCCAGGAACCGGGGGCGAGTTCGCGCAGACGGCGCGGCCGGCAGCGCACGCGCGTGTCGAGGTCCGCGGCGGTGAGCGGGGCGAAGTTGAAAATATCCAGGCAGAAATCGATCCCGCGGTTCATGAAGCGGGCGGACTCGGGCAGCACGTAGCCGGCGCGTTCGAATTCGAAGCGGACGACGAGGTCGCTGGGCTCCTGGATCTCCACCATGAAGACGCCCGCGCCGAGGGCGTGCGGGGTGCCGCCGGGGATGATGAACGTGTCGCCGGGGCGGACGGGGATTTTGTCGAAGCAGGCTTCGATGGCGGCGAGGTCCTGCGCCTCGATCATGGCGCGGAGGGCGGCGCGGGAGGGCGGGCGTTGGAAGCCGACGTAGATGTAGCCGGTCGGTTCGCCCGGAGCGGCGGGGTTCGGCGACCCCGCCCTACAACTCAGGACGTGGTAGGCTTCGGTCTTGCCGCTGGGGGCGGCGAGGAAGCGCTGGGCGAACTCGCGCGTGGGATGAACCTGGAAATGCAGACGCGTGCCGCTATCCAGGAACTTCACGAGGAGCTGCGGTTGCGCGCCGAGCTTCTTCACGTGGTCGGCGCCGAGGAAATACGCGGGGTCGCTGGCGAGGAGTGCGGCGAAATCGCGCGGGGCCGGGTCGTGGCCGACGAGCACCTGCGAGATGCCGGGAGAAGTTGAGGGATGAGAGTTGAGGGTTGAGAGCGCAGCCTCCGGCGGATTCACGGCGCGGGTGGTCGAGGCGATCCAGTCCTCGGCGAAATGGGTGTCGGCGGGGGCGGACGCGGAAAGCGCGTTGGGGTCAACGCGCTCCACCGGCTGCGCGGCGAGCGCGTCGAGCGTGCGGCCGCCGGGGTAGGTGCGCCAGACGCGGTTGGGCGGGAGGCGGAGGATTTTGCCGCGGTGGTTCATGCGGAGACGGCTTCGGCGCGAGTGCGGCGGGCGGCGGCGAGCAGCGCCCAGCCGACGGCGGCGACGACACCACCGCAGCCGAGAAACGCGAGGCGGCCGAGGGCGGGGTTGGGAATAAGGGCGAGCAGCGCGACGAACGCGCCATACGCGAGACAGAGCCAGCCGACGACGGAGGACTGGCGGGCGTCGTTGGCGTTGTGGGCGCCTTCCTCCTTCGCGAAATCGACGGGCGTGCGCAGGCGCGTGAAGAACTCGTCGATCTGGGTCTTCTCCGCGGCGGTGGCGCGGGACCAAAAGAGTTTGGTGGCGACGAACCACGTGGAGCAGAGGGCGACGTTGCCGAAGAGCTCGATGGATTGGCGCCAGTATTCGCGGGCGGCGGCGTCGAGCGGATGCGCGATGCCGAAGACGCCGGCGGCCCATTCGGGCGTGAGTTTCTCGGTGATGAAGAGCGAGCTCAGGAAGCCGACGACGACAGTGCTCCACGCGGACCACGGCGGGGTGTGTTTCACGAGCAGGCCGAGGAAGAGCGGCACGATGATCGGGATGCCGATGAGAATGCTGAGGCGCTGGGTGAGCTGGAAGAGCGTGAGGTTTTTCAACTGGCTCATCTGGAGGGCGACGAGGATGACGAGGGCGCCGAAGATCACCGTGACGACTTTGCCGACGACGAGCAGGTGGCGGTCGGTGGCGTGGGGCTTGAGGACGGGTTGGTAGAAATTCTTGATGAAGAAGCCGGTGTTTTTGTTCAGGCCCGAGTCCATCGAGGACATCGTGGCGGCGAAGATGCCGCTCACGAGCAGGCCCATCATGCCGACGGGCATCACGTCGCGCGCGATGGCAATGAAAGCGGCTTCCTCCGGGTTCTTGAGCGTGGGGAACACGGCGCGCAGGTCCGGGAAGCGGATCGCGGCGAACATCGGCGGCAGGAACCAGATCACGATGCCGAGCAGGAAGAGCGTGGCGCCGAGGAAGCCGGCCCAGCGGGCGTGACGGCTGTCTTTGACGCAGAGGTAGCGGTTGGCGTCGGCGAGATTGTTGGTGGTGTGGAGTTGCTTGAGCAGCATGGCGACGCACCAGAGGCCGAGAAATTCCTTCGAAAAAACCTGCCCGAGATCGAGGTGATGCGCGGGAGCGTGGGAGAGGAAGCCGCCGAAGCCGCCGACCTTGATGAGTCCGAGCACGGTGACGGCGAGGCACACGGGCATGAGGATGAGCACCTGGATGAAATCGCTCGCGAGGACCGCCCAGCTCCCGCCGACGAGCGCCATCACGAGCACGACGGCGCCGGTGACGATGATGGTGAGCGAAAGGTCGACGCCGAAGACGGCCGAGAAAAACACGGCGAGGGAGTTGAGCCAGATGCCGGCCTGGAGGAGACCGAAGGGGAGCTGGGTCCAGGTGAAAAACTGCTCGCTGACGCGGCCGAAGCGGTGGCGGATGGCCTCGACGCCGGTGACGACGCGGAGCTGGCGGAAGCGCGGGGCGAAGTGCAGGGCGTTGAGCGCGAAGCCGAAGGCGTTGCCGAGGTAGATGATCATGATCGGCCAGCCGTCGGCGTAGGCCTTGCTCGCGGCGCCGGTGAAGGTCCACGCGCTGAACTGCACCATGAACGCAGAGCCGCCGACCATCCACCAGAGGGCCTTGCCGCCGCCGCGGAAGTAATCGGAGACGTTGGTCACGAACCGGCGGAAGACCCAGCTGATCGCCAGCATGTAGCCGAAGTAGAAGACGAGGACGGCGTAGTCGTAGCGTGTCATGGGGTTGGCGGCGGGGCGTGGCGGGGGAGCCAGCAGGGCTTAATAATTATAAAATGCCAAGGGGAAAAACGGTGGGTCGAGCTGCTGGGAGCATCTCAGTGTTCTGACTGAGGCGGGACGCCTCAGCCACGTGGACGAGGCGTCCCGCCTCGTCGATGGCAGAAAAGTGAGATGCGCTCGAGTCGCGGCCCGCCATTCTAGCGCAGCGAAAAACTCAGCGGGACTGCTTTGTTGGAGAGCGGCTTCGGACATCCTGCTGGATTCTTCGCTGCGCTCAGAATGACAAACCAAGCCATGCAGCGACCGGCCCTACTGGGCCGGGCCGGTGGTGTCGCCCACGAAGAGTTGGGCCGGGAGCATGAGGTCGGTGAAGCCGGCGTCGTCGCCGGAGCCGCCGTCGATCACGAGGCGGGCGGCGGCTTCGCCGAGTTTTTCGGGATTGGAGCCGGCGGCGGTGATGCGCGGCGTGCCCTCGGTGGCGACGGGCGAGAGATCGGCGCTGGCGACGCTGACCTCCGCCGGCACCTGCCAGCCCTCGCGTTCGAGCGCGCGCACGGCGCCGGAGGCCATGAGGGTGTTGTAGGCGATGAACGCGGTCGGAAAGTCGCGTCGTTTGGCGTGGGGCAGGAGTGCGGCGACGGCCTCGACGCCCTCGGCACGGTCGCCCTCCTTGAGTTTCACCGTGTAGCGCGGGTCGAGCTTCAGGCCGACGCCGGCGAGGGCGGACTCAAGCGCTTGGAGGCGCGCTTCGTGTCGACCGAGGCCGACGTTGCCACCGAGCCACGCGAAGCGGCGATGGCCGAGGCCGTGGAGGTGTTGCACGAGCGATTCGAGGGCCTGCGGCTCGTTGCCGAGGACGGAGTGGCAGAGGCCGGGGTAGCGCGCGGAGACGGCGACGAGGCGCAGGCCGAGGCGGCGGAGTTTGTCGAGGAAGGGGCGCTGCACCTCGCCGATGAGGACGATGCCTTGATACTGGTGGCCGGCGGGGAACTGGCGGTGGAGCTTGGCGATGTCGAGCTGGTCCTCGGCGCCGATGAAGACGGTGTGGTATTCGCGGGCGCCGAGCGCGGTGTGCAGGCCGTGCTGCACGTGGCCGAAATACATCGCGGGGGTGTTGAGCCGCAGGGGTGCGCGGAGGATCACGCCCACCTGCCGGGGCTGCGCGGCGGGCGACGCGGCGAGGTGCATGCCTTTCGGGTGATAGCCGCGCTTCACCGCATGATCCCAGATGCGGTCGTAGGTGTCGGCGTTGATGCCGGAGCGGCGGCCGTTGAGGACGAGCGAGACGAGGGCCTGCGAGATGCCGAGCTCGTGGGCGAGCTGGGTCTGCGAAATTTTCTTGGCGGGGCGAGGCACAGGTTTTCGCTAGGCGAAAACCTAAATCCCGGGTTTTAGCGAAGCAAAAACCTAACGGTAGATCCAGAAGCGCTTGCTCTGCTCCTGGTAGATCCGCGCCTGCTCGCGCCAGGTGCGCAGCCACGCGTCGATGTCGATGTTGCGGCCTTTGGCGACGAGATCGTTGTAGAACGCGGTCGAGCCCATCAGGTGCAGGAAGAGGCTGCGTTTCTCCGTGGTCGCGGCGGCGAAGGGATTTTTCGGCTCCAGTTTACAGGCGAGCTTCATCATCCAGAAACTCAGCTCGGTCGGGCGCCACGCGTCGTAGTCGGCGATTTCGAGATAAAGGCCGGTGCCGGCCTGGCCGGTCTTGGCGTTGGGCACGCTGATGCGGCTGAGGCGCACGCCGGCGAGCGGCAGCGGGCGGAGTTCTTTCTCCAGCGCGTCGGCCCTGGCGGCGCGGTGCGACACGCCGCGAAAGGCGTGCTGGTTGCTCACGCCGTGACTGAAGCCGCCGAGTTCGCAGCCGAGCCCGGTCATCGGGTAACCTTTCACGGCCTCGAAATCCTGGACCATCGGTGAGGTGGCGACCCACGTCAGGCCGGTCTCGGACCAGCGCATGGCGCGCGTCCAGCCGCGCATGGGGACGACGGTGAGTTTGCCTTTGGTGCGCGCGGCTTCGGGCACGGAATACGGACCGGCGGCCTCGGGTGCCTCCTTGGCCATGCGGGCGAGCTCACCCATCGTGAGGCCGTGCACGTAGGGCACGCGCCACGCGCCGACGTAGCTCATCTGGTTGGCGTCCATCGGCGGGCCGTCGGCCTTGAGGCCGCCGAGGGGGTTGGGACGGTCGAGCACGATGCACTCGACGCCATTTTCAAAGCACGCGATGAGCGCGAGCTTCAGCGCGCTGATGAACGTGTAGCTGCGCGTGCCGATGTCCTGGAGGTCGATCACGAGTGCATCGAGATCCTTGAGCTGGGTCTTGGTGGGCTTGCGCGACTTGCCGTCGTAGAGCGAGCGGACGGGCAGGCCGGTGCGCTTGTCGGTGTAGTCGGTGTAGTTCTTGCCGGCGGGAAATTCGTTGTTGATCCCGTGCTCGACGGCGAAGAGGGCGACGAGCTTCACGCCCGGGGCGCGGCGCAGCACATCGGAGGTGCGTTCGCCGCGGCGGTTGACGCCGGCGGGGTGCGTGAGCAGGCCGTGGCGCTTGCCTTGGACCGTGGCGAAGCCCTCGGCCGCGAGCCCGTCGATGCCGAGCAGCACGGGGCCGGGGGCGGGGGCGGGGGTCGGCGTCGCAAGCGATGGCTGCGGCGTGAACAACGGCGCCGCGGGCCTGGCTGCGGGCGGCTTGTTGGCGCTGCACCCGGCGAGGGCGAGCAGCGGCGCGAGCAACGGAAGAAACTTCCGCACGGAAAAAACGTGAGCGGCTCCAGCCATGAATCTGAGAGAGATGCCACGCCGCGCGCCGCGGTCACGCTGAAAAGCGGGCGGGTTGTTCACCGGGGTGTGACTCAAACTGAGGTCAGTAATTTGGCGGCGGTCTATGACCGCCGAACGAATGCCCGTGGCGCCACGCCGGCGGTCATAGACCGCCGCTACAACCGAGGCATTCGAGAACTACCTCAGTTTGAGTTACACCCTGCTCACCCGACGAGGCAGTCGTGAACTTTGCGCGAGGCGGTGCACGGGAGTAGGGCAGGTCTGCGACCTGCCCGGCGAACATTCACCGCGTGAAAAGGCAGGTCACAGACCTGCCCTACCTCGGAGTCCGTCCGTCTTCTCGAACAAAGTGCATGACTGCTTTTAGCGCGCGAACGCCTGCGACACCGCCTTCGCGAGATTCGCAGATGCTGAGCGCAACGCCTCGGCGAGGGGCTGGCCCGGCGGCGTGATGGCGTGGACGGCGAGGCGGTCGCGCGTCGAGGCCGTCACGGCGCCGGCGAAGACGTGGACTTGTTTGCCGAGGGCGAGCGCGCGGGCGGCGACGGCGCCGGGGCCTTTGCCGCTGAGCGAGCTTTCGTCGAAGCGGCCTTCGCCGGTGATCACGAGGTCGGCGGCGGCGGCACGGTGCTCGACGTCGAGCCAGGCGCTCACGAGATCGAAACCGGGGAGGAGTTTGGCGCGCGCGGCGGCCATCAGACCGAAGGAGATGCCGCCGGCGGCGCCGGCGCCGGGGGTGTCCATGAGCGCATCGGGCTGGCCGGCGTGCAGGCACAGCAGCAGCGCCAGGCGTGCGCTCTCGTGATCGAGGCGAGGGAGGTCCTCGGGGCGGAGGCCTTTTTGCGGGCCGTAGACGGCGGCGGCGCCACGCGGGCCGAGGAGGGGATTGGTCACGTCGCAGGCGATGCGGATGGGCGGGAGCGTCGCGGGGACGCTGCCGGCGAAGCGCGTGCCGCGATTCCAGCGCGCGGGAATTGGCGGCGAGATTTTCTGGCCGTCGCGCTCGACGAGCGGGAGGCCGAGGGCGCTCAGCGCGCCGAGACCAAGGTCGTGCGTGGCGCTGCCGCCCACGCCGAGGAGGATGGCGGCGGCCTGGGCTTCGGCGGCGGCGTGGATCAGTTCGCCGGTGCCGAGCGTGGTGGTCTGCCAGGGGTCGCGTTGATCCAGCGGCAGCAGCGCGAGGCCGCTGGCGGCGGCCATTTCGATGACGGCGACCTCGCCGGTGGCGTGGTCGAGGCCGAGCTGCGCGCGGGCGGCGGCCGGGATTTTCGCGCTGCGCACGAAGCCGATCGGGGCGTCGACGCGGCCTCCGCGCGGTCCGGTCACGGGGATTTTTCTCAATTCGCCGCCGGCGGCGGCGGTGAGGATCTCGCAAAAGCCCTCGCCGCCATCGGCGAGCGGGCAGAGGTCGAGCGTCCAGTCGGGGTGCGCGCGACGCAGGGCGAAAGCGGCGATCTCGCACGCGGCGGGGGCGGTGAGGGAGTCTTTGAATTTGTCGAAGGCGAGGAGGACGCGCATCGGGGAAAAGCTAGATGGATTGCCGCGTCGTCCCGCAAGGCGGGACTACTCGCAATGACAAAAAGGACGCGGCGCTCCGCGGAATGACACGAAATTGCGCACGGGACGTCCCGCTTCTCCCGAAGCGGGCTGCGGTGAGGGAAAAAGGCGCGGCGAGGGCGCCGCGTCCCCCGCTGGCAGTCGTCGAATGCGGGCGCGGGGACGCGCCCGCCCACCTCAGAACGAGCCAGTCACGCCCGCGGTGAAGGTGAAGCCGAGATTGTTCGCGATCTGGAAATTGCTCCACGCGGGCGCACCGTCGACGACGCGCCAGCGGGTTTTCTGGGCGTTGGTGATGTTGCGGCCGGAGAGGAAGAGTTTGGCCCAGCGCGTGACGCCGAATTCGAGGTTGAAGTCCACGGCGGTGTAGGGCGGATAGAAACGGTCGCCGCGGATGGCGGGATTCGTGGCGCTGGCGGCGATGTCCTCGCGCTGGCGGTAGACGCGGCCGTAGCGGATGACGCCGAGGTTGGCGCCGATCTTGCCGCGGCGGTAGCCGAGGGAGGCCTTGAGCTGGTTTTCGTAGTAGTTCTGAAAATCGCCGCTGATGTTGCCGTTGGTGTAACTGAAGCGGGCGAGGTGGTTGTGGTTGAAGCTGCCGGTGACGTTGAAGCCGCGCAGCGCGGAGGGCAGCCAGCGGTCGAGGGGCTGGCGCACGGAGAGTTCCTCGCCATTGATCTGGCCGATGCCTTGGTTGAGCCAGGTGGTCGCCTGGAAATTGAGGAACGTGGGCTCGAGATCGAGGGCGGCGAGCTTGGCGGGCGTGTCGAGCAACTCGGTCTGCTGCACCTGCACGTTTTTGATGTCTTTCACGAAGCCGCCGAGCGTGATGACGCCGCCCTGCGCGGTGTAGTATTCGAGGTGAGCCTCGTAGTTGCTGGCGACCCACGGCTTGAGCGCGGGCTTCGGGCGGTTGACGGAGCCGAGGGCGACATTGGCGAACGGGCCGGTGGTGACGGGGTCGAAGTTGAAGGTGGTGCTCGGAATGATGGCGCGGCCGAAACGGTTTTTCGCCTGCGTCTTCGCGAAGCCGGCGCGGAGGATCAGGTTTTCGCGGAGGCTGTAGTTGAGCTGGAGGCTGGGGAACCAGCCGTCGTTGCTGCCGTGGCCGGTGGCGCCCTTGCGGACGTAGCGGACCATGTTGCCGGCGAGCGTGCCGTCGACGAGGCCCTGGCGCGTGACGTAACGGGAGCCGCGGTCGAGGCTGCCGAGCGCGTCGGCGTCGGCCCGCTCGTAGCGCACGCCGCCGGAGTAGGTGAGGCGGTTCTGGAAAAACGCGCCGCTGAACTCGAGCCACGGGGCGTAGGTCTTTTCGTTCACCTCGTAGGGTTCGACGGTCGTGAAGCGGAACGACTCGGCGTCGCGCAACTGGAACCAATCGGGGTGCTGCTGGTAGAGCTGGTAGAGGCGGCGCATCGAGACGCGGGTCACGGCGGGGAAATCATAATACGCATCGCGCTCGGGCAGGGTGTTGACGGCGGCGATCTGGCCCGCGTGGTCGTCGGCGGTCTGCGCGATGTGATCGGCGCCGACAAACGTGTAGATTTTCGCATCGTAGTTCTGCACGTTGCGGAACAGCTCGTCGTAATCGTAACCGAGGCGCACGGCGAACGGATTGCCGGCGAGCGAGAAGGTGCGCTTCACCTTCAGGCGCAGCGCGCCGATGCTCTCGTTGGTCTTGCCGGGGCGCGAGACGGCGCCGCCGATCGTCATGGTGGAGGGATCCTGCCAGTTGAGTTCGGGGCCGAGCGTGGTCTGGCCGGTGGCGGCGGCGTAGGACTTGATGGTGCGGGCGTTGAACTGATCGCCGATGTCGCGAAAGTTGACCGTGAGGAGCTGGCGTGAGCCCGCGGTGCCGGTGCCGACGCCGGTGAGCGGGAGGCCGGAGCCGTTGAAGGTGTTGCTGCCAAAGAAGCCGTCGTCGGTGTCGCGGAAGATGTGCTTCGACATCGAGAACGAGCCCGCGGCGTTGACGAGCCAGTCGCGGTGGCGCCACTCGGCCTCGGCGGCGTTGGTGAAGGTGTCCTTCACGCCGTTGCGCCAGGCCTCGCGCAGATCGTAGCGGATGGAGCCGGTGCCGAGGTTGCCGTAGACGTTGCGCTGGTCGTTGGTGCCGGGCGAGCCGAGCGGGGTGTCGAGCACCGCGGCGGTGACGGCGGTGCTCTGCGCGCCGGTCAGCCAGTTGAACCGGACGTCGTCGCCGGCGCGTTCCTGATAGCGGCTGCCGCTGAGCGAATACGAGAGGCGCAGTCCGCGCACGGGCCGCCAGTCGAGTTTCACGGAGGCGGCGTCGGTCACGTCCTGCTTCGGATTGTCGTGGATGCCCTCGGTGAACGCGGCGGGATTCAGCACGCTCACGGTGGTGAGCGGCCGGCCGGCGGCGAGGCGGGCTTTGGCGGCGGCGGCCTGGTCGGCGTTGCCGAAATTGACCGTGGGGAACGACCAGTGCACGCGGCCGAGCACGTCGTTGTGGTTGAACGTGACCGCGTAGCCGAAGGTCTTGGACACCGGGTCGGTCCAGGTGAGCTTGAAGTTCGGGCGCCAGCCGGGGAGGCGCGTGTCGCGGATGCCGGCGCGGCTGCCGAGGCCGAGCGATTCGTGGTCGGTCGTGAACAGCGCCTGGTAGGTGAACCGGCGGCGGTCGGCCTCGAAGGCGGAGCGGCGCACCATGTTGACGGAGCCGCCGATGGCGTTGGCGCTGTCCTCGGGCGTGCGGAGCTTGCGGACCTCCACGCGGGCGATGTCCGCGGCCGAGGCGCCCATCATCTCGAAGTTCCGGTCGCGGTTGCTGGTGCCGAGCGTCGCGGTGGAGGCGGAAGCCACCGGCATGTTGTCGAAGCGGATCTCGGTGTTGACGGCGTCGAGGCCGCGCACGCTGACGCCGACGATGTTGTTGGCGAAATACTCCACGCTCACGCCGGGCAGCCACTTCATGAGTTCGCCGGGATTCGAGTCGGGGATCGTGCCGAACTGATCCGCGGAGATGACGCTCTTCTGGCCGAGCGCCATGCGCTGCTCGTTGACGGCGATGGCGGCGGCGTCGGTCTCCTTCACGGCCTGGACGACGAATTGGTCGAGGCGCACGGTCTCATCCGTGGTGCCGTAACGGCCGACGCTCGTGAGCTTCACGTCCTGCTGCACGACCTGGCCGGGCGCGACGGTGACGGGGATATCCTTTTCGTCGAGGCCGGTGAAAAACACGCGCAACGTGATCGCCCCGGCGGGCACGGCGGCGAGCTGGTAGGTGCCGTCCTCGCCCGTGAAGGCGACGAGGTTGGTGCCTTTGACGGAGACGCGGGCGTTGTTGAGCCGGTCGCCGGTGACGAGGTGCTGCACGCGGCCCTCGATGGTGCCGGTCGCCCGTTCGACGGGCTCAGGCCGGGCGGATTGGGCGCGGGCAACGGCGGCGAGGAGCAGGACGGAAGCAAAAAAACAGGGAAGGAGTAGTCGGAGGGTTTTCATGGGGCGAAGGGGTGGGAGCGACGGCCTGTAAAATATCGGCCGGGTGATTGGAGAACTGATCTCCACCTTACCTGCCGGTCAAGAGGGTGGGAATGGATAATGCCAGAACCTTCATGGATAAAATCGCCTGCTATCACGCAATCCGGGCAAGGCACCGCCCGGGCGTTTCCGGAGCGACCGGAACGTGCCAACTTGCCGGCGGCGCGAAAAGGCCGGCCGCGATTATACCGTTAAGCTGCTGCGCCCCTCAATCGGCCGCGACGAAGGCGAAGCGCGCCACGCGCCGCCCCGCGAGTTCGATCGTCTCGACGAACATCGCGGCGGGGCGGACCCAGAGGCCGCGTTCGCCGTAGAGCGCTTGATAAACCACGAGCGGTTCCAGGGTCTCCGAATGCCGGGCGAGCCCCAGCACCCGATACTCGTTGCCCTTGTAGTGGCGGTAACGGCCGGGGCGGGGAGCGGAAGGAAGAGGAGGCAGATGGTCGTTCATCAGAACAAGGGTGTCGAAATACGCGGGGAAACGATTGGATCAGCCCGATGGGTAGCTCGCGGCCTTTCGCCAGGCAAACAGCGAGTAGGTCAGCGCGCTTGCGCGGGTGTAACACACACCGAGGACAACGGGTGTCTGTTTCCGAGGTGGGCGGGCACGTCCCCGTGCCCGCATGAGCAGAGCGCCTGCGACCGTCGAAATGCGGGCGCAGGGACGCGCCCGCCCACCTCGCGCCCAAACGCGCATGGTTCCCTCCCAGCCTCCCGGGCTGTCCTCGGTTTGTGTTATACCCCGCTTGCGCGCGCTTCCCGCGCCGCAAGCGGGCTGGCCTACGAGTTACAAATACAAGACGAAAGGCCATGCGGGGTGGGCGGCAGGGTTGGAGCGATTCAGGTCGCCCGGGCGGCTCGCAACCGGGGCGGGGCAGTGGCGGGCGGGCTCGCCCGGGCCTGGCGACTCGTTCCGTCCGTCACGTTGGCGCGCTGCCGTCCGAAACCGCTTGAGCCCGGCGGGCGTCACGCTCCGCAATCCTCCCCGTCGCGTATGAAGACCTCTGTTTCTCTGGCCCGTGCGCCGGCCGTCACCCGCCGCCAGTTCGTCAGCACGGCGGCGGCTGCCGCCGGCCTCGCGGTGGCGCCGGCCTGCCTCCGGGTGGCGGCTGGCGTGAAGGCGCCCTTTTCCTTCGTGCTGCTCGGCGACCTGCACTACGACCAACTCGAGCACCACGACCTCGCGTGGCTCGACCGCACGCATCCGAAGGATCTCAGCCAGATCAAAAACTATTCGCGGATCACCACGGAGGTCATGCCACGGCTGTTCGCGACGGTGCGCGCGACGGTGCAGGAGCTGAACCGCGCGCCGGCCACGCGGGTGGCTTTCGTGCTGCAGGCGGGCGATCTCGTGGAAGGGCTGTGCGGCAGCGAGGCCCTGGCGGCCCGGCAGAACACCGGGGCGCTGGCCTGCGTGCGCGAGGCCCGCTTGGGCGCGCCGTTCCTGTTCACGAAGGGCAATCACGACGTCACGGGCGATGGCGCGAAGGAGGCGTTTGCGGAGGTGTTTCACCCGTTTCTCACGGAACAGGCCCGGGCGGTCACGGCCGGCCTGCCCGGGCTGAAAAGCGCGCGCTACACGGTGGAGTGCGGCAACGCCCAGTTCGTCTTCTTCGACGCTTACGAGGCGGCGGCCAGCCTCGAGTGGTTTGAGGCGGTGGCGGCGAGGCGCACCGCGGAGCATTGCTTCGTGGTCGTGCACCCGCCGGTCGTGCCCTACGGGGCGCGGGCGACGTGGCATCTGTTTTCCGCCGAGCGGGACAAGGCGCGGCGCGAAAAATTTCTGGGCATCCTCGGCCGCCAGCGGGCGTTCGTGCTGGGCGGCCACATCCACAAATACGCCACGCTGGCCCGTGAAGCGGGCGGCGGGCGCTTTGCGCAGTTGGCGCTCAGCAGCGTCGTCGGCAGCGCCGGCGTCAGGGCGAAGACGCCGCTCTCCGGCCTGGTCGAATACACCGGCGACCAGATTCGCGTGGAGCCGGATTTCTCGCCGGACACGGCGGCGGCGCGGCGCGCGGTTTACGAGGCCGAGCGGCCGTTCGTGAGGGCGTTCGAATACGCCGATCTGCCCGGCTACGCCGTGGTGACGGTCGATGGACCCCGCGTGCAGGCGAGGATGTATGCCGGGGTGGGGCGCGAGCTCTGGCGGACCGTCGATCTGTCCGGATTGCTCCACGGAGCCGGTTGACCGGCGCTGAACCGACGCAGGCATTTTTGCCGTGTAGCCCCCGCCGGGGGGCGGCGTCATTCCGGCATGAACGTCCTCCGATTTCTCGCGCTCGGTGTGCTGGTGGTGGCCACGTGGTTGCCGGGCGCGGAGTCCCGGGGCCGGCTCATCGACCGCGTCTGGTCGGGCGCCCCTGTCAGCTTTGCAATGCTCTCGGAGCGCGGCTGGCAGTTCATCGCCTACTACGATGCGGAACGGCGCATCACGGTCGCCGGTCGCAAACTCGGCGGCGAGCAATGGACGACGGTCCGGCCGCCGGGCGGGCCGGTGCCGGCGCGCAAGCGCGACTCCAATGTCACGGGCTGGGACAGCCACAACTACCTGCGGCTCGCACTGGATCGCGACGGCTGTCTGCACCTCTCGGGCAACATGCACGTCGATCCGCTGGTTTATTACCGCACGCGCGTGCCGTTCGACGTGACGACGCTCGAGCGCCTCGACCGCATGACCGGCGACCGCGAGACGCGCTGCACCTACCCGGTGTTTTTCAACAATCAGGCGGGCGACTTGGTGTTCCGCTACCGCGATGGCAGCAGCGGCAACGGCAGCGATCTCTACAACATCTACGACGCCACGACCCGCACCTGGCGCCGGCTGCTCGACACGCCGCTGCTCGAAGGCGAGGGCCAGCGCAACGCCTACGCGACGCAACCCACCCCCGGCCCCGACGGACGTTTTCACCTCGTCTGGATGTGGCGCGAGACGCCCGACGCCTCCAGCAACCACTCGATCTCCTACGCGCGCAGCCGCGACCTCGTGCATTGGGAAAACAGCCGCGGCGAATCGCTCAGGCTGCCCATCACCCTCGCGACCAGCGATGTCGTCGATCCAGCGAAGGTGAAGGAAGGCCTCATCAACATGACGATGGCGCTCGGCTTCGATGCGGCGAAGCGGCCGGTCGTGACCTATCATCGCTACGATGCGAACGGAAAGTCGCAGGTGTATGCGGCGCGGCCGCGCGGGGGCGCGCCGGGTTGGGACGTCGTGCAGGTGAGCGACTGGAGTTTTCGCTGGGAATTCTCCGGAGGCGGCTCGATCGACGGCGAAGTGGGCGTCGGGCCGGTGCGCGCCGAGAAGGACGGCACGCTGGTCATGAACTACAACTCCAAGGCCGGCGGCTCCGGGCGCTGGCGGCTCGACGCCGGCACATTGGCGCGAACCGGGCAGCTCCCCGCCGTGGTCGAATCGCGTCCGCGCGAGGCCGGTCGCATGCGCTCCACTTATCCGGGCATGACCCCGCAGACGCTCGTGACGCGCAGCGACGGACGCCGCTGGGTGCTGCGCTGGGAGACGCTTGGCCGCAACCGCGACAAGCCGCGCGCCGAGGCGCCGCCGCCCACCGAGTTGTGGCTCTACGAATTGCCCGACGCCGAGGTGCCGGACGCGGTGCGCGTGGGCTCGTGACCCGCTCCGCGACACCGGTTCGAAAAACACTGCACGATCAAAGCCAACGGGCGGGCGGGGCGCTCCGCGTGCAGCCAGAGGCAGGCGGAGCGACGGGCGCAGCTCACTTTCTTGCAGCGAGGCGAAAGGTGGGCCGGCCGCTCCGCGGGCGGCCAGGGGCGAGTGAGAACGGAAGTCAACTGGCCGGGCGCGGAGCGCCCGGCCCACCCGCTGGCTTTCCGGTTTGAATGCACAAAGCGTTCCCACGTAGGCCAGCGCGCTGGCGCGTGCCAAACCGCACTCGCAGGCGAGCTGACCTATAGTTACGAAACCACACCGGAAAGCCGTGCGGCCCACCCTCTGCGCGCGCACTTCGCAGAAAACTGAGCTGCGCCCCGGAGCGACGCACCGCGAAAAAACTCCGTGCCCTCGGCGGGTTGGTTGCTCTACGGTGACGGGTGATTCGAAGTTGGCTCGAACCACCCCGACCGCTTTTCCATGACGCGCATCCTTGCCCTGTTGCTTCTCGTTTCCTGCCCGGCGCTCGCCGCCGACGCGGCCCTGCCGGCCGGTGCCCGGCTCATGACCGACGTGGCGTTTCTCGCGCCGGGTCGCACCGAGAAACTCGATGTCTACCTGCCCGCGCCGCCGCCGGCGGGAAAACTTTCGCCCGCGGTGGTGTGGATCCACGGCGGCGGCTGGACCGGTGGCACGAAGGTGGAAGCGCGGGCGAAGAACATCTGCTCGGCGCTCGTCAGCGCCGGCTACGTCGCGCTCAACATCGATTACAAACTCGGCGAGGGCGCGTGGCCGACCAATCTGCACGACTGCAAAAACGCGGTGCGCTTCCTGCGCACGCACGCGAAGGAGTGGCAGGTCGACCCCGATCGCATCGCGGTCGCGGGCGGCTCGGCGGGCGGCCACCTCGCGCTGATGGTGGGCTACACGAGTGGCCTGAAAGAACTCGAGCCCGACGCGCCTTACCCGGGCGTGTCGAGTGCCGTCCGCGCCGTGATCAACATGTATGGGATCAGCGATATCTTCACGCGGCGCGAGATCGAGCCCAACGGCACGGTGACGGACCGGGTGCGACCGCTCGGACCGGTGGGCGTCTATGGCCACGCAGACAACAAAGCCGCCTACCGCCTCGCGTCGCCGGTGAGCCACATCGGCAGGAAAACCCCGCCGACGCTGATCCTGCACGGCGACAAGGACACGACGGTGGACCTGCGGCAGTCGACGGATCTCGCCGCGTTGCTGGCCAAGGCCGGCGTGCCGCACGAACTCGTGGTCGTGCCCGGGGCGGGCCACACGTTCGACTGGGCGACGTGGAGCAAGAAACCGCTCTCGCGTGACGTGCGGGCGATCGCGCTCGCGTTTTTGGAAAAACATCTCGCGCCGGCGGCGAAGTAAGCCCGGCGCCGATTCGCGGGGCATCTGATGAGACGCACGCTCGGATTGATCGTGGTGCTGTGCGCGCTGGTCGCGGCGGCGGCGCGCTCGGCCGAACTGGTGCGGCTGTCGTCGACGCGGTTGCAGGTCGGGTTCGACGCCGCCACCGGCCGGTGGGTCGAACTGACCGATGTCGCGACGGGGCACAACTTCGTGGCCGGAGCGGTCGCGAGCGCGCCGTGGTGGTCGCTGCAGTTGGCGGCGGGCGCCAAGGAGTTTTCGGTCGAGGCGAAGGATGCCGGGCGGTTCGAGTGCCGGGCGCCCGCGGGCAGCGAGCGGACGCTGCGGCTCGCGTGGAGCGAGTTTGCCGGTCCGGCACCGGCGGGTCTGCGCGTGGAGGTGGTGATCAGCCCGACGGACGATCCGGCTGTGGGCCGCTGGGAAATTGCGGTGGCCAAGCCGCGCGAGTGTGCGGTGCGGCAGGTGGTGTTTCCCAAAATCGCGAGCCTCGCCGAACAGCCGCGCGAGTTTCTGGCGATGCCGACCTGGCTCGGCGAGTTGCTCGCGAATCCGCGGCAGGCGCTCGCTGGCACGACGCGCCAAGGCACGCGGCTCGCGATGGACTATCCCGGCCGGCTCGCGCTGCAATGCGTGGCGTTTTATGCGGAAGGCGGGGCCGGACTCTATCTGGCGGCCGACGACGCCGCGGCGTTGCGCAAGGCCTTTGTCGCGACGGCCGATGGCCGTGGCGGGATGGCGTTGGAAGTCGCGCACCTGCCGGAAAACGGCGCGCTCGGCAGCGAGCGCTACGCGCCCGCCTACGGCGTGAGGTTGGGCACGTTTCAAGGCGACTGGATCACCGCGGCGGAGCGCTATCGCACCTGGGCGTTGTTGCAGCCGTGGGCGCTGGACAGCCGGCTCGCGAGCGGGCGCATGCCAGCGTGGGTGCGCGACACGGCGCTGTGGGTGTGGAATCGCGGCCGCTCGGACGAGGTGCTCGCCCCGGCGGCAGCGATGCAGCGCGAGCTCGGGCTGCCGGTCAGCGTGCTGTGGCATTGGTGGCACGGCTGCGCCTACGACACGGGGTTTCCCGAATATCTGCCGCCACGCGAAGGGGCGGAGTCGTTTTCGCGGGCGCTGGCCGCGGCGCACGCGCAGCAGGTGCACGCGATGGTCTACATGAACCAGCGACTCTGGGGCCTGACGACGCGCAGCTGGAGCGAGGAGGGCGCCGCGGCGTTCGCCGTGCGGCGGGCTGACGGCACGTATCGCGAGGAAGTCTACAACACGTTCACGAAACAGGCGTGCGTCTCGATGTGCATGGGCACGGCATTCTGGCGCAACAAATACGCGGGACTCGCGGAGCGTGCGATCCGTGAACTCGGGGTCGACGGCATCTACATGGACCAGGCGTGCAGCAGCCTCGCGTGCTACGACCCGAAGCATGGCCATGCCCTCGGCGGCGGGGCGTATTGGATGGACGGCTTTCGCCAGCTCTCGACCGACATCCGGCGCCGCGGTGCCGACGTGCGCCCGATCGCGCTGGCGGGCGAGGGCACGGGCGAAGCGTGGCTGCCGTATCTCGACCTCATGCTCAGCCTCGAAGTGAGTCGCGAGCGCTATCACGCGCCGACGCCGCCGTGGGAGCCGATCCCGTTTTTTCAAGCGGTCTACCACCGCCACTCGATCCAGTTTGGCAACTACTCGTCGCTCACGATGCCGCCCTATGACGAACTGTGGCCGGCCGAGTTTGCGCCCAAGGAGCCGCTGCGCCTGCTTGACCAGAAATACGCGCGGCAATTCCGCCTCGAACAGGCGCGCGCCTTCGTCTGGGGCCAGCAGCCGATGATCGCGAATTTCCGGCCGTCGCTTCTCCGGGAACGCCCCGACGAGATCGCCTACGTGGTCCGGCTCGCCCGCCTGCGGCAGGCGACGCTCGACTACCTGCTGCACGGCGAGTTCGTGCGCCCGCCGACGATGGACGCACGGCGGGAAACCTGCGACGTGTCGCGATTATCAATCTACGCGGGGCAGCAGGGCGCGCTGACATCGTTCACGAAGGCATTGCCGCAGCTGGTCGCTGGAGCATGGCGTTCGCCAGCGGGTAAGCTCGCCGTGGCGCTCGCCAGCATCGCGGATGAGCCGCAGGTGCTGACGCTCGGCTTCGACGCGGCCGAGCACCAGGTGCCCACCGGGAGTCGCGTCGTGCGGATCGATGAACAGGGGCGGACGCCGTTCGACGCCGTGCGTGAAGATGGCACGCTGAAGGTGACGCTGCCGCCGCGTGGTGCCTGCGTGCTGGAGTTCTCCCGGCCGTAGCGGCGGTGTAGGTCGGGGTTTATCCCCGACGAGTCGGGCGTAAAGCCCGACCTACATAAGCCGGGCTACGGAGTGAGCAGCGTCAGCGCCACGTGCGTCGGCGCATCGCGGTCGCAGGTGAGCCAGCCGTCCTTCTCGAACAACTCCACGACTTGAATCGAGCTGCGTTTCATGTCGGGCACGCCGGGGTGAACAAAGTAGTAGAGAAACACGCGGTCGCCGCTGACGACGATTTCCGGGTGATGGCCGCCGTTGTTGTCGTCGGTGCCCCGGCCGGGCTGGTCGAGCAGGCTGGCGGGTTGACGTTCCCAGGTGAGCGCGTCGTCGGAGCGGTAAGCGCCGAGGCCGATGTTGCCGAGCAGGTCGATCACGAGCCAGTAGCGACCGCGCCAGCGGAACACCACCGGCGCCTCGCCGCGGTCGCGCGGGAGCTTGGCCGAGCCTTTATCAGTCCAGCGGTAGAGGTCGGGGCTGTCCGCGTAGAACGTGGATTTGCCGGCGCGCTCGTTGTTATACCACATCCGCCACGTTCCGTCGGACAGGCGAAAGACGCACGGGTCGATCATCTTGTCGGTCACGAGCGGGAGCGTGCTTTCAAATTTCCATTTTTTCAGATCCCGGCTCGTGAGATGGACGATGTTGCGCGGGTGATTCCAGTCGGTGAAAACACCCGGCACGATCGTGACGAACATGTGGTAGACGCCCGCGTGCTCGAGCACGCATGGCGCCCAATAGGTCGGCGTCTCGACCGCGGTGCCGGGGATGTCCTTGGGAAATTCGACGGTGCCGCGGTATTTCCAGTTCGCGCCGTCGTTGGATTCAGCGATGCCAATCGGCGTGCCGTGGACCCAGGTGACGGCGGTTAGCCCGGGGACGTTGGCGCGGCGGTTGGTGTAGAACATGAGCCACGTTTTTTCGGCGCGGCTGTAGATGATCGTGGGATCGGCGGCGCCGTCGAAGACGGGATCGCGGAAGAGGGGCTTGGGGGCGAGGGCGCCGGCGTCGGCGGCGGCGGAAAAGGAGGCGAGCGCACTGAGCACGAAGATGACGAGAAGGGGTGTTTTCATCAGCAAATGAGGTTCGGCGTCATGCCGGCGTTCGAGAATTTGTGGGAGGGGCTTTATGCCCCGACGGGCTATGGCGCACGCCCAGCGTCGGGGCATGAAGCCCCTCCCACAATAAATGAAAAGCATCCTCAGTTCAGTTCGACCACCACCACGCTCTTCGACGGCAGCGTGACCGTGAGCGTGTCGCCGGCGAGCGTCGCGCCGGAGAAGGGCGCGGGCTGCACGGCGTTCGGCGCGGCGAAGGTGTTGTGCGTGTTCATCGCGGGGGCGGTGAGCACGCGGCCGGTGGCGGATTTCGCGGCGACTCCGGCGAGTTTGCAGGTGACGGTCGCGGGCTTGTTTGGATCGCAGTCGGCGAAGGAGAGGTGGATTTTGCCGGCCTTGTCGCGGGAGGCGGAGGCGCTCACGGCGGGAATCTTGTTCGCACCGACGGCGTAGTCGGGCGTCGTGAGCGTGACGGGCAGCGACGTGGCGTCTTGGTGGACGTTCATCATCTCCATCGCGTGGTAGGTCGGCGTGAGGAGCATCTTCTCCTTGTCGGTGAGAATCACGGACTGAAGCACGTTCACGATCTGGGCGATGTTGGCCATCGTCACGCGGTCGGCGTGGGCGTGAAAGATGTGGAGATTGAGCGCGGCGACGATCGCGTCGCGCATGGTGCTCTGCTGGTAAAGGAAACCGCGGTTGGTGCCGGGCTCGACGTCATACCACGTGCCCCATTCGTCGACGACGAGTCCGATGCGTTTTTGCGGATCGTGTTGATCCATGATCGCGGAGTGCTTGGTGACGAGTTCCTCCATCTTGAGCGTGCGCGAGAGCGTGGCGAACCACAGGTCTTCCGCGAACTCGGTCGACGAGCCCTTGCTGCCGCGCCAGTTGCCGGTGGGGAGCGTGTAGTAGTGGAGGGCGAGACCGTTCATGCGGTTGCCCACGTTCTTCATGAGCACCTCGGTCCACTCGTAGTTGCCCTCGTTGGGGCCGCACGCGATGCGCGAGATGCGGCCCTCGGCGCCGGGGACGTAGTTTTTGACGAAGGTATTGTAGCGCTTGTAATTGTCGGCGTAGAACGCGGGCGACATGTTGCCGCCGCAGCCCCAGCTCTCGTTGCCGATGGCGAGGAAGGGCACCTTCCACGGTTTGTCGCGACCGTGGGCGCGGCGGAGATTGGCCATCGGCGACTGGGCGTCGGAGGTCATGTATTCGACCCACTCCATCGCTTCCTGCACGGTGCCGCTGCCGACGTTGAGGCAGACGTAGGGTGCGATGCCGAGCAGCTCGCAGAAATCGAGAAACTCGTGGGTGCCGAAATGGTTGTTCTCCACGACGCCGCCCCAGTGGGTGTTGATCATCGCGGGCCGCTTCTCACGCGGGCCGATGCCGTCGCGCCAGTGATACTCATCGGCGAAACAGCCGCCGGGCCAGCGGAGCTGCGGCACCTTCAGCGTGCGCAGAGCGGCGATGACGTCGTTGCGGTAGCCCTTCGTGTTGGGGATGGACGATCCCTCGCCGACCCAGATGCCCTCGTAGATGCAGCGACCGAGGTGTTCGGAAAAGTGGCCGTAGATGTGGCGGCTGATCACCGGACCGGGCCTCGACGCATCGAGCGTGAGCGAGGCGGCGATGGGGGCCTCGGCGGCAAAGAGCGTGAGCGGCGCGAGCGAAAGCGCGAGAGTGACAGCCGCGAGGCGAAGCGGGGAGAGGTTCATGGCAGAAATGAAATTAACCGCAGAGAACGCAAAAAGCGCAGAGTGCCGAGGCGCGATCTTTGTGCTCTTTGCGTTCTCTGCGGTTAAAACTGCCGGGCTCTTGTGGCACGTGTCGAACCAGCCTGCGCCGGACCGTCCTGCAACGCCTATGCAGCGTGTGCCCTCACGCTGGCGCCGGCGACAGGTTGGTTGTCACAGGAGGAGGCAGAGAGCACGGAGGCGAAACCACGAAACACACCCAATGCACGAAAGGCGCTTTGCCGGTTTTTTCGTGTAATTCGGGTGTTTCGTGGTCGCGCAATTCCTATTTCAGCGCCTCGGCGATCCGCGCATACGCGATCTCGCGCATCGCGTCGGGAAAGTCGTGCTCGCTGTCGGGATGCTCGACGCGCAGGCGGTCAGCGGCGCCGTGGAGTTGATAGATGGCGCGGGCGGCGGCGGCGACCCGGTCCACCGACTGCCACTTGAAATTCGCGTCGCGCAACGGGGCGTTGATGAAGACGGGTCGCGGTGCGAGCGCGCCGATGAGTTCGTGAAAATCGAAGGGAATTTCCGCCAGCCGTCCCGCGTAGCCGGCGAGCCACGGCATGTAGCGCTCCTGGCACCAGCCCTTGCCGGGCAGCCACACCTTCGAATCGCCGCCGTAGTAATCGAGAAACGAGTCGAGTCCGCAGCTCGTGACGACGGCGACGAGCCGCGGCTCGAACACGGCGGTGAACACCGAGTTGTGCCCGCCGAGCGAGTGGCCGATGGTCGCGAACCGCCCCGGCCGCACGAACGGCAGCGACTCCAGCAGGTCGAGCGCGCGGATGTTGTCCCAGATGGCTTTCATCGTGCCGCTGGCGTAGCCGAGCGCCTTCAGGTCGGGCGCGTAGCTGGCGAGATGCGGATAGTTCGGCGCGATGGTGACGAAGCCGCGGGTCGCGAGTTCGCTGGCGTAGGCACGATTGGGTTTGGGACTCAACCCGACGACCACGCCGCAGCCGATGGAGTTGTCGGTCGGGTGCGGGCACAGCACGCCGGGGAATTTCCTTCGATCCTTCGTCGCGTCCGCCGCGAGTGCCGCCTTCGGGATGCAAAGATACGCCGGCACGCGGCTGCCCGGCTCGCTCTGGTAGGAAATCTTCCGGCGCACGTAGGTGCCGCAATCGACCTCTTCCTCGACGCGCACGTCGAGCGCCGCGCGCACCTTCGGCGCCGGCAACGGCCCCATGATCGCCTCCATGCCGCGCACGATCTCCGCGCGACGCTGCGACCACTCGGTCACATCGCGCACCGGCGCGGCGGCGCCGGAGGTGTCGTGGCGGACGAGGAGATTTTCGCGGGGGAGGCGGGACGGCTCGGCAGCGGCTGCGGCTGCGCAAAACAATAGCGGGAGGAGAACGCGGCGCATGGAGGAGCGATGCCAAACCGGCGGCCGAATTCCAAGACGCAAGCGGGATGACCGATGGTCGGTGCGGCCAAGCCGTGAACCTTCGAGCTATTGAGGCTTGCGCGGTAGACTGATGGAGCCGCGAGCCCAAGCGGCCGGTCTGAAGCAGGGCGGGTCACCGACCCGCCCTACTGCGAACGTCCTACGTCAGTCGATTATGAGAGCCTCATCACGAGCCGGTGTCTTTCTTGGAGTCGAGTTTGGCGCCGCTGCCTTGGTGTTTCACGTCGCCTTCGATCTCGACGCACAGCACGGGGGCGAGGCCGGCGGGCGGTTGCGGCGGGAGTTTCACGAGGGCCATGCCCTTTGCGGCGGTGGGGGGAGAAATCGGCGATCCGGTGCGGTTCACGACGCCGTTTGAATCCAGGATGTAAACATTGCCGTTGCTGAGCGCGCCGGTGCTCTCGCGCCCTTTCGAGAGGAGCATTGAGAGGTCACGCGTCGGCTCGGCGAGCAGGTAGGCGCGCTTGATTCTGTTCGGAAAACCCGGGAGGGCGAAATTGCCCGTCTGCCACTTGAGCAGCGTGAAGTAGAGTTTTCCCGGGCGCGTGGTGCAGCGCCACTCTTCGCGCGAGACCCATGTGGGTTTGCCTTCCTTGTCTTTCTTCGACGCATCTTCGTAGCCGAGTTCGTCGCCGAACGGCGTGGGGCCGGTGCCGTAGATGGCCTCGGCGTTGGTGTGCGTCCACGCGCCGACCTCCCGGAGGATGCGCACGTCTTCGTCGGGGATGACGCCCTCACCCGTGGGGCCGACGTTGATCAGGTAGTTGCCGCCCTTGCTCGCGATGTCGGCGATGTTGCGCACGACGAGCGCGGGTGACTTCCATTCCCGGTCGAAGCGGTTGTAGCCCCACTTGCGGTTGAGGGTCATGCAGACCTCGAACGGCTCGACCGTGCGGCCGCCGGGGATGCGCTGTTCGGGCGTGCCGTAGTCGGCCGTCACGCCGGCGCGGTTGTTGATGAGCGTGGCGGGCTGGAGCTGGTGGATCATCGCGGCGAGCTCGTCGCCTTTGATCAACTCGCCGCGGTTGGGCACGCGCAGCGCGCCGCCGGCGTCGAACCAGACGATGCCGATCGGGCCGTAGTTCGTGAGGAGCTCGCGCACCTGGCCGCGCATGTAGTCGGCATAGCGCGCGAGGTTGGCGGCGGGATTCGGCGCGCCGTGGAAGCCGTGCTCGAGGGTCCGGCCGGTCGCCGGATCCTTCGCCCGTTGCGAATACTGCGCGGGGAACTCCGGGTGGTGCCAGTCGGCCACCGAGTAGTAGACGCAAAACACGAGGCCCGCTTCGCGGCACGCGTCGGCGAGCTCCTTGATCGGGTCGCGGCGGAAGGGCGTGGCGTCGGCGATGTCGTAGGTCGTGAGCGCGGAGGGAAAGAGGCAGAAGCCGTCGTGATGCTTGGTCGTGACGACGAGGTAGTTCATGCCGGCGGCCTTCGCGACGGCGACCCAGGCCTTGGCGTCGAACTTCACCGGGTTGAACTGCGCGGCGAGTTTTTCGTAGTCCGCGGAGGACAGATTTTCCTCCTGCATGATCCACTCGCCGCGTCGCGTGCTGGCGCGGCCGGGCCACTGGCCGGCGGGAATCGAGTAGAGGCCCCAGTGGACGAACATCCCGAGGCGCGCCTGCGTGAACCACGCGAGGCGCTTTTGCTGCGCGGCGTCGTAGGGCTTGATGGGGGACTGCCCGGACGGCGCGGTTTGGGCGCGGAGAAGCAAGGCGCAGGTGGCGAGAGCCAGTGCGAGGCGGAGCGGAGTTTTCATGGGTGGAGCGCGTTGCCCTCAACGCGCTGGTTTGGGGCGGGAGGACGAAGCGCGTTGGGGGCAACGCGCTCCACCTCGGAAATCAGAACGCCTTGCCGTCGGCCTTCGTGCCGCACACGCACACCTCGAGGCCGAGTTCGGCGGCCAGCGCGGCTTTCGCGTAGAGCGCGAGATCGGCTTCCTTGGCGCTGCGGGCGTAGGCGACGTGGATGTGGTTGGCCTTGTGGCGGGCCATCATCTGGTCGCGCGACACGCCGTAGGTGACCGCGTGCATGATCGGCCATTGCACGGTGGTTTCCTTCCAGCGGCGCTCGGTTTCCTCCTTCGGGAGCGTGATGACCTTGGCGCGGCCGAGGTCCATCTTGAGTTTCCCCTCGGCGACGAAGATGCGGCTCCAGACGATCTCGCCGGGTTTGGCGATGCCGCGCACGGTGCCGCCGCCGAGGCGGAAATACATCGGGGGCTGCCGGAGCGAGTCGGTGCCGGCGTAGCCGTCGACGTGGTGCGCGGGCGGTGCGCTGCCCGAGATGAGGAAGACCCACACGTAGTCCTCGGTCGTGCCGCTCCAGTCGCGATCGCCCCAACGCAGGTCGTGGAGCGTGTTTTCGACCGGCTGGCCGAGCGCGGCGTGCACGCGGTTGGTGAAGAGGCCGTCGAGGCCGGCGCATTCGTCGACTTCGTTGAAATGCGTGAGCGGCTGGCCGTGGCGGATGATCTGGCCGGCGGCGTTTTTCACGGGCGGACGGTCGGAGTTGTTGAGAATGCCTTCGACGAGATCGCTCGCGGGGAGGAGGTCCTTGAGGCCCTGTTGGTATTGGATGCCGATGGTTTCGCAGCCGAACTCGTCGGCGATGCGGAGCGCGGCGACGTAGGTTTTGCACTGCCAGAGCACCTGGGCTTCGGTGAGTTCGGTGGCCTCGTCGGCGCCGAGCTGGAATTTCATGCCCTTGGCCTTGAGCCAGTCGTAAACGGCGCGAGCCTCGGCGTCGCTGACCTGGGTGGCGCCGTAGTAGAGCGCGGACTGCGAGAGGCGCTCCTTGTAAACGCCGGTGGAGAACAGCAGGTCGTCGGGGATGATGGCGTTGAACATGCCCATGCAGCCCTCGTCGAAGACGCCCATGATGGATTTGCGCGTGCGCAAATCCACAGCGATGCGCTTTGCGATCGCCTTCGCCTTCGCCGGCACGGTGGCTTTCGCCAGCGGCTTCACATGATCGCAGGGATGTTTAACCACTCCCTTCTTCAGCCAGGCCGCGAGGCCTGCGTTGAAAACTTCGTCATCGAAGTTCTCGCTCCAGAGCGTGGAGTATTTCACGCCGGCCTTGGTGAGGGAGCCGTTGAGGTTGAGCATGCCGACGAGGCCGGGCCACTGGCCGCTCCAATTGGCGACCGTGAGGATGGGCGCGCGGTGCGAGATCAGGCCGGCGAGCAGGTGGTGCGAGTATTGCCACACGGCCTCGGCGACGATGAGCGGTGTGGTCGGATCGATCTGCGCGAAGACCGCCATGCCCTCCTTCTGGGAGCCGATGAAGCCGTGCTTCACCTCGGGCTTGTAGGGGTGCGCGCGCACCAGCTTGTAGCCGAACTTGGCGACGGCGGCGGCGAGCGCCTGCTCCATCGCGTGCTGGGCGGGCCAGCAGACTTCGTTCGCGGATTGGCGGAGGTCGCCGTTGGCGACCAGGAGGATGGTTTTGGATTTGGCCATGGGGGGAGATTCGGGCGGTGAGCGTGCCTAGAGAAAGTTGTCCGGCAAGGGCGGAGTAGAATGAACTCGAAACGCGGAGGCCGGAATGGATAGAAAAGGGATTCGCATGGAGAAAATCGGCCAGGTCGACGCCTCGGGCCTGCTGTCGCAGCAGGTGACGGGCGCGCGTTATTTCTTCCTCAACCTCGCGCCGCGCCGGGCCGATCCACTCACGCTCGTGATGGGCGGACGCGAGCACTGCAATCCCGACTACGCGATCCTGCGGCGCCATTTCCCGTTTTATGTGCTGGAGTATGTGGTGTCCGGCCGCGGGGCCGTGAAACTCGATGGCAAGCCGCACGAACTCGGCCCCGGCGTGGTGTTCGCCTATGCCCCGACGACGCGTTGCGAGATCCACACCGACCCGCGCGACACGATGGAGAAATATTTCCTCTCGTTCGCCGGCACCGAGGTGCCGGCGCGCTTGCGGCGCTGCGGCGTGCCGCCCGGCCGCGCCCGCCAGCTCGCGGCGCATGCCGAGGTCACGAGCGTGCTCGAAGATCTCGTGCGCGAAGGCCAGCGCTCGGGCGCGCTCGCGCGGCGGATCTGTGCGGTGCTGTTCGATCTGCTGCTGCTGAAGATCGAGGACACCTCGACGCTCGCGCCGCACGCGAGCGAGCCGGCGCGCGAGGCGTTCCTGCGTTGCAAGGCCCTCATCGACGCCCAGGCCGAGCGCCTCGCCACCCTCGAGGAGATCGCGAAGGCCGCAAGCGTGGAGGCGTCGAGCGTGTGCCGCTGGTTCCGCCGCTACCAAGGCACGAGCCCCTATCAATATCTCCTGCGCCGGAAGATGAACATCGCCGCCGAGCACCTCGTCGAGAACGGCGGCCTCGTGAAGGAGGCCGCGCAGCGCGTGGGCTTCGCGGACCCGTATCACTTTTCGCGCGCGTTCAAATCCGTGCACGGGGTCGCGCCAAGCGACCTGCTGCGCTTCGGCCGCGCCCGCTGATTCATGTCCACGCCCTCCACGCAAATCCGCGCGCTCCACGTTGCGCGCCTCGATATTCCGCTCTTCGAGCCGTTCGGCATCTCCGGCGGCGCGCAAGCCGCCGCCAACAACGTGCTCGCCACGGTCGAACTCGCCGACGGCACGCGCGGTCACGGCGAAGCGGCGCCGTTGCCCGCCTACAACGGCGAGACGCAGGCGCAGGCGCTCGCGGCCCTCGAAGGCGCGCGGGGGTGGCTCGCGGGTCGGGCCACGGACCTCGCCTCCTGGCGTTCGCTCGCGGACGAGTTTCGCACCCGCGGCGGCGCGGGCTGCGGCTCGGCGCAGTGCGCCTTCGAGATGGCGCTGCTCGATGCGCTCACCAAGCAGGCCGGCCAGCCGCTCTGGCGGTTTTTCGGCGGCGCTGGCACGACGCTTGAGACCGACATGACCGTCACCACCGGGACCGCCGCCGAGGCCGCCGATGCCGCGCGTGCGATCCGCCGGCGCGGCATCCGCATGATCAAAGTGAAGGTTGGCGGCAAACTCGGCCCCGCGCACGATCTTGAGCGCATCGCGGCGATTCATGCCGTCGCGCCCGACTCGCCGCTCATTCTCGATGGTAACGCCGGCGTTTCCCGTGCCGCCGCGAGCGACCTCATCCGCGGACTCAAAGCCCGCGGCATCACGCCGGCGCTCCTCGAGCAATGGCTCGCGAAGGACGACCTCGCCGGCGCCCGCGCACTCATGCAGGAGAGCGGCTGGTTGGTCGCCGCGGACGAAACCGTGACGAGTGCCGACGACGCGCGTCGGGTCGTGCGGGAGCGCTCCGCCCAGGTCATCAACATCAAGCTCATGAAGGCCGGCGTCGCCGCCGCGCTCGACATCGCCGCCGTGGCGAAAGACGCCGGCCTCGCGCTCATGATCGGCGGCAACGTCGAGTCGATCCTCGCGATGACGGTGTCGGCGTGCTTCGCGGCGGGGCAGGGGGGCTTCCGCTTCGCGGACCTCGACACGCCGTTCTTCCTTGCGGCGAATCCGTTCGACGGCGGCTACGCGGTCGATGGCGGCATGCTCTCCGTCGGCCACATCGCCGCCGGCAACGGGGTCGCGCCGCGGGCGTAATGCCCCGCCGCAGGATTGCTTCTAACCGGCCGCTGCCGCCGGTCGCGCCGAAAAAAATCTGTCGCCGCGGGTGCTCCGCTGGCGTCGTGGAGGGAACTGCGTGTTGCGCCAACCCCTCAGTCGATTTTCCCGAGCGGTCCTCGCCCTGGCGATGACCGGCTGCGGCATGTCCCGACTCGCCGCCCAATCCGCGCTGCCGACCAAAGCCACGTCCGCGACCGAGCCTGAGACCGTCCGCCTGGAGCGTGTCGAGGTCGAAGCCAAAGCCGACGAGCGTCCCTTCGATCCCACCGGGCTCGGCTCGAACGAAAGCCAGCTTCACGACGCGCCCTTTTCGAACGATCTCGTGATGCTCGGCGTGCTCGATGACGACACGCTTGCCTCCGAAATGAAAATCGCACTCGCGCCGGTGGCCAACCCCGCCGCCGTCGATCTGGCGACGGGCGACACGCGGCTGAGCCTGCGGGGTTTTCCGGCGCCGTTGTTGCGCGACGGATTCGTGCACCTCGGTGTGCCGGACCTGTTGAACACGGCGCGGCTTGTCGTGATCCAGGGCGCACTGGTGCCCGTCCTCGGTCGCGCGGCGCCCGGCGGCATCCAGGACTACCAGACCGCCCGCCCGCGGGTGAAGGCCGGGCGCACATTCTACTACGCGGCGTCGTCGCTCCAGCGGCAGGCGGCGCAGACGGAACTCACCGGCCCCGCGGTGCCCAAGCGCGCCTGGCAACGCTTCGCCGCCGATTGGAGCCGCAAGACCGGGCCCGAGCGTTTCGTCGTGTCCGAGACGCGTTCGGCGGACCTCGCGCTCGCCTGGAAACACAGCGCCACGGCGAGCTCGCTCGGTTACGTCGACTTCCAGCAGCTCAAGGCCACGCCGACCTACGGCGTCCCCGAGTTCCGCCGCGCCACCGGCCAGAAGGTCGTCGGTCCCTACCTGCCGTTCGCCTACTTCAACACTGGCGGTCCACAAGCCGGCGTGCGCCGCCGCAGCACCATGGCCGGGGTGTTGTTCGACGCGCAACCGAACCCCAATCTCACGGTGCGCGCCGCCGTCGAGGGCTGGTGGCGCCGGGTCGAACAGGATCGTTTCACGACCTCGCTCTACAACCTCACGACGCGTCTCTTCGAAGGCACGCGTGAACCCATCCACGTCGAACAGCCGCAGCACGCCACGTCCGCCCGTTTCGACCTCACCCGCCGGTTCACGACCGAGCGCGCCAACCACAAAATCATGTTCGCCGCCGCCGATACCTGGGGCACCTACGAACGCGAGGAGCGCGCGCTGGCGACCGCCGACCGCAATGCGCTGCCGCTCACCGTGCGGCAATTTCGCGCCGAGGCGCCCGACTACTACCGGCCGGCGTTCAGCCGCGCCCGTTACAACCGCCTCATCACCGACCGCGAGGAAAAGGCCCGCTACACCTCGCTCGAGGCCAGCGAGCGCGCCGCCTTTGACAAAGGCCGCCTCGTCCTCACCGCCGGTCTGCGGCAGGATTTCGTCGCCCTGCGCGTGAGCGACCGGCGCCCCGGCAACACGATGCCGCACGTCGAGGACACAGTGGGCCAGATGACCTACCTCACGGGGGTGAACTATCAGGCGCGGCCGAGCCGGCTGCTGTTGTTCGCGACCACGAGCACGGCCTTCGAGCCCTCGACCCGCGTCGACGCGCGCACCGGCCGCATCCAAGGCACCGACACCACGCACGGCTACGAAGCCGGCTTCAAGTCACGGATCCCCGAATGGAACGCCGACTGGTCCGGCTCGGCCTTCACGCTCGTCAACCAGGACATCTCGCGCCGCAACCCGCTCCTCAACGATCCGATCCACGATGCGAACCAGACGCAGCCGCAACTCGTGGCCGCGGGCGAGGAGAAGTTCACCGGCTGGCGCGTCGAGGGTCGCTGGAAGCCGGCGCCGCCGTGGACGCTTGCCGGCCGCTTTTCCTGCGTGCGCGCCATCACCACCGCCTCGCCCGACATCCCCGAGGAAGTCGGCCGCCAGCTCACACGCATGCCGCCGATCAACGCGGGCGTGTCAGCGTCCTACGCCTTCAACGCGAAGGGGCCGTTCCCCGGGGCTTATGCCAGCCTGATCTACACCTACGTCGACGCCTACACCGCCTATTACGAGGATCGTAATCGCTTCGGCCTGAAATATCCGAGCGACGGGCAGGTGGCGGTGGGCCTGAGCCGCAGCTTCGTCACCAGGAAAATCTACTCCCACAGCGTCGCCCTTTACGTGCGCAACGCGCTCGACCGCGACCTGCTTGCCTCCCATGCGCGCCCCGGCCAATGGCGCGAAGTGACGGGCAGCTACCGGCTGTCGTTCTGAGCGTAACCATGCCGTCGGCCGTAGCAGCCGGCCCTTCGGCCAGCTCAGGGCAGGCAGTGAGGAAGCTGGAGCAAGGTGAGTCGCGGCAACCAGCCTCGTCACCTCGGCTGCTACCACGTTTCGCGAACTTCAACTGCAACGTTCCGTATAAGCGCCGAAAAAGGTAGGGCGCGTTATCCTTAACGTGCTGCTCAGGACGTTCACACTCCGTGCGACGGCGGATTAAGGATAATCCGCCCTGCTGCCCACAAACAGGCCTGTTCGACACCCTGTCAGACCAATTGCCCGTCGGACCTGGACTGTCGGCCCGGCCGCTGGCCGGTCCTACAACAACATCATGGTCGGTCGGCGATGGTGATTGGCGCGAACGGTGGGCCGGGCGCTCCGCGCGCGGCCAGTCGGGTCCGCGGAGCGGCCGGAGCGGCGGTTTTCAACCGCCGAATCGAGCGCTTGAAATGCGCCGCTCCGCTCCGAATCCGACATTGCCGCGCGGGCGCGACTCGCTTTCGTTCGCGTCCGCATGTCCACGAAAACCGCTCTCGTCACCGGCGCGTCCCGCGGCATCGGCCGCGGTATCGCGATCGAACTGGCCCGCTCCGGCGCCCGCGTCGCCATCAACTACGCCGGCAACGCCGAGGCCGCCGCCGAGGCGCTCGCGCTCGTCAAGGCGGCGGGCGGCGACGGCTTCATCGTGCAGGGTGACGTCGCCGTCGCCGCCGATCGCGAGCGCCTGGTCGCCGAGGCCGTGGCGAAATTCGGCCGCATCGATCTGCTCGTGAACAACGCCGGCGTCGCCCCGAAAGTCCGCGCCGACCTGCTCGACGCCGGCGAGGAGAGCTTCGATCGCCTCTATGCGATCAACCTCAAGGGCCCGTTCTTTCTCTCGCAACTCGGCGCGAAGCAGATGCTCAAGCAGGCGCCCGACGCCGAGGGTTTCCGTGGCCGGATCGTCAATATCACCTCCATCTCCGTCTACACCGCGTCGATCAATCGCGGCGACTACTGCATGGTGAAGGCAGGCTTGGCGATGATGACCAAGCTCTTCGCCGACCGCCTCGCGAACGACGGCATCAACGTCTACGAAATCCGCCCCGGCGTGATCGCCACGGACATGACCGGCGGCGTGAAGGAGAAATACGACAAGCTCATCATCCACGACGAGCGCGGCATCACGCCGATCCGTCGCTGGGGCAAGCCCGAGGACATCGGCCGCGCCGTGCGCGCGATCGCCGAGGATCGCTTCCCGTTTTCCACGGGCGCGTGCTTCGACGTGGACGGCGGGTTCCACCTGCACCGCCTCTAAACGGGGGGCGTGCAGTCGAACGATTGAGGCTCGCGTGATGGACTGACGGAGCGGCGATCCCAAGCGGGTGGTTTGACGCAGGGCTGGTCGGTGACCCGTCGATTCGCGAGCGGAGGGTTCGAGGGCAGATTACAGACCCGCCCTGCTCCGAACGTCCAGCGTCAGTTGACTGTGCGAGGCTCAATAGTGTGGCGACACGGAGGTTTCGTGACAGGTGGCCGCGAGCGCCAGCGAGTGGATTTCCCGCCACTTACAGCCACCGGGCTGCGCCGCGTCGCGTTTCTTATGGGTCGCTGCATCGGGTTTCGCTGACGAAGCGATGAGATCGAGGCGGAGCGCGTTGAACCCCACGCGCTGTTCCGGCGTCGCGTCGTGGCCCGAGCGCGTTGGGGGGCAACGCGCTCCAGCCCAAGCAGAGCGGCGGGAAGCCTCGTCTCCTCGGCCGCTACGGGTGGGTGGGCTGCGGCGGGGGGTGTAATACCAACGTCACCTTGCTTTTGGACTGTAGGCCCGGCCGGGGGCCGGGCAGCCCGCCCGGCGGGCCTGCAACGGAAAGTCTGAAAGCTACGGGCCGTTGGTCTAACTGGAATCGAGATCAGTAACCAGAGGCCTTGGTTGTAGCGGCGGTC